>NZ_CP151099.1:2500-627083 GCF_038096175.1 Nostoc sp. UHCC 0302
CTTCAACAGGCACGCGGTCAGACGTTAAATCGTCCTCCCACTGCTTGTAAGCTGACGGTTTCATGTTCTATTTCACTCCCCTTCCGGGGTTCTTTTCACCTTTCCCTCGCGGTACTGGTTCACTATCGGTCACACAGTAGTATTTAGCCTTACGAGATGGTCCTCGCGGATTCACATGGGATTCCTCGTGCCCCATGCTACTCGGGATACAGCTACTATCCTTGAGTTTTCAACTACAGGACTTTCACCTTCTCTGGTGCAGTATTTAGCTGCTTCGTTTAACCGCTAGATTCGATATTGCTGTCCCACAACCCCAGTCAGTAAACCGACTGGTTTAGGCTCTTCCCCGTTCGCTCACCACTACTTAGGGAATCTCTTTTGATTTCTCTTCCTCCAGCTACTAAGATGTTTCAGTTCGCTGGGTTGGCTCTCTCCTGCCTATATATTCAGCAGGTAGTATATAGGGTTGCCCCATTCGGAAATCTCCGGCTCAAAGTTTGCTTCCAACTCCCCGGAGCATATCGTCGGTAACCACGTCCTTCATCGCCTCTGTGTGCCTAGGTATCCACCGTCAGCCCTTATTAGCTTGACCACAAACAATTGGTTTTCACATTTGCAAACACGTTCATCTTTTGAATGTCTGTGTCTGCCTGCTTTTTTCGCGTTACTATGCAGTTTTCAAGGTTCTGGCTGGATTCATTTCCCAGCAGTCTGACATCATATATATATAGATATAAATGTCATGTTGCTGAACTTTATCCGATTTTTTTAATGGCAATCGCCACAGGTGGAGGTTAGCGGACTCGAACCGCTGACATCCTGCTTGCAAAGCAGGCGCTCTACCAACTGAGCTAAACCCCCGCTCAAGAATTAAAAATTAAAAATTAAAAATTAAAAATTGAATTTTCTTCATTTTTAATTTTACATTTTACATTTTTAATTGCTTCAGGTGGGCCATCCTGGACTCGAACCAGGGACCTCACCCTTATCAGGGGTGCGCTCTAACCACCTGAGCTAATAGCCCAATTCCGAACCAAATCATAGTTTGAAAGTTCATCACAAATATCTGCGACCGACCTAGGAATGACCATCTCAATTCTCTATTTGCTGAATGCTTTCGAGTTCTGAGTGGATTAGGTCTCCCTAAAAAGGAGGTGATCCAGCCACACCTTCCGGTACGGCTACCTTGTTACGACTTCACCCCAGTCACCAGCACTGCCTTAGGCATCCCCCTCTCCGAAAAGTTGGGGTAATGACTTCGGGCGTTGCCAGCTTCCATGGTGTGACGGGCGGTGTGTACAAGGCCCGGGAACGAATTCACTGCAGTATGCTGACCTGCAATTACTAGCGATTCCTCCTTCACGCAGGCGAGTTGCAGCCTGCGATCTGAACTGAGCTACGGTTTACGGGATTTGCTTGCATTCGCATGCTTGCTGCCCTCTGTCCGTAGCATTGTAGTACGTGTGTAGCCCAAGACGTAAGGGGCATGCTGACTTGACGTCATCCCCACCTTCCTCCGGTTTGTCACCGGCAGTCTCTCTAGAGTGCCCAACTTAATGCTGGCAACTAAAAACGAGGGTTGCGCTCGTTGCGGGACTTAACCCAACATCTCACGACACGAGCTGACGACAGCCATGCACCACCTGTGTTCGCGCTCCCGAAGGCACCCTCTGCTTTCACAAAGGTTCGCGACATGTCAAGTCTTGGTAAGGTTCTTCGCGTTGCATCGAATTAAACCACATACTCCACCGCTTGTGCGGGCCCCCGTCAATTCCTTTGAGTTTCACAGTTGCCTGCGTACTCCCCAGGCGGGATACTTAACGCGTTAGCTACGGCACGGCTCGGGTCGATACAAGCCACGCCTAGTATCCATCGTTTACGGCTAGGACTACTGGGGTATCTAATCCCATTCGCTCCCCTAGCTTTCGTCCATGAGTGTCAGTTGCGGCCTAGCAGAGCGCTTTCGCCACCGGTGTTCTTCCTGATCTCTACGCATTTCACCGCTACACCAGGAATTCCCTCTGCCCCGAACGCACTCTAGCCATGTAGTTTCCACTGCTCTTATGAGGTTGAGCCTCACTCTTTAACAGCAGACTTACATAGCCACCTGCGGACGCTTTACGCCCAATCATTCCGGATAACGCTTGCATCCTCCGTATTACCGCGGCTGCTGGCACGGAGTTAGCCGATGCTGATTCCTCAGGTACCGTCATTGTGTTCTTCCCTGAGAAAAGAGGTTTACGACCCAAGAGCCTTCCTCCCTCACGCGGTATTGCTCCGTCAGGCTTTCGCCCATTGCGGAAAATTCCCCACTGCTGCCTCCCGTAGGAGTCTGGGCCGTGTCTCAGTCCCAGTGTGGCTGATCATCCTCTCAGACCAGCTACTGATCGTCGCCTAGGTAGGCTTTTACCCCACCTACTAGCTAATCAGACGCGAGCTCATCTTCAGGCAGCAAGCCTTTCACCTCTCGGCACATCCGGTATTAGCCACCGTTTCCAGTGGTTGTCCCAGACCTGAAGCCAGATTCTCACGCGTTACTCACCCGTCCGCCACTGTGTCCGAAGACACCGTTCGACTTGCATGTGTTAAGCATACCGCCAGCGTTCATCCTGAGCCAGGATCAAACTCTCCGTTTTGAAGTGTTTGCTTTATTAGCTCTTTCTGGCTGACTTTTTTTCCACCTCAGCCTAGTGTTTTAATTTAATTGACGCAGGCTACTTGTGGTATTATGACTTTCAAACTATAATATTTTCAAGGTTCGGTCGCCTTGCTGGCGTCGCTCTGTCGCGTCCGTCTCTCAGGCACTTATTCAATATAACTAACACAACTCTAACTGTCAACTGTTTTTCCATCTATTTTTGGAACAAATTTTGCACCCCCCTAAAACTCCCCACAGTGCTAGGTTGTAAGCAACAATGGTGTAGGCACTGTGCTGACTAAGGAGGGTAAAGCGTGAATTTTCAGTCGGTAATAGCAACACTGCATCAATTCTGGAGTGATCGCGGTTGCCTTATTGCCCAGCCCTATGACATTGAAAAAGGGGCAGGCACTAAGAACCCGCATACTTTTTTAAGAGCGCTGGGGCCGGAACCTTGGGCTGTTGCTTATGTTGAACCATGTCGTCGTCCAACAGATGGACGCTACGGCGAAAATCCTAATCGTTTTCAACACTATTATCAGTACCAAGTTCTGATTAAGCCTTCGCCAGACAATATTCAAGAGATTTATCTTGATTCTTTAAGAGCTTTAGGCATTCGTCCTGAAGACCACGATATCCGTTTTGTGGAAGACAACTGGGAAGATGCAACAGTAGGAGCTTGGGGTACTGGTTGGGAAGTATGGTTGGACGGAATGGAAATCACCCAGTTTACCTACTTCCAACAATGTGGGGGAATCGACTGCCGTCCAGTATCGATTGAGATTACATATGGATTAGAGCGGCTGGCAATGTATCTCCAGCAGGTAGAAGCAATCACTAAAATCCATTGGACGGATAACATTACTTATGGAGATGTTTTCCTGCAAAATGAGATTGAGCAGAGTACTTACAACTTTGAAGCATCAAATCCTGAGTTGTTGCTGACACTATTTAATCTATACGAGCAGGAAGCTACTCAATTGACGGAGCGTGGATTGGTCTTACCCAGCCTGGATTATGTGATGAAGTGTTCGCATACATTCAATTTGCTAGATGCAAGAGGCGTAATTTCGGTAACGGAGAGAACTCGCTATATTGCTAGGATTCGTCATTTGGCCCGAAAGGTGGCTCATTTGTATGTTGAGCAAAGGGAAAAGCTAGGTTTTCCATTACTCAATAAGCCGATTTGACAACCAGCTGCACCGCAATCGTTTTCACAGCAAGTTATACTGCAACCTGTTTCACCTTTAGAAGGTAGATTCCATCATTCCTATTGCATAGATTTATTGTTGTCTAATGCAGAGAGAAGTCTGCGCGGAGGAAGCCTCCGTTTATAACTGCGATGGATGCAGAGACGCAGAGGGAGAGCTTAAAATCATGCAATAAGTCTAATAAATTCAATGAGCCATAAAGACGCAAAAAAGGTAGAGAATGAAGTGTAAAAAATTACGGTGTGTGAAAGATGGTGAATTGGAGTGAACTTTTAGAACCGATCGCAGCTTGGTTTCGTTCTCTAGGCATCCCTGAGCCGATTGTACATTGGGGGCATCCGTTAATGATGGCGATCGTTGTTTTTGTGATGGGTAGTTTTGTCGCATTGGCAGGTTGGCGGGGAAAACTACTTGAAAGCAAAGATAAAGATGCTGCTCTTAAAAATCGGATTGCCCATCGGCAATTAGCACCGTGGCTGTTTTTATTTCTCGCAAGTGGTTACACAGGTGGGGTATTGTCTTTAGTAATGCAGCGTCAACCAATTTTTGAAAGTCCTCATTTTTGGACTGGTTCGCTAGTGCTGTTACTGCTTCTAATAAATGGTGTGATTTCTCTAAGCGGATTTGCGGGAAATAAAAAAGCGTTACGTGCTATTCATGCCTATTTGGGCAGCGTAGCAGTTTGTATTTTATTTGTCCATGCCGTTTTGGGATTGCAATTGGGCATATCCTTATGATCAGCAGCTATTAGCTAATGCTGTAAGATTATTACCTTAATAAAGTAAAGCTAAAAGAACAAAGCCTGCTGATGCGGGCTTTGTTTGTATAAACCGAATAAACTATAGTTCACTACAAGCATGAGAATAGTTCTTTGTTGCTTGCCTAGTTATTTTTAAGTGAGTCGCAAATTTTATTCGTTAGGTGCTTCTACGAAGAAATCTTATGATTCAGACGAGTGGTGTAATTATTTGTCTTGGTTATATTTTTGGATTGTTATTTACAGCAGTTCCCTGGGGTGGTGCGTGGATTTTGGTTTTGGGGGTAGTGGGAGCAGTTGTATCTAGAAGACTCTACACGACTTCACGACAAGTTGCTCAGAAACCAGAAGCTACAACTGGAAGCAAAACCAAGACAGTACCTAATACTTGGCAGACAACTCTTCATCCTAGAGTATGGTTAGCTGCTGCCTTGGTAGGGTTGTTGGCAACCTTGTATTTTCAATTGCGTGTGCCACAACCAGGAGCAAAAGATATCAGTCAGTTTGTTCCACCAGGAAATAGTAGTAATCAAGAACAACTTGTGATTGTTCGTGGGGAAGTGGCAAGTGCTCCCCGCTTGACTCGCAGTCAACGTGGACAATTTTGGTTAGAAGCGACGCAATTAGATGACGTAAAAAATGAAAAAGGTTCAGCATCTGTGCCGAAAGGCGTGACAGGCAAACTGTACGTGACTGTACCTTTACTTCAGGTGACTGGATTATATCCTAGTCAACAAATTACTGTGACTGGGATTTTGTACAAGCCAAAAGCAGCATTAAATCCAGGCGCTTTTGACTTTCAGAAATATCTTCAACAAGAAGGAACATTTGCAGGATTGATTGGACGGCAGGTAAATATTTTAGATGATGAGCCTAATAAATGGAGATGGTGGCAAATCCGGGAGCGAATTGTACAATCCCAAGTTCGTTGGTTAGGTGTCCCAGAAGGGCCACTTGTCAGCGCAATGGTTCTGGGAAGCAAAGCAGTTGATTTACCCTACGACATCCGCGATTTATTTGTACAGGCGGGATTAGCTCATGCTTTGGCAGCTTCCGGGTTTCAAACTTCCTTGATTTTAGGTGTGATATTACAGTTAACAAGGCGTTTCAAAAAGGGAACGCAATTTACTCTTGGCTTTTTAGCTTTAATTATTTTTCTGAGTTTAACAGGGTTTCAGGCTGCGGTACTTAGAGCCGTGATTATGGGTTTTGCAGCTTTAGTTGGTCTGTTATTAAAAAGAAAGGTAAAACAATTAGGCTCACTGCTATTGGCAGCGACACTTTTATTACTGTTTAATCCTTTATGGATTTGGGATTTAGGCTTTCAACTAAGTTTTTTAGCGACGCTGGGATTAATTGTTACAGTACCCGCAATAATTGAACGCTTGGGTTGGCTACCACCTGCGATCGCGTCTTTGATTGCTGTTCCCTTAGCTGCGACAATTTGGACTTTACCTTTGCAGCTTTTTGTTTTCGGGGTGATGCCATCTTATAGCTTACTACTAAATATCTTTAGCACTCCATTAATTTCTATCATTAGTATCGGTGGAATAGTTAGCGCCATAGCGGCGTTAATTTGGCCGACAGCAGGAAGCTTTTTAGCAGGAATATTACATTATCCTACTGATTGGTTAATTGAATTAGTAGAATTTTTTAGCAAGCTACCAGGAAACTCTGTTGCTGTAGGTAGCATATCAACTTGGCAAATATTGGCTATTTATGCACTAATTATGTTGGTTTGGTGGGTGCGTTGGTGGCAGATACGGTGGTGGTTTGCTAGTTTAATTGCGGTTGGTTTGGTAATTATTCCAATTTGGCATTCTGCAAACACGTTGTTTCGGATAACTATATTGGCAGCAGATGCAGAACCTATTTTGGTTATTCAAGACCGGGGAACAGTCACTGTAATTAATAGTGGCGATGAGGGTACAGGACGCTTTACGATTTTACCGTTTCTGCAACAGCAGGGTGTAAATCAAATTAATTGGGCGATCGCAACTGATTTTCAAGGTAATGAAAGTAATGCTTGGTTAGAACTACTGCAATATTTACCGATTAAAAATTTTTATGAATATTCACCAAAGCCAGAAAATACCATTGCACTGCAAGCAATACAACAGCAATTACAAAAGCATCAAGGTATATACCAAGCTTTAGCACTTGGTCAAGCTGTGAATACTGGTTCGACAGTAACACAATTAATTAATGACCAATTACCGATTTTGCAATTGCAAATTCAAGGACAAAACTGGTTATTAGTGGGTAATATTAAGTCTAAAGAGGTACAACAGTTAGTTAAATCTGGAACTTTACCTCGTCCACAAGTGATTTGGTGTTCTCCTGAGTCTTTGAAAGATTTAGTTTTGGCACTACAACCACAAATAGCGATCGCTTCTTCTGCCAATCTTGATACAAAAACTTTGTCTGAACTAGGAAAAAGCCAAACGCAACTGTTTTTTACAGGAAGAGATGGGGCAATTCAATGGACACCTAACGGTCAGTTTGAAACGTTTATCCAAGCAACAGAAAGCAAATCCTCTGTGTTATAAAAAATGCACAAATATAAATAAAAGGCAGGAAATCCTGCCTTGATAATCGACCAGATGAATAGGTCTGTAGCCAAATTAAGTTTCACACATTACTTTGACAAAGTTATGAAGAATTTGTGACAAACTTATTAATAATTGAAGACTTTTGATTTCAGTGATTTATAAAACTTTGAATTTTTTCGGATTACTGATATTTTTTCATAAATAAAAACCCCTGGGAAACTGGGGTTTAATTATTCGCTATTAGCTAGCTGCGAGTTTGTTAGTTGGTGAGTCTCGATCAACTCAGAGAAACTAGTAAAAGGTAGTAAGTTTTACCTTATTACAGAGGTGTTTTTGAACCTCAATTAACTATTGCACACTGATTTGACGAAACTATTGCAACTGGATGACACAAGTATGAACAATTTGAAATATTTCTAAAAGCCAATAGGAAGAAGAAATTATTTTTCTTTTTTTAGCTGTAATAGCTCCCAAGTTTTCAATAGAGCGATCGCTTTATTGCTCAGGATGATATAATTGTAAAACTGATGTGGAATAATTAGCGTCAAATCACAACATTTAGATGCTTGATAAGCACTAAAATCCGTGAATAAATAGCTGGAGAGGTGGCAGAGCGGTTGAATGCGACGCACTCGAAATGCGTTTTGGGGCAACTCAACGGGGGTTCGAATCCCCCCCTCTCCGTTTAAAAGTATAACTAAGGGCTGTCAAATCAAATACAATACTCTTGTACAAAGTTACATAGAAGAGATTTAGGCTCAAGAGTAGGGTCTATTTTGAATAAAGGTGCGATCGCCTAAGATATCTTAGCAAAATCAATTATTTTACTGTAGGTAATGTTACGTGCTAGCATAAGTTACTCCGCAGAGGCATAGAAAGTTCCTACTTGCTTTTAAGTAAGTTTGCAAAATAGGTAAAGAATAATTGATATTGCAGTAATACTTTCTAATCATGTCATTTTCTTTACTTGACAAAACCAAAATATACATCGTCAATACGGATTTTTGGGCTAAACTAGTGCCATTGTGTGAGAAGTGAACGATGGCAAATCAGAGCCTGGGACGATTACTATCATTTGGTTTTATCAGTTTCTGTTTTTGTGTAGGTATTGGTATAGGTGTGATCATCCGGTTTGGGCAATTGCAACCATCAGATGCCGCTACGTCATCTACCAAACCAGAACAATTCCCATTTGCTTTACCAGAACCTACGCCACTACCTGGGAAAGAACAATCCTTTTCCGACACTATTACTATCAAAGCCGTTGGAGATATTATTCCTGGTACTAATTTCCCCAACTATAGATTGCCACGCTTCCGCAATCAGTTACTACCAAAGTCAGTGAGAGCTAACTTGCAAGAATCTGATATTTTGTTTGGTAATTTTGAAAGTAGTTTAACAAACTATCCCTACACAACTAAAGATATTAGTCAAGGACAAGTGTTTGCGTTTCGCTCGCCACCAGGATACGCTCAGGTATTCGCTGAGGCTGGTTTTGATGTGTTTAATATGGCGAATAACCATGCAATGGACTTTGGTAAGGCAGGCTTCCAAGATACAAAGAACAATCTTGAGGCTGTAGGCATTGCAACATTAGGTCATAAAAATCAAATTCTCTATTTAGAAGCTAAGAATATTCCAATTGCCATGATCGGGTTTTCACCGTATGAAATGTATAACTCTATTCACGATCTAGCGGCAGCTAAAGCACTTGTAATAGAAGCCAAAAATAACGCCAACATTGTCATCGTATCAATGCACGCCGGAGCAGAAGGCACACAAGCACTACACGTTAAGAATCAAACAGAGTTTTTTTATGGAGAAAACAGAGGGAATTCTATTAAATTTGCGCGGGCGATGATTGATGCGGGGGCAGACTTAGTGCTGGGGCATGGCCCACACGTTCCAAGAGCAATGGAAATGTATAAAGGAAAAATCATAGCCTATTCTTTAGGGAACTTTTTAGGATATCAAACTTTATCTACAGAAGCCCAGACAGGTTACTCAATGATTTTAGAAGTCAAACTCAACCAGACAGGAGATTTAGTATCAGGCAAAATTATCCCTATTCGGATGAATCGCCAGGGTATCCCCCAAATTGATCAGCGTTTTCAGACGGTAGCACTTTTGCGTTATTTGAACAATTACGATTTCCCTAAAAATCCATTGAAAATTAATAAGAATGGAAAAATTTTAGTACTAAATAGCAAAAAGTAAACCTTCCTAAAAGAATCCTCTTAATTGTTATCATCTTCCAGCTGTTCCTGAGACTTTTCATCCTTACGTGGTTGACTCTCAGCAGAAGAATTTTGCTTTTCCTCTAGTGTTGGTACTACCACAGCAGATGGATCTGACTGTTTGGGTGGTGCTGTTGGTATGACCGCAGGATTCGATTGCCTAACTGTTCCAGGCAAAGCAGAATCCTTATTCAAAGTGGGTAAAGGGTTATATTTATATATTGATGGTGTGGGAGAATCATTCCGAGACGATCGCACCGCCCGTAACTTCTCTACTAGCGAGGGTGAAGCAGAAACGTTAGGCGAAGCAGCGGGTTGATTAAGGTCGCCGCGTTGCGATTCTCCTGTAGGATTTTTGCCACTATTGCTAGATGCTTCCTGAGAAGCACGGCGATTGCGCTGACGCCGCTTGGATGTAGAAACTGATGGAGATTCGGACGGAGAGATAGTATTACTTTCTCTATCCGCAGGTGAAGATGAACTATTAGTGTTAGGTACTTTTTTCGTAGGCGCTTGAAGTGGCTGCTCAAAAGTTGGCTTTGAAGTCTCCTGCGGTTGAAATTTGGGAAAAATGCTAGTGATGGCAAAACCTGTTGTAGCAGCAACAAAGACTACACTTGCACCAATAAGTAATTTAGAAGAATCCATTTTTTTAGGTAGTACAGGAAGCTTCCTCGCTGACAGCTTATTGGGATTTTTAGCTTTTTTCTTAAATAAATTTTCTGACTCCTGCACAGATAAATTGACAGTAGGTACTGCGTATGTGTGTAGAGCTTGCGGTGTTGAATTCATCTGATTTCCAGGTAGCAATTGCAACCATTCAGCAACTGTTGCTGGACGAAAGCGAGATTCAACAGCCATACCACGCATTACCGCTTGATTCACAGCAGCACTCAGGTGAGGTTGGAGTTCACGAGGTGAAGGCATTTTCTCGCGATCGCGTAGCAACGCTGGCATCGGAACCTGTGCCGTCAACAGCGCATACAAGGTTGCTGCCAAACCGTAAACATCCGTTGCAGGTGTGCGCGGCGCTTGCGAGAGATACTGCTCAATTGGAGAATAACCCTCAGAGACCAAACCAGTATGAGTTTGCCTCATACCACCATTAAATTCGCGGGCAATGCCAAAATCAATTAGGACTACTTCCTGAGTTCCTTGCCGGAGGATAATATTATCTGGTTTAACATCCCGGTGAAGCAAACCATTGTTGTGTACTACCTGTAATGCCGCCCCAATTTGACGGATATAATGAATTGCTGTCCCTTCTGGCAAAGGTATTCCTGGTAAAACAAAGGCGTCTCCCAAAGTATCCCCTGGAATGTATTCCATCACCATATAAGGCAATCCAGCTTCCACAAAAAAGTCGCTGACTCGGACAATATTTGGGTGGACACAAGTAGCTAATCGTCTAGCTTCATCTTGGAATTGACGCTCGAACTTAGCAAAATCGGGATGTTGTCGCAGCCGTTCATTGATGGTTTTCATCACTACTTCATGACCTAAGTAGTGATGCGTAGCCTTGAACGTAATGCCAAAGCCACCTCGCCCTATTTCTTGAATTAGGGTATATTTTCCACCCTGCAAAATTGTGCCTGCTAACATAAGAAAGTTCTGAGTTCTAAGTCCTGAGTGAGCAGATAGATACTAAGTCCTGAGCCTTAAATAATTTCCAAAAAGGTCTTCCCTTATTTTTGCAGAGCAGAGACTTTCCCTGCCGCAAACTAAGCTTGTTTGCTTATCCTACAGGATGATTCGGTTATTGAATCTGTCTATGTGGATAAAACCTCCTTATTCTCGCAACAGTCTTGTCTTTTTCATAGAATAGCGCGGTACTGCAACAACCTGGAGTGAAAGATAGGCCAAACTTGTCTTCCACTTCAATAATTAGCGGGGGAAATAAAGGATAACTTGCCCAATAAAGCGTTGATTAGTAAGTTTTAGCTTCATTGCTAATTTATTCATTAATTACTTGCTCAAACTGACAGTTAATTGTGATGTTTTGTTTCATCTGCTCGAACCTTGAGCGTTAGCTAAAACCTAAACAACACTCGGCTAAGCAAAATCTCAATCAGAAAAATTACTTTTACAGCATTATGATCAGCATTACTTGATACTTGTAATACCTAGTGTGAGTTTCTATGAATGATTTATCCTCAAATTCTCAGATGCAAACTACAAGTGCTCGTTTGCAGTTACTTGTTTTAAGCAATGGTCATGGGGAAGATGAAATTGCAGTTCGGATTTTGCAGGAACTTCTGCAACAAGCAAATCCCCCAGATATCTTTGCTTTGCCTCTAGTCGGTGAAGGACGTGCTTACCAAAAGTTAAATATTCCACTCATCGGTTCAGTACAGGCTATGCCTTCAGGTGGCTTTATCTATATGGATGGACGCCAACTGATGCGAGATGTGCGCGGTGGATTGCTACAACTCACGCTCACCCAAATTCAAGCTGTACGCCGTTGGGTGAGCTCTCAAAAAAAATTAGGTAACAAGAAAGCGGTTTTAGCTGTAGGAGATATTGTGCCGCTGTTGTTTGCAACTTTTAGCGGTGCTAATTATGCTTTTGTCGGTACTGCCAAATCCGAATATTACGTACGCGATGAAGTAGGATTATTACCACGGAAATCAAAAGCTGCTCGTTGGGAAAACTTTTCTGGCTCAGTTTATCATCCTTGGGAACGTTGGTTGATGAGTTGTCGCCGTTGTCGGGCGGTGTTTCCTAGAGATACCCTGACGACCGAAATATTAAAACAATGGTCAATCCCTGCTTTTGATTTAGGTAATCCGATGATGGATGGTTTAGAACCATCGATTTCATCAGCAAAATTTTATAGTCCTGATATACAACAGCAAGAGAAAGTTCGACCTTTAGTAGTAACTCTTCTACCTGGTTCTCGTTCGCCAGAAGCATATGCTAACTGGGAGAAAATTATGATTGCGGTATCTGCGTTGATAACTAGTTTGGACGAGCAAGATTTAGTTTTTTATACTTCTGGTAATGTAGTGTTTCTAGGTGCGATCGCATCTGCTTTAGACTACAACATTTTATCTCAAAGTCTACAGTTTCATGGCTGGCAACCAAAATCGGCAGTTCCTATCCAACTTGCCGATCCAAATATATTGACATTTCAACAAAAAAATGCTTACTTACTAATTACACAAAAAGCCTATAACGATTGCTTGCATTTGGGAGACTTAGCGATCGCAATGGCTGGCACAGCCACAGAACAATTCGTTGGTTTGGGTAAACCTGCGATCGCTATTGTCGGTAATGGGCCCCAATATAACGCTACCTTTGCTGAAGCTCAAAGTCGTCTTTTGGGAACATCATTAATTTTAATTGACCAACCAGAAAAAGCTGCCAAAATTGTACAATCCTTACTCAGAAATCCCGACAGCTTACAACTCATTGCCGAGAATGGGATACGGCGGATGGGAAAATCGGGAGCAGCACAACGCATTGCCAATTGTTTGCGAAAACAATTTGGGTGAACATAGTTTTTATACTCCCACTGTGAGCAACAGTGGGATTGTTAGTACCAAGCGCTAAAATTTTCTTGTTGGATAATTAATTCCTAGAATTATCTATGAAGTTAATAAACTCCTTCGTTTTATTAAGCTACTAACCCTGAGCGCAGCGCCCGAACAGCCGCTTGGGTGCGGTCATCCGCGCAGAGTTTATTTAGAATGTTGCGAACATGGGTCTTAACAGTACCAACAGTAATATAAAGTTTCTCGGCAATTTGCCCGTTGCTACATCCCGCTACAATCAACTCCAGAATTTCTAGTTCTCTTTGAGTTAAAGGATAAGTTTCTAGAACTTGCTCGTATTCAGTTGCTAGCGCTTCAATTTTTACAGTTTTTGGCTTATCAGACGGTTGACTGTCTCCTGGCAAACCTTGCCGCATTTTCTGTAAAACTACATTAGCAATTGCTGGATCGATCCAGGAATTTCCACCGTGAGTTGCTTGTATTGCCTCGGTTAATTTACTGATGCTTGTTTCTTTCATGTAATAAGAGTCTGCGCCTGCTGCAAAGGCAGCAAGTACTGCATCCTCTGTATGATCCATCGTCAAGATCAGAATCTTGGTCGTTGATTGATTATTTTCAGCTTGATAACGCTTAAACTTCCGGGTGAGTTCAATGCCATCCATATCAGGTAAGCCAATATCTACAACAGCTACATCCGGCTTAGCTGTTTCCAAAAGTTTTAGTCCTTGGGTGGCATTTGCTGCTTCACCAATCACCCTTAATCCACTGTGAGACTGTAATGCAGCTCGTAGTCCCATTCTTGTTAAGTCATGATCTTCAATTAAAAGAATGCTAATCTCATTCATTGCTACACTCACTCTTACGCTGTTTGCATCTACCAAAGTATGACCCTTTGTAAGCGCTATCTGTATATTTTCCCAAACCAAAGATAGATGATATCTCTACCAGCTTGCATCCATCGCTAGAAATAATCACCCTACCCTCTTTTACTATTTAGATATAGGCATAAATCTAGCCGGAGATATATGGATAGTTGTACAAAAAGTATGAAATATTGAGACGAATGCTAAATTACCGGATTTTGTAAAGAATTTAGCGATTAACTGCCATGTTTCATTTGTTATTTCCCATTATCTCATACGAAGCTTTGAAAAAAACTAACGAAAATGGACAAATTAGCACAAGGTGAATTTACTTGGCAAGAAAGTAATTAGCACTTTCAAGCAAGTTTTAAGTTGACCTTAAATTTATCGGATTCATGAAGTCAACTGACATACGTAAAAAAGAAGCAGATTTAGAGCTATACGGCAAAGCTACTGTTTCCAAGGACAAATATTGACTGACTGCTGGTAATCATCAAAGTATTTGTCATCTTACAACCCTGGGAACTCCCGTTCACAACAAAAATGAGGTGATTAATTTAGCGATCGCCAAGAAAACTGTTCAGACATGGAGGTACATCACTTTAGATTCACAAGTAAACAGACGTAGTCCTTTTGATTTACTTGACCTATCAATCTAATGAGTAAAACTGCTCAAGCTTATGGTACATGATGTTAGTATGCAACTCTCACTAATGACTGAGGACGGGCGCTTACTCACTCATTTACAATTGTTTTGAAGCTCAATGAAGTGTTTTATTTTACTTTATATCAGATTCGTCTGCTTTAACGGATAAAACATTTTTAGTTTGTTATTGTTTATTTTTTTTGAGCCACCGATGATTCACTATGGCAGTTAGGTACTAACAAGGCTTTTAGTGTCTATGCTCTAGTTAATTAACTAGGCTGAAAATAAAATTGACTAGATTCTACTCAATCAATACTGGAAATAGTGGCTATATTCTTGTGAGGCGGTGGAAGTCTACAACTTCAATGTTGCTAAATACATTTATAAAGCCTATGACTCTCACAACTTTGCCTAAATACTGGTAACCCTGAACAAGGATTGGCTCTAGCGTGAAATACCTTAGTCAAACAAGTAACAGATTTTAGATACCAAAAAATATTAAATTATTTAATTGGATAATTTAAAAAGACAAATGTTATACATCAACCTATGTTTGGCAGCGAAAATAAAAACCGATGGAAGAAACGCTGAGAATTTTGGTTGTAGACGATGACGAAGTAGACCGCATGACTGTGCGTCAGATGCTGACTAATGCAGGCGTTCAGATGCAACTGTCTGAGGTAATTAATGGTAATGATGCAATATTTGCCTTTAAAAATACTTCCTATGACTGCGTTTTACTCGACTATCGCTTACCAGATTGGGATGGACTAACCCTGATTCAACAGCTATGTTCTTCGGATATTAAAGTGCCTATAGTAGTCCTGACGGATCAAGCAGATGAACATATTGCTGTCGAGTTGATAAAAGCTGGCGCTACAGAACATCTTTCCAAATCCAAAGTATCCTCAGAAACATTAGCGCTGGTTTTGCGAAGTGCGATTCGGGTTCATAGCGCTCAAATGCAAGTAGCTTTAGCAAAACAACAGCTGAGAGAAAGCCACGAAAAAATCATTCGTAAAAACCAAGAACTAGAAAGTCAACGCCAACAAATTCAATTGCAAAACTTAAAACTCTTAGAAGCATCGCGGTTAAAATCACAGTTTCTGGCAACCATGTCCCACGAACTGAGAACTCCGATGAATGCGATAATTGGTTTTTCGCAAATTTTATTGCGTCCTAAGTTCGGTCAATTGACACATCAGCAAAAAGATATGATAGAGCGGATTTTCAACAATGGGAAGCATTTGCTGATGCTGTTGAATGAAGTACTCGATTTTTCCAAACTGGAGGCAGGAAGATTAGAATTAAAAGCAGAAATATTTGATGTATTAAAGGTGATAAATGCTACTGTTGCCGAAATGCGTTCTTTAGCTGAGGCAAAAAATTTAGCATTGCTAGTTCAAACTGACTTGCAAAACCCTTTAGTATTTAATGACCCAGTTCGTGTCAAACAGATTTTAGTTAATTTGCTATCCAATGCAATTAAGTTCACAGAATCTGGTAGTATTTGGGTTGAGATTAGAGAACTCCCTACAAATCGAGTTGCAATTGCAGTTCGAGATACAGGGATTGGTATATCTCCTAAAGATTTTACACGCATTTTTGAAGCGTTCCGGCAAGCCGATCAGAGTATCACTCGTAAATATCCTGGCACAGGTTTGGGTTTAGCAATTATAGATTCGCTGGTACGAATGATGCAGGGTAAAATATTTCTTGAAAGTCAATTGGGGGCTGGTTCAATATTTAAAATTGAGTTGCCACGTCAAGTTACATTACCGAATGCAGCCGGAGCATCTCCGGCTTTAAACTTGGATAGCAATGAGATTCTTTATTCAGCTCAAAACCCTCATCAGTCGCCTTCTCAATTCAGCAAAGCATCAATGGGATATCCGAATCTCAAACTATAAATTACTTTCGAAAGAGTTGTTAAAAGTTAATAAATCATGTCTGTTCTTGAAAATCCTAAAATTGATCGCATACTCGCAGTTGATGACACTCGCGATAATCTCATTTTGGTTCAAGCAATTTTAGAGAGTGAAGGATATGAAATTGATTTAGTTGCAGATGGAATAACTGCCTTGCAGCACGTTGAACAATCTCCACCCGATCTGATTTTGCTAGATGTAATGATGCCAGGAATGGACGGTTATGAAGTAACACGTCGCATTCGAAGTAACCGTGCGCTTTCTTATATTCCAATTTTGCTGATTACTGCTTTTCACGAATCTAGTGTTGTGGAAGGCTTAGATGCTGGTGCTGATGATTTCATTCGCAAACCGTTTGATACTGATGAATTACTAGCAAGAGTCCGATCGCTATTACGCCTCAAGCACAGTCTTGACGAACAGCGAAAAATGGCACGCCAAAGGGAAGACTTTGTTTCGCGTCTGACTCATGATTTGCGAACTCCCCTAGTTGCTGCTGATCGAATGCTGAATTTGTTTGATATGGAAATCTACTGCAAGATTTCGCCAGAAATGAAACAGGCGATCGCAGTCATGATTCGCAGTAACCAAAATTTGATGCAAATGGTTAATACTCTGCTAGAAGTTTATCGCTTTGAAGCAGGCAAAAAAACCTTGAATTATGAAAGTTGTAATCTGCAAGAAATAGCCCAAGAAGTCGTCAGCGAACTTAATCTTCTTGCTACTGAAAAAGGTTTGATTTTGAAATTAGACACTCATGAACTAGATCCATCGAGTAAGAACGCTGGGATAGTCATGGGTGATAGCTTAGAACTGCGGCGAGTACTAAACAACTTGATTGCAAATGCTATTAAATTTACAGATACAGGAAGCATAACAATCCGCATTTTTGAAACATCAACTACTCCTGAGCTTCAAGATTGGGTAACAATTGAGGTAGAAGATACAGGATATGGGATTGCACCAGAAGACCAAGCAACAATTTTTGAGCGCTTTCGCCAAGGTAGAAATAAACGCTCAGGTAGTGGCTTAGGGCTACATCTATCTAGTCGAATTGTCGAAGCACACGAGGGAAAAATCGAGGTTGTTTCTGAACAAGGTAAAGGTAGTATTTTTACTGTAAAACTACCTAAAAATATTTAAGTTAATCCTTTTCCAAGTAAGCTTGCCTTTATTTATATTTGCATTCAGTCAATAGTTTAGGATGCTTGGATGAGTATGTATTTGGATTTTTGAGTTTTAAATTGTTTAACCGGAATCGAGTTATTCCTGACATAACTCAACGGTTGATTTAAGCTCGAATTTACCACAAAGCGCACGTCGAATAATAGCCTCTAAATCCTCAATCATGTATGGTTTGCTAATATAATCATCAAACCCCGCCTGAAGAATACGATTTCTATCCTCCCTGCTAGCTAAAGCTGTAACTGCAATCACTGGGATTTTGCAAGTTAGGGGTTCTTGCTTTAAATGACGGACAACATCGATACCACTGAGACCTGGTAATAAAATATCTAACATAATCAAGTCTGGCTGATACTCTTTAGCTACCAGTACAGTTGTGGAACAGTCTATTTGACAAATGAATCGACAGCCAAGTGACTCCAAAGCATAGCTAATCAGCAGGAGACTATCATCATGATCTTCTACAGCCATAATTAAAGGCTGCTGAAAGCTTTGCTTCTTCTCGTCACTCATGAATGAATGTGCCAGATACATCTCTTCTCCAGAAGATTTTATTGAAATTCATAGCCATTCTTACAGAACAAATAAGGCATCCTGTAACGAATTAAATAGCCCTCATGCAAAATTAACTCGTGTTTGGCTTTTGTTCAATTAATAATTCTTGCCCATACTAACAGGGCTAAGGCAAGAAAATCTTTGAATGATGGGTTTAGCAGGTACTTTTTGATTATATGCAAAATTACAGAATATTTTATCAAGAACTTTATAATAACTTTATCTATAATAATGAAATGTTTATTTATTGTAATGCTTATAGTAAAGTGTATCTTTATAGGAGTTAAAGATACAAAGTAGTAAGTGTTGTAAACTAAATACTGTTAGATTGCATACCAATTTCTGTTGAGTAGTAACTCAGCTATCCAAGTAATATTAATGAGTTGAGTAAAAGCGATTAAATGCGTTTTTAGAACTCATAAAACTCATGTACAGCTTGGAAAATAGGATTAAAGAGAAGCGTTTTATAATAAGTTATTACTTTCTTAAGCGTATGCTAATGAGCAAAAACATAGTCTTTACTTACAAAGCACTTTTTCAGTATAACGTATAGCAATTGCCAGGCACATAAAATAAACTCCATCCACGCTGTCGCACACCCTCCCCTTGGTAAGGCTACCCATTGCCGGATCTTTCTTAACTATTTGTGAGAGTATTGACTCATGTTTTTATAACCATGATTCATTGGTTATTTATTCTCAATAAAAACGCAGTTTTAACGAGGACATAATAATAGCTTAAAACTTCTTTTAACCTAGTTAATATTGCTAAAGGTTTGCAGGTGAAGAAGTTGTCCTTTTACAGAAACCGATATTACGGTGTACAAGATATCAAATATAGCTTGAATAATGACAAGATTGGAATTGCTATATTGGCTATGCGTCCCGGCAGCTATTTTCCCAATTCTAGGAATTTTGCGGCTTTTGCGAGGAATATGATTTACCGAGATATCGGTGCTTTATGTTGATGCTTACACTGGGACGCAGTGTCTCAATTCAATAATGCCAATAGTCTAGTCAGTCACAATTGTATTATGGAAGGCGTTGTTGTGTAACCAGTGATTGAGAAAACGCATCCAGAAATAGGTAGATCGCTTAAAGTTGATTAGCGATCGCTATCTGCTCTGTAAGGATGGAACTGAACTCCATTATATTCAACTTAGTTAAGGTGGCAACACCTTAACTAAGCTTCTTAAACCGACATAAAGTAGAACAAGTAAGCAGCAGCTAATTGCCAAAATAGGTGATTTTATTAACTCTTAAGCTAATTTATGAGTTTATATATTATTTTTTCTGCAATTTAGGGTGAAACTGTTGCTGTTGTATAGTTTTTGGGAACTATAGGTTTGTCAAACTTGAGTTTCTCACTCACTTTACCTGCAAAATCAAAGTTTTAATGTGAGGGGTTAAACCCCTTACAAACTTACCAGGAGTATCTTGATAATCGCCTAGCATGAATTAGATGAAACTTCTTAGTCATCTTCTAAGCTCTTTTGTAAGAGTAATATCAAAATCGTTTATATTACACCCTTGATTTTCTAGTCCGTGTTTACTAAAAGTATTTCTATAGGATATTTTAACGAAAATTCGTATAACTCAAGAAAAATTTTTCAGCTAACAACAGTAAAAAATTAATTTAGAAGTATGATTCCAAGGAATAAATATGCATAGTATACAAGAAAATAATTTAATATTAGTTGTAGATGACACTAATACAAATTTAGAATATATTTCTCAAGAATTAACAGATGCTGGCTTTGCAATAGTTACTGCACTGAATGGCGAAAAAGCTCTCCAGCAGGTTCAAGATAGACTACCTGATTTGATTTTATTGGATGTAATGATGCCGATACTAGATGGATTTACAACCTGTAAAATCTTAAAAGAGGATTTAGCAACTCGTGATATTCCAGTAATTTTCATGACTGCCAATTCTGACACAGATAGTAAGGTAAAAGGTCTAAGTCTAGGAGCAGTTGATTACATCACAAAACCCTTTCAAAAAGAAGAATTGTTAGCTAGGATTAATACCCATCTTCAACTAAGAAACTTAACAAAAACTTTAGAAAAAAGAGTAGCAGAAAGAACAGCAGCTCTTTCTCAAGCATTGAAAGAACTACAGGAGTCTCAACTACAACTTGTACAAAAAGAAAAAATGTCTGTTCTCGGTCAATTAGTGACAGGAGTTGCTCATGAAATTAATAATCCAGTTGGTTTCATTCGTGGAAATCTAAATCATGCTTCAGGATATTTTCAAGACTTAATTAACTTA
The DNA here is from genome assembly GCF_038096175.1 of Nostoc sp. UHCC 0302. NCBI lineage: Bacteria > Bacillati > Cyanobacteriota > Cyanophyceae > Nostocales > Nostocaceae > Nostoc > Nostoc sp. UHCC 0302. The sequence continues at coordinate 22,838 of NZ_CP151099.1, forward strand.
GTTGATCTATATCAAAAGTATTATCCTGAAACAGTTTCAGAAATTCAAGAAGAAATTAGCGCAGTTAATTTAGGGTATATACGTTACGATTTGCCTAACTTAATTTCTTCAATGCGAGAGGGTGTTCAGCGTATTCATCATATCAGTACTAGTTTGCGAATTTTTTCAAGGGGAGATAGCGATCGCAAAGTTTACTGTAATATACATGATGGGATTGATAGTACAATTATGATTCTCAAACACCGCATTAAAGCATCAGAGAATCGACCTGAAATTCAAATATTTAAAGATTACGATAACTTACCAGAAATAGAATGCTTTAGTGGACAACTAAACCAAGTATTTATGAATTTGTTAGCTAATGCAATTGATGCTTTAGAAGAGTCTAACATCGGACGTAGTTATTTTGAAATTGAATTTAGTCCCAATCAACTTTTAATTCAAACCAAGCTCAATGAAGATAAAAATTATGTTGTAATTCGCATTAAAGATAATGGAGTGGGAATGTCAGCAGATGTCCAAGCAAAAATATTTGACTATTTATTTACTACTAAACCTGTAGGTCAAGGTACAGGTTTAGGATTATCTATTGCTCGTCAAATTGTTGTCGATAAACATGGAGGAACTCTAGAGGTAAATTCGCTACCTGGAGAAGGTTCAGAGTTTATTATCAAGCTACCCGTTTCATAAACATCACGGCTTTTTTAAAACTAAATACTATTTGTTAAAGCTAATGTTTTAAATTTTATCAATCAAACATTACGTGTACTTAGTATATATTCCTATATCATTTTTAAATATTTAGTGAGTTTTGATATGAAGTTAGTACATAAGTAAATTTATTATCAGATTTAGGGAACTATATAACAGTAGGGGCATAATTCTCTAGATAGATAAATTTATGTTTAAAGCGGTCGTAGCCCACAGTAATGATCCTGAATCTCTAGCAGCAATTGAGGAAGTGCTTCAACAATGCATTAGTTCTCTTGCAGGAGATATTCCACAAGCTGGGATTCTTTTTGCTGCAATTGACTTTGACCATTCCCTTATATTGCAACAAATCCATCAGGCTTTTCCTGGCATTCAATTGATTGGTGGAACAACAGATGGGGAAATTTCTTCCGTTTTAGAGTTTCAGCAAGATTCAATCACCTTAATGTTGTTTTGCTCTGATGAAGTGGAAATTTATGCAGGGGTTGGACGCAAAGTTTCATGCAATCCACTTACCGCGACTAAACAAGCTGTGGAAGAAGCCAAAGTAAAAAGCACAGCAGATCCTCAGCTATGCTTAACTCATCCAGAAAGCCTTACAACTAGCGGTGTAGCTATTTTAGAGGGTTTAAAGTTAGCTTTGGGGCAAAATGTACCAATCTTCGGCGGTTTAGCAGCTGATCAATCAAGATATCAAAATACATATCAGTTTTTTCAAACAGAAGTTTTAAGTGATTCTGTACCAATTTTGCTTTTTTCAGGAAACTTACTATTTTCCTATGGTGTAGCAAGCGGTTGGTACCCGACTGGTCAAAAAAGCAAAGTGACCAAGGTAGACAAAAACATAGTTTATGAAATAGATAGTAAACCTGCTTTAGATTTCTATCATCATTATTTAGGTTTGCTGCCGCCTTCTATAGAATATCCTCTAGCAGTTTTTACTCAAGACTCAGAGAATTTTTATATGAGAGCGCCAATTGCTTACAATCAGGAAACAGGAAGCGTTACATTTTTTACAGATATTACTGAGCAAGCAACTATTCAAATTTCAGAAGCAGCTGTGGAAGATATTTTGGCAGCTTCTCAAGCATCATCTATTACAGCTCTTAATAATTATCCAGGTGTCAAGCCAGAGGCTGCAATATTTTTTTCATGTGTAGCTCGTCGGCAACTACTAGGTACAAAGACACAAGAAGAATATCAGAATGCTAAACAATCTCTTGCTAGTTCTCTACCTATGTGTGGATTCTACTCCTATGGAGAAATTTCTCCTATAGATTTAGTTGGCCAGACCCAATTTCACAACGAAACTTTCGTAACTCTAATTTTGGGAACTAGCTGATAATTATGGAAATTATAGATTGTGAAAAAGAAATTAAAGAACTCAAAAAAGCTAATAGAATTCTCCAAAAGCAATTGCAACGTTCGGAGGCAGATAGAGAAAAGTTAGAAGAGACAAATCAAAAAAAAGAATACTTACTCAGAGCAGTAATTGATGAGCTAAAAGAATCACAGAGTAAGCTAGAGCAAAGAAGTGATGAACTAGAAAAGACGTTGATTAATCTAGAACTAATGCAGGATAAAATGTCTGCTTTAGGAAGTGTTGTTGCAGATGTTGCTCATGAAATTCATAATCCAATTGGTTTTATAGCGTGTAATCTGACTCCAGCTCAAGAGTATATTCATGAATTGTTGTCTCTGGTTGACCTTTATCAACAGAGTTACCCCGAAGCGTCACAAAAAATTCAAGAAAAAATCAAAGTGATTGATTTGGAGTATATACATGATGATCTACCCAAACTCATTTCCTCAATGAAAGAAGGCACAGACCGTATTTCTAATATCAGCAGCAGCTTGCGAATTTTCTCTAGAGGAGATACAGAAAAAAAAGTTTTATTTAACGTTCATGAAGGTATTAACAGTACTCTCGTCATTCTTAAGCATCGTTTGAAAGCAAATAAAACTCGTCCAGCTATTCAGATGATTAAAGATTATGGAGAATTTCCTTTAATAGAATGCTTTAGTGGACAATTAAATCAAGTATTTATGAATTTATTAGCTAATGCAATTGATGCTTTAGAGGAGTCTAATGTAGAACGTAGCTATATTGAAATTCAGGCTAATCCTAATCAGCTTTTAATTCAAACCAAGCTCAGTGAAGATAAAAATTATATCTTAATTCGGATTAAAGATAACGGAGGGGGAATGTCCGCAGACGTTAAAGCAAAAATATTTGACCATTTATTCACCACTAAATCTGTAGGACAAGGTACAGGATTGGGATTATCTATTGCTCGTCAAATTATTGTCAATAAACATGGAGGAACTCTGGAGGTAAATTCAGTACTAGGACAAGGTTCTGAGTTTATTATCAAACTTCCAATTTAAGAATTATATTATATTTAATAATAAATAGTAACTCAGTTGATTTTAACGAAGATTTTCACTTAGGATAAAATCCAGCATTAAATTCTCAGTAGCAAGATATATAAGTAATTACTTGAAAATAATTTAATTAAGCTCTATAACTATGCATTTAAAACTGCTGTATCAAGATTTTTAGCAAGTTTTTAACTTAATTAATACCCGCTCTATCTCTGTTAATAGAGCTAATAGCTATTTGATAAATAGCTATTAGCTCTCATTAAGAAAGTTGTAACTACAGCTCTTCTGGTTGCTTGGTATTAATCGTACTTACCTGATTTTTGTCAAGAATTATCGCTTGTAAAATTGGCGTATGGGAGACGGAGTTGTTAACCAATGTAAACAGCGGATTTGACAAAATTCCAGCTATGGAAGTAGCAATTAAAGTTACCACTAATCCGACCTGCAAAGGTCTTAATCCAGGCAAATTCCAACGCACTTCGGGATAATTTTTCACTACGTCAGACATTTCTTGGGGTTCTTTTACTACCATCATCTTAACTACGCGAATGTAGTAGTAGATGGAGACAACGGTGGTAACTAAACCTAGCAAAACTAACCAGTAAAGGCCTGCCTGCCAACCTGCCCAGAATAAGTAAATCTTGCCAAAAAATCCAGCTAGTGGTGGAATACCACCTAGAGAAAGCAAAGAAACACTTAATCCTAGTGTCAGGAGCGGGTCTTTTTGATACAAGCCGGAGTATTCAGCAATCTGATCAGTTCCCGTTCGCAGGGAGAATAGAATTATGCAGGTGAAGCCGCATAAGTTCATGAACAAGTAAACCAGTAGGTAAAATAGCATACTGGCATACCCTGCCTGCGTACCAGCAATTAAGCCAATCATCACAAACCCAGCTTGGGCAATGGATGAATAAGCTAGCATCCGTTTCATACTAGTTTGTGCCAAGGCAACTACGTTACCCAATATCAAACTAAGAACGGCAAGAGCTGTAAAGACAAACCTCCACTCATCAACAACAAGGGGGAAAGCTGTTGTCAGCAAGCGAATGGCTAGGGCAAATCCGGCGGCTTTGGAACCGACAGACAAAAAGGCAATTACCGGGGTAGGAGCGCCTTCGTAAACGTCTGGTGTCCATTGGTGGAAGGGTGCAGCAGAAATTTTGAAGCCAATACCTGCGATCGCAAACACAAGGGCAATTACCAAACCTAAAGATTGACCGAGCTTAGCTGTGGCTATACCATTAGCGATCGCACTCAGTTCGGTTTGTCCACCCGATAACCCATACAGCAGTGATACCCCATATAAAAATACTGCTGTACTTGAAGCTCCAATCAACAAGTATTTCAGTGCCGCTTCGTTTGAGCGGGGGTCACGCTTGGTATAACCTGTGAGTAAGTAAGAAGAAATACTCAGGGTTTCTAGGGAGATGAAAATCATCACCAACTCACTAGCCCCGGATAAAAACATTCCTCCCAGGGTAGCAGTCATCAAAATAGCGATGAATTCGGCTAAAGCTGTGCCGCTCTGCTCAACGTAGCGAATTGACATCAATATAGTTACAACGGCAGATAAAGCAATGATACCGCGAAAGATAATACTGAGGTCGTCACTGTTAAAGCTACCAGTAAAAGAGATGGGATTAGAAGAATCCCATTGAAAAACTAGGGCGACAATGGAAGCAAGCAAACCTGCGATCGCTAGATATCCAATCCAGCGTGCAGATGAACGCCCCAAAATCAAATCAACAATCAAAACCCCTAAGAGGGTGAGAATAACAATCCCCTCTGGCAAAATCGTTCCAGCATTTAACTGGGATGCAAGATTAGCAAAATCCATGAGATGTATAGGTTTTGGCGATTAGACATTAAGGCTAACTTTGTTCATTCTATCTATTGTTCTTTACCAAAGTTGCATTAATCTTTATGTCTTAAACTGAAAGTCGCTTCTAGTGTAAGCGGATTCAAGAAACAATAGTGGCTCATTCCCACACTAAGCTAATATCCACAGATTAAATTAAATGATCTTGAAGTATGGGGTTTGTAGTTCTCAATTAATAATAGGGCTTACGCGAAAAACACTCTTGCTACAATAAATAGTCTTTTTAGTGACTAAATATTTATAAATAAACCGAGTTTTGACATCTACTGCATGAACCCGGTAATTTTCATAAACCCCACAGTATTTTTACGAGAAATAAGCAGATCAGTTGTTTACTGAACTGCTCATTTTGAGATAATTTTTACTTAGCAAAAGCTGATTATGCCTTTGCCATTTTCAATACATTAAGATTTAATAACGGCGCGAGTATTCACCGCTATTTTTTCCCCAACTACTACCACCGCCAGAGCGAGTACCTTTCTCCTCCCGTGGTCTAGCCTTATTCACTTTTAATACACGTCCCATCCATTCAGCACCATCTAAAGCCTCAATAGCGGCATCTTCTGCGGCTGATGATTCCATTTCTACGAAACCAAAGCCTCTTGCGCGTCCTGTTTCCCTATCTGTAGGTAATTGAACGCGTTTGACAGTACCGTACTCGGAAAATACATTAGTTAGGTCGTCTTGTGTGACGCTGTAGGATAGATTCCCTACGTAGATTGACATGAAACTCTCCAGAATCCATTGATGCAGAGATGTTTATCCAGAGAGCTGCTTGCAATTATTACTAATAACAAGATTCGCATCGCCGAACTCAACTTCTCCAGATTTATCCTACCATAACTTCTTATTTGGCCAAGCCTGCATTCTTGTATTTGTCTTGATGTATGGTACAATGCATAATTTTTTTCTATAGTTAGTATTCTTTTTAGCTTATCGTCATAGTTAAAGAATTAGGTTTGGACTGCAAAGTCCTCTGAATCGATTCCCCAATTTACCCAACGAATAGCTTCACGCGCTGAGTTTGTATTTGGTGAAACTCGCAGGGCGTGAATAAATTTTGTGCTAGGGCAAGTCATTTTTAATAAATAAATTGGCTCTTCATCAACATCCGCATCTATTTTTAATAGAGTATATTCAGCCCAAGCATTTAATTAAATAACTTACAATTATTCGCAAATTCTGGCGTAACCAATGCCTTGAATTAGTACTCGCCGTAGCTCGGCATTTTCTTCTATTAAAAGCCATTGAGGTTGCCATTTCTCAGGGTGGACTTTACCATATTTTTCAGGCAGGGTTACACCGTGATAGGAGTAGAGACTAAATCCATCGACGTACTCTATTGCAGGTTCGCCTTCAGCATGGAGGCGATTTTGATTATCAAAGCGGAGGTGAAGCGGACAATCGCAGATAATTGCTACTTTTTCAAAAGCAAAAATCCAGCATATTCTATAATCAATGATTGATAATGCTGGAATTTTTTCACATCATAATTAAAATTTAATACTCTAAAAGAAAAATCTAATACACTACTTGATGTAGCCTTTCTATCTGATTGCCAGCATTTATCATAAACGTCCGTTATATAAGATTCTAAACGTGTTTTTAGAGAAGCCCTTAATCGCTTTTCAATCCGCTCAGTTGAAAGCGCGATCGCTCTCCACTTCTGGCGATAAACTGGAATCAAAGCCTCCTGCTCAGACGTTAGCTTGTCAATCAGCAACATATCGCCAACCTTCAGGCTCATATTCCCGCTGAATTTTCACTAACCAGTTACCTTGGGGAATAGGAATAGCCTGATGTCCTTCATGGGCAAGCAACGCTATTTCTGAAAACACACGCAGATAGAGTGTGCTATCTTTTTCGTATAATTCAGCTTTTCCCTCAGTAATCTGATGTTTATGCCCCGTAACTTCGCCTTTTGCCAAAATTAGATGAGGTATTTTTTGTCCTTTAACTTCCTGCACAGGTAGTAAGATAACATCACCTTGACGAATTGCTTGCATAGTTTTGCCTCAAGCGAATAGGTACAAACCCCACTTCGCTTTTACTCTCAAGTTTGGTTTAATTTTGGCACAACCTCTTTGAGAGTGAAAGAGTGAGAAAGTGAGGAGATGGAGGAGTAGACAAGCAGAGAGTAGAGAAAGTCATCAGCTAATGAGCATTCAAATTGCATCGAAATCAGGGCTGTACTGCTTCGCAAAACCCGTAAGGTAGCCCTTTCTACGAGCCATCATCCTGAAAAAATGAATGACGATTAGCTTATGGCAACAGAATTATTCTTGTTTGCACATCTCCACTCATGCCCTCTTGTCAATTACAAAAGTTATGGTTGTATTACACTTCAGGGATATTTTGAAAACTGTAGTCGCCAATTATGCGTTAGATAAGTTAAAGATTGAAATAGCTGGAAATTCATACCCAGCGTTCCGCCACCCGATTGTCTGGGAAGGACTTTGCCCAAAGTGAGCGGAGTTTTGCCCTACAGGGTATTTTGTGTGAGGATGAAATCACAGCCCTTAGCGTGACGTTTATCTTGACATTTCGCTGAAATTAACTCAATTTGGCTCTTTAGCTTAGCAGCTATTTTTTTCTTAAAATTTCCATGTCAACTCTCGTCATCGTCGAATCTCCAACCAAAGCTCGTACCATTCGCAACTACCTGCCAAAAGACTATCGGGTGGAAGCCTCTATGGGTCATGTCCGTGACCTTCCCCAGTCAGCCAGTGAAATTCCCGCTAATATTAAAGGGGAAGCATGGGCGCAGCTTGGGGTAAATGTAGAAGCCGACTTTGAACCGGTGTATGTCGTCCCAAAAGACAAAAAGAAAATTGTCACCCAACTGAAAGATGCACTAAAAGATGTAGATGAACTAATCCTGGCAACGGACGAAGACCGAGAAGGTGAAAGCATCAGCTGGCATTTATACCAGTTGCTGAAGCCCAAAGTTCCGACCAAGCGGATGGTATTTCATGAAATTACCCAAGAGGCTATTAAAAAAGCTTTAAAAAACTGCCGCAATATTGATGAGCAGTTGGTTCGCGCCCAAGAAACACGACGGATTTTAGATAGACTGGTTGGCTATACCCTGTCTCCCCTGCTGTGGAAAAAAATTGCCTGGGGATTGTCTGCTGGACGGGTGCAATCTGTAGCCGTGCGGCTTTTGGTCACGAAAGAACGTCAGCGCCGCGCTTTCCACGAAGGTACTTATTGGGACTTGAAAGCTAATTTAGAGCAGCAAAAAAGCCCCTTTAATTCGCAGTTAGTAACCCTAGCAAAGACAAAAGTCGCAACTGGTAGCGATTTCGACCCTGCAACTGGACAAATTGTCGCTGGTCGCAATGTCGTGTTGCTCTCAGAAGAGGATGCAGTAGCCCTCAAGGAACGCCTCAATGGTAAACCTTGGAATGTCACAGATGTGGAGGAACGTCCAGTGACGCGCAAGCCTGCACCACCCTTTACAACTTCGACACTGCAACAAGAATCTAACCGAAAACTGCGTCTTTCTGCACGAGACACAATGCGGATTGCCCAAAATTTGTACGAGCAGGGCTACATTACCTATATGCGTACAGATTCAGTGCATTTATCAGAGCAGGCGATCGCAGCTGCCCGTAGTTGTGTAGAAAAGCTTTACGGTCAACAATACCTTAGCCCTCAACCTAGACAATACACTACTAAATCTAAAGGCGCACAAGAGGCACACGAAGCAATTCGACCAGCAGGTAGCACCTTTCGTACACCCCAAGAAACTGGCTTAAGCGGTCGGGAACTTGCCGTTTATGATTTGATTTGGAAGCGTACTGTCGCCAGCCAAATGGCTGATTCTCGACAAACTCAAGTTACTGTACAATTGCAAGTCGAAGACGCCGGATTTCGTTCCTCTGGTAAGCGCATCGACTTTCCAGGATATCTACGCGCCTACGTTGAAGGTTCAGACGATCCAGAAGCAGCACTCGAAGACCAGGAAGTCATTTTACCTGCACTTAAAGTAGGCGATCATCCAAATTGTACCAATCTAGAAGCAGTTGGTCATGAAACCCAACCACCAGCCCGGTACACTGAAGCTACCCTAGTGAAAACTTTGGAAAGCGAAGGCATTGGTCGTCCTAGTACCTACGCCAGCATCATCGGCACAATTATCGACAAGGGTTATGCCCAATTGGTGAGTAATGCTCTGATTCCCACCTTCACAGCCTTTGCCGTTACCGATTTATTAGAAAAACACTTCCCGGACATTGTTGATCCCAGCTTTACCTCCAAAATGGAGCAAACTCTCGATGACATTGCTGACGGCGAAGCTGCTTGGCTACCGTACTTACGGGAATTTTATTTGGGTGACAAAGGTTTGGAAACCTTAGTTAAGGAACGGGAAAATCTAATTGATGCCAACAAAGCTAGAACAGTAGAACTGGAAAATTTAAATGCCAAAGTTCGTATTGGTAAATATGGCCCTTACATCGAAGTTGAAAATGGTGAGGGTGTTGTTACCGCTTCTATTCCCAAAGACCTAACACCAGCTGACCTTGACCCGAAACAAGTAGAAACTCTACTACGACAAAAAACCACTGGCCCTGACCAACTTGGTCGCCATCCCGAAACAGGTGAACCGATTTACGTAAAAATCGGCACTTATGGCCCATACGTTCAGTTGGGTGACAAGTCTGATGAAAACCCCAAACCCAAACAAGCTTCTTTACTCAAAGGCGTCACCCCAGAAACTGTAACTCTGGATATGGCTGTCGGTTTATTAGCATTGCCCCGGACGCTGGGAACCCATCCAGGCACTGGTGGCAAAATCCAAGCAAGTCTAGGACGCTTCGGCCCTTATGTCGTTCATGACCAAGGGAAAGAAGGGAAAGACTATCGATCGCTTAAAGCTGCTGATAATGTATTGACAATTTCTCTAGAACGTGCATTAGAGTTGTTGTCTGAGCCGAAAAAGGGACGCAGCTCAACTAACAGCAAGTCGAAAGCAGCGTTACGCGAATTGGGTAAGCACCCAGACGATGACGAACCAGTTAATATCTACGATGGCCCTTATGGCCCTTACATCAAGCATAGTAAAACTAATGTAAGTATCCCAGAAGGACAATCAGTGGAAGATATAACACTATCGGCGGCACTGACATTGCTGGCAGCTAAAGCATCAACAACGAAATCTACTCGCAAAACAACAAGTAAATCAACGAGTTCAAGAACCAAGTCAACCACAAGGTCAACAACCAAATCAACCGCTAAGTCATCAAAATCTGTAGCGAAAAAAAATGACGCAGAAGACTAGTACTGCTTTACAGACTCCAAAGTCCAAAGTCCAAGTATATGATTTTGTCTCTTGTACAGACGCGTAGACGCTCAAAGAGCGGCTTATCGTAAGAGTATAATCGCGTCTGTAGTGGCTGACCCTTGACTCTTAAACCTACATACCCATCCTTGGTAGGATGCAGCTTGATAGGTTACTAGTGTGATACTCTAAAGAGTAAGGGAAAACACAAAACCAAATTTTAAAATGGCATATGCCGTCGAAATTTAGATGTGTATCAGCCCGTTCGGAAGCAAAAGGTGCGAAAAGACGCTATTTTCTGCGTAAGTGTGAATCAAAAATTGAGGTAGTATCTCAGGAGCGATCAGTTCAATGGACTATATAGAAAAGGTACTGGAAAAGCTTAAAGAATTAGCACGTAAGCTAATTGACAGCCTTTTAGGGCCAGAGGCGGAGCCGGAACCGGAACTGATTCCGATTCCTGTAAACGAGCGATCGCGCCGTCGCTAGTAGCCCAAACGTGCTGAACTCTAATTCGCAAACCCTAAGCATCCTAGCACTACATGGGCCAAACTTAAATTTGCTAGGACAGAGAGAACCCGGAATTTATGGTTCTTTGACTTTACCGGAAATTAACCGCCTGTTAGAAGAAGAAGGGGTAAAGTTACAGGCGAAACTATTTCCTGTGCAGTCAAATCATGAAGGGGTTTTGGTAGATACTATTCATGGAGCTTTAGGAAAACATCAGGGAATTCTGATTAATGCAGGCGCTTATACACACACAAGTGTGGCATTGCGTGATGCGATCGCTGCTGTTAACTTGCCTACAGTAGAAGTACATCTGAGTAACATTTACCGCAGAGAAGATTTTCGTCATCATTCGTACATCGCTCCAGTTGCTATTGGGCAAATAAGTGGTTTTGGCGTCCAAAGTTACTTATTGGGCTTACAAGCCTTAGTGGATTATTTAAGAGTTACGAATTAGAAGTTAGGAGATACAGAGAAGTCTGAGCGGAGGAAGTCTCTGCTCAGAACTTTAGACAGGCAGGAGTTAGGATTCAAAATAGTAATAAGTTGTTTTTAATTAACTTATCACTCCTAACTTGTCACCCTTAACTTTATAATTCATGCGTTACTCTCTTATAAGTCGGTTTAGAGGCACTTTACTAGGGGCATTCGTAGGGGAAAGTTTAGCCTCAACTAATCAAACTAAGTCTCATTGCCCAGATTTAGGTAACATGGCTGTTCTGGTTACTGAAAGTTTGATAAAGCTTGGCAGATTAGATTTAAATGATTGGATAGCGCGTCAGCCTCAAGAATCTCTTCATTTAGAAGCAGATGACGCTGTTTCAATAAAAGTAATTCTTGCCACATTACCAGTGGCACTTTTTTTTCACGAAAATCCCATCAAACTGCGACAAAATTTGCTAGCTGTGGTGCAAATCTGGGGAAATGACCCAATTGTTCGAGATGGAACACTAGCTATAGGTTATGCAATCACTCAATCCCTAACTGAAAAACTTGATCCTCTAACCCTTATCCCTCAAATAATTTCTTTTCTTGGAGAAACCCCAACATCAATACCAAAACAATTGTTAAAAGTGCATAAATTGGTAAATCAAGGGGCTGGATTGGAAAAGGCGCAAGCTGAGTTGAATAAGGAAGAAAAGCTAAGTAACAATATTGCTATAGCATTTTATTGCTTTCTCAGTACTTTAGAAGACTTTCGCCTTGCAGTTTTACGGGCTACTCTTAATGGCGATTCCAAAGTCGAAGATGATGCTATTCGGGCGTCAAAATATTTAAGTTTACAAGCTACAGGTACAATCACTGGCGCTTTATCAGGAGCATATAACACCACACAGGGTATTCCTGTAAATTTGCGTGTCTTACTCTCACAAGCAAATTCTACAGTATGGGGACTGACGGACTTTTCTCAGATGCTAAAATTAGCTGATGCACTTGTGACTGTGTGGTCAGGAGTGTATAGTACCACTGTAGATCCAGATGAATTAAAAGAGGCATCTGCCATGAATTCTGAAATAGCTCCGCTTTCAGTCTACGCAGCTCCACGCGTTATCCGGTCGCGTTAATACTATTTTTAATAAAAAATAGTGCGGGGGCAAAAAGCTCAATACCACCAATTTATCTAGCAACTACAAAATTTACAGTTTCATATACTACAATTTTTCAGCAAATCCTTGACCTGAGTCTGTAGATAGCTATTGTGGCAAACAGGCTTCAATCAGTTCCCGCCCCCAGAGTTGTGAGAAAGGCAGCCAGAGAGCGGACATTTTTGGGGATTGTCTTGTTTTGAGCTATCAAAGTCAGCAACCGCAGGCAAAGGTGATAAAAATGCAGCAATTTTTGCAGTCTTTGATCCAGCAATTAACTTACTGGCGGCGACAGTACAAAGCATTACGCCGTAAAGGAAAGTTGCTTGGGAGAGCAAAAAGACCAAAAGGCAAAAGGTTAAGAGGTGAAATATTAAGGGCTGTAATTAAGCAAATATTCCTGTATTTATTAAAACCCAGTGAAAATGGCAAGCATCGAAAACAAGGAACAGCCATAGCATCAATGGCGAAATCAGTCAAAACTAATAGTGGCATTTATGCAATCGGTTTAGGCTGGTTACATGAAAAACGTTCCTCTGCCATTTTAGCGATCGCCATAATAGCTCTTACAGGCATTCTTGGACATAAATTATATAACCAGCCTCAGCTCAAAGTAGGAACTCCAGCGCCACAAACAATTAAAGCACCCTATACAGCCAGCATCGAAGATAAGAAAAAAACAGAAGCCCAACGCAAAGCTGTTAGTGGAAGATCCATCCCGGTTTTAATGATTGATACTCAAATCAACGAAAAAATCGACCAAAATTTGCAAAAACTTCTGGATGATGGTGATGAAATTCGTACTGTAGCCGGATCTTTTCCTTTCTTTGACACTTTAGTTTTGCCCATCTCTATCCAGCGTTACCTCCGCTCTTGCTCAGAGCCAGAATGGCAAGCACTTTTAGTAGCTGTAGAAAACACTAGAAACCAGCAAAGAAAAGCAGCAGGACAGCGTATTTTAGTTCCATCTGCTTACCCTTTGTTTCCTCCGCCATTAACAATTCCTAGCCTACTCAAATCTGATTCTCAAAGTACTAAAGTAGCTCCAGATGAGCCAAAACCAATAGATTTTCCCCAAAATGCTAACTTTACTTCAGCAGTCGCGGAACTAGCAGCATACCGTAATACGACTTCTGAGAAAAACTTGTCCTCACTAATTACTCGAATCTCTCAAGTACGCCAAAAATATACCCAAGCCAATACAAAACTTTTGCAGATGGAGACTGCTAGACCAGAAACCGTATTTGAAGGAACTATGCTTTTGGACTTGTCAGATGAGGAGTGGGCAAAAACACAAACGGGAATCCATGAAACTGCGGAGCGAATTCTTACCCAAGGCATCCCACTTGGACTACCAAAAAATGTTTTACAAGATGCCGTTAGCCTACAAGTACAGTGGTTTGTACCAAAAGACGCTGAACCCTTAGCAATCAAAGTCTTATCGGCTGTACTTCAACCGAATCTAAAGAATGATCAAGAACAGACTGAACAACAGGCTCAAAAGGCGGCTGATGGGGTGACACCTGTGATGCGGAAGGTGCGGTATGGTGAGGCGATTGTCAATCAAGGAGAGCAAATTACTGCCTGGAACTTTGAGGTGTTGGAGTATTATCACCTGATTCGCCGGGAAGTTAACTGGCTGGGTTTAGCGAAGTTAGGGGGAATTGTTACAGTCGCAGTTGGTATTTTTGTCTGGGTAGAACACAGGGTTAATACTCAATTACGACAACGCGATCGCTTTTTGGTGTTGCTGCTTACCCTAAGTACCCCAGGAATGGTAATCATGGGAGTGCCATACAGTACTTGGAGCGCCATTGGTATCTTGTTGGGTAGCTTCTACGGCGCGGCTTCGGGCGTGACAGTTGTCAGCTTATTGTTGGTTTTAGTCGGAATTAGCTTAGAAATCAATCCAATTGGGCTTTTAGCTGGTGCAGCTGGAGGAATATTAGGTAGCTGCATGGCACAACGATTGCGATCGCGCGAAGAATTAGCATTATTAGGGATTGCCATTGCTTTAACCCAAGGAGGCATTTATCTAATTGTTAATCTTTTAATCGGTGAAGCATTTGGTTCAAATTGGTACATTGTCTTACAAGAAGCGGCATTATATGCTTTATCCGGCTTAGCCTGGAGTGTTGTTGCACTAGGTTTAAGTCCTTATTTGGAAAAACTTTTTGATTTAGTTACCCCAATCCGTCTAGCAGAACTGGCGAACCCTAACCGCCCCTTATTAAAAAGACTCGCTACAGAAACTCCCGGAACGTTTCAACATACTTTGTTTGTGTCCACCCTTGCCGAAGCCGCTGCCAAACAACTAGGATGCAATGTCGAACTGGTAAGAGCTGGTACGCTGTATCACGATATTGGTAAAATGCACGACCCTTTGGGCTTTATTGAAAATCAAATGGGCGGGCCGAATAAGCATGATACAGAAATTAACGACCCTTGGAAAAGTGCGGAAATTATTAAAAAGCACGTTATTGAAGGGTTAGTAATGGCGCGAAAGCACCTTTTGCCTACAGCTATTCAAGCCTTTATTCCTGAGCATCAAGGAACGATGCTGATTGCATATTTCTATCACCAAGCCCAGCAAATGGTGCAGGCAGACCCCAGCCTTACATTAGACGAGGCAGATTTTCGCTACGATGGCCCAATTCCGCAGTCACGAGAAACAGCAATTGTTATGTTGGCAGATTCCTGCGAGGCGGCGCTGCGATCACTTAAAGACGTCTCCCCAGAACAAGCCTTAACAATGCTTAACAACATTCTCCGAGCTAGATGGCAAGACAATCAAATGGTAGATTCGGGGATAACACGCGAAGAGATGACAAAAATAGCCCAAATCTTCGTAGAAGTTTGGCAACAATTCCATCACAAACGTATTGCTTATCCTAAGTTACAGGCTAGTAATACTGCACGGAATTCGTAATTTTATATAGCAAGTATTTCGTTGATTTAGAATAGTTGCTTTACCTAAGCTGATTATGCGTGCGATCGCTTAGTTGGTAATAATCTTGTTAAGAGTTTTTTTTGAGGTGCGACCAGAATTTCCCTAGATATTATGTTTAGAGTGTCCAAATAAACCAATACTGAGGATTCAGTAAGGGCATTATTTGCCCTTTGTTACCACGATAAAGTTTTTCGATATTCAATTCCTAATCCCCAATACATCGTACTCCAGCCAAAATAAAATTAACTGCTGCTTGAGTATGCAGATCAATCATTTCTGGACTCAGCAATTGCAAATCAGGTCTAGTATGTTTGATGTTTTCGTAAGCGTTGAAGTATAAATTACAAACTCCAATAATATGGAGAGTAGTGAGAAATGGGTCAAGTTGGCGGAAGCAACCCTCTGCCATTCCCCGTTCTAAAATCTTGATCAGATACGCAAAATTTTCTTGCCAATTCCCCTGTTTGAAATATTTTCCCTGATTTTGGTTTGCTTCTTGAAACCAAAGCATTCCCCGTTGCGGGTGAGCAGCTTCGTAGGCGATCGCCTCCTTCACCAATATCTTCAAAGCTTCCTCTGGTGGGAACTGATCCAAATTTAGCTGTTGAAACCCTTCGTGCATCTCTACTACAGGGCGTTGCAGAACAGCTTGATATAGTCCTTCTTTGTTGTCAAAGTAGTAGTAAATCATCGCTGTAGTGACACCTGCACCTTTAGCGATCGCCTCTGTCCGCGCCCCGCTGAGTCCATATCTGGCGAATTCTGCTTCTGCCGCATCTAGAATCTGCGTTTTTGTCGCCTCTGCATCGCGCACCTGACGCAGTTTTTTAGATGAAAGTTTTGACTGTGTTGAACGGCCCACGGTTATCCATCAAACTAACGAGAACATCTTAACTAAAAAATTGATTAGTAGTTGACATAGAGAATAAAATTGATTAAATTGATAACTAACTAATTTTTTAGTTAGTTATCTA
Organism: Nostoc sp. UHCC 0302; assembly: GCF_038096175.1. Taxonomy (NCBI): domain Bacteria; kingdom Bacillati; phylum Cyanobacteriota; class Cyanophyceae; order Nostocales; family Nostocaceae; genus Nostoc; species Nostoc sp. UHCC 0302. The sequence goes on from NZ_CP151099.1 coordinate 39,114, forward strand.
ATAATTTAGCCATTTAGTAGCCGAAGCTAGCTGAGAAAATACTCGGTAGTTTTAGTTCGTTCATTGCAGATAATACTTTAGTTATTCCAATTTGAAATCAACTGGTTATCTTCGGCAAGCAACACGAGCTTACTAGCAAAAAATTTTATATGGGAATATTGCGTGAAGTTTTACTAACGCAATATATCAACCTTTAAAGAAACACTTTCAAAAATAACTTGGAGGAAAAATGGAACCAATTTTACCTGGTGCACCTTGGTTAATTGCTCACAAGTCAATGTTAGGAATAAATAGACCCAATAAAATTACTTTAAATGGGATAGATTATGTTATTTGGCAAAACCAAAAAGGTGAAGTGTTTGCGCTTGATAACATCTGTCCACATATGCAAGCGCCCTTATCTAATGGCTGGGTTTGTCAACAGAAAAATACTATTATCTGCCCTTTTCATGCTTTAGAGTTTGATGGGCAAGGTAGACTATACCAAGATAAAAAAGCAGAAAACCAACCAATTACCAAGCCATTAGAGCTAATTGTTAATAATGATTGTATCTGGACGTATGCAGGCTTGGAGCCAAGATTACCCATTCCAGATTTACATCAGAGAATTGTAGATGAATACGAATTTATAGGTGTTACTGGAGAAAAAAGTATTCGAGGTGATTTTCTGAGTAACTTGATGGTTAACTACGACTATAATCACCAAAATGGTACTCATAAAGAACTATTTCAAATCACATCTTGTAGTGTCAGGTCTTTTGAAGAAAAAGGATACTACGCCAAAGTAAAGCAAGAGGTTAAAAGAGCTAACAATACTCTAGGGGAACTTATCAAAAATCCTGCTTTAGGAATTATTCCTAAGACTCTCGATAACACACTTGAATACGCTTTTCCTTCAACTACAGCTCTGTTTGCAAAATCTCCTATCGGCAGTATTGTTCAAATTCATATTCTCTACCCGGAAACAGAAAAAGTGACGAAGACATTTATTCTGTTTTATGCCAAAGTCATCAATCCTTTAATGAAAATTATCTTTAGAAACTCCTTTTTACAAGCGGCAGCTACCATTGTAGAACAAGATACTAGTGCAGTTGAAAGTTTGTATCCTCGGCAAAAACCAAAAATTAGATTGCCAAATGAAGAGATTATGTTTTATGCGGAAAAACTTTATCGCAATTGGTAAATTTGTACTTTTATAATACTACAGGGTTTTGAAATATTTTCTGATAACTGTTTAGTAAATAGCTCTATAGTAAGCACAAAAATTATTAGATGGTTGACCTAGTATGTTAACTCAGTGTTACGCTACAGTTAGCAAGCTTGAGAGGCAACTATGACTGCCCTTATTCTAACCCTCAGCCCCACCATTGAATTAACAGATGAGCAATTCTTTCAACTCTGTCAGAATAATCGAGATTTGCGACTTGAGCGCACGGCAGAGGGAGAATTAATTATCATGCCACCAACTGGATGGGAAAGCGGAAATCGCAATAGTAGACTGACACAGCGCTTAGGTAATTGGGCTGACGCGGATGGCACAGGTTTGGCTTTTGACTCTTCAACGGGTTTCAAGCTTCCCAATGGTGCAAATCGTTCTCCTGATGCGTCTTGGGTAAGCCGGGAACGATTAGAAGCCCTAAACCCAGATCCTGCTAGATTCTTACCAATGGCTCCAGATTTTGCGGTAGAATTACGCTCTGCTTCAGACAGCTTAAAGACTGTGCAACAAAAAATGCAGGAATATATTGTTAACGGTGTACGTTTAGGCTGGCTGATTGATCCTCAAAATCAAAGAGTAGAAATTTACCGCCCTGGGCAGGAGGTCGAGGTTCTACAATCGCCTACTAGTCTATTAGGAGAGAACGTACTACCAGGGTTTGTGTTGGATTTAGCACATATTTTGAGTTAAATATTGGTTAATTTAACTTAGTCCAAAATCTGGATAATTTTCAACTATAACTTGATAATTAATATATATGTAGGTAGTAAAAAAATTACCGCTGACTAAATATCAGAAACGCTGTCTGGAATAAACCTACGATACAACCCAAAATACCGCCTAGAGTTACAATAGCCTGCAATTCACTTTGCACGATTCCTTCAATTGCTGCTTCTAAATCAGCAGGTGAAGTCGATTTTACACGGTCAACTATCACTTGATCTATTGACAAAATCGGAATCGCTTGTGCCATAATCGCTTCTAAATCTTTTTCTAAATACCGATCTAAAATTAGAGCCAACTCTTCACTTACAACTTCTAAAGAAGTACTTACAACAGGTGAACTACTAAGACGATCCAACAGCACTACAGCAATATTTTCCCAGTCAATAGAATCAGTTAATCCTTGCAGAAAATCGCTACCACTTGTTTGTAAGTAATGGCGAACACTTTCACGTGTGGTTTTTCGCAGTTGGCGTACTGTTCCCATTGGCAAATTTTGTAATGATAAATTTTGCAGCAACTTCTTGAGGCGATCGCGTATTTGCAACTCTTGAATTAATTCCTGCAAGCGATTGTTAGTAACCTCTTTCTCATCTAAGCAAAAAGTTCGCAATCTCGTAAGAGTATTACGTAAGCCGAACAAATTTGCTACTACCCAATAAGTACCACTAGTTTTTTCTCGAAAGCTTTCATCAACAATCTGAATTGTGCGATCAGTTAAAAAATCAACTATTGTCTGTCGCAGTGTATCTGGGGGGAGAACTACCTGCAATAACCAATCAGCCAGCCGTATAGATTGTTCTTCACTCAGTTGAAACTCTAGCAACACCTGGTCAAAAATTTGATTTATTTGTACTTCTAAAAAGTCTTCGCGCCGCGCCAAAACTTTGAGCAACCGTGGCAAAGATTCCCCTAATAAATCCCGCAAAATTCCCGCCACAATTTTGGCACTTTTTTGATTGTTATCTGTTTTGATTTGTTCAATTGCTAGCTGCAACAGCCAGAGAATCGCTGCTTGTACCCGTTCTGTTTGCAACAAGCGGCGTGCCAAATTCTGCAATTCTTCTGGCGTCAGCAACGACCCCATAATTGTACTAGAAATTTTCTCAGCCAGGCGTTCCTGGTTGCGTGGAATTAATCCAGGGGTAAACGGTACTCTTTTCCCACCGATATAAATTGCTCGGTACGGACGAAATAACATTTTTATGGCTATATCGTTTGTGAAATAGCCAATAATTCCACCCAGCACTGGGGGAGATACATAGAGCCAAAAATGTGACCAATCCAAGGGAAAAATAAGAAAGTTAGGAAGTTAAGAGCTAGGAATGAAGAATCATGAATTATGAACAATAAATTAAGAATTCATCACTCTTAATTCCTAACTCATCACTCATTTTTCTCGACTACCAGCACTCCCATCATACCGTTCGCGATGGGGTAGTGTGTGACAACTGCAAAACCAACCTGATGAGCTAACTCTACTTGCTCTTTCCCAACAGGAAAACGATCCAAGCTGGGACTGATGTAAGCATATTCTTCCTTTAAACCCAAATGATTGGCAACTGGCACAACAAAATTATTCAGATACCATTGTTGAAAAGTGCGTAGCTGAGGATTGCTAGGTCGATGAAAATCTAAAATAGCGGCTTTAGCTCCTGGCTTAAGCACACGATATAACTCCTGAAGACTACGGCTAATATCTGTAACATTTCTTAAACCATAGCCCATTGTTGCAGCATCAAATTGGTTATCTTCAAAGGGTAAATTTAGGGCATCTGCTTCTACCCAAACGATCGCAGGTTGAGGGTACTGCTTTTTTGAGCGTTCTTTGGCGGTTTCTAACAGATTTGGGGAGAAGTCTACTCCGTACACCTGTCCGGTTGTTCCTACGCGCCGCGCCAAACGTAAGGCTAAATCGCCACTACCGCAACACAAATCCAGGCAAGTATCTCCTGGTTTCGCGGCACTCCATTTAACTGCCATTTCCTTCCATATTCGGTGCTGCCCTAAACTTAACCAGTCGTTCAACTGGTCATAAACTGGAGCGATGCGGTTAAAAATGGCTTGAATTTCGTTAGTCATTGGTCATTTGTCATTTGTCATTGGTCATTTGTCATTTGCTAAAAACAAAAGACAAATGACTAAAGATAATTAGACACTAGTTTGGCAGCGACTACTAGTAAGAGCGATCGCCACTAGTTGAGCTGATAACTGAATCAGCTTTAACTCATCTTCTCGCAAAGTGGAGGGCAGTTTCCACTGTAATGACAATACTGCTAGGAGTTGATTTCGGTAACTAATTGGGATAATTAAATGTGCTTGTACTCCCGTAGTTTGATAGTGTTCAACACCATCTAGCTTGGGATCTTTAAGTACATTTAGGGAAACTTGCATTTTCCCAGTGGCGATCGCTTCACTCGCAAGGGGATCTTGTGCTAGCCAATTTTCTATTGCACCTGTCTCGCTGTAAGTTCCCTGAGTTGCGACTAGAGTATTTCCTTCTATGAGTTGCAAAATGCAGCCATCTGTTGTAAAAGTCTCACTAACAGCTCTAGCGATTGGGGTGAGAGTTTCTTCTAAACTTGAAGCTGCTTGCGCTACTTCAACTAAAACGGTCAACAACGCCATTTCAGCATTAGCACGGCGTAGTTCTTCTGTACGCTGCTTGAGCAGGTCATAGGTTTCTGCTGCTCTTTGCACCACTGCTTTCAGTTCCCCTGGATCCCAGGGCTTAGTGATGTATTTGTAGACCTGTCCTGCGTTAATCGCCTCTACCAAGTCTTCAATATCAGTAAATCCGGTGAGAATTATTCTGACTGTATCGGGAAACTGAGGTACAGTTTTACTTAGAAACTCAGTTCCTTTCATTTCTGGCATTCGTTGATCAGAGATGATTACTGCTACTTCTCCCTCTGCTGCCAGCACTTGTAGGGCGTTCATCCCACTATCAGCTTTTAAAACATTAAAGTCGCGTCGGAAGGTGCGATAAAGTAGATCGAGATTATCTGGCTCATCGTCAACTACCAGGATTTTGAGTTTTTTTGGTCGTTCTAGAGTCATTAATTGAGGACGAATTTTATCAACTTCCAGACTGGGAGTGTCCATAAGATAATTCCTTTAATTAAATATTTACAACTTTGTTATATTCCATACCAAGCTTAGTTGAGAATAGTCGGAAATCTTTGGGTGGATTTGCGGATGTATTTTTAAGTAGCTTATACATATTCATAGGTACTGATTAGTAATTGATAATTAAAACAGTCAGATTTAATCTGGGCTTCCAGGCTTTTTCTGTACCGTTCTTTTACAGAGAAGCATAAACGCCGACTTGCGACGTTAGAACTAGCTTCTTGTGAAGCGAAGCTCAGAAGTTTGATGAATTTGTATTAAACTTACTTGTAATGAACGCCACAAATTAAATTTACTAACTCAAACACTTTTCTTAGAAAGAACCTAACAATTAGAATTCACACAAATAAGTAATTAAGCTTAAATAAATATAAATATGCAACTTGTCAAGGGAGAAATGTCTATAATCAGTCTTGATGAAGACAGACAATTGACTAGACATAGCTACGACTGGTATTTATGCTTACTTAGTTGTTAGTATCATTCATAACTCATAATTTAATTTGGCGGTATAGTATTTCAGTGTAGACGGTTAAAGATTAGAATAAGACTTGCTGATGAGGTATTAATTACCCTCTCAAGTAAAAGTTCCGGCGCTCTAGATTATGACTGACCTACCACCCAATGCTCAAAATCCTGAAAATGCTGCTGATGATGTAGCACAAGATTACTTACGAAAGCTCAGACAAAAGCAAGGCAACTGGGTGGAATGGGGAGTAGCGATCGCTTACCTGCAAAAAGCCAGTTACAATCCCCAAGAAATTTTTGAGGCAACGGGATTTGAGCCAATTCAACAAAATCAAGTGGTTGTTGGCTCTCAAGTTTACAATTCTTTAGAAAAGTATGGTGCATCGGAGGCGGTGCAATCGCACTACACCACACGTGGCAGCGATGTTTTGTACGAGCTGCGTCTACTGACTCAAGAAGAACGAGCGGCGGCGGCAGAACTTGCATTTCAGCACAAACTCGACGCCGATGAAGCGCGGGAAGTAGCAAAAGCAATTAAAGAGTTTTCTTATTTTCGGATTTTACCAGAAGGATTTTCTAACCATCCTGGTGATGCTGTCGCTCACCAAGTTTGGAAATTAGCACGTCAGAATACAGATTTGCAGGAGCGATCGCGCCTCATCGCTAAAGGCTTGCGGTTTGCTCACACGCCAGGTGCTAGAACACAAATCGAACAATTGCTGACAGATTTTACTGTTGTTCCTAAGCGTCCAGCGCCAATTTTACCTTTTTACCGCCTGGAATCTGAAGAACAGTTACCCCGAATAGTACCTGTAGTAGGCGAGTTGCCGTTGACGGCACAAGACTTGAAATCTGTGCCTATAGTGACAGAAATTGAACCATTTCGCATCGTTAAGTTCTCAGGAGATCAAGCTTGGGCCCCATTACCGGGTTGGCAAGTTTTGTTGGGTGCAGAAGATCCAGTAGTGATTTTAGCAAATAGCGATCGCTTACCCAACCAGACATACAGCCAGCCACAATCGGTTTTAGTAGTTATAGACCGTTCTAAACGAGAATGGGATGTCTCCAGCTACTTTGTTGTTGAAAATTCTGGTGAATTAAGTTTTCAGTGGTTTGAAACTGAACCAGAAGTGCCACTACTAGGAAAAATTATTATCATCGTGCGTCCTAAGAGAATTCTCGATGAAGAACTAACTAAGGATTCTTGGCAAATTGACGAATAGTACAGACGCGATTAATCGTGTCTGTACAGGAGAGACGCGATTAATCGCGTCTGTACAAGAGTTAGGAAAATTCTACCTTCTTTTATATGTGATGGAGTGAGGATATTGTTCTATCCATAAACGCAGGGTTTGTAATAACAAGCCAAGAATCAATACTACACTTAATCAAAATAATTCATAATTCTAAGATCCAAACTTACTGCATCGATAAAGTTGATAAGGAACACCTATACGGTAGTACTGGTTAGTATCTATGTTGCAGGTAGTTTGCTGTGATAGTTGTAGATGCTGTGGATAGTCCCGTCTTTTTAGTCCTGACGCTACTATCCATAAATTTAGCCTAGATAGTCCTAGTGAAGGCAGTTGCGAAAGTTTATTCCAGATAGTAGTTAAATTTGAGCTTTGCTGTAAAAAAACAACGCTATCAGAGTTAATAAGAGAATTCATTCTGTTGGATTGATCAATTTTGAACTCTCTTGAAAGAGATTGACTTCTGAGTTTTTCTAATGCCAAGCCAAAACTTAATCCTAATGCCACATCCTGATAGTTACTGTATTTTACTACTAACATCAGTGGTACAGAAGGTTCTAAGTTCATCTTTTGAGCAACTATATTAGGCTGGAATGGTTTTTGAAATACCAAGTTAGAAACAACAAAAATACAGCTAATAATTCCTACAACTAAAAGGATGTATTTTGAGGAAAGTTGGAGTGGCGGCTTTTGCCTATCTGAACTTTTCCTATTTAAAACACTGTGTGAATGGTAATTTTGTATATTACCTAAGCTAGCTGCTAAAAGGGCGCAAAAACTGGGATAGTAAACAAAGCTATAACGTGGCACAATAGTAATATCTTTTTTTAAAAAATAAACAATAAAAAAGAATTGCACCAGAACAAAAAAAGTAAAACTTAAAAGTGTTAATGTCGCCAAATAAGTTGTATCTTTTAACCACAACAGCTTTAAACCATTAAAGACGTGCCACCCTAACAAAGTAGCAAAACTCACCATTGACAGACCGTAAATAACTGCAATTGGTAGAGGTTGATTTTCTACAGGTAGAGCAATCACCATTAATACCCAGCTAATCAAAGTTTGGTACAAGGGTGCAATGTAATTGGGAGAGGGTAGCCAATTAGTTTCAGAACGCTGAACGTGATTTGATATCACCAATAGCCAAGGAGTGAAGCTAATTACAACACTACTTGTAAAGACAATTAGGGCGAGTAAAATTTGACGTTTGATTTGGATGTTTGCTCTTAGCAAATATATCACCACAAGTAATGTAAAAATTTCTGCAATGAATGCTAAAGCAAAAAAGTAGTGAACATAAAGACCGATAATATTAATAATTGCCCATAATAACCAAACCCAAAATCTTAGCCGCGTTCGCGAAGCGAGTCCTTCGGACTCTTGCTCAAAAATATCTCGCTGAATTTGCATTAATCCCAATAACGCTAAAGTTATGAGCAGCATAGGCATGGTATAGTGCCGTGCTTCTTGGGAAAGGTAAACAGCAAAGGGAGAAACAGCCATAATTGCTGCTGCTAAAGTTCCAGATGCTTTGGAAAAAGAAATACGATTAACTCCATAAATTGCAGCGATCGCACATACACCCAACAAAGTCGGTAGCGATCGCAATTTTTCTACCCACTCTTCTCCCAAAGGCAGCATCCACCCCAACCAGATGTGCATTCCACAAAAAAATAACGGCGGATGCGTAGACTGGGTAGCAACGTTTTCGGCAATTTGATTGCAACTAACTCCAGGCTGAAAAGTAAAAATTTCATGCAAATGATTAAGAGGAAACAGCACATTCAAAGGCAAATCATCGTAATTTTTACCTAAACTGAAAATGGCAGTAATCACCTCATCCATCCACAGGGGTTTTAAGCCTAAATGCCAACAGCGCAAAATAGTACCAAGTGCGATCGCTCCAGCTAAACCCAGATAATGTAAATTAAGTCTGCGATTTGTCATTATTTAGCTATTAGCAAACTATCGATTTGGGATTGAAGATTTTTAACCACAGGTAGACAAAGATAGGTTTTGATGATCACTCTTGTCTGTGGTTTGGTAATTACATTCAAATCTAAAACTTTATATGTCAGACGCTAATTTTACCGCTACTGTGCCTCAAGAATCTGTCCGTCCACAATTATCTCAGCCATCGGCTGTACTTTCTTTGCGGCAAAAGACTTTAGCAATCCGCAACAGCTTGCGCCAAGGACAACAGCAAATGGCTGATTGGCAATCTGGGCCATTAGCCGTTTCTGCCGTTCCAGGTGCAGGAAAATCTACAGGTATGGCAGCAGCGGCGGCGATCGCGATCGCGCGACAATATGAGAGTTCGGCGCAGTCACGTCCGTCCTCCCGGCGTCAAATTGTAGTTGTTACTTTTACCCGCTCTGCTGCTGCCAATATTAAAGCTAAAATCCGCAAATACTTACGAGATGATTTATCTCTACCTCAGACAGGCTTTGCTGTCTATACCCTACACGGTTTGGCATTAAACATTGCCAGCCGTCACCCTGACTTATCAGGTTTACAGCTAGAAAATGTCACATTAATCACACCAAGCCAAAGCCACCGCTTCATCCGCACAGCCGTAGAACAATGGATTGCTAACAATCCAGGACATTATTTACGGTTGTTGGAAGGACATCAATTTGATGGAGAAGAAACAGAAAGGTTGCGTCGTCAATCGGTACTGCGGACAGAAGTCTTACCAGACTTGGCTACCACAGTAATTCATGAAGCCAAAAGTTCTGGCATACCACCAGAAAAATTGCGGGAGTGGAGTCAACAAGCTACAGATAGATATGGAATTTTGAGCGTAGCGGCGGGTTTGTATGAGCAATATCAAAACTTAATGCGATCGCGCGACTTCATCGACTACGACGATATGATTTTAGCTGCCTTACGCGTTCTCGAAAACGACAGCGCCCGGCGAATCGAGCAAAATCAAGTTTTTGCCGTCTTTGAAGACGAAGCTCAAGACTCCAGCCCTCTTCAGACGCGGTTACTGGAGATTTTGGCGAGTGGTTCCTTGGAAGAGGGAGGGAGTGAGGGAGCAGCACTTCGGCTTACCTCGACTTCGCTCGGCACAAGACGCTCAGTGACCGAGGAGCAGGGAGCAGGGAGAGAAATAAATACTGACTCCTACCTCTTGGCTCCTAACTCAAGACTCAATTTGGTGCGTGTTGGTGACCCTAATCAAGCGATTAACTCTACCTTCACACCAGCTGATCCGATTTATTTTCGGCAATTTTGCGAAGAGTGCGATCGCATCGAACGATTGGCAACAATGGATCAAGCTGGTCGCAGTACACAAATTATCATCGCCGCCGCTAACTTTGCTTTGGAATGGGTAAATGGCTTTTATGGAGCAAAAAATCAAAATTCACCCAATAACGCCATAAATTCGCTCCCCTTCCGTCCGCAAAAAATTCGCTCTGTTGATATTGGTGATCCTCAAAAAAATGCTAATCCAGCACCGCTAGGACGAGGATTGGAGCTATACACTCCCCGTGATATTCATCACACAGCCGAATTGCTTTCGCAAAGGGTGATTGAATTATTTTCCGAAGACCCAAGTAAAATCAGCGCTGCGATTTTAGTACGAGAAAATCGTCAGGGAAGATGGCTGGCAGAAATGCTTGCACCTGTGTGCAAAGAGCATAAAATTACGCTTTATGATGTGGGAGAACGCGATCGCCGCTCCCATGTTCCACAAGAAATTTTGGCACTATTACAATTTTGCGATCGCCCTCATTCCCCTGATTACCTGAAAGCTGCCCTAGAAGCCCTAGTACAGCGTCAATTGATTCCTACCCAAGACCTCAACGCCCTCGCTAGTCTGCCAGAGGAATTTTTGTACCCAGGCCCCTTAGCTGCACCTCAATCAGAGCCAGTACAAAAAGCCTCGCGTTTGTGTCGCAACTTACTCCGCGCTCGTTTGGAACTGCCTCTCTATCAACTAATTTCTTTTCTCGCTTTGACATTGAACTATGACCAAGCAGAATTGGCAACTGCTGACAAACTTGCAGAACGAGTCAACCAGCAAATAGCTAGTAATAGCTCAATGGGAGCAATGCTGTCAGCTTTAAGTGAAATCGTTAGTTCCGAACGTTTTGAACCAGTAGAAACTGACGATATGGAGGCACGGTACACACGTACTGGTCAGTTGACGATTATTACCATGCATAAAGCCAAAGGGCTAGACTGGGACTATGTTTTTCTGCCCTTTCTGCACGAAAACTTGATTCCTGGTAGATTTTGGGTTCCACCTCAAAGCCAGTTTTTAGGTGACTTTACCTTATCAGAAGTGGCTCGCGCCCAAATTCGTGCAGTTCTCCACGAAGAATCTGGCATCCAGGATGTGACTCAAGCTTGGGAACAGGCAAAACACCTGAAAACTGCGGAAGAATACCGTTTACTTTATGTTGCAATGACACGAGCAAAGCGCCTACTGTGGATGTCTGCGGCACAGAAAGCGCCTTTTACTTGGAGTAAGCCGGAAAATTTACAAGAACAAGCACCTTGCCCGGTGTTTGGAGCATTAAAGCGCCAGTTTTCTGAATTTGTGGTGAATTGGGGGATGATGTCCAAATAGCTTAATGAAACACCATTAAATGGAAACTGCATTTAGAGTGCAGCGTCAAATTAGCTATTGCCACTAGTAGCTAAATTTTCTGTTCAATATGAAATCCATAATTAAGCCATCTCTTAAAATCAATAGTGACAGTAAGTTGCCGATAGGCTTAGTATTGACCTTCGCTTTGGCAAACCTGCTATCTTTTGGACTCGGATTCGCCACTAATCAAGTAGCTGAGGCTGTTCCTGGGGCAGAACAGATACAATTATCCCAAAACCTCCAAAATCGAAGAAACCTACCGAGAGCCGTAGCCAGAAGAGTACTACGAGATGCTTCCAAGCGTTCTGGTGTAAGAATTTCTGATTTGAAAATTACTCAATTCGCTTCTAAGACTTTTGGTAATCCCTGCGAATTTAATTTTGGGGAAATTTGTACAAGAGAATACAACCCCGTTGAAGGGTGGGAAGTGATTGTTGAGGTGAAGGAACAATCTTGGACTTACCATGTAAATAAATCCGGCTCTCAAATCGTTTTAGATCCCAAAGCCAGGATATAAGCCACGTCTTTGATATACTTCTGTTGACCTGAGTCTCAGCCTTGCGACCAACTCACTCCTAGTGTTTTTTTAAAACGGCTAAACATCGTTTTGATTAGTATATAATGATGGATTGTGTCGAATTAAAGCCAAACCATGCCTAAACTAAAGACCCGTAAAGCAGCGGCGAAGCGATTTCGTGCCACCGGCACAGGTAAAATCGTGCGCCGTAAGGCCTTCAAAAACCACTTACTAGAGCATAAAAGTTCTAATAAGAAGCGCAGCCTGTCCAAGACTACACTTGTGCATGAACGCGATGAAGACAACGTGCGGTTGATGCTCCCATATTTGTAAATTTTTTAGGAATACGTAAGTTATGACACGGGTAAAACGCGGTAACGTAGCTCGTAAACGCCGCAATAAAATTCTCAAGCTAGCTAAAGGTTTTCGCGGTTCCCACTCAACTTTATTTAGAACCGCTAACCAACAAGTGATGAAGGCGCTACGGAGTGCTTATCGCGATCGCAAAAAGAAAAAGCGCGATTTTCGCCGCCTCTGGATCGCCCGGATTAACGCTGCTTCTAGGCAACACGGTTTGAGTTACAGCCAATTAATCGGCAACCTGAAAAAAGCCGATGTCCAATTAAATCGCAAGATGTTGGCACAATTAGCAGTTCTCGACCCAGCTAGCTTTGGCAAAGTTGCCGAGTTAGCAATTCAAGCTAAAGGATAAAGGTGGTAACGGATGAATAACCGATGTAACAGATGGCTAATAATTAATCCGTTACATCTGGTATTATCCGCTACTCTTATTTGTATTCTCTGCTTTTCTCTATTGGGGACAGGATTGCTTGCATCTGCCGCCCAATTGTCAGAGATTCAACAACGAGGGTATTTAAATATTGCTGTTAAAGATAATTTGCGTCCCTTGGGATTTAGAGACGCTAGCGGCAATTTACAAGGCTTAGAAATTGATTTGGCACAGCGTTTAGCCGCTGACTTGCTTGGGAAAGCAAACACTGTTAAGTTCAAACCTGTGATGAATCGCGATCGCCTTTCTGTTGTTTTAGACAAGAAAGTTGATTTAGCAATCGCCAGAGTAACAGCAACTGAGTCACGCGCACGCTTAGTTAGTTTCAGTGTTCCCTACTACTTTGATAGTACTGTACTAGTTACAAAAGATGCTTCAATCCAAGAATTGAGAGATTTGGGAAAACGGAAGATTGCTGTACTTAAGAACTCTAGCACCATTGCTCAAGTGCGGTATTATGTGCCAAATGCGGAGTTAATAGGAGTAAATTCCTATGAGGAAGCGCGAGAGCAAATAGAAAGTAATGCCGCCGTAGCTTTTGCTGCTGATGCTAGCGTTCTTACTGGTTGGGTGCAACAATATCCTCAATATCGGCTAATAGCAACCAAACTATCAACTGAACCCTTATCTGTAGTGATGCCCAAGGGATTACAGTACGATGAGTTAAGGCGAAAAGTGAATGAAGCGATCGCAGGTTATTTAGCTGAAGGTTGGCTCCAGCAACGTTCTCAATACTGGGGTTTGCCGTAAGAGACGCGATGAATCGTGTCTGTACAATTAGTATTTATTCTCCTTGTCTGGCTCATCTCTTCCTTACCGAATAGGTTGATAATAGATATAGAAGCAACTTTTAATATTTGTATTTGCAGGCAATGGATAATAATCTCGCCGTTATTTACCTTTCAATTTTGGTAGGTTTGCTCGCTTTAGCAGGTGTGAGTGTTTTCCGCCAGATTTTCAAAACTCGCAAGGTTGAAAGCTCATTCTCACGATTGCGAAAGAAGTTAGAGAAAGAAAAAGGTACGACTCAAGAATATTATGAGTTAGCCAGTATTTATTCAGAAAAAAAATTGTATACTCAGGCGATCGCGTTATTTCAAAAAGCCCTAAAAGCTGCTGAAGAAGAATCAGAAGAAAATATTGCTCCCATTTACAATGGACTAGGCTATACTTACTTTGCTCAAGAGCAATATGATTTAGCGATTCGTCAGTACAAAGAAGCTCTCAAATATAAGTCTGATTACGTGACAGCCATGAATAATCTTGGTCACGCTTACGAAAAGAAAAAATTAAATTCTCAGGCTTTAGAAACTTACGAAGAAGCACTGAAAATCGCTCCCAACAACGTCACAGCTAAGCGCCGGGCTGAATCTTTACGTCGTTTGGTTTCTGCTTAATTGTAGAAGTGTTATGGCAGTTGGCTCAAAATTATATTGGACTTTGAGATAACTGCCAGATCAATTTTCAAATTTGAAGTAATCGACTCTAGCTAAATCAGGTACAGAAGTGATTTCCTGCCTACGTCCATCTGTTCCGTAGCCAAAAACTAAAGTGAACCCTGGGTTCTGAATTCGATAGCGATTCCCACGCTTTAAAGAGTACTCTCCCAGTAGATAGCTAGAGTCAATAGCAGGGTCAAATGCATCATACTCAACTAGAAACTGATTTGTAAAATCCCAAATATTGCCAATCTCTTCAGCCGTTAATTGGCGATGAAGTGACCAGAAGTATGCTGTTTGTTGGGGTTCAGGTTCTTTATCTTCTTCGAGATCATCATCTAGAAAGTCTTCATCTGGATAGGGAGACAATACATATCGCTGAGGCTGTATTTCATATTCATTAGCATCGTCGGTTGACTCACCATCTGACCCCCGAAAATACTCAACCAATTCACCACCCTCGAACAAGTTATAACCGATTGTGCCTCCAGTGTCGCTTACAAACAAGTCGATAATTGGCTGTTTTAACTGTTTGGAAAGCTGACTTAATTCGCTTGATTGCAAAATGGGTGGATAGCCTACGCCAGGAATCATAATTGACCAAGAGTGTCCGACTAGTTGATATGCGAAAACGAAAGCGCTGGACACTTCGATTTCTATTCCCATCACATTGCGTTGAGATGCGATCGCTTTTGCGGCAAGGGCATCAGATAGTTGATTTAATGGTACTTTTACAAGTACAACTTGAGCATTGCGATCAATTGATTCAATACCTCGCCTCTCAGTCCAAGCACGCGTAAAGCGTTTTGTTACTTCATCTTTGAATTGCTCGTCCATAATACTGTGCTTCACAAAAGTGCATAAGTATTGTTGGCAAATTAATTTGATGTTAGCCTCTTAATTTATCGGTTTCCCAGCTTTAGCCTGGAAATAAATAACTATTGTTGCAAACAATTAAACGATGATTAAGAGGCTACGGTTTTTTTGGATACCTATTGCCAGCATTGTATTTATTTTTATCTTGCTTGGATTGATGGGCATACTATCTGCTCAACAGCCTGCGATTTCTCATCCTCTAGCTGCGTTAACAGAGGTAGAAATTAAAACAGCTGTTTCGGTGATCAAAAAAGAAAAAACTTTGACCGAAATGGCAGCTTTTCCACTTATTGCCTTACAAGAACCAGACAAAAACGAAGTACTAAAATTTACTCCTGGTAAACCCTTTGAGCGAAAAGCATTTTTGGTAATATACGAGCGATCGCAAAACAAAACTTATGAGGGTGTTGTTGATCTAAAAACACAATCCATCAGTTCTTGGAAAGAAATACCAAATGTCCAACCTGCAATTCTCAATCCAGAGTATGAACTAGCAAGCCAAGTAGTTAAAGCTGACACCCGTTGGCAAAAAGCGATGCAGCGGCGGGGAATTAAAAATTTAGCCCAAGTCAAAATCAGTTGCTGGGCCCCAGGAATCTTGAGTAAACAAGAAGAAACAGCAGGTAGTCGCCTTTGTCGGGCTTTATCTTACTATCAGGGAGAACATTGGAACTATTACGGTAGTCCAATTGAGGGTGTGCTGGCTACCGTTAATTTAAACACAGGTAAAATTGCTAGTTTTGTTGATAACGGGATAGTTCCTTTCTCTACAGATAACTGGAACTATGATTTGCAGTCTTTGGGTAAATTACTATCACCATCTAAGGCATTGAAAATTCTCCAACCTAATGGGAGAAATTTTCAGATTAATGGTAACGAAATTAGCTGGCAAGGTTGGAAGTTTCGTTATCAAATGCATCCCCGCAGTGGATTAATGCTGTACCTTGTAAGTTACAAAGATGGAGAAAATATTCGACCTGTATTATACCGCGCAGGTTTATCAGAGATGGTTGTACCCTATGGCGATCCTGATCCTACTTGGTCATTCAGAAATGCTTTTGATGTTGGCGAATATAACTTTGGTTCCCTAGCTAACACAATGGAGTTAGGTAAAGAAATTCCTGAAAACGGTATGTTATTGGATGCTGTGCTGGCTGATGGTAATGGAGAACCTTACAAGATACCAGGGATAATCGGCATCTACGAACGCGATAACGGAATGCTCTGGAAGCACTATGACTACAACACTCAGCGTAATGATGTTCGTCGAAATCACGAACTAGTCATGACAATGACGGCAGCTGTTGATAACTATGATTACAGCATGAATTGGATCTTCCACCAGGATGGAACGTTAGAAGTACAAAATGAATTAACGGGTATTGTACTGGTGCAAGGAACAGCTGCTGAAAAACAATCTGCGGATGAATCGTACGGTCGATTGATAGCAAAAAATATTGTCGGAGTGAATCACCAGCACTTTTTCAACTACCGCTTAGATTTTGATGTAGATGGCCAGGCTAATTCTGTAATGGAAATGAATGTGAAAGCGTTACCTATGGATAAGAATAACCCGTTAGGAAATGCGATCGCAGTAGAAGAAACTACGCTAGGAAAAGAAACGGCGGCTGTGCGCGACATGGACATGAAGCACAGCCGGGAATGGATGATTGTCAGTGCAGATAAGAAAAATGCTTTAGGTGGTGCGCCAGGATATATACTGATGCCAGAAGGAAATTCCACATTTTTCCCTGTTGAAGGCTCAAACATCCGTCAAAAAGCAGAATTTGCCACGCATCACCTTTGGGCAACTAAATATAAAGCTGGTGAACTATACGCTGGCGGCGATTATCCTAACCAAAGTCAGCCTGGGCAAGGTTTACCTAAATATATTGCTGACGACGAGCCTTTGATGGGTGAAGATATTGTGCTGTGGTACACAATGGGAGTAACTCATGTACCCCGCTCAGAGGATTGGCCTGTAATGCCTGTTCACCAAGTTGGGTTTAAACTTGTCCCTAGAGGATTTTTTAGCCGTAATCCAGCGATAAATTTACCTGAGCCAACACCTGTAAAGTAGCTTTGGTGTAGAGGCTATATTCTGGACGCTGATAGAAAGCGATCGCGTCCAGAAACGCAAAATTTGAAAAATTATAAAATAATTTCAGTAAGTGACTTGCGGTATCTTACATATAAGCTGATGACTTAGGAAATGCATGACAGAGGAAAACCAGCCAAACGACGACTTTGAAAGGTCAGAGGATGAAAACTGGGATTGGCAAACAGAGACAAGAGAGTGGTCAGCAGCTGCAACAGAACTTGTTTGCTTTGCCCTAGCAAGGATGAAAAACAAAGATTTAGTGGAGATAATTGACACCAAACGCGGAACTCTCAGATTTATTTGTATTTTTAGGGAGAAAAAGCAATGACAGAAGCACAATTAACAGCGACTCAAATACCTGTTAATGATCTAATAAGTATGCTTACTGCGATCGGAAATCGGGACTATTCCAGGTTCTTGGAATTAGAAAGCACTTTTGTCTCCCAACACGGTGAGGAAGTTTGGCAAGAAGTTTTTAATTTTCGTGTTCTGCCAGTATTGGATAAACCAGCTAGTCAGTGGTTGCTAGGTCAATGGTTAAGTGCAGGTATAAACCGCATCAAAAAAATAGCGTAATTGCGGTCAGAACCATAACAAATCAAAGTTAAAATTGACACAAATTTGCTAAAAAATTAAGAATTATTTAACTTAAACAACAATAATAATATTGTTAAAGTCAGCAGCTAGCTCGCAATCCCTAGCCAGGTTCAAGCGATGCCTAGGTTGGGCTATGCCTACGACCTCCAGCTAAAATCCTTACAACTCTTTACTTCATCAGGGCTACAAGTTTTGAGACAATCAGAAACGATTTCATATTAAGCACTTACTTATAGTCCAACTCTTATCGGACTTCGTGTTATTTCAATTTAAAAGGGAGAAGACGTTAATGAAATTAGCTTACTGGATGTATGCAGGCCCTGCCCACATTGGTACTCTACGAGTCGCCAGTTCATTTAAAAACGTTCATGCGATTATGCACGCGCCACTCGGTGATGACTACTTTAACGTCATGCGCTCCATGCTATCGCGGGAGAGAGACTTTACCCCGGTAACAACCAGTGTCGTTGACCGCAACGTTTTGGCACGCGGCTCCCAGGAGAAAGTGGTAGACAATATCATCCGCAAAGACGCTGAAGAACACCCAGATTTGATTGTGTTAACTCCCACCTGCACCTCCAGCATTCTGCAAGAAGACTTGCATAACTTTGTCGAACGGGCGCAGCTAGAAGCGAAAGGAGACGTAATGCTGGCGGATGTGAACCACTACCGCTACAACGAACTACAAGCAGCCGATCGCACTCTCGATCAAATCGTCCAATACTACATTGAAAAAGCCCGGAAGCGGGGCGAATTAGCAGAGGGCAAAACTGCAAAGCCCTCAGTTAACATTATTGGTACTACCACCCTCGGTTTCCACAATAATCATGACTGCACCGAACTCAAACGGTTGATGGCTGACTTAGGAATTGAGGTAAACACCTTAATTCCTGAAGGCGCTTCAGTGAACGACTTGAAGAAGATGCCCCAAGCTTGGTTTAACTTAGTGCCTTACCGTGAGCTCGGTTTGACCACAGCTCGTTACCTGGAAGAACAATTCGGCACACCTTATATAGACATTACTCCAATGGGTGTAGTTGAAACTGCCCGTTGTATTCGCAAGATTCAACAGGTAATCAACGCTCAAGGCGCAGAAGTTGACTACGAAGACTTTATCAATGAGCAAACCCTGTATGTATCTCAGGCTGCTTGGTTCTCCCGTTCTATTGACTGTCAAAACTTGACTGGCAAAAAAGCTGTAGTCTTTGGTGACAACACCCACGCCGCCGCCATTACCAAAATTCTGGCGCGAGAAATGGGGATTCACGTTGTTTGGGCTGGTACTTACTGTAAATATGATGCAGACTGGTTCCGCGAACAGGTGAGTGAGTATTGCGATGAAGTGTTAATCTCCGAAGATCATGGCGCAATTGGCGATGCGATCGCTCGTGTCGAACCTTCGGCTATTTTCGGCACTCAAATGGAACGCCACGTTGGTAAGCGCTTGGATATCCCTTGCGGTGTAATTGCTGCACCTATCCACGTACAAAACTTCCCTATTGGTTACAAACCATTTTTAGGTTACGAAGGTACAAATCAAATTACAGATTTGATCTATAATTCCTTCACCTTGGGAATGGAAGACCACCTCTTAGAAATCTTCGGTGGTCACGATACTAAGGAAGTAATTACCAAAGGAATTTCTGCTGATTCTGACCTTAGCTGGACAAAAGATGGTCAAGCAGAATTGAACAAGATTCCTGGCTTTGTTCGTGGGAAAGTGAAGCGGAATACTGAGAAATTTGCTCGCGATCGCGGCTTCAAAGAAATCAATGCTGAGGTTTTATACGCTGCCAAGGAAGCGGTTGGAGCATAAATAATACCCTGGTAGGGTACATTAGCGATCGCGTAACGCACTAAATTAATCAGCAATACCTGTGGCGACAAAACTAATGTACCCTACACTAGAACCTGACAACGTTAGTTTCAGGGAGTAATCTTTACTCTTAGTAACCTGCTAACAATGCATCACGGAGAAAGGTATATTGTAATTCAAAATCAATCGACTCAAGCATAGACAACAACTCTTTTGCTTGAGCAGAAAGTTGATAGTCAGATGGCACTGGAACAATGGTGGTATTTTCCATACCTTGAGCTAACCGATACCAAAAAGCCAGTTTAGTATTGTTGCTCAACGAGTCATATTCCCGTCTGATATCTGTGCTAGAAGGTTTCAACAAATCTCGCATGATTTGAAGTTGTTCTTCATGGGACTTTTCTTTTACTTTATTAAAAAGTCCCTCAGAAGTATCTGGAGCTGTTCCTTCGGGGTTTTCAGGTCTTGCTGAACCACCCATTTTGATATAGAGATACCACAAGAGGGCAAGTTGGTTATCTATAGATATGTTTCTGAACAGTTCAGCAAACTGCGCTGGTGATGATTGAGTATATTGCGGCATAATTACTCTTCCAAATTCAAAGCTTCTAATCTTTAAGGTGGTAAAAAATGAAACAAAAGCTCCTTAAAGACTTGTTACTTAACTTAACAATCATATTGATATGTATACGTCTAACTGTAGGTGTAGATGTATAATTTTTAAAAAAGTATAATTTCTAACCTGAGTATAATGAAGAAAAAAGATTAATGACCCTTAGAGATAATTAATACTGCATAATTTCAGTGCGTTCGGCGCTTTTAAAAAACCCTCTCCCCTACAAGGCTACGGTGTACACACAAGTCCTAAAAAACTTACCATACCTGTAGGTTATCGCTGTCTTCGTAACGCACCGCCAGATATTTGAGGTGATTAAATCACTTGAAGGAATAAAACAGCCCTAGGGCTACAGAGGATATTGTTATATGTATCTTTATACAGAATTGGTATAAATCGTTTTATTACAAATAAAACAAAACCTCCTTTTCAATGAGCAAAAGGAGGTTATTTTCTGTTGTAATTTGGTAAGGCAAAGTTCAATTTATTTTGCATTCAATGGCAAACCACTATGTCAAAAGCTTTGCTTAATAAGTAAAGTTTCTGGATAATGATGTCAGTTCTGACTTGACAGAACTGATATAACTTTGGTCATCCAAAATCCCTGTGGGCAATTTGTTAGCTTTGACAGCAGCCTTAACTAAATCTTCCGCAGTAATATTTTTATTCTGGCGTTCAAAAATTAGAGTTCCTCCGCTGGGAATACCTTGCTGCTTAAGGCCACCTTGATAAGCAAGAGAAACTAGATTAAAAGGTTTGAGATAGCTGTCATTTGAGGAATTAGTTGGTAAAGTTTTAGAGCTAACTGTTGTAGTTGCACCAGCATTAAAATCGTTGTTGGTCGGAAGTGGTTGAGCGCTAGCAATTCCAGAGGTAAAGGCAATAACAGCAACAATAACTGTAGAATCTATCAAAGTGGCAAATTTCATGGTATCTATCCTTAAAGCAAGTAAATTTTGAATAATTCTTTGTAGTAATAGCTTCTTATTCTTTATAAACTTCAACCTCCTACAGTCAGTTCACCCGATAGGTTGAATTATTAGTCACCCATTTGGGTGAGTCTACTAGATAACCCAGATAATAGCTATTCTTGCGAAAAGCCTTGAGGAAGCCTAGATATATTAATATTCACAGCTAATATCTATATTTATGCATTAATTACCTAAGTAAAAAGAGTGACTATGTTGCAGTCGGGGAAAGAGAAAAGGCGATGTTTGTCTTGTTCCCTAACTTTCGACATAGATGATCGCACAGTTGTTACGATAAAGTACTGTGAGAATCAGCATCTCAGTTACCATAATAGAGAAGCAGTTAGTTACAATTTTTAGCTATATCTACTGAGGAGCCGGATTGAAAAAGCGTCCATTTGGTTTAGTTGCGATCGTTGTTTACAAATCATTCACAGCTTTGCTGCTAATGGTTACTGCCATAGCGTTATTATTAGCATTAAAAAACTATCAATTTCTCAAAGAATTTTCGGACAATTATGTTTTAGAAGGTAAAGCGATAATTATTGATTTACTTTTAGATAAATTTGTTAATCTTAATCCAAAAACGTTAGCATTCAGTGGGTTTGCAGCAGCTATATATGCTATTGTTACCGCAATTGAAGCTATTGGTTTATGGTATGAACAGCGTTGGGCGCATATTTTAGTATTGTGTCTTGTTGGTATTAGCATTCCATTAGAAATTTATGAGATAATACAGGGAATATCTCTTATAAAATTAAGCATCTTTTTAGTTAATGTAGCGGTATTCTTATATTTATTAATAAATTTCCCTAAACATCAAACTAGAAGTTAGTAGTTGTACTTTAGTGCTAAACCACAACTACTAACTTCTGGTTGTTTATGTCCACTTCCTTTTTAAGATACTGATTGTTAATTTGAAGAAAATCATAGTTGTTTAAGAATTAAGATATGTATTATACAATCGCTAACAACACAATCTGGAGAGCGACTTGGCAAGATCAATTCAGTCTACTCAACCACCACTAAAATTTATTCCCCTACGTTTTAACCTATTCGTACTCCAGATTACCCAGTGGTTGCTGCCGATCGCACTCCGATTTCGGACTCGCCCTTGGCTACCAGCGGGTATTGTCCGTATTGAAGCTAAGAATGCTGAAGTCTTAGCAGAACTCTATGAACAATTTCAAGCTGGTAAAGTAAGGTTTTTGTTAGCGTTTCGCCATCCAGAAGTGGAAGATCCCTTCTGTATGCTCTATTTGCTTTCCCGTATTGTGCCAAAGGTTGCTCATCAACAAGGTATTTTGCTGCAATACCCGGTTCACAGCTACTTTGTTTATGACCGAGGTATGACGCTATGGGCTGGGAATTGGTTGGGTAAATTGTTTTCTTACATAGGCGGTGTACCAGTTCGTCGCGGTAGACGACCAGATCGGCAGGCGCTTCAAGCAGCACGAAAGTTGTTCGCCAATGGGAACTTACCGATCGCAGTCGCACCCGAAGGCGGTACTAATGGTCTTAGCGGCGTTGTTAGCCCATTAGAACCCGGTGTTGCCCAAATGGGGTTCTGGTGTGTAGAAGACTTGCAAAAAGCCAACCGTCCTGAGACTGTTGTGATTGTACCAATCGCTATTCAGTATCGTTATGTTGAGCCACCTTGGTCAAAACTCGATTTGTTGTTGAGTAAATTAGAAGCTGATAGTGGTTTGCCAATCGAGGAAATCGCACCTACTGAGAAGCCAGAAGAGATTTATCTTCAACGCATCCGCCGTCTTGGTGAATATCTCATTTCTGAGATGGAAGAATTTTATCGTCGTTTTTATCATCAAGACATCCCAAAAACTATTTTAGATAATGAATCTGGCAGTTGCAGTGACGTGCTAACTGTCCGAATCCATCGTTTACTCGATAAAGCTTTACAAGTTTCCGAGCAATATTTTGGACTTCAAGCACAGGGAAATTTTATTGACCGCTGTCGCCGTTTAGAAGATGCAGGTTGGACTTATATTTATCGGGAAGATTTACCAAACATTGAAGCTTTACCACCTTTCAAGCGTGGGCTAGCAGACTGGATTGCTGAAGAAGCAGATTTACGAATGCGACACATGAGATTAGTGGAAAGTTTTGTCGCGGTAACTGCTAGTTATATCCAGGAACAACCGACCGTTGAACGATTAGCAGAAACGGCTTTGCTGATGTTTGATATGCTTTCTAGAATTCAAGACTCAACACTTCCAGGGCGACCTCGGTTAGGTTTGCGACAAGCACAAATCACTGTGGGTGAACCAATTTCAGTTACTGAACGCTATGATAATTCTCAAGGCGATCGCCGCGCAATCAGGCAAGCTGTGAGCGAGTTGACGAAGGATTTGCAGGTTGTTTTAGAGAAGATGATTGGATAACGCAACTTCTAAGATTCTTTAGCCATAATTTTGTCAACCACTGCACCTTCATCAAAGAATTTCTGCTGAATCTCGTCCCATTCTCCTAAATCTTCAGCTTTGAAAACAGTTTTAATTTGGGAAAAATTGTTTTCCGTTTCTTTCGCGATCATCTGGTCAACAGGACGAAATCCCAATTTGGCAAACTCTCTTTGTGAGTCTGGGGTGTAAAGAAATTTGATAAATGCTTCTGCAATAAGTCGAGTCCCATGTTTATCGACATTTTTATCTACAACCGCAACAGGATTGTCTATGGAAATATTTAGATCAGGCACAATATATGAGATTTTATCGCCATCTTGTGCTGATAAAATCATCTCCTTTTCATAGTTGAGTAGAACATCACCTTGACCATCTTTGAAGAACAGATCGCTGGCATTACGAGCATTTTTAGGTAACAAAGGCGCATTCTTATAGACTTTGGAGATAAAGTCTACTGCCTGATTTTCATTTCCCCCAGTTCTTGTCACAGAACCCCAGAGATTTAGAAAATTCCAACGAGCAGCACCAGAGGTTTTAGGGTTAGCTGTAACTACCTTGACGCCATCTTGTGCCAAATCTGCCCAAGTTTTGATATTTTTGGGATTACCTTGACGGATGGCGATCGCATCTAAAGATTTGGTAACAATTGCATTATTAGGTGCTTCTTTTTCCCAACCCGGTTGAATATAACCTGCTTCAACAAGTTTATTAATATCAAGAGCAAGTGATAGGTGTACGACATCAGCTTCTTTACCCTCAATCACGGCAGCAAGAGTTTGAGAACCTGATGCATCATAGCTTTGATTAAAAGTAACGTTTTGGTTGTGTTCTTTCTTCCACTGTTCGGTAAATTTGGGAATAATCTGCTGGTATGCTGCACTGGTAACTGAGTAGGAAACAAAGGTTAAGGTTGCATCACGCTGGGAAGTTGTACCAGCATTCTCAGTGTTATTGATATTACGTGAAGAACAAGCAGCAATTAGGATGCTAAAACTAACTCCGACCAAAATTAAGGACACAACGCTCCACAAAGAATACCTATAACTTCGTATTGGTTGTATATACCACTGCCTTATAGACTGCCAAGGTTTAACAATATAAGCGCCAGCTAATTCAGTCAAATATCTCCTTAATTGACGAGTAGATTGCCACTGATTCATCAAACTTTTCCTTAAATCTGTAGTATGTTAAACAACATGGTTAAAGAGGTATTATAAAACACTGGGTAAAGATAAATAATTTTATTTTTGATTCTCTTAAATTTAAACAAGTTATTAAATTAACAATTAAGACAACTATTTTCAGAAAGTTATGGGTTGCAAATTTTGAATGTGAAAAAAACAACCCGAAACCTAACCTCCTAAGCACCTTTTTTGCTAGGGAAGGGGGAAAGTTCCAAACCTTTTCCCTATTCGAGGAGAGGTTTTCCAGTTTACGTCAAAAGTCAGATCCTTCTCTAGCTTTCAATTTCACAGCAACTTGTCTGGTGTAATTGGCAGGTCGCGAATCCGCTTGCCTGTGGCATGATAAACAGCATTAGAAATAGCAGCAGCTACCCCAACGATGGGAAGTTCTCCCAGGCTTTTTGTTCCTAAAGCATTGACATAAGCATCGTGTTCTTCAACGAATTGCACTTGCATTTGTGGTATATCGGCATGAACGGGAATTAGGTAATCCGAAAGATTCGCACCAACCACTCTGCCATGATGAGCATCCATTACCGTCTTCTCCATCAGCGCCATACCGATTCCCCAAGTAATCCCACCTATCACCTGACTCCGCGCTGTTTTGAAGTTGAGTATTCGCCCTGCACTATAAACGCCTACGCAACGTCTTACCTTAATCTCTCCCAGCAATTCATCAACAGCGACTTCGACAAAGATGGCTCCAAAGGAGTGTTTTGAGTACTGTTTACTCTCTGGGCTAGGTGAGGTTTCTTCTGTGACTTCTAAACTATCTAACCCCTGACGGTGGAGAATCTCGGTATAGCTGTCCCGCTTTGCGAGGTCTTGTTTTAAGAATATTTGCCCTGATTCGACGGTTATATCTTCTGCTTGAAATCCATAAAGCGGAGAATTCGCATCTGCTGTTGCCATTTCAACCATTTTTATTCTGGCAGCAGTGGCTGCTTTATGTACAGCAGGAGAAACACTCGCAACAGTAATTGAGTTCCCTGTAATTGGAGCTTTCGGGAGATTGCTATCACCTAATTCAAACTGCACCTGTTGGCTGGGTAAGCCTAATGCCTCAGCAGCAACCTGAGTCATCACTGTATAAGTACCTGTGCCAATATCTTGGGTTCCACTCTTTACTTTTACCTCTCCATTGGCAAAAATTTCTACTTTTACTGATGTGGTTCCTGAGTTGGTGGGAAATGTCGCACTTGCCATTCCCCAACCAATTAGAAAATGCCCATCCCGCATCGAACGCTCAATTGGGTTGCGTTGTGACCAACTAAAAATTTCTGCTCCCTGTTGGTAACATTGTTTTAGGGATTTACTTGACCAAGGTAGTTCTGTGTGCGGATCAATATCTGCATGATTTCGCAGTCGCAATTCAATTGGATCAATATTTAAAGCGGATGCTAGTTCATCCATTGCGGATTCTAGGGCAAACATTCCAGACGCTTCTCCCGGCGCACGCATAAAGGTTGGTGTGCCGGCATTGATACGAGCCAGACGGTATTTCACTTGTAAATTAGGACAAGCGTAGAGCATCGTAGTTGCTGCACCCACAGGTTCCACAAAGTCATCAAAGATAGATGTTAAGGATGTGCCTGTGTGTGTAATAACGGTTAACTTACCCTCCTTAGTTGCACCCAAGGTAAGTTGTTGCTGGGTTTGGGATCTGTAGCCGCAAGCAGTGTACATTTGCGATCGCGTTAACACTATTTTTACAGGGCGCTTGACTTGCCGAGCTGCGATCGCTGCCAAAATAGTATGAGACCGTAACAGTGCTTTACAACCAAATCCTCCGCCTAAATACTTGCAGATGATACGAACGTTTTCTGGCGGAATATTCAAAACGGCGGCGATACCCCGTTGTGTTGAAGAAATGCCTTGAGTGGTTTCATACAGTGTCAAATTATCCCCCGACCACATTGCTATAGTCGCAGAAGGTTCGAGGGGATTATGATGTTCTATTGGTGTTGTATAAACCTGCTCTATAGTTACATCTGCCTGAGCTTTCCCAGATTCAACATCTCCTCTAGTAATTTTCCCAGGCATAATCCCAAAAAAGATTGATTCTGGCTCAAACACTTCTGATAGTGCTTGTGCCATTGTGATTGTAGGCTGTTCTTCTTCGGAGATTATTTTTATTAAAGATGCGGCAGATTCAGCCTGCTCTAAGGTTTCTGCAACTACTACTCCCAAGTGTTGACCATTGTAATAAATGTTGTCATCTTTCTCGGTTGGCAGAGTTTCTTTATTACCAAAAAAGGGTATTTTAACTAAACTTGGGGTTTGATTATAAGTAATAATATCTATTACACCAGGAGCCAATGCTGCTGTAGATGTGTCTATTTCAATAACTTTGCCTTTAGCGATCACACTTTGAAAAATCACGCCATAAGTCAGATTTTCTATTGATACATCGGCTGTATATGGCGCTGCTCCGGTAACTTTAAGCTTGCCATCAACGCGATCCAATGGTTTACCGATAATTTTGTTATTTGTCATTTGTCATTGGGCATTTGTCATTTGTTATTTGTTATTGGTCATTGGGCATTAAGAGTTAAAAGTCAGTTATTTGTCTCCCCTGCCCCCTGCCTCTTCTACTCCGACAATTGAGAGCGCACGTATCAAAGCGCGTTTAAGTAATTCAATTTTGAATTCATTGTGTGCTTGCGGTTTTGCATCTTTGACAGCAACTTCAGCAGCGGCTGTAAACGTCGCTGTGTTGATTGGTTTTTCTTGCAGAAATTCTTCAACTTCCCAAGCACGCCAAGGTTTGGGCGCTACTCCCCCAAAAGCGATTCGTGCTGATTTAATAATTTCTTGTTCTACTTCTAAAGCAACAGCAACCGAAACGAGAGCAAATTCATAAGCAGCCCTGTCTCTAATTTTTAAATAATATGATCGTCTTTTGGGTAGGTATGGCACTTCAACAGCAACAATTAGTTCTCCAGGCTGTAATAAAGTTTCTTTTTCTGGTGTTTCATCTGGCAATAAATAAAAATCATCAATTGCAATTCGATGTTCTTGCTCCACGCCTTGAATACAAATGACTGCATCTAATACCATAAGAGCAACGGCTAAATCGGAGGGATTAACAGCAATACAATGTTCACTCGCCCCGAAAATAGCGTGCATTCGGTTGTAGCCTGGAATCGCCGAACAACCTATATCTGGGGTGCGTTTATTACAAGGAAAAACTGGATCGCGAAAGTAGCCACAGCGGACTCGTTGCAACAAATTACCGCCTACTGTTGCCATGTTTCGTAATTGAGGTGAAGCACTTTGTTGCAAAGCTTGAGCAATTACTGGATAGAACTCTTGAACTTTGGGGTGAAAAGCTACATCACTCAATTTACATACTGCACCAATACGGATTCCAGAATCTTGGAATTCAATATTTGCTAAAGGCAAACTATTAATATCAACTAATTTACTAGGTGTTTTTACTCCATCTTTCATTAATCCGAGTAAATCTGTGCCACCAGCAATAAACGTCGCATTTTTATCTTGCTCAACAGTAGCGATCGCTGCCTCTTTTGAGACAGCTTTAGCATAACTAAATGGCTGCATCTTTATTTCCTTCTAGCACATCCCAAATCGCCGCTACAATGTTTGGATAAGCTCCACAACGGCAAAGGTTTCCACTCATTTTTTCTTGAATTTCTGCTTCAGATTTTGGGGTTTCTTCTAATACCATCCCTACGGCAGAGACAATTTGACCAGATGTGCAGTATCCACATTGAAAAGCATCATGATTTATAAATGCTGTTTGCATTGGATGAAGTTCACCATCTTTTGATAATCCTTCGATAGTCGTAATTTCTGTACCAACTTGCATAACTGCTAAGGTCATACAAGAGTTAATTCGCCGACCATTAACCAATACGGTACAAGCACCGCATTCTCCGCGATCGCAAACTTTTTTAGTACCCATAAGACCGAGTTTTTCCCGCAGTGCATCTAATAAGGTGACGCGAGGTTCCAGTTTCAGCGAATAGGATATATTATTGATATTCAACGATAAGTTTACTTCCTCCGGTGTGGCTATTTCCATTTCTTGGTTAATAGAGTTTGAAGTAAGTGAATTTAAGGAATTTTCTTGCATGATTTTACTACAAATAATTACATTTATTATCTATTTAATTTTTGTTTAGCATAAAAAGCTTTAAATTACTTATCTCACTAGTAATAAAATATTGTCTATCTATTGTTAGAAAAAAGTTTATCATTACATTTTTACAATACCAAATAAATTATATAAATTAGTACTTAACAAGCACGATATTTACATGCTGTAATTTTGACCTGATTGAATTAACATTTATAAGGAATATGCCAAAAACAGATATAACTCATAAATTGTCCAAACCGATAGTAGAGAAAGTTGCCATCATCGGTGCTGGCCCAGGCGGTTTAGCTACTGCCATAGCACTGCGAACCCTTGGGTTCGACGTTCAAGTGTACGAAAAAGCACAAGATTTTCGTCCCGCAGGCACTGGCTTAGGACTAACTCCTAACGGATTAAATTGTCTAGATGCGATCGCACCAGGAATAGTCGAGACTCTAACAATTTCTGGTTGTCCGGTTCGCCACATACTTATCAAGAGCAGTACCGGAGAAACCATCCGAGAAATACCAAGCCGCAACATAGAACTATACGGACGGCCATTGTTAACTGTTTGGTGGTGGCGTTTGCAGCAAACATTGGCATCCAGATTGCCAGCGGACATAATTCACCTCAATCATCGCTGCATCGGGTTTGAACAAAATGAAAACACTGTGGAAATAAATTTTGATAATGGGAAAACAGTATATGCCGATTTGCTGATTGGGGCTGATGGCGTTAACTCGGTGATTAGAGAAACTTTATTTAAAGAAGGCAAGGCTAATTTTTTGGGGAGTATGTGTTGGCGTTCTGTCCTCAAGTATCATCACGAGTTATTTGATTCCCATGAAACAGTTTTTATTAAAGGCAATAAACAGTTCATGTATATTCTTAACGTAGGCGAAGGATATACCAGTTGGATTAGTCGTAAATTATCGCCTGATTGCTCCCTTTCTAGAAATGCTGATGAGGTCAAATCTCGTATTTTGAATGAATTAGCTGGTTGGGATGAATCCTTTCGTGAAGTAGTAGAAGCAACACCAGCCCAAGAAATTTGGGAAGGCCCGATTTGCGATCGCCCACCTTTATCTCACTGGAGCCATGGCCGAGTAACTCTTTTAGGTGATGCAGCTCATCCAATGGCTCCTGCGATCGGACAAGGAGCAAATAGCACCTTTGAAGATGCATACG
Source organism: Nostoc sp. UHCC 0302 (assembly GCF_038096175.1). Lineage (NCBI taxonomy): Bacteria > Bacillati > Cyanobacteriota > Cyanophyceae > Nostocales > Nostocaceae > Nostoc > Nostoc sp. UHCC 0302. Next base: position 69,126 of record NZ_CP151099.1, read on the forward strand.
AATTGCAAGCCTGCTTATCTGAGTCATCTACTCTAGAAGCAGCTCTTACTAGCTACGAACAGCGGCGGAGCGATCGCACTCAAATCATCCAAAAGCAGAGTGCTTTGGGTGAAATGCGCTACTACGAAACAGAAAACTCTGTTGAGCAGACACAACAACAGCCAAAAATGAGGCCTATAAATGAATTTCACAACTGGCTATATAGCTACAAGCCATCTGTAATCAATTGAAAAAGAATGCAGAATTCAGAACAAGAAAGTAGGAAATTCAGCGGTAATACCATTTCATTTTAATAATGATACAAATACCCTGGTAGAGGCATGGCAATTCCATGCCTCTACGATAAATCTATATATATCAGAATTTTCGTGAATTGGTATAAGCCTGAGCATAAGTCTAAAGTTGCACAGAATTAAATTCTCAATTCTGACTCCTAAATTCTTTGTTATTAAATTTTTTGTTAATTAATCACAAACTAAATTCTGCTGCATCACCTTCATCTACAAATTTCCCCGCAGCAGTGGGTTTAAATTTAGAGCCATGAATTAGTTCACCAAACGAAAGCTCTGGATTTTGGTGAAGAATATTCACCGCACTCATAAAATCCCGCACAATTTCCCCAGGTGTTAACAACGCTTCTGCACCTAAGCGGTTGACAATTTCTTGCACAAACTCTTTTAACTCACGATTTGTCAAAGCCTGTTCATAGCCAAAATTAACAGCATGAATTTCATTTAGGCGCTGCAAAAGCGTTAAGATTTCTTCTTCACTTAACGGATTTAACCGAATTACAGGCCCAGAATACTCCTGAACACCAGCTTGCGTGACAAAACGACTTTCTTTTGTACGTCTTCGCCAAGCTTGATCTGCAAAAAGTCCTCGGTTTGGATCTTCTAAAAATTTGGTTGTACCACCGATAACAATGCCAAGATGTTCTGCTTTACATTGCATAGTATCATTAAACATTGCGAGAAGTCTGTTATAGTTTTTTTCTCTAGTAACCGTAGTTGATATTTGGTATATATGCACAGCTTCATCAAGCAGCACTAAAAGTCCTTTATAACCAATTTCAGCTATAAATTTTGCGAAAAGCTTGATGTAATCATACCAACTATTATCATCAATAATCACCCGCACTCCCAAAGCAGCTTTTGCTTCAATTTTGGTAGTGAATTCTCCCCGCAACCAGCGCATTGCCGAGTTTTTTAATTCATCATCATCTAATCGGTAACCGCGCCAATAAGCAATAATAACGTTACCAAAATCAAAACCGTGAACTAAATCTTCAATATACTGAACCACTTCTCTAATTTTGGATTCAACTTTGTCATCAAAACCATCTTCAGTAGGACGCATCCCGGTTTCTTTAACTACTTCTTGCTGGATTTTATTAATCCATCCTTCCAAAATTGAGACTAAAGCACCGCCATCAGGACGAGTTTTTGTCGCTAGACGGCTCATTAATTCTCGATAAGTTGCTACACCTTCATTGTTGCTTCCTGCTAATCGGCGTTCGGCGGATAAATCAGCATCAGCTACTACAAAACCTTGCTCCATAGCACGGTTACGAACAAGTTGTAGCATAAAGCTTTTTCCTGAACCATAATTGCCAATTATAAAACGAAATGCTGCAACACCTTCTGCAATATCGTTGAGATTTTGTAATAGGCTGTTTAGTTCTTTTTCTCGCCCCACTGCTATATGTTCAACTCCTACTCTTGGTACTACTCCTGCACTCAGAGAATTTATTAAAGCAGTAGATATTTTTTTCGAGATTTTGAGCTTTGCCATGTAGTTAACTTCACTTTATTTTAAGCGCAGAGGCACGCAGCCACTAAGTAAGGCTTATACTCACCTTACTAATAATCTGACGACACCAAGAATTATTTAATTGGATGAAGTGTGCCTAGCCATAAGGTTTTCATAAGTCGCGATCATTTTTCTGACATTAATCATATGCTCTTCATAAACTTCTGGTATTTCCGAAGTAGGCTCAATTATTAATTCACCAATAATATCATTTGCTTGTTCATTTATAGAATCAATTAAGAGATTGGGCATAGTAATATTGGCTTCGGCAATCTGCTTAATCATCGCCTTGGGGTTTTCTTGCTCAATTATGGCTTTTAAAACCTGAATTTCGTGTGATGGTAGCTTTTGCAATAAATTAGTCCATTCTATGGGTAAATTATCCGATATATCTAATCTATTACCTATTGATTCTATAGGTTCAATTAATTCTGAAAAAGGAAACGATTCACCATTATTTTCTTCTACTTGACTAGATAAAGGCTCTAAACTGATTGTTTCTATTTGTTGAAACAATTCCCAAACTTGGCTTTGCAATCCATCTCGTTCTTCTTGCAGTAATGAAATTTGCCCTTGCAGATTTGTAAGCTCAGTTTGTTGCGCGCCTATTTGAGTTTGATAAGAATTCAGACTAGCTTCTATATTTTTTCTTTCATTTATTGTAGCTATAAGTAATTGATTCTCTTTATTTACCTCACTTTCAAGCTCTTGAATTTTAATTCGTAGTTCATGTAGTTTCTCTTCAAGCTGGGGTTTGAGTCTGTCTAATAGGGTTAAATTACTTTCAAGTTCTTGTTTTTGCTGCTGTAATTCAGAAATGTGATTTTGTAACTGAGTAGCTTCAGCGCGAAATACATTACAATTCAACTCTAAACGACGTTTCTCTGCTGTCAGGGTAGAACATGAATTATTCAGCTCTGCTTGACTTTTATCCAAATTATCTAGTTTAGTTGTTAAGCTGCTTATTTCAGCTTGTAGCTGCTTTTTTTGAGCGGAAAAAGTGCTTAACTCTCTATTAAGGCTGTCTCTTTGACTGCGGCATTCTGCTACTTGATTTTGTAGCTGTATGGAGTCTGTGTAGATTAAATGTCGCTGTTCTTCAATTTGGTTTATTTCTCTAACAATACGTGACTTTAATCCTTCTCTCTCTTGAATTTTCTTACGGAGAGAACCTAAAATAAGCATTTCATAATTTCTGCGTCGTTTATCCACAAACAATGCTGCTATATAGGTAGCAATTACAGTAATTACACCTGTAAAAAAGGCTTTACTCAAATCCCAATTGGGAACAAGACTAAGCCCAAAACTCACACTAAAGGCAACTATGCCTAAGATGAATCTATTGCTTACCATTACCGATTGCATATTGCTAATTTTTAGCATGGTTTAAGTAGTTAGAATAGATAGTGTTTAAAGACATTAACTTTCACATAGTAATTCTAAAATCTCCGGTTGCTGTAGGTATTTGTGCATAAAACATAGCGAGTAAGTTACAAAAAATAAAATTACTAAATAATTATTTTTAAATCACATATCTAATGTCTTGTTATTCACACCAAAAACTGCTATATCTGCTTTTAAGAAATCAATAAATTGCCGGGCTGTACGCCCAGAACGACCATTATGGCGAGTTGCCCATTGTAATGCTTGATATTCTAAGTCTTCTTCGTTAATATTAATACTGGCTTGTGCTGCTAAATGCCGGACAATTTTTAAATAAGTCTTCTGATTGGCTGGCTCAAAAGTTAAGGTGAGTCCAAAGCGATCGCTAAACGAAAGTTTCTCTTGCATCGTATCCCATGCATGAATTTCATCGTTATCTTTGGGAGCAGGTCTATCAACAAAAAACTCCCGAATCAAGTGGCGACGATTGGAAGTGGCATACACAACTACATTTTGAGGTCTAGCGGTTAAATTGCCTTCTAATACCACTTTCAACGATTTAAAGGCATCGTCATCTTCTTCAAAAGAAAGGTCATCAACAAAAATGATAAATTTTTGTGACGCTCCCTGCAACTTTTCTACAATTTCTGGTAAGTCTTGCAATTCTGATTTTGTCACTTCTAACAAGCGAAGATTGCGGTTGCTATATTCATTTAATAAAGATTTCACCAAAGAAGATTTTCCAGAACCGCGGCTCCCGTACAGTAATACGTGCAGCGCTGTCTCCCCTGATAATAAAAACTCTGTATTTTTAAGCAAAGCATCTCGCTGAGACTCGTAACCTATAAGCGTACTCAGCTTTACTGAATCGGGATACTGAATACCGATAAACTGCCCAGATTGCCAGCGGAAAGCATGGTATTGTGCGAATATACCAGAGCCAAATTGCCGATAATAAGCTGCTAAATCTTCTACAGCATCACTCCAATGTTCCAACTGTTGTAGAGACGTAATCAACCCTGCCTCTACTTCTACCGCTGCTGGTTCTTGATACCACACTACAGGTGAGACAAGCATATGGGCTACTGTTTGCACCCACTCACTTAAACAAGCGGTACTACATTCATAGAGACTTTGTAATACTTGTAAATCATGCCGAACTGCCGCTATTAAAGCAGGAGGTAAATCTTTAAATTCCCGCTGTTGTGCCAGTTTTGTAAAGGGATTTTCACAGATGAGAATTTGACTAATTAGGTAGTCTTCCCAATTTTGATTTCTCGCAGCCAAGGCATGGAAGTAGCTACCATAGGCTTGAAGACAACCTCGTGCATCGGCATCAGTGTAACGTATAGCTTGCAACAGGTCAAGAAATGCTATCCCCACTTCGCATTGGAGGACAGATTGGTACAGTAAAAGTGAGGCTGCTTGGCGCTGGAGATATTGAACCTGTGCATAGGAGTAAGTACTTGCCATTGGCATCGCTTGATTATCCATCAATCAACTGGGTGATATCGCTAAACAGCTATGGTAAATTGTCTGCTGACCCTGGTAGTAAAGTCAAAATCTACATAGGTTTTAACAATGAATTTAAGTATAATTGCTGCCTTTTCCTACGGTGTATTAGCGATTATTGGTGGCATTATTGGCTACATTCAGGCTAACAGCCAAGTTTCGCTTTTCAGTGGGGGCATTAGCGGTTTATTACTAATTTTCACAGCTTATCTTCAACTACAAGGACAAATCCTGGGACTATTTTTAGCAGTGTTTATTACTGCCATTTTAGTAGTATTTTTTGCATTTAGATTAGCTAAAACACGCAAATTTATGCCAGCAGGACTAATGACAATTTTGGGTATGCTGGCATTAACGTTAATGGTGAATCAAATTTTTGCATAATTTACAATGTTGTATTAGTACATATATATTACACTAGACTTGGCCTTGCCACCCTATCTATGTCGCGAAGTCAATAGGTACTAATTTTTCTTTGAGCTAAATAGCAGACTTGGGATAAAAATCAATTTTTGTAAAAAGAAAAGTCACAATAAAGGCGATAGCCAACAAATTTTTTGATTTTTGAGTTTAATTCGCTAAATTAATAACTTTTGCAAGCGGTTTAGTAACTATGACTAGACCCTATTTAACTTGACAAAACATTAATTTTATGCGTTTTGTCAGACCTGTGTCTGCTGTTGTTAACAGGTTAGCACTGACAAAAGTCAAAAGTGAAATTCTACTTAGGCGGTTAGGAAGCAATTATCAAACCAATACAAAAAATTAATTATTACCTGTCTAAAGTGTCCGGTTATCTTGGCTTTGCCATGATAAATAAAAATAATAGTGTCGAATGTCATACTTTTAGGCGCGAAGGTTTTCCTATATTCTTTGCTACTTAGAGAATGACATAATTGTTATTCATACTACTTTTTACACGCTGATTTAGGATAAGTAGCCATTCTCATTAATTAATAGCTGTTAAGCAGCAAGCAACATCTGCTACCAATTATTGTTTTGCTGTTAATCTTGATCTCCCGCCAATTTTACTCTAAATGCATTTAAGCAAATATGCTGAAAGCTATAAAGTTGGAATAGTGTATAAGAGTAAAATTTGAAGAAAAAATAAAGTGTTTAATGCCATTTTGGCAAGTTTTTGTCTAACAGATAGGATATTAGTAGATAGTACTATCATTATTGTTATTCATACATAGTTGCTATCTACTGCTAACTGCTAATACTAAGCCAATCCCGACATAGGTGATTCTCTCCGCAATTTTAGGAACTAGGAAATAATACATGGTATTATCACTGTCTTCTCAAAACGTTATCCAGTATCTGCGAGATGCAGGTCTGTGTAGCTCAGAAGATGGCGCATCAGATAAATCTGAGTTGCCAAAAAATAGCAAGAAGAATTTCAATTTATTGGTGACTTTAGCAGACAATCGTAATCTGCTGGTTAAACAAGAAAGCATCACTAATAATGATGAAACGCCGCATGAGTTTTTTAATGAATGGCTGTTTGGGCAATTGCTTGGGCAGTTTCCAGTTTTGGGAAATATTTCTGCGATCGCTCCATCAGTGCTACATTTTGATCAGGAAAATTCTATACTTGTCCGTAATTATCTCAGCGAATATTTAGAGCTCGGGCAGTATTACCAGAAAAATGATATTTTTCTACCAGAAATTGCTTCTGCCATTGGCACTACGTTGGCAGGACTGCATCGTGCAACCTTCAATCGTCGAGAGTATAAGGATTTTATGTCCACTGCTCCCGAAGGGCAATTTCGTTATGGCTTTTACAATCCAGCACAAGGAATAAACTCAATTGGACCGGATATTTTTGGTGTGGTTCCTACAGATGCGCTAAAATTCTATGTTCTTTATCAGCGCTATGAAAGTTTAGAATCAGCAATTGCTGATTTAGCATATAACTGGCAACCTTGCTGTTTAACGCACAACGACTTAACTTTAAACAATATTTTGGTTCATTCTAGATGGGAACAGCTAGATAATTGCTTAGTGCGACTAATTGATTGGGAAGCTTGCTCTTGGGGAGATCCAGCCTTTGATTTAGGAACTTTACTCGCCAGCTATTTACAAATTTGGCTTTCGAGCCTTGTAGTAGATCCTACCATTGAATTAGAAGAATCACTCCATCTGGCAATGACGCCGCTAGAAGTTCTACAACCTTCAATAGTTGCTCTAATTAGGTCTTATCTAAATGCTTTCCCCATGATTTTGGAGTACCAGCATGATTTTATTCTGCGTGTTATCCAGTTTGCAGGGTTAGCACTGATTCATCAGATTCAAGATATGATTACTAGCCGCAAATATTTTAACAACAGTGATATCTGTATGCTGCAAGTTGCTAAAAACTTACTCACTATGCCTGAACAATCTGTGTTAACAATTTTTGGTATCTCTGAGTCTACAATTCTAAAACCTGTGGCAAACCTCCATAAACTTCCTCAACCAGAAAAGGAACAGCAATTGCTTCGCATTTATTACGAAAAGACTCGGCTACGGGGTTGTTAAGGGTAGGAAAGAGTAAAATACAAGATGTAACTAAAAATTAAAGGTTGACATATTAAATTTTTTTAGAGCCTATTTTCATTGTTATAAATTTAAGGTATATAGCATAAAGGTGATGAAAAAAATAGATTCATCTAACAATATTATGTAATTTCTGAAAAACGCTTTGAGTGAACCACAAAGGCACAGAGAGAAGTCTGAATAAAGGCTTTATCTGATAAAAATTTTTCCTATTGTTAATGCTGTGTAAACGGTGATTATGAGTTTTGAGTTCTAAATTGATAATGCCAAATTCTTCTACCAATCAACTGTTAACTTCCTTATTCGACATTGCCAGTAATATCGAGATTGAGCCAAACTTTTGTATTCATCATCCCAACTATCAACCCTTTGCTCTACCGACTAAAGTAGCTCAAAGATTTCAGCAAACTTCGGTGGCTCTACAACGTAAATATCTCACCTTACTACTGCGGAATTTCCTTTACGGAATCTATTACAATGGTTCCTTACAAACCACTTTGGCAGTTAATTCTGATAGCTGTAATTACACGCTTTATCATAATTTAGAAAACGATTGCATCTTTGGGATTGATTGGGAATTTTATGAGCAATTGCACTCAAGCAATCACGGAATAGGTTACTTTGATCCTAGCTGGCAGGTGTTGCGGCAAGAGCCTGATGGTAGTATGGCGGTGATTAAAGGTGGTTTAACGCTACATATTGAGCCAGATTGCCATCTCAAACCCAGTATGAAATCTGCTAAAGCGGGTGAGATGGTAGCTATCTGGATGCCGAAAAATCGACTGCACAACGGTTGTTATGTAGCAGTTAGTAATGTTGGGCAGGAACAGCAGAGTAATCCAGATGTGGATTTTGGATCAGGAAGAATCTATTTTAATTTTACTCCAGGTGGTGCGATCGCCCTCATGGAAAGCCTGACGCAGCAACTCAATGCAGCCGCGATTCCCTTTAACTTTCAGGTTCTCTACAATCCTGCTGCATACGAACGCTATGATTCCGGCGTGCTGTACTTTGAACTCGACGATTATCCAGCAATCCGTAGCATCCTTCAGGTTATTTATACACAACATCAATCTTATTTCCAGCCAGAAATACCTCTATTCACGAAGTTTTTAGCCCCAGGACTAGGTTTAGCTGAAGAACCAACCGAAAAATTCGCTGCACAGGAAAGTTTTGGGATGAACCGTTGCCAAATTTTAGCGAATGCTTTGCTGGAAGCTTGGCAAAAAGGTAAAAATGCGATGGAAGAAAGAATGAGAGAGATTGATCAACACTTTGCACAACATTCAATTGATGTGCAGCGTCCCTACCTCAACCCTACTTCTGAAGATATATATTACCCCCTAGCTATCTAATTGGTATTTCAGGGCTTGAGACTCAAGCACAGTCAGAAGTTCCGTATGTTGATCGACTAAAGCTTGTATTGTGGTAACTGGATGACGATGAAGGCGATGTTTTTGTTGACGGGGTGCTTCATCCATTGCTAATCTGCGACGTTGAGTGTTGTATTCCGCTACAGGCACTTCCCGAATTTGTGTCAGCAACATTTGTTCACTTTCGGCGAAGAAAAGAACTTGATATTGCCCAAAATCACGTAATTCGGCAGTTGATTTGCGCCCACTAATTCGCCGTTGATTGCGACGCAAAAGGCTAAACATAGCTTCCATTTTCAAGTTATCTGGCGGTAAGCCAGGAATGTCATAGCAGTGCAATAAATCAGTACCGTATTTATGCCATAGTTTTTGTAGCTTTTTCTTCAAGGCAAACTGTGCGGGATTTTGTTGAGGGTCGGGCTGAAATTGCTGTAATAACTCTTCCATTTCGCGCCGAACTTGAAAACTTGTTAAAGGTAATTTTACAGTTTGTGTAACATCGGTCGCGCAATCAATGCGTGGACTGGTTTGTTCAGGATAGTGCAAACATTCTGCAATTCGTTGCAACCAATTGTGTGTTTCTTCTAAGTCGGAGGCTAATGAACGATTGCTACTTAAGGCTTGGTCAATCCATACTGACAAGAGAGACAAATAATCTGTATCAAGTTCTCGACATGGTAAACTACGTAGTATCTGTCCAATAGTTTCTAATTGCTGGTAGCCGCTTAAACCGCCCCAGCGAAAAGGTTTGCGACTGGTGCGATTGACACAATCCCGAACCGCAGCCCGAATCTGGGATTCGATTGCCATTAACTCTATGTCTCGTGACAAATAGGGGATTCCTGAAAAAAAGGGAGACTGTCTTGCTGCTGTTCGGAGCCTGGGTGTTGGGCTCTTTCTGAGTACTCAGGGACTTTTGGCAGATCATCTAAATCTGCTTTTAATTGCTGTCTGAGCTTTGTGTCTAATGGCAGCACCACTTCACTTAAATTACTGAGAAAGTGGGCTTGACAACGTTGATGGGGTGCATCTGGCCAACTTGAATTCATTGCCGCAATGATTGATTTTTCCCCATCTGACAATGTTGCTAGCACTTTATACGGTAACTCTTTATATGGTTGCAGCCACTCAATTAACCTTTGTGCCTGTGCCTGTGGTAACTGAATTCCACTTACTGGTGTACCGCTTAATACCTCGTACAATACATACAGTAAGGTTCCGTGGCCTTCGGGCTGTAAGGCATCTATTGCCCAAATCAAGCCACCATGATGGACTGCTGTGGCAGCTAATTTCTCCTGTGTATGTGCAATCGTTCCACCCAATAGTGCCAGAAATTGACGGTATAGCTTACCTACATTGCTTTCGTTAATTTCAACACCACGCTGGTTTAATAAGCGCCGAATTTCTGCCAACTGTTGATGCTCATTTTCATGTTGCCAACCAATAAATGCCAGCACGTCTAGCCCATAAGTACTGTAAGGCAGACTGTATTTTAACACGCCAGTCGCGTAGTAATGTTTACCAAAATGTGTGCAACTATGATTGGTACATTCTTTACTCTTGCCTGCCACAAATACTGCACCATCCATTGTTTGAATGGTTTTACGCATGTGTCTTGGTCTGCGTAGCGCTAATTCTGCCCCACAATGCACGCACTCAATGAGTGAACATTCTAATACTATTCGTTTGATATTACTGAATTTTCGTTCTGGGCGATGGCGAGGCAACTTTACTATCACTAATTTTTTACTGCTGCTAGGTGCTTTCCTCAGTTTACCTGCTTTGTATACCAATTAGATAGCTAGGGATATTACCCGTTAAATTGATAACTGTTGTACCTAGAGTAAAATTAATTAGTAAAGTAGGCTTACAGCCTACTATTTTTATGTTTTCATTTTGAAAAATGTCTTTCACATACAACCGCACGGTTCATTTTCAAGACACTGATGCTGCTGGGGTAGTTTATTTTGCAAATATTTTGAGTATCTGTCATGAAGCTTATGAAGAATCTTTAAGAGCATCAGGCATTAATCTCAAAGATTTTTTTACTAATCCTTCTGTGGCTTATCCGATTGTTCATGCGAATGTTGATTTTTTGCGCCCCATATTCTGCGGCGATAAGTTGGTAATTAGCTTAATGCCCCAAAAAATAAGTGTTGAGAAGTTTGAAATTGCTTACGATATTACAGGGACTGATGTAATAATTGCTAAGGCTGTAACTAGACACGTTTGTATTGATGCAAATAGTAGAAGTAAGCAAGAATTACCTGATGAAATAATACAGTGGTTGGAAACGAACCGCAGAGACGCAGAGGGCGCAGAGAGAAGAAAGTCAAGAGAGGTTATGTGATGATTTATTTAAGAATTCTTGAGCTATTTGCTGTAGCTGTTGACGATTAATTTTACCTTGGGCGTTATGGGGTAAAGTTGGCAGAGGAATCCAATGTTTAGGGATTTTAAATTTGCTAAGTTTGTCTTTGAGTAGGGTTTGAATTTCTGAGGTGTGGGTATTTGAGTCATTAGGAATATAAATGGCTGTTAATGCTTGCCCCCAGTGTTGATCTGGTATGCCGATGACAGAAACATCCATAACCATTTTAGTAGCTCGGATAGCTGATTCGATTTCTGCTGGATAAATATTTTCACCGCCTGTAATTATTTTATCGCTGTTACGCCCAACAATATTTAAATAACCTTGCTCGTCTAAATAACCTAAATCATCTACTTGGAAATAATTATGATTGTCCCAGGTTTGAGGATAGTAACCAAGGGCTAAAGATTGAGCATTAATGTTAATAGTTCCGATTTGATTTGATTTTAAAACTTCGTCTTGTTGATTACGAATTGTTATTTGAACGTGGGGAAGAATCTTGCCACTACTAACTTTACCTTTGAGAAAATCATGGGGTTTAAGGGTGGCAATTTGAGAAGCAGTTTCTGTCATGCCATAAGTAAGTGCTAGACTTATATGATGGAATCTTGCTTTTTCTAGGAGTTCATTCCATGCTGGCGCACCTCCTAAAAGTACAGTTTTAAATTGAGAGAGCCACTCTGTTAACTCTGGATTTTGTAGAATCCGTTGTAACTGTGTTGGTACTAAAGATATAAAAAATTCTGATTGTTGAAGATTTAATATTTGACCAGATTCTATTGCTTTGAATGGCAATATAGCTAGTTTACCTCTGGTAGTGAAAGAACGCATAAACTGCATTAAGCCGCTGACATGATATAGCGGCAATACACAAAAAGAATTGATTTGTTGTAACTGAAAGTATGCTTTAAAACCTTGCACGGACGCCGTGAGAGTTTCCCAAGTGTGCATAGCAAATTTAATCTGTCCTGATGAACCACCCGTAGGAATCATTATGCAATTGGGCATTGGGCATTGGGGATTATTCTTTTTTTCTATGCACCATGCCCCATGCGCCATGCCCCAAATAATATCTGGCTGTACTAAATCGAATACTTGTTGCCATTCTTGCTTTCCCCAGTCTGGGTTACAAAGAAAAACTGGACAATTAGCTGCACAAGCGGCGATAAAACTTGCCAAAAATTGCACTGGTTCGCGTTCAGCTAAAACGATTTTTGGTGGAATTCCACAAGCTGACAAATGTGTGAGTTCTAAATATAATTTTTCAAATGTTTGCTGAAACTGAAGGCTATTAAAACCAATCAGCAAGTCACGTTGAGCAAAATTTTTGAAGTATGCTAAAGCTCGTTCCATATGTTATGAAGCCAAGTTTCTTCTGGTTCAAAAAAATGGTTAACACCAAAACCAACCGCCCTATTATGTAGAGATAATTCTGCTGCTAATTGGAGTGCTGCAAGTCTTGCGATCGCAGTTTCAAATACTGATGAAAATACAGCATCAATTTTATGATGTTGACAAAATTGTCTTAAACGAGATGGTGAACCGACTATCCCAGGTTTAATTACAAAAATCCCTCGCCAACCTTGTTGATAACAGCGTTCAAGTTGCTTGAGTGTGGCAACAGACTCATCTAAAGCGATCGCAGTTCTGTAGCACATACTCAATTCCAACATCCCCTGCAATTGCCCCACAGGTAGGGGTTGTTCAATAAATTCAATTTCTAATGGTAATGCTTGATTTGCCTGGATATTATCGCAATTCCACAGCCATAAATTTGCTTCTTCATAGCTGAGTCCACCGTTGGCATCTAATCGCAATTTTGCTGATGCTGGTAACGCCTGCGTCAGGGACTCAAAAATTTTTAGTTCATTAGCGATCGCATCTACACCAATTTTCCATTTAAACGTGCGATATCCTTGCTGCCATAAAGTTTCCCATTGATTTAAAGCCGCTTCTCCAGCCGATAATAAACCGCTGTAGGAAAGTGAGGAAGTAGAGACGCGACGCCAGTCGCTACAACGGGGGAAACCCTCCCGCAGCGATGATTCACCGCAACGCGCTGGCTCATTAATCGCATCTGTACAGGAGTTAGGAGTTATAAGATTATTTTTTTCATCTTCCTCATCTTCCCCAGTCCCCAGTCCCCAGTCACTAATCCCTAATCCCTCAAACGCTGACTCAAAACCAAATTGACAAGCAGGTAACTCATCTGGGATGGAGAAAATTATCTTGTCTGTGATTTCTGCTGGTAGTTGGTGACAAAATTCTAAGGCTTGTTCTATGGTTTCGGAACCAAACCAACTGATGGGAGCAATTTCTCCCCAGCCAACTCTGCCTGTTTCATCGGTCAGGCGGAGAATAATGCCATCACGCATATCCCAATTACCATGACTTGTGGTAAGCGATCGCACAAATCGTCGTCGATAAGGACGAAAATCAAATTTGTAAGCCACTATGGTCAAATCAAGCTAATTATCAACATCGTTCTGTGTCTTTTTTCATACAAATGACAAAGGACAAATGACCATTAGAGCATAAATCCCACGCCCAACAGCAAGCAACTCCAGAAATGCACAGCTACAGCAATGAATTTGCAGTTACTGACTTTTTCCGGCTGATTATGATTTTCTTGCACATGGCGGCATAATTTGACAGCAAAGGGTAAACTCAGCCAACTTAGCAACGTCCAAACCGGGAAAACTCCCAATAGCACAAATATTAAGCTGAGGGGATAAATACTGATAGTAAACCAAATTAAGACTTGGGCAGCTTTTTCGGTTCCCAGGCGGACGATAGGCGAGCGCTTCCCAGCAGCTATATCATCCTTAACTTGGTGAAAGTGTGAGCAAAACAAAATTAAACTTGTGGCGATACCAACAATTACTGAGGCTGCTAAACTCGTCATTGACCAAGTTCGGGTTTGGCTATAATATGCTGCCGCTACTGCCAATGGCCCAAAGGCAAAAAAGCAAATAATCTCGCCTAAACCCTGGTATCCTAAGCGAAAGGGTGGGCCTTGGTAAGTGTAGCCCAATGCACAGCAAAGCAAAATTATCCCGATGACAGTTGGGTCTTGTTGCCAAAGGGCGATCGCTACTATACTCAACAAACCCAAACCTAAACAGAAATTTCCTATCCAAAATATTAGTGACTTATTGCCAGTTAAGTTTACTAAAGAATGGTGTTTATTCTTATCAATACCCGTTTCCGAATCAAAAACATCATTACTCAGGTTTTCCCACGCCAGAATTAAAATTGCCGCAGCAACAAAAGTAGAAAATATTGCACTATTAAAAACTTTGGTTTCTGCAAATGCTACAGCTGTTCCTACCCAAATCGGTATGATGGCAACGCTGTACATTGGCGGTTTAATAGCCGCCATCCATAACTTAGTGTTGGGATATAAAATTTGCTTGGTAGTCATCAGTCGTGATTAATTATATTCTGAGAATACTACGTACACGTTAGATTTTATTATTTAAAGAGACACAAAATGCTAATGAAGTGTGAAAATTTATGCTTTTACTCTGGCTTTTTAGGCATACTTAGCTAACACTCACCGTTAAATTGCAACCCAAAACTAAGCTTAGCTTGTCCGGGTATTGTAACACCACAAACAAGGCAAAGCCTACGCTGGTAAAATGGCGACTTAATATGTTACCTGTAGAAATACGACCATGATTAATTACACTTTAGGAAGATAACTTAAAAAAAATTTACTATCCTTAAATCCATGACAGTTTCACCATGTCGGAGCAAGTTCTTTGTAGAACACAAAGATTTATATCAATTTCTTTTAAGAGTGCAAGAAAAGTGCGTCAAAAATAATTGCAGGCAAATTGTCAGTATCTCGCAAGCGATTGATTTGGTTGACCCCCTAGTTGTATTAGATCAGCTTACACAAGCAAATGAAATAAATTTTTACTTTGAGGATAGAGGCAAAGGAGAAGCGATCGCAGCAATTGATGCTGTAGCAAAATTACAAATTGACGGTACAGACAGATTTGCCAAAGCCGAAAATTTTATCAAATCATGTCTAAAAAATATAGTTAATTTTGCTAATGTTAACCAACCTTTTTCTGGGCCTCACTTTTTTTGTTACTTTAGTTTTTTTGATAAAAATATCCAAGCAGATTATCCATTTCCATCTGCTACAGTGTTTTTACCACGTTGGCAAGTAGCTGTTAAAAATCAGCGTTGTACATTAGTAACTAATACAATTATCAATGCTAGTGTCAATATTAAAAAAATTTTGCAAACTGTACAAAGCAAAATTGAGCATATTCAATCTTTAAATTATTATTCGCCTAAAATTGATTTATTCTCTTCAAGCTTCTGCAAAAAATCTGAAGTAGATGCGGCTAGATTTAAGCGTTCTGTATCTTCTGCTTTAGAAAAAATTCGTTCTAGTCATTTAAGTAAAATAGTATTAGCTGATACCTTGGATGTAAGGTCAAGCAATCATTTTGATTTATTTAAATCGTTAAATAATCTCAGACAAGTGCATCCTAATTGTTATATATTTTCAACAAGTAATGGTAAAGGGCAAAACTTTATAGGTGCAAGCCCAGAAAGATTAATTAGTATTAATAATCAGCAGTTAATCACTGATGCTTTGGCAGGTTCTGCACCACGAGGTAAAACACCTGCTGAAGATGCTGCTAGTGCCAATCGCTTACTAAATAGCGAAAAAGAAAAACACGAACATTTATTAGTACTTGATTTTATAACTCAACGCCTATCGCAGCTAGGTTTATTGCCTCAAGTATTAGCACCACGCCTACGACAATTATCTAATATTCAGCATTTGTGGACGCCAATTAGTGCCATAGTTCCTGCTAGTGTACACCCCTTACAGATTGTTTCTCAACTGCATCCTACACCAGCCGTTGCAGGCGCAGCTAGAGATGTTGCTTGTGCTGAAATTCGTCGTTATGAGAACTTTGAGAGAGGCTTATATGCTGCACCATTAGGTTGGATAGACTCTCAAGGTAATTGTGAATTTATTGTTGGCATTCGTTCAGCATTAATCGATGGCGATCGCGCCAGGCTTTACGCAGGTGCTGGTATTGTCGCCGGGTCTGATCCTGAGAAAGAATTTGCAGAAGTGCAACTTAAACTTCAGGCGTTACTAAAAGCATTAGTTTAAAAGCTAATTACTAATATACTATGCCAGCCAAAGATATTTATCATAATGCTGTGAGAAACTCTCTTGAAAAAGAGAGTTGGTATATTACCAACGATCCATTTATCTTAAAATGGGGTACAAGAGATTTATATATTGATTTAGGAGCAGAAAAACTTATAGCCGCAGAAAAAAGCGGACAAAAAATAGCAGTAGAAATTAAAAGCTTTATTGGTGCTTCTCCAGTAGCCGATCTTGAAAACGCTTTGGGGCAATATATTTTATACTACGATATTCTCAGTCGCTTAGAACCAAGCCGCCGATTGTATCTTGCTGTTCGTCAATAAACCTACTCAGAACTGTTTCAAGAACCAATTGGTAAAATATTGATAGAAAATCAGCGTCTTAGTTTACTTGTCTTTGATTCAGAACGAGAGGTAATTTTAGAATGGATACCTTAGATAATTACCGCCAAATCATTCAAAAAATATTAAGCGAATACTCCCAACTTCCCTACGCTTACGGACAACTAGAAAGACAGTTTATTATTGACAAAAATGAAAACCACTATTTGTTACTAACACTTGGTTGGGAAAATAAACAACGGGTACATGGATGCTTAATCCACATTGATATTATCAACGATAAAATCTGGATTCAAAGAGACGGAACTGAAATTGGTATTGCAAATGAACTGGTTAGTGCTGGCATCCCTAAAACTAAAATAGTTCTAGCTTTTCAACTTGCTGAACTAAGAAAATATACTGAATTTGCTGTTAAATAAATGTGGTATTTCCCTAGACTTTACAGAAGTACTATTAGCAAAAATCGATTTTTCTTAATGTCTTCGTGTCTTTGTGGTAAAAAATAATTGTTTAACCACAAAGACGCAAGGAAGATGTTTTAAACAAAATCTTGATGAGTAAAAGCTTTAGCATTAGCCCCAGTGTAACTGGCCACAATATGACCATCACCAGTCATTTGATATTTATATGTTACCAATCCTTCTAAACCAACAGGGCCGCGGGGTGGCATTTGTTGAGTACTAATCCCGACTTCTGCACCAAAACCGTAGCGGAAACCGTCAGCAAAGCGAGTAGAACAGTTGTGAAATATATTGGCTGAATTTACCAGTCCAAAGAAACTTTCAACAGCCGCAGAATCTTCAGTGATAATCGCATCAGTATGGCGAGAACCATATTCATTAATATGAGCGATCGCATCTTCTATAGAATCCACAACTTTAATGGACAAGATAAAATCACTGTATTCTGTTTGCCAGTCTATTGCTGTTGCAGTTGCGATATTTGGTAAAATTCCTAAAGTACGCTTATCCCCTCTTAATTCTACTTTACGTTCTTGCAAAGCCTCAGCAACTTTTGGTAAGAAATCTTTGGCAATTGACTGATGAACTAGCAAAGTTTCAATAGCATTACAGACAGCCGGATATTGTGCTTTAGCATCAACAGTAACCGTGACTGCCTGATCAATATCAGCAGCTTTATCTATATAAAGATGACAAATTCCATCAGCATGACCTAGTACAGGAATTCGAGTATTATCCTGCACAAACCTCACAAAAGAGTTAGAACCTCTAGGAATAATTAAATCCACATATTTGTCTAACTTCAAAAGTTCTAAAGTTTCTTCTCTAGTTGTTAGCAACTGTACTGCATCAGGGTTAACACTAGTTTGAGATAATCCCTGCTTAATTGCTTTCACTATGGCTTCACAAGAACGAACAGCTTCCTTTCCAGCTTTAAGGATGACGCCATTACCCGATTTGATAGCCAAAGAAACAATTTGAATCGCCGCTTCTGGACGTGCTTCAAAAATAATTCCCAAAACACCCAGAGGACAAGTAATGCGCTTGAGAACTAAACCAGAATCAAGTTCGCGATGAATCTGCACTTTACCCACAGGATCAGCTAACTTTCCGACATCTCGCACCCCAGCGATCGCATCTCTTAACTCATGTTCATCCAATTGCAAACGCTTATAAAGTGGTTTAGAAATACCTTCAGCAGCAGCGGCTTCACAATCAGCAATATTTGCTTGTAATATTTCATCTCTAGCCGATTCTAAAGCTTGGGCGATCACTTCAATAGCTTGATTTTTCGCCTCAGTAGAAAGAAGTACTAGTTTACTAGCAGCTTGGCGAGTTTTTTGAGCGCTCGTAATTAGGGGAGAAGCAATATCAAGAATAGTCATAAGTACAAATCTTTAGCTTTTCCCCATCCTATCAGTCATCATTTGTCATTGGTGATTAGTTATTGTTCCCTTGCTCCCTCATCACCCCCTCTCCTGCACAGACGCGTAGACACTCGAAGAGCGACTTCTCGTAAGAGTATAATCGCGTCTCTACTCCCCACTCTTAACCATTATCTTTTGTACAGATTTGCTTGCAGTAACTTTGACTGGGAGTGTAATTACAAACTCAGTTCCCTTACTTAAGGTTGAGTTGACTGTGAGCGCTCCTTCGTGTTCTTCTATCACAATTTGATGAGCGATCGCTAATCCTAATCCAGTGCCTTTTCCTACACCTTTGGTTGTGAAGAAATGCTCAAAAATCTTTTGTTTTAACTGATCTGTCATACCAATGCCATTATCTCGAATGCGAATCAGCACGGATTGCCCATCTTCTGAGGATTCTGTTTTTACCGTAATTTGGTTTAGCTGGGCGCTAATCTCAGCAAAACTGCGTCCTTGATTGGAGTCTTCCAAAGCATCGATCGCATTCGCCAAAATATTCATGAATACTTGATTTAGTTGTCCTGGAAAGCATTCAATTTGAGGTAAATTGCCATACTCCTTGATAATTTTGATTTCTGGGCGGTCTTCACTGGCTTTCAACCGATGTTTGAGAATCAGAATAGTGCTGTCGATACCCTCATGAATATCAAAAGGCACTTTATAGTCTTTGTCAGAGCGAGAAAAAGTACGTAAACTCGTACTGATATAGCTGATGCGTTCAACTCCGAGTTTCATTGAGTTAATTAACTTAGGCAAATCTTCTCGCACATAGTCCAAGTCAATGGCAGCTATTTCGTCTGCAATGTCTAGTTCTGTTTCAGGAATCTTAGTTTGATATAAGTCAATTAGCTTAAACAAATCATTAACGTAATCAATCGCAGGCTGCAAATTGCTGGCAATGAAGCCAAGAGGATTGTTGATTTCATGAGCTACACCAGCTACAAGATTGCCCAAGGCAGACATCTTCTCATGCTGCAACAATTGAAGTTGTGTTTGCTGAAGATTTTGTAATACCAATTCTCTAAAAGCTAGCTACAGATAGTGCCTCTAAAATATATTGTCTTCGGGCAATAGATACAATAATTTGTTTGGTTAATTTCCCAATTTCAGCGTAGAGAGCAGTACGTAAATCATCAAGTTTTTTAGGTAATAACCAACGCAGTCGGCGCTTAATATATTGCCAAACCTGCTCAATTGGGTTTAACTCGGGAGAATGTGCAGGCTGAAATAATAAAATGATGTTATCTGGTACTTGAAGACGTTTGGCTTTATGAAAGGCACCATTATCCAGTTGAATAATTAGTACTGAATCAGTAAAATGTTGAGAAATTAGATTGAGGAATATCTGAAAACAGTCAGTATTAAGATGTGAAAATTCCCAAAAAAAGCTTTCGCCAGTCAGTGGTTCGATGATTCCATATAAATATGTTGCTTTGAACTGCCACTGGTGTACACCAACGGGTTTGACACCCTTGCCTGTGATTTTCCGTCCTGTGATTGTTTTCAATCCAATTCGAGTTTCGTCCTCGCACCAAAAACGAATCGTTTTCGTTGTGCATAAAACTGTTAAGCAAAACCAAGACAGCATTGCTAAGTTGTGTGCAAGGTTTTTTTAAATGCCTCTACTTGTGGTTGTTTTTGTTCAACGCTTTTGGGGCGTGGTACTTTTGGCGATGACTCCAAACGGTAATAAACCAGTTTGTGAACTGTCTTGTAGCAAGAATTGACTCCCAAGTTTTGTTCTAGCCACTCTACAATTTCTTGATAACCATTAAATCCAAGTGGTTCTTGCAATCTTTTCTCTAATGCTTTTTCTGCCCAGTTTGGGATGGTTCTTGGTCTTCCTGGCGAAGATTTTTGTTTTAATAGTCCTTCAATACCGCCTGCTTTGTACTGTCGAATCCACTTGTGTAGGGTCACTCGATTTCGACCAATAATTTCTGCGGTTTGAGAAATTGTTTGACCATGCCCTGTTTTGAGTAAATATAGTAGCTGCACTCTTTCTTTAGCCGTCGCAGTTTTTTGTATTGCCAGTAAATCTTTGAGTTCTGCGACAGTCTCTTTAATTTCTAGTTGATATACCCCTGACATTGTTCATCTTTGTATCTAGTTTCATCTTATTATCTCATCTGTAGCCTTATTTCAGAGAATTGGTATAAGGCATGGGAAAGTTCAGCAATCCTGACTCGACTAATTCAGCGTTACTTCGCGCAATTTGGTAGGGGGTTTCTAAGTAGGTATCTAAATGTTGATCGACTCGTAAGCTGGCTTCTCTAATCAACTTATGGGCTAAGTCATTCACCGCCTGCTGACCATTACGGAATGAGAGATAGCCAACTAATCCCACTGCTGCAAAAATTTGCAGAACAAATGGCACAACTAAAACTATACGGAGCGATCGCCGCTGAGGAGAAGCTGAGAGATAATTAGCAAGGGACATAAAAACAAACTCTAATCAATAAATTGCGGTTTAATTAGGAAGCGTTAACAAATAGCCAGTTGACCTGAGCCGACTAACTTTTCTAACCAACCATCAAATACCGATACTGAAATTAGAATTCCCTGTACGGCGTTCTGAATAACAAATATTAGTAATTTTTCATTTCTGCGCTACTCTTACGATGCATTCTCCCCCAATCGGGTGATCCATCCGGGTAATAAAAACCTACCTAATCAGGTGAAGCCTAATTAAGTTCAAAACAATTATTCTGTAATTGTCGAACACAGACAGAGCGGAGGTAACAATATCGCAGCAATATAAAAAGCTTAAGTATTAACACAGTCATCATCTAAAATATGATTTATGCGTTCTATAGACTAGAGAAACTCAGTGAGTCGTGTTTCTCTAGTCTTTTGCTTTAAACGTAGTTTATATAACCAGTATTTAAACTTTTACGAAATTACAATGACAAACTTTGAATCTATTGAGTATTCATGGATCAAATATCACTCCTTCAGGGAGATTCTATGTCATTGCAATCTGGATTAGATGCCTTTCAACAAGGACGTTATCAAGAAGCGGTTCAAATACTAGAACAGTTCTGCCGGAATGCTGTTGACCGCAATTCCTCAGATTATCTTTCAGCGCAGATGTGGTTGATGAAAGCCTATCAAGGTGCAGGCGAAATCGACAAAGCCACAATCATGTGTCAAAAGCTACTGATAAGTGATAACCCACAGGTTCGCAACTGGGCAGAACAAGCCCGTCAATCTTTTTCGCAACCACCAGCCATCCAGTCTAGTGCTATCCAAAAAGCCAGTCGCGCTGCTACTGTAGGCACGAAATTAACAATGGGGGGTGTGGGTGGTAGCTTAGTTTTAGCTTCTGGTGTCACCATGACCTTGCTATTTGGCATGGTGTTTGTTTTAGGTTTGAGCTTAGTATTAATTTTGAGTAGCAGCGACCCACTTCAAGGGTTAGCGATCGCTATTGGTATTGCCCTAATTTTTAATATCCTCGCTTTTTTCCTGTCTCCGTTCCTCATGGACTTAACTCAAAGCTGGCTTTACCAAACTCGTTGGGTAGAGTTATCAGAAGTTGAAAACCTCAGTCCAGAGACAGCTAACGTTATTCGCCAAGTTTGTCAGCAAAAAAACCTCAAAACTCCGCGATTAGGCATCATTAACGACCAAAACCCCACAGCTTTTACTTATGGTTCATTGCCTAACAGCGCCCGCTTAGTCGTCAGCCAAGGACTTTTCACTTATCTCGATGATGATGAAGTTGCTACTGTCTACGCCCACGAATTAGGACATATTGTCCATTGGGACTTTGCCGTGATGACAGTAGCTTCTACCCTAGTGCAAATTTGCTATCTAATTTACAGCACAGCCAGAAGATTTGGACGTGGCGGTGGGGACAACAAAATCAAAGATGCTCTGCAAACAGCAGCCTTAGTTGCTTACGTATTTTACATCATCGGTACTTACTTACTGCTGTACCTCTCCCGTACTAGAGAATACTTTGCAGACCACTTTGCAGCCGAAAGTACAGGTAACCCCAATGGGCTATCCCGCGCCTTAGTGAAAATCGCCTACGGTATTTTAGAAGAAGGTTCCCGGACAAAAGAACCCAGCCGCTTGATAGAAGGTACTCGCGCTTTGGGTATCTACGACCATAAAGCCGCTGCTTCCACAGGAACCGCCTACCGTATCGCATCTGACCCCGAAAAAATTGGTCGCGTCTTTTTGTGGGATATGTTTAACCCCTGGGGCTGGTGGATGGAGTTAAATTCTACTCACCCTCTGACTGGTAAACGTGTCCGCGCCCTTAGCACCTATGCCGAACAGTTGGGTTTACCAACTGAGTTTGATATGGGGCGAGTTATCGGCGAAGGTAAAAGCCTGAGTAAGAGTAAACTTTACGGTAACTTTTTCTTAGATGTTGTGTTGTATGGTGCTGAAACCATCGGTTTCTTAGCTGGCTTAATTATGGGGGTACTGCTGTGGTCAAGTTCAGCTAACTCAGGTTTAGCATTTGGTGTGCCAATAATTGGCTTAGGCATAGGAATTCTAGTCAAAGCTTTGGTAATGTTCCCCGACTATAAGCAAGCACCAGAAACTGACATTCTCACCTTGATGTCAGATCCCTACGCCAGCCCTTTGCGTGGACAACCTGCAAAACTCCAAGGTCAACTAATTGGTCGTGGCGATGCTGGTTATAAGTTTGGTTCAGATTTAAAAATCCAAGACCGTAGCGGGATGCTTTATCTACACTACGCCTCACGCTTTGGCCCCATCGGCAATTTCCTGTTTGGGATGAAACGAGTGCAAAGCTTGATTGGTGAACAGGTTGGGACTGTGGGTTGGTTCCGCCGGGGTGTTGCACCTTGGATGGATTTGATCCAACTTCAGAGTGAAAATGGCACGATTGTCAACAGTTACCATCGCTTCTGGTCATTCATCCTTGGTGGTGGATCGATTATCCTGGGAGTGGTCTTGATTATGTTTTTGACCAGTAGATAACTAAGTTAACCATCTGCTGTCAGAGCATTTCTCAATACATCCAAGCTTTAATTTATCAGGGGGCGGCTAACAACTGCCTCCGTTTCTTTGTTTTTGTGACTGACCAATGAAAAATACTTCTCTACGAGAGGCTGCGCCCTTAGCGTAGCTATGCCGCAGGCTTTACGACTTCTCTACGAGACCAAGGCGAACGCTTAGTACAAGTGACAAATGACTTTTGACTATCGATATATTATTTTTCACAAGCCCTACGGAGTTCTCAGCCAGTTTACACAAGAAACTCCCAAACACAGCACTCTTAAAGACTATATCGATGTGCCAGATGTATATCCTGTGGGGCGCTTGGATTGGGATAGTGAAGGCTTATTGTTATTAACGAACGATGGACGGTTGCAACATCGCCTTGCCCATCCGCGGTTTGGACATAAACGAACTTATTGGGTACAGGTAGAGCGCATTCCTGATGCAGATGCTATAAACAAGTTGCAAACAGGTGTGGAAATTCAAGATTACCGCACTCGACCAGCAGAGGTTAAGCTTTTGCCAGAAGAACCACCCGTGTGCGATCGCACTCCGCCGATTAGATTTCGCAAAAATATACCAACAGCTTGGCTAGAAATAACTTTAACAGAAGGAAAAAATCGCCAAGTACGACGAATGACTGCGGCTGTTGGTTATCCGACTTTACGATTGCTTAGAGTGAGTATAGCCAACCTGCAATTAGATGGGCTACAACCGGGTCAATGGCGTGAACTAACTCCATCTGAACTGAAATTGTTACATAATTTCTCTGTTACATAAGTTTTTATTTGCTTTTGACGAAACTCAAGCCAAAGGCAGTATAATGAGTTTCTTTTATTCCTTCCCAGTTAAAATCAGCGCTTGTGTGCAAGTTTAAGTCTTATGATCCGTAATCAGCCATCAATCTGGCAGGATAATCGCCAACCACAAGCTATCTTGTCTACAACGCCTGCGCGTCTAGAACTTGTGTCTGACCGAGTATCCGATTTAGAACTTTGCACAGCAGAAATTCTGCGTCGTACTCAAGAGGAACTTGAATGGTATCGTAGGCTTTACGAAAATATCCCCACTGTGTATTTCAGTTTAGATGCAATAGGGACAATTTTGTCTGTTAACCATTTCGGTGCAACTTGTCTTGGTTACACTACTGAACAATTGGTCAACAAGCCTATTTTTAACTTGTTTGAACAGTCAGACCAAGCTAGGCTATCTGATGCATTTTTGAGGTTAATAACGGCTTCACCTCAAAGCGAAATTACTAACTGGGAATTTCGCTTGAATTGCCCTGCCAATATGATAGTTTGGGTCAAAGTCATAGCACGGTTATTGCCTGTTGGAGATAGACATTTTATTCAAGGGGATAACCATCAAAAAAATCCAGTGATTCTCATGGTTTGTGAGGATATCACTGCTCAAAAGCAGGCACAAGAGGCTTTTCAAGAAATTGAGCAATGCTTTGATAATCCGGCTAATACTAGCAATATCACAGAAAGCAAATTCAGAGAAGTAAGCTTGAAACAGAATCAACAAGCGGTACGTAAGTTAGAGGAAATGGAAAGCCTCAACCGCCTAAAAGATGAATTTCTTAGTACTGTCTCTCACGAACTTCGCACGCCGCTAACTAATATGAAAATGGCGATTCAAATGCTAGGAATTGCACTGCATCAAGAGCAAAACTTTTTATCAGAAACGACAAAACCAGAAGCAGAACGCTCGAAAGCATCTCGCTATTTTGAAATTTTAGGTAACGAATGTGAACGAGAAATCAATCTAATTAACAACTTCCTAGATTTGCAAAAGCTTGATACAAAGGCTAAACCTTGGGTGCTGGAGACAATTCAAGTACAGCACTGGCTTTGGCGCGTAGTAGAGCTATTCAAAGCAGGCGATCGCAACTCTTGTCAGCAAAATATACACGTTAAGATAGCTCCTAATCTTCCTCCCTTTGTATGTGATCCATTTAATCTAGAACGTATCTTAAGAGAACTGCTGACGAATGCTTGTAAATTCAGCCCCCCAGATGGAGAAATCACTGTTACCGCCGAATTAAAATCTGAGAATATCCAATTTCAGGTGATCAATTCTGGTGTAGAAATTCCTGCGGTTGAATTAGCATATATTTTCGATAAATTTTACCGCATTCCCAGCAATGACCCTTCGAAGCAGGGTGGCACGGGATTAGGACTGGCTCTGGTACAAAAACTTGTCAAACATTTAGGAGGAACAATTGAAGTAGAAAGTGGGTCACAACTCACCTGTTTTACTATTCAATTAGCAATTAATGGCGAGGTGTGAAAGAGGAGTGAGGGAATCAATGGGGGTAGAGACGCGATTATACTCTTACGAGAAGCCGCTCTTCGAGTGTCTACGCGTCTGTGCAGGGAGTAGGGAGATAAGTAAATAATGATTTTTAATTCCTCCCTCTCCTCCTCCTACTCATCCATTTAGAAGAATTGGCTGCCAATATCTGAAATAGTGAGCTAATATGCGTCACAATTAATACTGCCACCAAAATTCACTGGTAAAACCACAATCTCTTGTAAGTCTACTGTAGGCAGGTGCAGCCAATTGTGGCACTTTGGATATTAGTGGCTAGAAGCACCTTGGAACGGGAATTAAGGAACTTCCACTATGCTGATTTGCCCTCAGTGTAAATTTGAAAACGCGAATAACAACAAATTCTGTCAAAATTGTGGTACGTCCTTGACTCACAAGGTTTGTCCTGAATGCAGTACTAGTGTCCCCTTGAATGCACAATGTTGTCATCACTGCGGTGCAGATTGCGGAACAGTCTGGTGGGCAATTATTGCCAAGAAAGCAACCGACGACTGGCGACTGGCGGTTGGGGAAGCTTCGGGAGAAGAAGCAGCAGAGGAAGCTTTGGAAATAGGTGAGGTAGATATTTCAGCTAGCTCTCCTCCCCACGATTTACCTGATTCAGCGTTACCTAACTCTGAGTTGACAACAGGCTATTATTTAGACTCTCAACGACGTTATCAGCTGTTAGATCCGCTACCGAACCCAAAGGAAATTAGCAATAATACTGAAGTGAGTGTGCGAGTCTTAGACTGTCAACCATATCAAATCTCACTCATTGATGCAGTGCTAGGAAATCAGCAGCAGGGGCTGATAACATCAACAGTTGGATCTAGTGAAATTCCTAACCTTGCTAAACTTTATATTGGCTTACAATCCCAAGCTCACCCAGGAATACCATTGATTCATGATGCATGGCAGCAGGGTGATGTACAGGTAGTAATAATTGAAGACCGTTCAGATTGGCAGTCTTTACTTGATCTGTGGCAAGAAGAAACCACTAGCTCGTTACAACTTTTACACTGGTGTTATCAGATGACCCAACTCTGGGCAGTACTCGAACCAGTAGGTTGTCGTCAAAGTCTCTTGGATTTGTCTAATTTGCGATTGGATGAAGACCAAACGCTGGCGTTACGACAGTTATATTTGGAACCATTCAATTTTCAACCTGCAACTGAGTCACCAGAATATTCAGAAGCCCAAACATTACCGACCCAAGAACAGCCGATAACTATTCAAGCGTTAGGACGGGTTTGGCAGGCGTTATTTAGACAGTCGCAACGCACTCAATTTGGCTCTGTAGTTCAAATGTTGGGTGATTTAGAGATAGGTAAAATTGAGACGATCGCACAGTTGCGATCGCGTCTGGAGGCAATTTCTTCAGAATTGGAAGCACCAACTGCAACTTTACCCCCAACAGAGGATAAATTTACTACTGCACCTACTATCATGCAATTTGATGAGACTGGAGAGGATATCATTTCCAAAGCTGATGAGATGCCTACAGTCGTGCTGGCGATGCAGTTAAGCAGCTTGGAAGACGCAGGACGCACAGATGTGGGGCGTCAACGCGATCATAACGAAGACTATTTTGGCATTGAAACCAAAATTGACAAGCTGGAGTTGCCCAAAAGCAGAGCTTTACAAGCCCGTGGATTGTATATTCTTTGTGATGGGATGGGCGGACACGCTGGCGGCGAGATAGCCAGTGAGCTTGCAGTCAACACCCTACAGAAATACTTTCAAGAACGCTGGATTGGTAAGCAACTACCAACAGAAGACAGTATCCGTGAGGCAGTATATCTAGCTAATCAGGCAATTTACGAACTCAATCAACAAGATGCCCGTTCTGGTGTTGGGCGCATGGGTACAACTTTGGTGATGCTCTTAATTCAAGACACACAAGCAGCAGTTGCTCATGTGGGAGATAGCCGCCTCTACCGCCTGACTCGCAAGCGTGGACTAGAACAAATCACTGTAGATCATGAAGTAGGTCAACGAGAAATAGCCAGGGGAGTAGAAGCCAGCATCGCTTACGGGCGTCCAGATGCTTATCAACTCACCCAAGCCTTGGGGCCGCGTGACGAACACTCAATTAATCCCGATGTAGATTTTTTTGAGATAAATGAAGATACTGTTCTGCTGCTGGCATCGGATGGTCTATCAGATAATAATTTACTAGAAATCAATTGGCAGGCTCACTTGGAACCCTTGCTTAGTTCTGGCAACAACCTAGAACGAGGTGTTACAGAATTAATTGATCTGGCGAACCAACACAATGGTCATGACAATATTACTGGTATACTTGTTCGGGCAAAAGTGCGCCCAAATCTGGAAAGTCCAAAATGAAGGGACTGGGGACTAGGGGCTGGGGACTAGGTAGGGAATTCGGGGCCTAGCCTGGGGATAAGGGGGTAATAGAGACTAGTGACTAGGCAAAAAACTTAATACCAATCCCCAATTCCCATTGCCCCTTATCCCCAGAGGGGGCCCCGAGTTCCCCAATCCCCAATCCCCATTGCCCCTTATCCCCAGAGGGGGCCCCGAGTTCCCCAATTCCCAATCCTTAATCCCTAATCCTTTACCTTTTAGGTTGTACTGTGGTTACGCTGACGCTGTTGGAACCGCAACAAAAAACACCACTTAAACAGTGGTGCTTTGAAAACTCCTCCGTGATTCGGATTGGTCGAGCAACGGATAATCACGTTGTTTTAAATGATAGTTTGGTTTCTCGGCATCATCTAGAACTAAGGGAAGTTAATTCTGCCAAGGATGGCAGTTCGTGGAAAGTAATTAGTCAAGGAACAAATGGGACTTTCTTAAACGGTGTTCTGATAACTCAGAGTCCGCTGCCAGATAATTCCCTTTTGCAACTAGCGCAGGGAGGGCCAATACTGCAATTCCAGCTTGAGGAGGTAACAGTAGCGGAAACTTTGATCGGCTGGCAAGAGATTACAGAGACGGTAGAAAACGCCGCCGCTACAGTCGCCGCAGCTAACAATGCTGCAAGTTTGTCCTCGAATTGTACCCACGAGGGGAACTCCGCAAACAATCTGTTTTGCATCCATTGCGGTCAGCCTCTCTCAGTCGAACAGAGAATTCGCCACTATCAAGTTTTGCGAACCTTGGGACAAGGAGGTATGGGTACTACTTATCTCGCTTGGGATGCAGCAGGTTTGATTGCGGGTATGCCGCAACTACTAGTGCTGAAGCAGATGAATGCTGATATGGCGAGAATTGCCAAAGCTCAAGAATTATTTGAACGAGAAGCGTATACTCTTAAATCCCTGAACCATCCGGGAGTTCCTAAGTATTACGACTTCTTCGTTGAAGGCGGAAAAAAATACTTGGCAATGGAATTAATCCACGGACAAGATTTAGAAAAACGTATTTACACCACTGGGCCAGTGACGCCAAACCAAGCGATCGCCTGGATGATCCAAACGTGCGATATCTTAAACTATATTCATAGCCAAGACCCGCCACTAATTCACCGCGACATCAAACCCGCTAATTTAATGGTGCGGAATTCCAATAATCGCATAGTGGTGTTGGATTTTGGGGCTGTTAAGGAAATTGGTACAACGCCTGGCACGCGGATTGGTGCAGAAGGTTATTGCGCTCCTGAACAAGAACGGGGACAACCTTTGACTCAATCAGATTTGTATGCAATTGGGCCAACGTTGATTTTTTTGCTCACAGGCGAAAACCCTTTCAAGTTTTACCGCCAACGGGGGCGAAACTTCCGGTTTGATGTGGCAAAGGTTCCCACTATTTCTTCCCAGTTAAGACATATTATTGACCGTGTTACAGAACCACTGCCACGCGATCGCTATCAAACTGCGAAGGAACTAGCTACTGCATTAGCGGCTTGTCAATGAAGTGATTGGGGACTGGTGATTAGGGACTGGGAAATTACCCAGTACCCAGTACTTAGTACCCAATACCTACTCTTCATCCCAAGCTTCTACAGTTAGCAATTCGCTAATTGGGTCTTGCATACTAAAACCAAAGTCCAGCAGTTCCTGTTTCCAGTACTGCCATTCATTGCCGTAGAGTAAGGCAATTTTCCAGATACTATCAGATGGCTTGATAATATTCGATTCCACGAGTGATTGCACGTTACGCTGCAATTTCACCATTGGGTGAATTACTTGCTGAGTCATAACCTCGATTGAGTTCAGATTTTGTTTGGTAAATGCTTAATCAAAACTGCTTTCCGTTTCGCAATTGTTGCCGGCCCGTAGAGTGCTATATTTTGGTAAAGCTAGTCTTAACTTTTTAACTATACCATAACAAACTCTACTAAGTTGCGGATAAATTCCGTTTTGTACGGTAATCACACCAAATAACACCAATTTAGTCAAGCTGTAAGTGCGGATGCTGAGTCTAAAAATTTTTCATCCTGGGGGAGTTGCGTTAATAGCACGGATGAGCATGACCTGTTAAACGTTATTTACCGTAGTCATCGGAATATGTGTGCTTGTCGCAAAAGCCATATAATCCCAGCTATTTTGGTTTTTTGACTCACAGCAATATTTGCAGTTGTTTTGCAAATATTATGGTGTTTATACTTGTTTTGACGTTATTCAGGATAACGCAAACATCCATTGTTAACTCAATTTCTAGCAAATCTTTATATAATTTTAATTTTTTATCAAGAATAGGGGCTAAAGGAAACACCTAAGTAGGATTTTATGTTTTGTGAGGTGGTAGCGATCGCAAAGCGTGCGCGAAGCGCAATCGCATTTTTCAATAAGGAAATGAATAGAGGCGATCGCACCTACTTTATTGGTAGAGATTCCTTACCATAAAGTTCTGCTTTGCATTCAAGCCAGTCTTTAAATTTTGTGTAAAAAATTTGCAGCTAAGATGATAGTTTGCGTTATGCAGGTGGGTATCCTCATAACGGGAGGTTTGCTGTTACCTAAGTAATTACCGCAAAAAAATTAATACATGGATGCTTTGCAGGAGGATTACTGCAACTTTTTCAGTATTATTCAGTAGCTTGATTTTCTCATGATTAATTTACTATCAAAGATTAAACTGCATAAATTACTAATTTAGAGAAAATCCTGTTTGTGTCTATATTTATGTTCTTATTTTATCAAGGATAGTTCTGGTAAAATTATTACGATATTTAAAATATGAACTTTAATCCTGTCTCTGCTGATGACTATCTAAAACACATTAATAAGTGCTTTCCAGCTATTAACGCTAAGGTTTTATTAAAAATAACTTTAATTTTGGCACATATTCCTTGGGATAATCCTAGCTCTTCAGATGATTGGAATAACTTAGGAGTAGTAGCGTTGTGGGAGGCAGATAAATGTATTGATAATTTAGTTTTGCGAACAGTCTACCTGGAAATGGCTTTTGAGGCATTTAATCAGGGTTTTAGCATAGATAGTCATCAGCTTTGTACTGCTCATATTGCTTTAATTTATAACATTATTGGAGAAAAGCAAAAAGCAATAGAGATAGCAATCGAAACTTTTATAAATACTCTTCAGCCAGCTTATACAGCTTCTGAAAAAAATTCTTCTTGCTTAATATATATATCTTCTTGTAATACAAAATTATCTGACCATGATTTAAACTCATTTGAAAGGATTTTCTTGAGTAATAATTATGATAAAGCTCTTTTTTTATTAATCCAGATAATATGCGATTCACAGATAGCTTTTTATACTGCTGTGAACCGTCGTTTTTTACATCTAGCTTCTCAACTTTCCCCAACTTCAGTTGATGTTGGGTTAAAGCTGGGAATATCTAGTTTAATGTCTGGAGAACTGGAAGGAATTTTATATTTACATAAATCCAGGAAGATAGCGCCGAATGACGCACCTATTCTTCAGGCGCTGCACCTAGCTTACCGAGATTTAGACCAGATAGAAGTTGCACATTACTGGCAAGAAGTGGCGAGTCAATTTTATCAATCAAATTCCCCATCTCTAGAGTGGCAATGGACACAATTAGCAGTGGATAGCCTGTTTACTTATGTGCCTTTTGAAAGTAATTTAACAATGGCAGTTGAGCCAAGCTTGCATAGTATTGCTACCAGCGTGTTAATTGCTGAACAAGACTGGTTTGAGAAAGAAATGGAGTTTTGGCGCAACAGTATTAAACCTGGGATGACAGTGATTGATGTCGGTGCTAATGTTGGAGTTTATACTTTTAGCGCTGCTTTAAAAGTTGGGTCTGAGGGGCGAGTGTTAGCAGTTGAGCCTTTCTCAGGTTGTGTACGTTGTTTACAAGAAACCTGTAGAATTAATCAATTGTCATGGGTTAAAGTTTGTGCCGGAGCAGCGAGCGATCGCAATGGCATTGTAAAATTATTACTACATTCTGCTAACGAACTTAACCAGGTGATTTCTAGTGATGCAGCAGAAAATATGTCTTCAGAGTCTTTTGAGGAAGCCACCTGTTTTACTTTAGATAGTCTGATTGAGCAAGAAAACATTGAGAGGGTGGATTTTCTCAAAATAGATGCAGAAGGTCATGAAATGGCGGTTCTTACTGGTAGTCAAAAATTACTTACTCAGTTTGCCCCAGTCATTTTATATGAAAATATTGCAGGTAGCCAAGGCAGTAATGTCGAGGTTGCACAGTATTTAGCTGATAAAGGATATGAACTATTTCACTATCAACCTTATACACAAAAACTGATAGAAGTAGATTCAGTTAAAGATTTTCAAGAACAGCTAAATCTCATTGCTTTTCCGCCCCATAAAGCAACAGGATTAAAGTCCTGACTACCAACAAAAAGTTCGTAATAAGCACTTTATTGCCTCAGTAGTAAGTGGATCTAGCTCTTAGAAGGAAATTTTAAAGGTGCTTTTCAAGAAATGCCCTAACCCACTGCATATTCTGTAAACTTCCTCATGAAAGGAGACTGAAACCCTAACACAATATCCTCTTTAGGAACTCCCATAGTTACCAAATTTGCTGCTATATCATCTTCTGTACCATTCCACTGAAGCCAAATTTTTTCACCCTTAATATCAATATGAATGATGCAACTATGTACCCAATCTTGCCCCTCCCAGCCTACATGGACTACTTGGTAATGGTCACGTTCTATATCAAAAATATTCTCAATATCTATATTGCCGCCAGCAGGTTTTTGCTCACTATACTCCTGTAATATCTGCTGTACAATCTTGCGATATTTGGCTAGTTTATCCATTTGAAAATAACCTCTTGTTCTACATCATAAATAATCATTTTGACTTGATTCTCTTCAATCATGGCTTGGGGAAAATCAAGTTGAAAAAATGTTTTATAAGTTGTCAAAGGTACTGCTAAATACAAAACACGCTCTGGCTGTCGTCGCCTTAATGCGCCTCTATAGTTGATGAACTGTCCCAATGCTGTATGAAATTCTGAGATTGCAGATGATTTCTCTAAAAAACTTTTAACTTCAACAGCAATTTTTTCTCCTTCCCGTTCTGCTGCAATGAGTTTTTCAGCAGCTAAATCAATAGATAAATTTACACCACCCACGCTAATTGAGAGAGGGTCATGAGTAATCTGCCAACCATCCTTCTGCAAAGCTTTTTTTA
Organism: Nostoc sp. UHCC 0302; assembly: GCF_038096175.1. NCBI lineage: Bacteria > Bacillati > Cyanobacteriota > Cyanophyceae > Nostocales > Nostocaceae > Nostoc > Nostoc sp. UHCC 0302. The sequence continues at coordinate 102,357 of NZ_CP151099.1, forward strand.
CAACTTCATGAAAGACATCTTTAGCAGACATATTTATCCACAATTATATTTCTTATTTTTATATTACCTCTTAAGCCCACCATACAAGATAAGAAAACACTTTATAGATCAGTAAGTCGGTGAGCAAAATTCAGTGTATATGAAGAAATACAAATTAGTAGTGGCGCGACATAGCTAGAACAGTGCATTAGAAAACTCGTATTTCGCATTATAAATAGGGTTTTCCGCAATTATTTATTGCATCATTTTAGCTGTGCCACGCCAGTAGGGTGCGTTAGCCTACGGCATAACACACCTTGTATTGTTGACGGTGCGTTGCGCTGTGCCGCACCTACATTAAAATTTTTTAACATAGCTGGAGATATTAGTACCCACTTACTTATAGGTTTCCTTAAAGTTAGGATAATCTGTGGCTCGTTTACCTGGAAATTGCTGTAAGAGGTTATTTTGAGCGCTGGAGCCGCTCACTACGAGCTTATTTTCCCTCAATATACTTTTGCCACATCTGTTCGTAAGCCTTTTCCATATCATGGGTAAACTGCTTACCATTCCACAGGGGTGCTGTTTGTCGAGATGCTTTCAGCTTCAAAACCACCTGCTGGCGTAAAGCTTCATCTTTCCCTAAGCGCACACCCCACTCTATATATTCTTCATCAGTCCAAGCAATACCTTCTGTAATACCCGCATTCATCATCATGGTGTAACTATTACGAGCTGCAAATTGCTGTCCAACTCTGGTTACTAACGGGATACCCATCCAAAGGGTTTCTAGGGTTGTAGTAGCTCCATTATAGGGATATGTATCTAATACAACATCAGCAATTGTTAAATTCGCTCTGTGGATAGCTTCAGAGGGATCTTGAGGCAAAAATCGCAGCCTGGAACACTCCACACCCTCTTCTTCAGCTATTTTGTAGAAAAACTGTTTAATCGCTTCTTCTTCAGCGTCACCTTTAATCAAGAAGTAGCTATTTGGGACTTCTTTGATTATTTTCATTTGCCATCTTGTCGTTTCAGGGTGACGTTTATATCCACGTTGAGCGCTGAGATAGATTACAGCATCACTAGGAATATTTAACTTATCTCGACGTAGTGTAGGTACATCCACTTCAAAACCATCAACGGCTATATAAGTATGGGGTAATCGCCAAATTTTCTCTGTATAATAATCTTGTGCTGAATTTGGTAATACATAAGGATCAGCAATAAAGTAATCAATTGCAGGTATACCTGAAGCATCCCAACCGAGCCAAGTAACTTGAATTGGTGCTGGCTTGAGTGCCATCACTTCACTGCTAATATCTAGGGTTATACTATCTAGGTCTACTAAAATATCGATTTCATCTTCATATATTTGTTCAGCAATTTCAAAAGCATTAATTCCTAATTTTCGAGCCTTAGATGATTGATTTACATACCATTCTTGCAAAAAATCATCTACTAGTTTATAGCTAACTGAATAGTTATAAATTTCAAATTTATCTCGATTATGATGCTGTATTAGCCAGCGAGCTAGCCAGCCTACAGAATGCCTTCTTAAGGCATAAGATATATATCCAATTTTTAAGGGTTTGGTGGAAATTCCTGAACTTTGATTATTTATAATCCGCCGCGAGTAACGCTCTGTCTCCTCATGAGCTATAGCTTGAATATTATTCTGGAATATTTGCGCTACTTGATTATGAATTTTTCTAAAATCTGCTGGACTGTCTTTAATATGTGGTAATGCAAAGGATGGCGTAAGTAAACGTAGAGTCCTAACTTCATCTACTACAAGTGGCTGCGCTTTGATAAATTCTTGTAGCACACATTCTAACTCTTGGCTGATTGAGCATATTTCTTCCCAATATCCGCCAGCAGACATTAATCCACGTAGAACTAAATGAAGGGCAAATATTTTATCAGCTAATTTTTGTGAGAGAGAATAACACAATTTAGCCTTTTCGATTCCCAGTGTATAGTTTTGAGAATCTTGATAAAAAATAGCTAAATGTCGTAAAGTTTCTAGTTCTTCTGGGTCTAAGCGCAAATACAATTCTAAAATTTGCGCTGCTAGTTTAGGCTGCTTGAATGTATGACCAATTTTAATTGCCGCAGGTAAAAGTATGCAGAAGCCTTGATGTGGATTTGCAAAGTAAGGTAAACAAGCTTCTACTAAGTCTAGATATGATAGATGTAAAGGCTGAGTGTCAAGAACTTGTTGTAAAACTTGATTTAATAAATCTAAATTTAAATTTGCAATTTCTTTGGAGTTTAATAATTGGATAATACCCAAATCATTTAAATGTGCGCCATCAAAATTATTTAATTGGATGGACAATTGAATAGTATTTAATAGGTTGTTGATATCAGAAGGATTAATTTCTCTGATGTGCTGATGGATTAGCCAGGATATAGAAAATTCTTCGATATGCTCTTGTCGTTCTGCCTCTATTTGTAGAATTTTAATTAATTCTGTTGTGTGAAATTGGATTTTTTCTTCTTCAACTTCTGCTATTGCTAGCATCCAAGTCATTTGTGCTTCTGCTTCTTTCCCTTGTAATAGTAGGCTTAGTCCTAGATACCAGTAATGGGAAATTACTTCAGGTTCATCAGCAATTGCTTGTTCATATAGAGATACTGCTTGAGCATATTCACCTGCAATTAACTTTTGATAACCTTCTGGCTGAAAACTCATGATATTACTAATCATCAGTAATTAAGTAAGTGGGTATAGATAAATATGAATGGGCTTTAAGGTTTATAGGAATTTGTGAGGCACTAAGGTTGAGATTTTAAGGGCTAAAGCCACTGGCTACAAAAAGAAAATACTCCGTATATAAGTTAATAATATCCATCTATTAAGCGAAGTAATAAGATGGGTAATATTATGAAGTTCAGGGAGTATTTGACGATTATCTAAATAAATTAAAGTGGATAGATTTCTCTATCCACTGATGTACAATACCTAAATCAGCTTAAGGATTTGATTAAGGTGTTGAGTAGTTACTTGAAGAGTGCATAAACTATTTACTTAGCCAAAGAAGTATATCCATTGTGACATTTTGTGGCAGTACCATCTGCTGGGATATTAGTAGCATCAAATGATTCATCAGCTTTTTTGGCATCTGCATTATTTCCAGGCAGGTCTGATTCACATAATAAAGCTACAGTCGTTGCTTCACTTGTAGCTTTAACAGTTGATACCCCTACGCCACCAAGATAGACTTTGAGGGGACTTTTGTCGACTTTAAGTTGTGCATAATTGGTCACCATAGTTGTGCTAGCATCCCTAATGCCATATGTATAATTTTCAGTTTGTGTTTTGACCCCTAGTCCTAACTTACCGAAATCATCCTTTCCAGCAAAACTATTATTTTCCAGATAGTAAGCTTGCTGCGCTCTGTTCATTGCACCAACAGTTGTTTTTGCTTCAACTTGTTTGGCTTTGTTAGCTTGGTTAAGGAAAGAAGGTAGAGCGATGGCAGACAAAATACCAATGATGATAATTACAACTAATAGTTCAATAAGTGTAAAACCTTCGTTTTCTTTCTTTTTGCCGAGGATGTGTTGGAGGAACTTAGCTTTTAATTCGGTTTTCATACGTGTTTTCCCAGGGGTAGAAGTTGTTTCTCTGTTCTAGATGTAACTTACCCACTTGCGATCAGTTTCCTATCACCTTGGGAAAAAAAGTTTGCTGAGATTCCGATTACACAATCCAGAATCCTTACGTCTCAATAAATACAAACATAAATAAGCCCCTGCTATTTCCTAAGGGCTAAATTTTCAATTTCGATTGTGAGAGTGCCTTATTCAAACTCAGGTGGCCACAGTTCTGATACTGCCAGTTCCCAACTTGGTAGCAAATCCGGTAGTGTAAGCGTGTTTCCATTCTGCAACATCACTGGAGCTTGGTTTAGTCGGTAAACCGTTACTGTCAATTTGTCAGGGTCAATCAGTATGCCGACTACAGAACCAAGTTGCAAGAATAGCTGAATTTTCTCTTCTAGCGGTTTAATCCTGTCGCTTTTAGATTTAATCTCAACCATCAGTTCTGGAACTAATTCCACAAAGTCGCGCTTAGTTTTCTTAAGCCGATCAGCTTTTATAAAAGACACATCAGGCGATCGCAAATTTCTTTTTTCAGGGTCGTCCTCTTCTATATTAGGTAGGATGAAACCTGCACTAAAGCCAGTCACTCGTCCTAGCTTACGCGACATTACCCAGATATTCAAAAATGCTACCAAGCGAGAGCCAATCTCAGCCGCCTCGTAATCTGATGGGCTTGAAACTATAATTTTTCCCTCTACCAGTTCCATCTGCCATTCAGGATACTCAGTTTGTAGTTGCTCTAAGTCTGTAATGGTGAGGGATATAATACACCAAATAATGCTTCTATATCTATCATACGTACCTTAACTTATCAGAGCTACAATATGTTGTGTCCAAAAAAAAACGGCTATAGAGTTTGCCATTAATAGCATCAATGAAAACAGATGTGATTTTTTATGAACTTATTAAGGAACTACCACAGATATTTTTTGAAATAATTGATCAACCTGATACTAATCCCAACATCTACACATTTATTGCACCTGAAATCAAACAACAATCATTTCATTTTGACGGTTGATTTTCTCCTATTAAGGGATTTGAAAATGAACCCTTATACTTTGTAGAATTGTAAACCTATAAAGATGAAGAATTTTACGAGCGACTTTTTGGGTAGATTTTTGTTTACTTCCGTCAATATAAACCAGCAAACTCAGACTGGTAAGTAAGTGGGTACAATTATTTAGAAGACGCATTTCGACTTCGCTCAATGCTCGTTAGCCTGACTAGAAGAGGGTTGAGCGCAGTTGAAACCCGGCAATTTAAAGTTAGGTTTAATTTAGCCCTTCTACTTATGCAATTGTTATATACGATAAACGCATTCATGAAACCCCACCTCACCCGCACTTTTGGGTTTTAATGGAACAGCATATACGCTACATTTATCTGAATTAACTTTCTACTAGGGCTGAGGATTTCTTAGCGATATGAATTGCTAAACTATTTATAGAAACACCTACAAAAGCTACTTCCTTAGCCCAACAGCTAATCACTCAGGCAAGAGAAAACTTCACCGATGAAAATCTTCAAAAGAAAGTGATAGCATTTATCCAAGCCATTGTATTTTATAAGTTTCCCAATCTTGCTTTAGAGGAAATTGAAGCCATGCTTGATTTAGATGCATTCAAAAATACTCGGTTGTACGAGAGTATCTTAGCAAAGACAAAGCCGGAAACAGAACTAGAAACAAAATTGAAATTAGTCCCAAAACTTACTCAGAAAAGTATGAGTATTCAAGAAATAGCAGAACTGCTAGAACTAGATACTGAAATTATCAGAAAATATCTGCAAGAAGAGTCTTAGCAGTTAAGAGGATGTTTTAAAAGTTTTGAGCGCATAGTGTTGTAGGCGTTTTGCGTAGGCGTAGCCCGTCGCAGACATCGCTTACTATCTGACATAGCAGATCACATTTTGCTATGCTATACTAAGCGTAGTCGTTATGAGTTCGTGTAGTTGTCATGACTAACCCTACAGTAGAAAACTTAGTAATTATTGGTTCTGGGCCAGCAGGGTATACAGCTGCCATCTATGCCGGACGTGCTAACTTGAAACCCGTTGTATTTGAAGGTTTCCAAGCCGGGGGGTTACCTGGTGGACAACTTATGACAACGACGGAAGTAGAAAACTTTCCTGGGTTTCCCCAAGGTATTACCGGGCCGGAACTTATGGACAAGATGAAGGCTCAAGCAGAGCGTTGGGGGGCTGAGTTATATACTGAGGATGTGATCTCAGTTGACTTGAGCCAGCGCCCTTTTACCGTGCGCTCAGAAGAGAGAGAAGTAAAAACCAACAGTATTATCATTGCCACAGGTGCAACAGCAAAGCGTTTGGGCTTACCCAACGAACATGAATTTTGGAGTCGCGGTATTTCCGCTTGTGCGATTTGCGATGGTGCTACACCAATTTTTCACGGTGCAGAATTAGCTGTGATTGGTGCTGGCGACTCAGCAGCGGAAGAGTCAATTTACCTCACCAAGTACGGTTCTAAGGTAAATATGCTAGTACGCACCGATAAAATGCGGGCTTCTAAAGCTATGCAAGACCGAGTTTTAAGCAACCCCAAAATCCAGGTGCATTGGAACACAGAAGCCGTGGATATTTACGGTAACGGTCATATGGAAGGCGTGAAAGTCCGCAATACTAAAACTGGTGAAGAAAGCCAACTGCACGTCAAGGGTTTATTCTACGCCGTTGGTCACACTCCTAACACCTCTTTATTTAAAGGGCAACTAGAACTCGATGAAGTAGGTTACGTTGTCACCAAAAACGGTACTGTAGAAACGAGTGTAGAGGGTGTTTTCGCCGCTGGCGACGTGCAAGATCATGAGTTTCGCCAAGCCATTACAGCTGCTGGTACTGGCTGTATGTCAGCGATGTTAGCAGAACGTTGGTTGTCCTCCACGGGTTTGATTCAAGAATTCCATCAAAAACCAGAGACAGCAGATAATGAATTAGAACATCAGCAAGCCGCAAAGAAAACTGAAGCCGAGGAAGAAGCTGGGTTTAATTTGAATGCAACTCGCCATGAGGGAGGTTATGCTTTACGGAAATTATTCCACGAAAGCGATCGCCCGCTCCTTGTTAAATACGTCTCTCCTGGTTGCGGCCCTTGCCATACCCTCAAGCCAATATTAAATAAGGTAGTCGATGAATTTGACGGCAAAATTCACTTTGTGGAAATCGACATCGATAAAGACCGAGATATTGCTGAGAATGCTAATGTCACAGGAACACCGACAATTCAACTTTTCAAGAATAAGGAACTGGTGAAGGAAGTTAAAGGCGTGAAGCAAAAGAGTGAATATCGCCAATTGATTGAAAGTAATCTCTAACGATTGGGGAAGATCCGTTGCGTTGGGGAGTAGGGAGTGGATGCTAGAAAATCAATTTTGACTCTAGCCCAATTACTTACTCCCCTAGATCACAAACTAACCTGTTAAATAGAGACACAGAAATAATTGTGGTATTCACTAAACTTTGTGCCTGATTAAAATCAGAATCACCCGTAATCAAAAAATCTGCCTCTGAAGCCATAGCACAGGCTAAAAACTTAGCATCTTGTCTGTCTCTAGGAAAGTCAATTTCCAAATTAACATCAATTAGCGTTATCAATGTATCAATAATTTCAAACCATTCCGTTTTAACTTGATCTGTCAATTTAAACTTACTGCGACTTAACACAGCCTTATATTCCATAACAATTGCTTCAGAAGCTATCCATTCCCAATCGGGATGATCAACAATAAACTGAATAACTGCTCTTGTTACTCTACCCTTAAGGACAGCAGAAACTAAAACATTTGTGTCAATAACAACTTTCATTCGCCACGTCGGTAAGCTTCAATTTCTGTTGCTATTTCTGCTTCTGTAATCTCTTGTACTTCTGGTAGTGACTGTGTTTTGTCAAATAAATCTTTCAATTTTTTACTGATTTCTGCTTTTTGGTTATCTTCAGCCAAGATAATTATTTCTACCCGCTGTCCTGCTTGAAAAGGCAGATCAGATAATATCACTTGCTTTGGATCTGTAATAGTGATGTATTTTTTGTAAGCGTTCATAATTTCTCTATTAACCTGAACTTTCTCCCTAGTGTACCTCTGTCATCGCTAGGAACCAGTCAGACTTTTATCATGTCCAGTCCCCAATCCCTACTCTGATATGTAAAATGGTCAGCGTATCTTGCTTAATGCAGGCGATCGCACATGACCATCACAAAACGGCAACTGCCAACATTTTTACGTTTTTCCCAAAATTTAAATCTTTCGCAGCAACTTATGCTTATAGGGTTAGCCATGACCCTATTTTTCATCTTCATTGCATTCTTTGCTCCTGTATTTCAGGCTTTAGGATGGCTCCAAAACCCTGAAGATTTCTTATCTAACCCAATTCAAAACTCACCTTCAGCTAAACATTGGTTTGGTACTAGCCGACTGGGTTATGACGTGTTTTCGCGCACAGTGTTCGGCGCTCAAGCTGCTTTGCTAGTAGTGGTTTTAGCAACAGCGCTGAGTATGTTTATTGGTGTGCCTTTGGGCATGGTGAGTGGCTATCTCGGCGGTAAGTTAGATAAGGTTTTGCTATTTATTATGGATAGCATCTACACCTTACCAGGGCTGCTGTTGTCTGTGACACTGGCGTTTGTGGTAGGACGTGGAATATTAAATGCTGCGATCGCTATCAGCATTGCTTACATCCCCCAATACTACCGCGTTGTCCGCAACCACACTATTAGTGTCAAAACTGAAGTATTCATCGAAGCGGCTCAAGCAATGGGCGCTTCTACTTGGATTGTGCTTTCTCGATATCTATTTTTCAACGTTATTCAAAGCGTACCTGTACTATTTACCCTTAACGCCGCCGATGCAATTCTAGTGTTGGGCGGTTTAGGTTTTTTAGGGTTAGGACTTCCAGAAGAAGTGCCAGAATGGGGACACGATTTAAGACAGGCTCTAGAAGCGCTACCCACGGGCATTTGGTGGACTACGCTTTTCCCTGGTTTAGCGATGACATTAATGGTTGTAGGGTTATCATTACTGGGTGAGGGGTTAAACGAATTTGTCAATCCCCGATTACGGCGAGAAAATAGTATTCGAAAATAGTCAGTAGTTAGTGGTTAATAACAAAAAAACCAATGACTAATGAAAAATAACAAATGACAATAGAGAGATTTGAGTGAAAGATAACCTGACGTTAATTGCTGCCGCTACTGGCGGATTTATACTTTCCGTGGCGCTTGCTGGTATTTTACGTGGTGCGCCAATTACAGCTTGGCAAGAGCAATCAAGTTTTCGTAACACGACTGTTGCTAATTTTCGACTCGCACCCAATAATAAGACGGAAAATCAAGAATTTTTTCGCGCAAAGGCAAAGCAGGATGCTGCAAAGAGAAGTTAGAAGTGAGGAAGCTTCCGCTCTAAACTTCTCCTAAAGGAGACCAAGGCGTAGCTTGCTTCCCCGTAGGGTACAAAGAGTTTCCCCCGTTGAGCAAGCTATCCATTGCTAAGAAATGCTCCTGTGTAAAATTCTGGCGAATTCAATATATGACTTGTACAAAGCTTTACTAAAATATTTTTTAAAGCTTAAAAATGCACTTTTGTGGCTTGGTGTGAGGATTTAATATTGGTGAATTCCCAAGTAATTGGTATTGATGTCGGGGGAACAGCGATTAAGCTGGGGCGATTCTATCAAGATGGTACTTGCTTGCAGTCTTTGAGTGTAGCAACTCCCCAACCAGCTACACCAGAGGCGGTGCTAGCAGTAATGGTAGATGCGATCGCCCAAATAGATCCAAATGATCAAGCTGTGGCCATTGGTGTTGGAACTCCAGGCCCTGCTGATGCCATAGGACGGGTTGCGAAAATCGCCATTAATTTACCAGGATGGCTTGATGTGCCTTTGGCAGATTGGTTAGAAGCCAAAACTGGCAAGCCTACTGTCATCGGTAATGATGCTAACTGCGCCGGGTTGGGAGAAGCTTGGTTAGGTGCAGGTCGTTCCTTTCAAAATCTGATTCTGCTGACTTTAGGGACTGGGGTTGGTGGTGCAATTATCCTTGATGGCAAATTATTTGTTGGACATCAAGGAGCAGCTGGAGAATTGGGTTTAATTACCTTTAACCATGAAGGCCCAATATGTAATAGTGGCAATCATGGCTCTTTGGAACAGTATGCCTCAGTTACTGCAATTCGCCGTCGTACTCTCAAGGAACCCGCTGAATTAGGCGCACTTGCCCAAGCGGGAGATACTGAAGCCTTGACTTTTTGGCATAACTATGGTGAGCATTTGGGTATTGGTTTGACGAGTTTGCTTTATGTGCTGACCCCAGAAGCGATCGTGATTGGTGGTGGTATCAGTGGCAGCTTTGAGTTTTTCTTACCAGCGGTGAAGGCAGAAATTGAAAAGCGAGTCATGCCGACATCACGCGCAGGTTTACAAATCTTGCCAGCGGAGTTAGGTAATTTTGCTGGGATAGTGGGTGCAGCAAAATTAGCGTGGCAACATCATTCGGGATTTTAGATTATGGTTCAAATAATCGCAGCCAGAGAGATTAGTCTTTACGAATTAGAAGAAAAATTCGGTTTGCAAGTTGCTACAGACAACAACTTATTTCCAGAATGGACAGAGAATTTACTAACTCTGACTGATGAAGAAAAGCAAGGACTTGAGCGAGTCAAAAGCAACTATTTAAACTTCATTTTTCCAGACTGAGCCGCTTATAGTAAGAAAGGAACAGCCGAGCCAGCCATAGCTATCTGCCTACCATAAGCGATAGCCGTTCGCGCTAGCGTCTCCATAGGAGAAGGCTTAAGCTTCGCTTATCGCATCGCACTCCGATAAATTAGCTCCAAAACTTGTTAAAAGATTACGCGCATCCAATGTCAGCCATTATTACAAGGGAACGCCCAGATACGTTCGATGCCATCAGCTTGATTACAGAGTTGGAAGCCCTTCTGGAACCCCTTTATCCTCCTGAAAGTCGTCACGGGTTCAGTATCGACAAGTTGCTTGCCGAGGATGTAGCATTTTTCCTGCTGTATACAAACAAGACGCCAGCGTGTTGTGGCGGCATTAAATTGGTAGGCCATGAATATGGTGAGATCAAGCGGATGTATGTGCGTCCACAATTCCGTGGATTAGGGTTCGCGAAGTTGATGCTCAATCATTTGGCAGACTATGCTCATGCTCACAACATCACGTTGCTGCGCTTAGAAACTGGAGTTTACCAACGAGAAGCAATTGGGCTTTACGAGCGACTTGGCTTTTACCGCATTCCCCCGTTTGCTCCCTATACTGACGATCCACTCAGCCTGTGCTATGAGAAGCGGCTTACATGATAATTTAGCATCCATCGAAGATTTTTGTAGAACATGGATAGGTCTATTGACGCTTACTTCATCAGCTTTTTTAATTTTTAATTCCGGGTAGTAATATTTCTCAATGGCAGTATTGACAGAACAGCCGCAGGATTGATTAAAACCAAAGCAGAAGCGTCAGCCGGAACTGCGAAAAAGAAACATGAGGCAGCAGTAGCAAAGGCTACTCAAAAGGTCACAGTTACGAAAGTAAAAACAACGAAGACGACAAGTATCGAGATAGGAGAAAAAGGGCAAAAGCGCAGGAATCTGATTGATATTCAGGGTGCAAATCTTTGGGTATCAGAAAATTTGTTACTTGAGAACATTCAACTGCATATACAGCAGATTGCAGGTTTATGAAGTACAGTAACAGCAGTGAATAAACCAGTTTTTTAGATGTTTGGGATTGACTAAATTAAGTGCAGTAGCAATTAATTGATCGACCATTTTTGTAGTGTTGGGAGAAAAGGAGCGTAAAAAAGCCTTGAGTTGCGACCACCAATTTTCAATAGGGTTAAAATCGGGTGAATATGGTGAAAGATATTGAACTCTTGCACCAATGGATTGAATCAAAGCTTCAATAGAAGCTAGTTTATGAGCAGGAAGATTATCCATCACAACAACTGCGCCTGGCCACAACTGGGGAAGTAAACACTTTTCGATGAACACCTCAAAAGCATTGCCAGCCATCGACCCATTTAATGTCATTACCGCCAAGACTTTTTGGAGGCTGATTGCACCAATAACCGTTACTTTTGACCCACGGTAAAAGGGTTTTTTGTCATATACCCGTTGTCCTAATGGGCTTCTAGCATGAGAGCGTGTAAACCCTAACAACACCCCCATCTCATCCAAAAACACCAGATTTTCAGGTTCTATGTGTTTGACTTGCTGCCAATAATCGTTCCTGAGTTTTTGAACTCGGTCGCTTGCACCTTGGCTACTACATAATGTTTTTTTTTCGAGTTAGTTGCAGTCTTTGTAACGCACGGCACATACTATTTGTACTTACCCATTGATTATAAGTTTCCCCCCAATACTGGCAGTATTCATTCAAGGTTGCATCTGGATATTTTTCCACCATTTCGACCAGTTGAGTTTTATACTTATCTAACTCACTCTTCATACTCCCACCCTGCTTGCCTGGCTCCAGATGACCTTTAATTTTCTTCTGTTTGAGTAGTTTTTGTATAAAAGCTTTGCTCACATCAAATCGATAGGCTACTTGTCTGATTGAGGTGCTTCCTTGTTCATAGGCTTGGACTATTTTTTCTCGAAAATCAATGGACTAAGCTTTCATTTTTAGTATTGATGCACTGATTTTAATGTACTACAATTACCCGCAATCTGCTGTATCTTCTGGCGATCGCATTGCAATTGTCGGCGCGAATGGTTCAGGTAAATCGACTTTAGCAAAAGCAATTCTGGGAATGGAGAAGCAAACAGCAATTTTGAAATCCGGTGATGTGTTGCTTGCACTAGCCATGAAAGCTGTATATCTTGATCAAACCTATAAACTAGTGAATTGCCAATACACAATTTTGGAAAATATGCAAGCTGCTAATCCCAGTCTCAGCTATCAACTTTTACGTCAACAATTGGGACACTTTTTGTTTAAATATGATGAGGTTCACAATAGTGCATCTGTGTGAAGTGGGGGTGAGTTAGCAAGATTAGCGTAGGCGTAGCCCGCCGCAGGCATCGCTATGGTCAGCATCTCAGAAATTGACCTGCTGATTCTTGATGAATCGACTAATAACTTAGATATTGAAACCGTTGAGCAAATGGTTGAAGGTATTAATAAGTTTCAAGGTGCGCTGTGGGTAATTTCCCATGACCTAGACTTTCTCAGCCGGATTAATATTACCCAAAGTTTCAAATTGAAAGAGCAAGCTCTACAAATTACTACACATCTGCCCAGTGAACCTGAAGAATTATATCAAGAACTACTAGACAGAGTTTGTTTAAATGCGACCATTGTTTAAACCATAATCTGAAACTGTTATTCTTGGCGACGGTTAGTTTGACAAAACTTGCTCCAAGCGCAGTAATTATCTATCACAGGGCTTAGCGCACCTAGAGTTAGTAATGCTGCATTCCTTGTTAGATTATCACTTTGGCAAAAGCCTATCACTAAAGCAGAAGCCGCAATGCATACGGGCAAGTTATAATTCTTTTGCGGACGAGCGTAACAAAAATTTATGAGTAACCCCCTTGTGCAAGCCTTTTTCGTAGGTAGAGCTGTAGCTGAAGTAATTAATGAGCGTTTAGAGGTCGCCTTGACCGATGCTTTGAGTGAACTGGGCAAATTTGATGCGGAAGCTAGAGAGGAACTACGCCAGTTTACAGAAGAAGTCCTAGAGCGAGCAAATCGGGCAGCAGAAGCTGCTAATACTGGTCAAACTACTACACCTAGTGGAAAACCCAGTTCCGGTTCAGTTGACTTGCAAACAGATATTGATGAATTACGAGCAGAAATTGCCTTGTTGCGAACAGAATTGCAACATTATCGCCGAACTTCTGCATAAATTTATTCATTGGTTATTAGTCAATAGTCATTGGTCATTAGTCATTAGTCAAAAATTATTGGCAAATGACAAATGACACTTTATTAAAAACAGTTTAGGAACTGAAGTGTCTTTTCTTCCAGGTGATTCGGTTACAAACCAACGGTACGCAAAGCATATGGAACAAGGTTATTCAGATAAGGCATACCGTTGGAATCGTGAAAACTACTCTAGCAGACGGCGATTTGTAGACATTTGGTCTTTTGTCTTGACCTTAATGTTTAAGCTTTGGCTGTACAACAAATCTTGGAGTTACACAGGTGGTGTAACTGAGGCAAAGCAAGCTGCAAGACGTAAAAATCAAGCAGTGTGGATTCGCAATACCTTGTTAGATTTAGGCCCAACTTTTATTAAAGTCGGGCAATTGTTTTCTACTCGTGCTGATATATTCCCTATTGAATATGTAGAAGAGTTAGCAAAGTTACAAGATAAAGTACCAGCATTTAGCTATGAGCAAGTAGAAGCAATAATTGAGCGAGAGCTTGGTAAGAAAATTCCTGAACTTTTCCAATCTTTTGAACCTATTCCCCTAGCTGCTGCTAGCTTAGGGCAAGTACACAAAGCCGTGCTGCATACGGGAGAAGCAGTTGTTATCAAGGTACAGCGTCCTGGATTAAAGAAGTTATTTGAAATAGATTTACAAATTCTAAAAGGAATTACCCGTTACTTTCAAAACCATCCCAAATGGGGACGTGGACGAGATTGGATAGGTATCTACGAAGAGTGTTGCCGCATTCTTTGGGAAGAAATCGATTATCTCAATGAAGGACGTAACGCCGATACTTTTCGTCGTAACTTTCGTGGCTATGACTGGGTGAAAGTCCCAAGAATTTATTGGCGTTACACCACCTCGCGTGTGCTGACTTTAGAATATCTTCCTGGCATCAAAATTAGCCAATACGAAGCTTTAGAAGCAGCCGGCTTAGATCGAAAGGCGATCGCTCGTCAAGGCGCTCAAGCCTATTTACATCAGTTGCTCAATAGTGGCTTTTTCCACGCCGATCCTCATCCAGGTAATATTGCCATTAATCCAGATGGCGCTCTCATATTCTATGATTTCGGTATGATGGGGCGAATTAAGTCAAACGTCCGGGAAGGACTGATGCAAACGCTATTTGGCATAGCCCAAAAAGATGGCGATCGCGTTGTTCAGTCGCTCATCGAATTAGGCGCGATCGCCCCAACGGATGATATGGGGCCAGTGCGGCGTTCTGTCCAGTATATGCTGGATCATTTTATGGATAAGCCCTTTGAAAATCAATCAGTCGCAGCAATCAGCGACGACCTTTACGAAATAGCTTATAATCAGCCATTTAGATTTCCAGCAACTTTCACTTTTGTGATGCGAGCCTTTTCTACTCTAGAGGGGGTAGGCAAAGGTCTAGATCCAGAATTTAACTTTATGGAAGTTGCCCAACCTTATGCAATGCAGCTTATAACCGATATGAATGGTTCTGAGGGGAATAGTTTTCTCAACGAATTAAGTCGCCAAGCAGTTCAGGTAAGCACTACCGCTTTTGGTCTACCACGTAGATTAGAAGATACACTAGAGAAACTAGAGCGGGGAGATATGCGCCTGCGGGTTCGTTCTATAGAAACAGAACGCCTGCTGCGTCGGCAGAGCAGTATTCAGCTATCAATAAGCTATGCTCTGTTAATCAGTGGTTTCACGCTTTCAGCTACGATCTTAGTAGTTAACCATTATGTATGGTTGGCTCTGCTGCCTGGTTTAATTGCAGCAGGTATATCAGTGCTTTTGATTCGATTACTTCTACGCCTCGACCGTTATGACCGTATGTATTAATTGTTGAAGAAAAATTTATGAAACTTAATTTCACGGGTTTTAGCGATCCGGGACTTATTCGTTCTAATAATCAGGATGCTTACTATGTCGACCCTGAAGGGCGATTTTTCATAGTTGCTGACGGTATGGGTGGTCATGCGGGAGGAGAGGAAGCAAGCCGCATTGCCACTCATGAAATTCAAGCGTATTTAGTGGAACATTGGCAATCTTCTAAATCTTCCCAAGAATTACTAGAACAAGCCTTGTGGAGAGCCAATGATGCAATTTTGCAGGATCAGCAAAATCATCCGGAACGCGCTGACATGGGTACAACAGTTGTAGCGGTAATTTTTCGCTACCCAGAGTCGGCTTGGTGCGCTCATGTTGGTGACTCGCGGCTATATCGCTTCCGCGAATCAGAATTAGAGCAGGTAACAGAAGATCATACTTGGGTTGCACGGGCAATCAAAATTGGTGACATCACCTCAGATGAAGCACGAGTTCATCCTTTTCGCCATGTGTTATCACGCTGTTTAGGACGTGAAGACTTACATCAGGTAGATGTACAACCTTTGGATGTGAAAATTGGCGATCGCTTGCTGTTATGCAGTGATGGTTTAACGGAAGAACTTATTGATCACAAAATTGCTCGCTACCTCCAAGACACCCCCTGGCTTGACAAAGCAGCCCTTGCTCTAATTGAAGCTGCAAAAGAGGAAGGTGGACACGATAACATCACTGTTGTTATCGTCGCACTAGAAAATAGTCAATAGTCATTGGTGATTCAAAAAAGGATAAATGACCCTTTGCGTGAGCGTACAGCACCCGCTACTCTATCTTGGCAATCTCCTCCGCAGAAGGCACGCCGATTGCTCATGAAGAGCCACTCCGTTGGCTCAAAAATGACAAATCCGGTAAATATACTCATCAATTTGTTCAGCCTGAGCATTTTTCCTATTTACAACTTGATACAAATATTTTTAACCTCTTTAATTAGCTAAAGAGGTTAAAATTACATAAATTAAGTAATTGACTTCTTGCACCTGATAAGGTATGGCGACTACAATGCACGCTTAATACCTTTCCTTCCCCTTTTTTATCAGGGAAATGTTAGACAAATGCACCCTAGCTGGAGAAGTTTCGAGTATTGGAAGGGAAAAGACGAAAATTCTTACCTGTCTAGCTTTCCAACTGCCAAACTTTCCCGAAATCTGCCTCAGCGGACTTGGGATATATATCAGTAGAATCAGGTGCAGTATCTCAGTTAAAAAAAAGTCCTTACTTAAGATATGGGCAGATTGTCAAACACTTGTTATCTTTCGTAATACGGAGGTACAAATGTGGGGCAGAAAAAAGTCCAAATATTATCCCAATTTGGGCTTCTGTGAACGATATCACCTTTACACCTTGTCTTTTCGGAGTTAACTATGAGCCAACCCATCGAATTATCTTTGGAACAGCAATTCAGCATCCGCTCATTTGCTACTCAAGTACAGCACATGAGCCATGATCAAGCTAAAGACTTTTTAGTCAAGCTTTATGAGCAAATGGTTGTGCGTGAAGCAACTTACCAAGAGCTTTTGAAGCATCAGTGGGGCTTAGATTCCGGTTCCACTATGGCATAGACCTTTTCTGATGTCGCAGTGGGCGACCTCCTTCTCTTGCTTAGTTCCAAGGAGGAAAAGAGCTGGGGATGCCGGGGCGTCAACTCCAATCAGTAGTTCCAAAAGCGTAGCGTAAAATTTTCATTCAGAATCTAAACCAAAACTAGCAAGCTTTGCAATAGTATATTTTTTGGAATCTCCATTTCCTGCAAGCTTAAGCTCAAGTAAATTGTTTGGGTCAATTAAAATAATTCACACGACTAACGCCATGAAAACTTTACCCATTCACGTTTTATACTCCTTGGATTATCTCCACAGGAAGATTTACGCAGGCTAGCTTCTACAGCTAAAATTTACGATATCCATACTTTTTATAACTAAAACTTACAACTGTATATATTTTTGTTTATAAAACTTTACATTATCTGATTTATTATTTCTTTTGCTAAATGTAGTATATGTAATATAAAATAATTATTCTTAGCCGGAAAGGTCGTGTAAAGAATCTGTATCAATACCTTCTAGCTTTGCCAAAATTTGAGGCTTAATCTTTTCGTACTCTTTTTTAAGTAAGTTTTTACTAATTTGAGGGTCAGCAGAAGATACCAAGGTTTTGCTCGTTGTGATCCATTGTTGCAATCGTAGGCGTTGGGCAGGGGCAATACTAGAAACTAGGATATGGCTACAGTGACTTGGTGTTTCTCTGGCAAAGAACAAGAGACGATAGTAACCTGTGTGCTGTAGTAAGCAGGCGATGTCTTGACCAAGACTAGTTTTAAGATCAAGGTAGTAAGGTAACCATTTTGCACCATTTTTGCGATTGTAGATAACGGTTATCCACAGCAGCATCGGGTGGGGAATAGAGATGAACAGAAATTGATTGTAGCGTGTACAAAGTAAACGCTTTTGAATTTCTTGTTGCTGTAACATCACCCACAGCGCTGGCAAAACCTCCTCCTTCGTTTGAACAGGCTGAGAAAACACAATATCAGCAAGTGGTTTATTTTGGGGCCAGGAAATCGCACGACCAATTTCATCATTTGATAAGGATACCCGCAAATCAGCTTTAGCCTTTTTTTCAAGGACAGGCTCAACTGTAGTAGCAATAGCTAATGCATGAATACCTTGTTTAATTTTAGGTGTGTAGTCATGCTGTTCTAGAGATGCTAAAACTTTTAAGATTTCACTGATGCTTTGAGGGCGATCGCTTGGTACTTTAGCTAAACAACTCATCACCAAATTTTCTACATCCTTTGGCAATCCCAATCCAGGTGCGACCTCAGTAAAAGAACGTGGTTTTTGATAATGATGTGTCTTATACCATGCACCAAAAGAATGAGCAGACACCACTAGTGGCATCTGTCCTGTGAGCATCTCAAACATCATGACGCCCAAACTGTAAATATCCGAGCGGTTATCTAGTTCTTTCCCCTCCATCTGTTCGGGAGAAGAATAAGCCAGCGTCCCCAAATAAAATTTCGTATGATCGCCATCTGACTGAATTAATTTAGCAATACCAAAGTCTAAAACCTTGACTAATTCTCCAAAACTGGGGTCTTGAATCACCAGGATATTACTAGGCTTAATATCGCGGTGGATAATTGGGCAGATTGTGTTGTCAACTGGGATGCCATTGTGAGCGCATTGCAACCCCAAGCTGACTTGTCGGATCATACTGAGGAATCTAGCTAAAGGCAGTTTTTGGTTGCGGATAACATTGTTCAGGCTTTGCCCTTGTAGATATTCCATGACATAGAAAGGGGTGTTCTTGTCATCTACCCCATAATCCATGACACGGACAATGTGAATGCTTTTTTGTCCTAATAAAGCACAGGTTTTCGCTTCTCGCTCAAAGCGGTCTTGCAATCGCATCTTTTCGTTTTGGATTGACAGAGCGAGAAACTTAACAGCGACAGGTACGCCTCCCAACAAAAGATCCTTAGCACGATAAACTCGACCCATTGCTCCAGTACCAATTAACTCTTGAAGCTGGTAGCGTTTGCTAAGTAGGCGGCCAATGTTGGGGTCTGACATAGAAAATTCGACTTTAATGTTCAACAATTCTATCTGCCCACTAGACAGCTTTAGAGTGTTTAGGTGGGAAAGTTTGATCAAAAAAATGGAACGGGTAGATTTAGCCAAATGTTTTATCCCATTCCCAACTTTGTTTTTGATTTAATTTTAGTTTGCCCAATTTTTATGAATTAGTTATAAGTCAATAGTCATTAGTGAGCCAGCGACGTCTGGGATTTCCCCATGAGCTACTAGTAAACCCGTAAGGGTAATTAGAATTAGTAATCATCCTGGATAAATGACTGTTATTTTTACTGACGCTCCAGACTGGCTTCCATTGTATTCGTCAAAAAATGGCCTGCTAAGATGCCACTGCTAAGGTAGTATGTATCACCTGAAATTTGGTGTAGGGTTTCAAAGCCACTACGACGCTGACGATCGCCCAGTACCCAGTAACGCTGCACAATGGTATCTAGACCAATCCAGCCCTCACCTTCAATTTGCCCCAAAAGATTGTGCTGGAGTAAAAAAGTATACTGACGCTCTCCATCGTGTAGACGCCCTTTGTATTGCAAAGATATTTCTGAGCGATCGCTACCTGGAAATATCAGCTTTGTAGCCATAGTGAACCAATTATCTCGATTCCAAGCCACCAAAGTCATACCCTTGACGCTGATTGGCATCCCATTGCGTTCCAGCCAACTACCTTGCATAGCCCAGCGTCCTGGTTCCAGTAAAAAAGTATGAGCCACCTTCTAATTCCCTGCTTTGATCCAGTAATACCAAAACTACAGTTATAGCAGTGCAGAGTATTGAGTGGGTCAAGGAGCAGGGGAGTAGGAATTTCATTGTTAATGCATCGACCTGTAAAATTAATTCACAGCAGATTTCAATTTGGTACAGTACACAAACTAGCGCTCAAACACAAGCAAAAAACCTGTTTTACTTCTGGCTCCTGCCTTTTGCCTTCTACCTCCTATCTCCTAACTTTGGTGAATTTCTCCTAAAAGCATTTCTCGCGGTGCGCCAGTTACAGCAGGTAGGTTACCTGGAATATTCAAATGTCGCCAGTATGCCAAAACTGCAAAAGCGATCGCTTCTTTAAAATCTGCACTTAAGCCAACTTCATCTGTAGTTAAGACTGGCACGGGTGCTAACAATAGCTGTAATCTTTGTTTTAAATAAAGATTGCGACCACCGCCGCCACATACTAATACCCGTTGTGGCATTTCCGGTAGAAAAGTGCGATAACTATGGACAATTGAAGCTACTGTGAGTTCAGTGAGAGTTGCTAGTATGTCTGCGGGGCTAAGTTGGTATGCTTGGGCATCTTTTAAACACTGATGTAGGTAAGTAACCCCAAATAATTCTCGACCAGTGGATTTAGGGGGCGGCAGATGAAAGTAATCTTGACTTAACCATTGTTCTACCAATGGATAGCAAGGAGTGCCACTCGCTGCCCAATTGCCATTTTCGTCATAAGTTTTAGTGCCAGCGCTTAAATGTTGCACTGCCAGATCAAGGAGGCTATTTCCTGGCCCTGTATCCCAACCGCGAATCTTTTCAAGCCAGTTCTCATACTGGGGTGGAAGATACGTAACATTACCAATTCCCCCTATATTTTGAATACAGCGCCTTTCCTGGGAATGACTGAGCAAATAGGCATCTACTCTGGATACAAGAGGCGCTCCATGTCCACCAACTGCCATATCAGCAACACGGAAGTTACTCACAGTTGTAATACCCGTGAGATAGGCAATTAAAGCACCACGCCCTAGTTGCAGAGTGTAGCCTAAAGACTGGGTACTAGGGATTGGGGATTCGGTACTAGGAAGAATTTTTTCCAGTCCCAAGTTCCCAGTTCCCAGCCCCCGAACTCCTGGTGGCCGATGATAAACAGTTTGACCGTGGGAGCCAATCAAATTAGCTGGTTGATGACCGATTTGAATATTTTGGGCGGCTTGGGCAAATGCAAGGGCGATCGCATCATCTATTTCTGCCAGTTCTGCCATTGAGATGGCTTCTCCAGCACAAACTGCTAATATTCTTTCTCTGAGGTCTGTGGGGTAGGGATATGTGGCCCCAGCTAACAACTCTATTTTTAGATCCAATTCTCTGCCGGAAATCTCGACCAAGGCAGCGTCTATACCATCTACGGACGTGCCACTAATTAAACCAATAACGCGTTGACAAACTGTAGTTTGTTCAGTCAGTTGCATGGATAGAGGTTTTTTTGATTGCATTGGGTAGTTTAAGTCATGCTGCTGTCTAAGTCAAAAAAGCTCAAATAGCAAAGTTGACTAGAAAAGGAAACGGCTGACTAAAAAATTTTGTCTGTTATCTTCATTAGTTTTTAACAGAGACAGAACTCTAAAATACAGATTCTTAATCTCATGAATATTATCTCAGTAATATTTAATTTATATGTAAGGTATAGATATTTTATCCGTTTGTTTAAAGTAAAATTACTTGTTTTGACTTTGAAATTTTATCCAATTAATTACTCCATACATCGATTAGTGTTCAGGTAGAAATCCAGTAATTTCATCGTGTTCTTTATTAGTAAGTTAATTACATAATACATTCAAAGCCCGTTACTCATCTATCAACACACAAAACTAGAGCTTTTAAAAAATTATGTTTCTTAAGAAAATTACTTGCATTGCTGCTCTATCTGTATCTGCGATCGCCTCATTTACTTATGCAGGTTCTGCTCATGCTATTTCCTTCAAAGTGACCACAGGAGTAGCAGCCCCCAACGGTGCAACTGACGAAGGTGCTTATTCTGAGTTTACTCAGTTGCCTGGTACAACCACTGTTAACTTCAATGACGGTAAAGTCCCAACCACTGGATTTGCTCAGTACTCATTTGAGAATAACAGTGGTACAAGTAGCGTTAGGTCAGATGTATGGGCGCCTGCTGGTGCAAAAGGCGAAGTCAATAACACTAACTATTTAGCAGTTTTCAATGGCGATAAAGTCACTATTAACCTTGAGAGTTCCCTAAATTATTTTGGTATTGACTGGGGGGCTATCAGTGCTAATAACACATTCTCCTTCTATAATGGCGATACTCTGATCAAAACATTTACGACTGCGGATGTAGATCCGGTTGCTCCGATTAAAGCCTCCCAACATGGCGGACAAGGCAATGGCTTCCTTCACTTCTACTCAGATAGCAGCAACGATATCTTCAACAAGATTGTTATCTCCCAAAGCAGCACAGACGGTGGTGGATTTGAAAGCGACAACCATTCTTTCCATCAAGGAACTGGCAGATTTACAGGTTTTGATCCTAAGTCTGTTCCTGAACCTAGTGTTACCTTGGGTATGCTGGCTGTAGGTGGTATGTTTCTGGCTAAGCGCAAGAACCAGAAGTTGCAAGACGCAAAGTAATCTTATCAAACACGAGTCTTGGCGTGGGTACTTAGATAAACTCGCGCCTTATTCATTGATGTATATTCTGGATGGAATACAGGTTTTTTTAAGGGCGCACAGCTAGCTGTGTGCCTTTAAGCTATATTGCGTTTATATAAATAACTTTCTGTTCTGGTCTCCTAACGACGGCTTCCCTTAAGATAATGTTGAGCGTTTGGAAGAAGCTATTTTTTCGCTGGCAATAATATGTAAATCAATATTTTTGAGCAAGCGGACTAATTTTTGAGTTAACGAACCCTTTAACAGGATTTGCCAGCGAGATCGCTGACTTTCACCGATGACAATCTGAGTAATGCGATATTTCTCTGCAACTTGGGCGATCGCATTGGCTACGTTATTGCTAGTAACACGAAGAAAAGTTCCTTCAAATTCTTTGCACAATTTCTCACAAGTGTGGATATGTAAGCTTTCCTCTTTAGTGAGAAAGCGTTCTGGATCGGCGACAAATAAAGTATACAGCGGAGCATTCATGTAGTTAGCAAGTCTGGCAGCTCGGCGTAACAATTGTATTGAGTTGGGATAAGTAGATACGCACACCAAAACGCGTTCGTGAATATTACAAAATTGCCCGTTGGGGGTAGTGGCAATCGCATTTTCTTCTACGTTGTCTGCTACTTCTCGCAAAGCCAACTCTCGCAAAGCAATCAAGTTTCGGCGTTGAAAAAAGTTATCGAGGGATTGTTGAATTTTTTCCGATGCGTAAATCTTGCCTTCTAATAACCGTTCTTGTAGCGTCTCTGGTGTAACATCTACTAGCACTACTTCATCTGCTTCTTCCAGGATGCGGTCAGGAACACGCTCACGTACTACTACGCCAGTAATCCGGGCTACCAAATCATTGAGACTTTCCAAATGTTGCACATTCATTGTGGAGTAGACATCAATGCCTGCTGCCAAAACTACTTCTACATCTTTGTAGCGTTTTTCGCGTGGAGAATCAGGGACATTAGTATGGGCGAGTTCGTCAATTAAGACTAATTGAGGCGATCGCTTGATAATTGCACCCGTATCCATATCTGTAAGTGTTAACCCATCGCGAGGAAATTCCTGGCGCGGTATAATCTCCAGACCATTTGCCTTTTCTGCTGTCTCTTTACGTCCGTGGGTTTCCAAAAGCCCAATGACTACATCAATTCCTTCGTGTTTAAGTGCGTGTCCTTCTTCTAGCATCCGGTACGTTTTGCCTACACCAGGAGCCATGCCAATAAAAATTTTGTGTTTCCCTCGCCGTGTCGGATAAAGGGAGGAATTTGCAGATATCGCAGGTTTAGTACTAAACAAACCAGTATTAATATCATTTAACATTACAGTTTTACTAATTATTTATATTTTAAGTTTGATTGACTAGGTGTAGTTAAATATACGCACATCTGAGAAGTTTTTTTCAATAACACTTAAGTAGACTTTTCTTTACCCCAAATACCAAACCTGGGATATTCTGCTCTGCATCCCCAAACTTTCATAGCTTCAAAAGAACAGACAAGCATTATCAGCTAATGATCACGCACCTATACGCTTAGCATCCCCAATTAAATAGGGCTACAAGCAAAGCAAGTGTGTAACTCAGATAACACTAGTTAGTAAATTGTTGCCTGTTAAAGGCTACTGGGAGGATCAAGGCTATAGTTACTTATTTTGCTTGCGATTGAATTCTTGGAGGTCAAGAGCGTAATTTAATCGGAGAATATTGACTCCTGGTTCACCAAAAATCCATAAAAATCTACTATCAGTATACTTATTAATTAAACGTAATATCTCATCATCTTGGACTCCACGGGCGCGGGCAACTCGTATCCGTTGTTCAAATGCTGCTTTTAAAGAAATATGGGGATCTAAGCCAGAGCCAGAAGTATAAATTAAATCAGCGATCGGCTGAATATTTTCGTCTCGTAATTGATTGCCCTGCTCAACAATCCGCTTGAGTAACTCTGGATTACTAGCAGCGAGATTGCTAGCACCAGATATCCCAGTTGGCTTAGCTTTTTTTCCTTGGCTGTATCTGACAGTACTAGGACGACTATGAAAATATTGGTCGGATGTAAATACTTGACCAATCAAAGCTGAACCAATTGGTTCATTTTTTAAATTTAGTGTGACACTGCCGTTAGCTTGAAACGGAAAGAAAACTTGACCTACTACAAGGATTATCAGAGGATAGATGATTGCAGTAAGCAACCAAAGCATTAGAGGTATGAAAATTGCTCTGATAGTTTCTCGAATAAAAGCCATAATAAATTTTCCACTCTCTCCCAGTTTTGAATTTTGCGGAAACTCTGAGGAGAGTAAACCTCTAATCAGAACTTTCCAAGACGAATTCTTAATTTTATAAGAAGCGTTCAGGTTTAAAAATGACAGCAAACAAGTAAATTACAATTGTTATAGTTATAAACCCTAAGATTCCAATTTTCCAAGTATAACGAGGTTATAGCGTGCTGTTAGCAGCATAAAAAACTGGAGTAATTACCACATTCAAGCACAGCATTATAAAAATAGCGAGTGGCAGGTGTTGTTTACGCCATTGTGACCAAATAAAGGAAATCGCCTGCATGACATCCATCGTGAAAAACTTCTCCCAAACATTGACTTTTTTGTTCATATTCTTCTTCTTAATCGTTCTCTTAACAGGTAAAATTAAAAATAAAACTAGAGCAGTATACTACAAATAACTATGGAGTAAAAAGTAACGCAAAGGCTAATATTCTTAATTTTCTTACCTTCTGCCTCTTTGAAGTTTTTCCACTTGTCAAAGCTCAAGAAAGCACTTGCCTCTGCCTTCTGCCTTCCTTAAGCTAACCCCACATATGTAATTAACATATCTATTAACTTAATGGCGATAAATGGTGCTATTACTCCACCGAAGCCATAAATTAAGATATTCCGTTGTAGCAGCTGATTAGCTGTCAGGGGTCTAAATCGCACACCCTTTAACGCTAAGGGAATCAAAGCAGGAATAATCAAAGCATTATAAATCAGTGCTGATAATACAGCAGAATTAGGGCTAGTTAAACTCATAATATTCAGGTTTTGCAGATTAGCAGCCGCAAAGATTACTGGGATAATCGCAAAGTATTTAGCAATATCATTAGCAATGGAAAATGTAGTCAATGCCCCACGAGTAATCAGCAATTGTTTGCTGATGCTAACAATATCGATCAGTTTTGTCGGATCTGAGTCTAAATCCACTATGTTGGCAGCTTCTTTGGCAGCTTGTGTACCTGTATTCATGGCTACGGCGACGTTAGCTTGGGCTAATGCTGGAGCATCATTAGTTCCGTCTCCTGTCATGGCAACCAGTTTGCCTGCTTTTTGTTCTTTTTGAATGACTGTGATTTTGTCTTCTGGTGTGGCTTCGGCAATGAAGTCATCCACCCCAGCTTCTTTGGCAATTACAGAAGCTGTAATCCGATTGTCCCCAGTTAGCATGATTGTACGTACCCCCATCCGCCGCAGTTGATCAAAGCGATCGCGGATACCTGGTTTTACAATATCTTTGAGATAAATGACGCCGTAAATTTCATTATCTAAAGACACTGCTAGGGGTGTACCTCCCAATCGGGATACGCGTTCGTAAGCAGTATTGAGTTCCGGAGTTTCACGTCCATTACGAGAACGAACAAACGCTTCAATAGCTCCTACTGATCCTTTCCGCACCTCATGTCCACCAGGTAAATTTGTACCACTCATGCGTATTTTGTCGGAAAACTGTACTGCTTCTGCCTGATTAGCATCAAAATCGAACTTTGCGCCTAATTTTTCTGCCAGTCGGACAATTGATTTACCTTCTGGTGTATCATCGAACACACTAGCAGCCCAAGCTACATTAGCAATTTCTGCTATTGAATGACCATTTATGGGAATAAACTCTTCTGCCAAGCGGTTACCCAGGGTAATCGTACCTGTCTTATCAAGAACTAGAATGTTGATATCTCCACAGATTTCTACTGCTCGTCCTGATTTAGCAATCACGTTATATTGGGCAACTCGATCCATACCAGCAATTTTAATGGCACTTAGTAACCCACTAATGGTTGTAGGAATCAGCGCTACTAATAAAGCTATCAAAATTGGCATACTGACTGGACTGTTGACATAGTAGGCAAGTGCAGGAAGAGTTGCTACGACAAACAAAAAGACTAAGCTGAGAACTGTCAGCAACACCGTCAGATCAATTTCATTCGGTGTTTTGCTGCGTTCTGCACCTTCCAGCAAGGCAATCATCCGGTCAATAAATCCTCTGCCTGGGTCAACGTTGACACGGATAATCAGTTCATCTGAGATAATGCGCGTACCGCCAGTAACAGAACTGGCGACGTCTGAGCCTGATTCCTTCAATACTGGTGCGGATTCCCCAGTAATTGCTGATTCATCTACTGAGGCGACACCCATAATTACTTCCCCATCAGCGGGAATGATATCACCAGCAACAACGTACACAGTATCACCCTGTCTGAGGTTGGTGGACGAGATTTCTGTAATTGCACCATCAGGAGCGAGCTTTTTCGCGATCGTTTCTGATTGAGTTGACCGCAAAGCATCGGCTTGGGCTTTACCTCGTCCTTCGGCTACTGCTTCGGCAAAGTTGGCAAACCATACAGTAAAGAACAAAATCCCTGTCAACAAGCCGTTGAATAGTTGCGGGTTTTTCTGCGGAACTTGCCCAAATAAATCGGGATCAATCGTTACCGCTAGGGTGATGATTGTCCCCACCCAAACCAAAAACATAACTGGGTTTTTGATAGTGTGTTTGGGATTGAGCTTGACAAAAGCATCCCTGGTTGCTCTCAGATACAGTCTTTTATTATTTACTCTGGCCTTTTTGCGTGCTTGACGGCGATCGCTAGGACGAGAACGTGAAGGTCTATTTTTGGAGGTACTTGCCACTTGATTTAGGGAGTGGGGGAGTGGGGGAGTGGGGGAGTGGGGGAGTGGGGGAGTGGGGGAGGTAAATTAAATAATCATTCTTATTCCCCCCTCTCCCTATCTCCCTATCTCCCCCTCTTCTTCTAATTGCCAGATGCTAATTTAAAACCTTCGGCTATGGGGCCTAAAGCTAGAACAGGAAAGAAAGTCAGTACGCCTAAAATTAAAGTCACTCCAGCTGTGATACCAGTAAATAGCACTGAATCCGTTTTCAGAGTACCAGGGGTTTCAGGGACTGGTTGTTTACGAGACATACTGTCAGCTAACAGTAGGATGGCAATAATCGGTATGTAGCGTCCTCCTAGTAAGCTAACTAGAGTACTCAAGTTCCACCACAGGGTGTTATCCCTCAATCCCTCTAAACCTGAGCCATTATTTGCTGCGGCTGAAGCATATTCATAAACTACTTGGGAAATACCGTGATAGCCAATGTTGCTAATTCCAGACAGAGAGATGGGGTAAGCTAATGCGATCGCACTTGGAACCAAAATCAGAATTGGGTGAATTAACAACACTACGCTGGCAAGGATAATTTCCCGCTTTTCAATTTTGCGTCCTAAAAACTCTGGGGTGCGTCCTACCATTAGCCCAGTTAAGAACACGGTGATAATTAGATAAATGAACAGATAAGCTGTCCCAGTTCCCTGTCCTCCCCAAACAATCTGGACAAACAAGTTAAATAATGTCGAGAATATTCCTTGTGGCATTAAGGAATCGTGCATCCCGTTAACTGCGCCACACATGGTAGCGGTGGTCATAACTGCCCATAATGCTGTTTGCGCCCAGCCAAATCTGACTTCTTTACCTTCTAAATTGGGCTGTTCTAATCCAAAGGCGGCATTGACAATGGGGTTACCTTGCAGTTCTGCGATCGCTGTTACCCCAACCAGAATTACAAAAATCACAAACACCATCCAGAAAAGCAGCCAAGCTTGTTTGATGTTGTTGGCAAACAAACCGTAGGTGTAAATCAATGCTGCGGGAATTGCAATCATGGCGATGGTTTCTATTAAGTTAGAAGCACCGTTGGGATTTTCAAAAGGATGGGCTGAGTTAACATCAAAAAAACCGCCACCGTTGTCGCCTAACATTTTAATCATCTCAAAGGATGCTACTGGCCCTCTGGCAAGATACTGCGTTCCTCCTTCTAGAGTTCTCACAACCAAAGTTTTGGCTAATGTTTGTGGTACGC
Organism: Nostoc sp. UHCC 0302; assembly: GCF_038096175.1. Taxonomy (NCBI): domain Bacteria; kingdom Bacillati; phylum Cyanobacteriota; class Cyanophyceae; order Nostocales; family Nostocaceae; genus Nostoc; species Nostoc sp. UHCC 0302. The sequence continues at coordinate 130,820 of NZ_CP151099.1, forward strand.
CTACTACAACTAAGGCGATCGCTCCAATAATCGATATTGGCAGCAATATTCGCGTCACCGCACGAGTCAAGTCAACGTAAAAGTTTCCTAGTCCTCTACCTGTCAACCCACGAATAAAGGCAATCCCTACCGATAAGCCAGTAGCGGCTGAGGTGAACATCAAAAAACCTAAAGCTGCTACCTGGCTAAAATAGCTGAAAGTTGTCTCACCAGAGTAGTGTTGCTGGTCGGTATTGGTCAGAAAGGAAATAGTGGTGTGTAGCAAAATATCCCAAGTAGTAGCACCAAAGCTATTGGGATTCCAAGGTAGGCGTCTCTGAAAATACAGCAGCAAATACACTGAAACGCCCATGACTAGGTTGCTGTACAGTACCGCCCTGGCATACTGCCAACCGGTCATATCGTCTTTTCTACGAACCCAAGCTAATACGTAGATACTTCGCTCTATTGGGTTCATTAAGAAATCAAGCAGTGTTCTTTCTCCCAAGAAGACACGCGCCATGTATCTTCCTAATACCGGAGTTATTGCTACAACGATACACAGCGTTAAGCCAATTTGCAAAAAACCTTGTCCCATGTATTTCGCGCTCTATTAAATAAATTTATGTGCTACTAAGCCAAATTATTACAACTAACAGATTATCTGTAGGGTAATTGCATTTAGAGCAATTAGGGGATATCTCATATCACCTCAATTCTTCTATTCAATCTGGTTTTAGTATTTTCAGCTTTTAAATATTTGTCAGATGCTGATTAAAGTTTCTGTTAAGAATATTTAAATTTTAGTTTAATTCCTTTATTTTGCCAGTTAATATTATTTTTTTTATACAATACATTTTTAAACTATGCTACTCACAAACATATAAATATCTAAAGCTGATTTTATGATGAATTATATAAATAATAAGTATAAAATTACACTTGTATGAGTAACTAAATTAAATATAACTGCGCTAACAAACTATCCTACATATTTAACCTTTCTCTTAAGAAAAACTGATTCTAAAAAAGAGCTGTAAAATTTAGATATATAATTCATTTAGCTAATAAATAGTTAATCTAATTAATAATATTTATTAGAATCCAACTAAGGGTTACTATACTCCTAATTTACAAAATTCACTTAAGTTTATTTAAGTTTTTATCCAACAGGTTAAAAATTACTTAAAACCTAATGTAATAACTAAATATTCTTTTTGGAAAAAATTAAATTCTCCTTTTAGTTTAAAAAGGCAGTTATTGAATTAGACATAAAATATCGTTTTTACAAGAACATTATATAGCAATTGCCAGGCATATGAAATACACCCCACCCGCGCTGTCGTGCACCCTCCCCTTACCAAGGGGAGGATTGGGAGGGATTATTTTGTAACTCACTGGAGTTGGAAACGCTATATTTGTAACTCACTGGAGTTGGAAACGCTATATATAAAATAAAGAGGTTACCAAAATTAAATCATACATATATAAATATAAGTGAAAGCAATTGTAACTTTTTAGAAATAAAAATGTTAACTAGATTATTGGCTATTGAAGAGGCTTTAGATAAGCGTAAGGAAACATATTGGTTGATAGTGATCGCTTTTGCTGTAGTAATAGCTTTAGAATACTCAACACCACCTGAGTATGTATTTGGCTACCTTTACACAGGCACAATTTTATTAGCATCCCGATTAAATAGTAAAGCAGTATTAGCAATTACTCTTGCAGCTACAGCATTTACAGTCTTAAATATACTTGTTCCGGGAGAAAAAAATATTAATTCCGCAACAGTGGCAAATAGGTTAATTGCAGTGTTGGCACTAATAGTAACAGGGTGGTTAAGCGACCGCAACCGCCGCAATGAAGAAGCGATCGCTTATACGCAGGCACAACTACGCTCTCAAGAACAACTAGCGACGATGCGTGAAGATTTTGTTTCTACCCTAACTCATGACTTGAAAACACCGCTTTTAGGAGCAATTGAAACGCTGAAATATTTTCAAAATGGGCAATTTGGAGAAATCACATCAATGCAAGCAAAAGTCTTGCAAACAATGACACGTAGCCATCGTAGTACATTGCAATTAGTGCAAACCCTTTTAGATGTTTACCGTAATGATGCCGAAGGATTAAAACTACAGATATCACCGATTAATTTGGTAACTGTGGCAGAAGAAGTAATTGCCACTCTAACTGAACTAGCGAAAACACGTCAGATTTATATTTCTCTTCACTATGGCGAATCAGATTTTCGCAGCTTTTTCTGGGTAAATGGCGATCCTTTGCAGCTAGAGCGAGTCTTCACTAATCTCTTGAGCAACGGTATCAAGCACTCACCCCGTGGCGGTAAAGTGGAAGTAGTATTTGAAGGTTATTCTAGCGATCAAGTTGTAAAAATACTCGATACTGGTTCCGGTATTACCGAAGAAGAGTTACCCCACTTATTTGAGCGATTTTATCAAGGACATAGCGATCGCCATGTTTCAGGCTCTGGACTTGGGCTTTATTTAACTAGGCAAATTATTACTGCTCATGGGGGTACAATTTGGGCAGAGAATCGCTCACCACGAGGCGCACTGTTTGGTTTTAGGCTACCAGCTTGTCCACCTCCGGGGTGATGGGGGCAGAGGGGCAGGGGAGCAGGGAGCAGGGGGCAGGGGGCAGGGAAGACAAAGAAAATAACTAATGACAAATGACCAATGACAAATGACCAATGACTAATGACAAGAACCAATGACTAAACAAGGTGCTGTACTGAGAATCTTACTTGTTGAAGATGATGAATTGTTTCGTCTTGGTTTGCGGATGCGGTTGCAACAAGAAACAAGCTTGGAGATTGTGGCAGAGGCAGAAGATGGGGAACAAGCTGTAGAGTTAGCCAATCGCTATCCTCTAGATTTGGTTTTGCTGGATATAGGTTTACCAGGGATTGGTGGGATTGAGGCTTGTCGTCAAATTAAGCAGCAACATCCAACTTTACCGATTCTAGTTTTAACGTCTCGTTCTGAAAAACCCGTGGTTTCACGCTTAATTGCTGCTGGGGCCCAAGGTTATTGCCTCAAAGGGATTCCAGCTGAATCCCTAATTTTGGCAGTGCGTTCAGTAGCAGCAGGCGCTTCTTGGTGGGATCAAACTGCAACAACGGAAATTAGGGCGGCTTTTGAGGGCAATTCCCCGACAGTGTTACCTGCAAAAACTAACGAACCTACAGAAAATCCCTTAACGAAGCGGGAGCAAGAAATTTTGGCACTGGTGGCGGCTGGCAAAAGCAATCAAGAAATTGCTGAGATTCTCTACATTGCGCCTGGCACAGTGCGGGTTCACGTCCATGCCATTTTACAAAAGTTAGAGGTACGCGATCGCACTCAAGCCGCAGTTTTAGCTATCCAAAAAGGATTGGTAGCACCGGAATTATTGATTAATTCAAGGGCATTAGGCATTTAATTACGAATTACGTTAGCGTTGGCGCAGCCTCTCGTAGAGAAGCGGGACGAAGTCCATTACAAATTACGAATTATCAGATATCACTCTTGTTACATAAATTGCAACAATGCCAACTTTAAGTTTTTCTCTCAGCGATACTGGGGTTAACTTCATCTAGCTGAGGATAGATTTATGTACGCCGCGACTCCATCATCACGTAAATTAACTTTATTATTAAGTGCGTTATTGGGCGGGGTAATTTTTACTAGTTGTGCTTCTGTTCCTCAACCGTCAAATCAGGCTTTACCTTTAAGACAAGCTGATCAAGCTGCGAATGAAACAGCATCAACTGTTGGCAATGTCTCACAAAAGGCTGAAGCTGCACCAGTACCTCGTGCGCGTCCCCAATTAATCAAAAAAGCAGCTATATCTCTGATTGTGAACTCTGTAGATCAGAGTATCAATGCTGTCTCTCAAATTATCAATAAACAGCAAGGGGACTTAATTGGATTAAAAGAACAACAGCCTACAAAGGAAAACGCACGTCATACTGCATCTATACAAATTCGAGTACCCCAGAATTTGCTAGAACCTACATTGAATGAGCTCGATAAATTAGGTACTTTAAAGGGACGTAATATCACTGCGGAAGATGTAGGCGATCGCTTGGTAGATTTTCAAGCCAGATTAACTAACCTACAGAAAACTGAAGCGAATTTACAAAAAATTATGGATCGAGCGGGTTCTGTTAGAGATGTACTAAGTGTTGCCCAAGAACTTAGTAATGTCCGGGAATCCATAGAGCAAATTAATGCTCAATTGAAAAACTTACAAAATCAAGTTGCTTATTCTACTATCACATTGAATTTAGAAGCAGCAGTATCTAGTACTAGTCCACAGCGTGGTTTAGGGGAGCAAATTCAAGAAACCTGGAATAATTCCACTTACTCCTTTGGTACATTTACTGTTGGCTTACTCAAATTAGGTATTTGGTTAATCGTTTACACCCCATATTGGTTGATTTTAGCTGCTGGTGTTTATGGCTTTATCCGTTGGCGACAAACTCATTCACCACGTTTAACACAAACATCAGAATCAGTTAATTCTGGGGAATAGAGAATGAGGAATGGGGCATTGGGAATGGAAAAGATAGATTTAATTGCGTGATGATATACGCAATCCATTACGGCTTTCGTTTCTCTTATACCAATTCAATTAATGATTGCAATACATCCCTGGTTTAAGACGCGATGAATCGCGTCTCTACAATATGGTCTATTTTTTACATTCTTTTTTCAAATTGATATTACTCTGAGTTCTCTGCGCCTCTGAGGTAGCCTGCGGCTTGCCCTCCGGGTTCAACAGTTCCCTACAGCGTGAAATCCTCCTACAGGACTGTTTCACCGCTACGCGTTTACGTTCAAAAATCCGGTATTCTTTTGTTAGAAAGTAAGTAATTAGGAATTAGTATTATTCGACTTTTTTACTTTAGATATCCACCCTTTATATAAACTCAAAATTTCACTATAAGGGACTGTGCTTTCAGATATTAAATCAAATAACGATGGTGAAAAGCGTTGAGGAAATAAGTTATGCAGCGTTTTGGCAAATAGATTTCTCAAGAGAAACTCAATTAATAATCCCTTAGATGCCGGAAAAGCATAATCGCCCAGTTCAACTAAGGCGTGAGCATCTGGTAAGCGGCGAACTGTAAATTGTTCTAAAACTACAGCTAAATTATCAGAATATTCATCCAAAAGCTTGTTAAACAAAACTACATCTTCAAGTGCTGCATTGCAACCTTGACCAATAGAGGATGATACAGCATGGGCAGCATCTCCAATTAATAACACGCTGTCATTTTGATGATAGCGGTTACAGCGAATTGTAGGAATTTGAGCGATCGCTCGATTCAGAAAAGCTTCGGCTTCTGATTCTGGCATCAATTGACCAACTTCCGGGAAATTCTCGCCAAAGAAGTTGAGTACTTCTTCTGTGCTGGAAAGCCCTACGACTTGGTTATTCTCGTGGGGGAAGTAAATCACACCACTAATAGTCCCGTCGCGTTGATGCAATAGCAAAAACACCTTGCCATCATCTAGTGTCCAAGTGTGGACTTTATCAGGTTTCAGACTTATTTCTGATTTAGTATCAGGACGGGGTAGAAAAATCGATTTGTAGTCAGAGGGGATATATTTCTGCTCACACTCAAATTGTTCTGTAGAAAGAAAATACTTTCTAACTACAGAACGCGCTCCATCAGCACCAATTAATAAGTCATAATCAATAGAAAAATCTGCCGTTGATTCTGTGGGTATTGCTTCCCCAACTTTTTGAAATTTCGCCTTTCTCGCTACAAAATCTACTTCTGTGCATTGGCAATTAAAGTGAATGTTAAGTCTTTGATTATTGGATTTTTCTGTTAGTTTTTCTAACAGCACAATTACTAATTTAGTGCGGTCAAGAGTAAACAGAGGTTGTTTTCTAGATGTTAGCCGCGTCTTACCATTTTTTTGGTGAAAAATCGCTCCTGTAATCTCTAAACTAATATCTTTAATTGCTTCCTCAAGTCCAGAAATCTGTCGTAAAGCACTCATTCCCCTTTCGCTGAGGGAAATGGGAAAGGTTCGGGATTTCGAGAATGAAACAGTCCGGGGATCGCTGCGGCGCTCATAAATATCAATTTGGTATTTGTCGCCACGATGTAAAAGATAGTGAGCAAGCAGAACGCCGCTAGGGCCTGCACCAACGATCGCAACTTTTTTAACCATGACTGGATAATTCGTAATTCGTAATTAATGAACTTTTTACTTGCTTTTAACTTATGGTTACATAATGTTTAACGGGTCTACGTCAATCGTCAGGCTAACAGACTGGGGACAAAGCGATCGCACTTCTTCCCAATCTGGCAATTGTGGCAATGTATCGGAAGCAAATTTAATTAATATCTGCCAGCGATAACGATTAGCTACCCGTAAAATGCTAGCTGGTGCTGGCCCTAATATCTCAAATCCTTCGTCTGCGCTCAAAGTTGTAGCAATTATTTGGGCTACATTCTGCACTTGAATGGGATCAAGACTACTCAAGCGCAACAATATTAATCGTCCGTAGGGAGGATAATTTAATGCTTGCCTTTGTTCTAGTTCCGTATTAGAGAAAGATTGATAATTGTGAGTTTGCACCGCTTCAATTACTGGATGTTCTGTGGTGTAAGTTTGCACAATCACCCGGCCGGGATCATCACCTCTGCCTGCGCGTCCAGCTACCTGAGTCAGGGTTTGAAATGCTCGTTCACTGGCACGATAATCTGATAAATGCAGCAATCCATCAGCGGCCACAACACCCACAAGCGTTACCTGCGGCAAATCCAAACCTTTGGTAAGCATTTGCGTACCTACTAATAAATCTGCTTCGCCGTTGGCAAACTGAGTGAGTAGAGTCCGGTGTGCGCCTTTGTTACGAGTGGTATCGCTATCAAAACGAATCAAGCGTAGCTGCGGAAACTCTCGTGCTAGTTCTTGGGTGACACGTTGAGTACCACTCCCGAAGAATTTCAAATAAGGAGAACAACAGTCAGGGCAGAATTTCGGGTGCGATCGCGTATAGTTACAGTAATGACAACGCAATAGTTGCGGCGCTCCCTCTTCGGTATGGTGATATGCCAGCGACACATCACACTGCGGGCATTCCAGCACATATCCACAACTGCGGCAAGATACAAAACTGCTATGTCCCCGCCGATGGATAAATAAGATTCCCTGTTGTCGTCTTTCTTGTAGCTGTTGCAAAGCCTCTTGCAACGACCTACTAAATATAGAACGATTTCCTTGCTGCAACTCTTGCCGCATATCGACTATTTCCACTGGCGGTAACGGCCGGGAGTGGATGCGTTGTGGTAATGACAGGTAATAGGAGAGGGGGGGAGGGGGAGAAGATTGGTATTCCTGACTTCTTACTGCTCCCTGTTCTCCTGCCTCCTTAACGCTTACCCAACTTTCCAACGAAGGTGTAGCAGAACCCAAGACTAAGGGACAGTCTTCTAGTTCTGCTCGCCACTGGGCGACGGTGCGGGCGTGGTAGGTGGGAGTGGGGGAATCTTGCTTAAAGCTGCTGTCGTGTTCTTCATCTAAGATAATCAAACCCAACTTGGGCAAAGGAGCGAAAACGGCGCTACGCGTACCGATGACAACTTGGGGTTCTCCTGTAAGCATTTGTCGCCAAGTGTCGTAACGTTCACCGTCTGAGAGGGCGCTGTGATAGACGCTAATTTTGTTGTCGCCAAATCGGGCGCGGAAACGGTCTGTTAGCTGGGGCGTGAGTCCAATTTCTGGTACTAAAACGAGGGCAGATTTACCTTGAGCGAGTAAAGGTGCGATCGCTTGCAAATATACTTCTGTTTTTCCTGATCCTGTGACTCCATGCAACAATACTTGAGTAAATCTATCTAATTTCTGTATTTTTGCTAAAGCAGTCGCTTGGTCATTTGTTAACGATTTAGCACCATCGCCTGCTACTGCTGGCCCTTGTTCTGTTCGTAATACTTCTCGTTCTTCAATGACAATATAACCCTTTTGTGCCATCGTCTTTAGGGTAGAGGAGCTGGCGCTACAAATTTGCAATAATTCACTTTGCCATAACTCCCCCCCGTGTCGTCTTAGTACTTCTAAAATCTCTCTTTGACGAGTAGTTAAGTCACTGTTAGTTGCATCTATCAATGTGACTGCTTTTTGCAGCTTTGGCCGAGTTAATCTCGGTGGTTCTAAGTAGCTTTCTACTAAACCAAACCGCAATAACTCTCGAACTCCCCGATAAGCAGATTTAATTTTTTGTTGTATATAAACGTAACTGTAGTCGCCTGCTGGCTGCGCTTGTAAAAGCTCCAAAATTTGCCGCGCAGTTGGAGAGAGGAAGGAGTGGGGGAGTAGGGGAGTGGGGGAGTGGGGGAGTGAGGTAGCAAGAGTATTTTTCAATTTTGAATTGTTTATTTCATCCTCTCCCTTTCCCCCCCTTTCCCTTTTCCCCCCTCCTCTTCTCACAAGGCGGATACGACGCTGCGATCGCCCCAGCAAACCAGGTGGCAAAGCAACCCGGATCACCTGAATTAAGGGTGTATAGTAATATGCGGCTACGCGATTGAGTAATTCCCAATAAGTACTTGGAAAAAACCCAACGCTGACGATATCTTCTACTTCTCGGATTTTTTCCGGTGGTAAATCGACATTTGGTTGTGCTAGCAAACGAATGGCGATCGCTCCTATTTTTTGCGTCCCAAATGGCACGCTCAAAATATCCCCAGGTTTTATTTCTAACTGGTCTGGTAATCGGTAAGTAAATAATCCTGTGATTCCTGGACAGTCTACCAGAACTTCAATCCATCGATTTAATGTTTTCTCTGACTGATACGATTCCCCTGGCTCAGCTACGAATAAAGGAGATAAATTTACGTCATTAATATACATAGTTTCTGACTTGATCGATAGATATTTTTCTTACCGAATTTACTCGAAATTAGCTGATATTTCCTCAAATATAACTTTTTGCTTTCATTAACGTAAACTGTATTTCGCAATACTTTTATCCCCCATAATACTTGATAAGTTTCTTCTTATGTAATCTACTAGACAAATTCATCTCAACCCTACGTGCAATAAATATTTGGTGTACCCCTACAAATAAAATCACCTTGGCTATTTCCGCAGTTCTCTATTTACTAAATAGGGAGTAGTCCTTTTCCGCCTATCGATAGATATTTAACCCCTGATATATATGAGATGCTCTTATACAAATAAGAAGATCCGGAATTTAAGCTACCAAATTTGTAATTTGTTGTATTTAAGCAACTCGCTCTAAAAGACATAACCCCAGTATCAAAGTTTCGATTTATCCGATGAAAAATATCGCCTAAACATTAAAAATTTTTGGAAAAGTATAGGAAAGTTTAGAATATCGGTATTTTTTACTTAAATTTTTATATTTGTTAAGGTTGAGAAAGTTTGAGGGGATTTGACATATTTGGTAATTAAGAAAAAAATGAGGGATATATATGTTGTTGGGAGCCTGAGAATAAAGTTTTATTAGGTAGATAATCAGTATTAGTTATGGGTTGTATCGAACCACAACTCACAACAGGTAGGTAAATACTGATTTTCATTCCTAAATATAAATTAGCAGAAGCTTGTATTTTGCTATATAAAGTAGGTGCATTTATCCTTCAGGGAAAACTACCAAGCTTTAAACGAGCATCTGTCACTAAATTATGTACCAAACAAAGCAACCATCCTCAAGGAAATTATGAACATTGCTGAATTGGGAAAAATGGAAATACTGGAGAATGCTGCTGATAATGAAGAAGAATTACTTGATAATTTAGATATAGTGGCAGATGAAGAACCCCCCATTGTAGAGATTATAGAGATTGCAGAGAATGTCGAATCAGAGGAACGGGATGGCGATGCGATGGCTGCCGCCCGTCCATCGGGATATAATAAAACCGAGCATGATGATGCTGTAGGTGCTTTTTTTAAAGAAATGGCGCGTTATCCGCTCTTAAAGCCTGATGAAGAGGTAGAGTTAGCGAGACGAGTCAGGTTTCTAGAAGAAGTAAGGGAAATCCAAGCTGCATTAGAGTTAGAGTTGGGACAACAAGCTAGCAAGCTACAAGTAGCTTCCCAGCTAGAAATGACCGAAAAACAATTAGAAAGTCGCTTGTATCAAGGTCGGGTAGCGAAACGTAAAATGATTCGCTCAAACTTGAGGTTAGTAGTATCCATTGCCAAGCGATATCTCAATAGAGGAGTGCCTTTTCTGGATTTAATTCAGGAAGGAGCAATGGGTTTAAACCGCGCTACAGAAAAATTTGATCCAGATAAAGGATATAAGTTTTCTACCTACGCCTATTGGTGGATTCGACAAGCGATTACCAGAGCGATCGCTAATGATGCCAGAACTATTCGCTTGCCAATTCATATTGTTGAAAAACTCAACAAACTTAAAAAAGCGCAACGCGAACTCAAGCAGAAACTCTGCCGTAATCCTTCTGAAGCTGAAATGGCAGAAGTTTTAGAAATTAATGTCCAACAGTTACGCCAACTACAACAACTACGGCGTCAAGCACTTTCTCTAAATCACCGTGTCGGTAAAGAAGAAGACACGGAATTAATGGATTTGCTAGAAGATGAGGATAACCTGTCTCCTGAAGCAAAAATGAACGAAAATATGATGCGTCAGGAGATTTGGGAAGTACTAGGTGACGTGTTGACTCCACGAGAGAAAGATGTGATTTCTCTGCGTTATGGATTGACAACCAGCGAACCCTGTACATTAGAAGAAGTTGGCAATATGTTCAATCTTTCCCGTGAGCGAGTACGACAAATTCAAAGCAAAGCTATGCGGAAATTGCGGCGTCCACACATAGCCAAACGCTTAAAAGGTTGGTTAATTTAATCACATTTATCAAGCTTGAAGTGATGAACTTAGCTTGAGATAGAAATGCCACACTTGGTTTAATTGGCTCCACTGATTAACTTAGAGAGCTTGTATATAGATATTTTTTTATCCTGACCGACAATTTCTTGATGGTACAAGCCCCAGGGTTTATCTGTAGAATCAATCCAAAATCCTAAATCGGATGGCCTCTGCGAATCTCCAAAAACAGGGTGTTTTTTACCTTTTTTTCACTCCCTTGAGTCATTTAGTCAAAAAACATTGCACCGTTGCCTATAGACTATCCACTATAGAAGATGGAATATGGACTAATGACTTCGCCTAGCAATTTGATTTTACGTTTTGCTGAACCAGCTGATTGCAGCGCACTATTTGAATTAATTCAAGGACTTGCAGAGTACGAAAAATTATCTCATGCTGTCACTGGCAATGCTCTAGAACTTAAGGAGCATTTATTTGGCACACCTAAATATGTAGAAGCAATATTAGCCGAATATGCAGGTCAAGCTGTTGGCTTCGCACTATATTTTTATAATTATTCAACATTTTTGACAAAGCCAGGAATTTATCTAGAAGATTTATTTGTCTTACCAGAATATCGACGAAAAGGTATAGGTAAAGCTCTCCTTACCAAAGTGGCCCAAATAGCTGTAGAGAAGAATTGCGGACGCTTAGAGTGGAGCGTATTGGACTGGAATGAATCAGCTCAAGAATTCTACCGTAGTATGGGAGCATCCATATTAGATGATTGGCGAATCTGTCGCGTAACAGAAAAGATTCTGCCTAAATTAGCGGCTAGAGATGTAAAGCAAGTGTGAGATTTTGTATTTTACGATTCATCTCTTCTTGATTAAAAAGTAGCCTAATCTACATAAATTTACTTTCCAATCATAGATGATCGCTCTGTACTAAGAATTTTCCATCTAAAAACCTGGAAACTTAAAACTCCAAATTCTTAGAGCGAAGTTTGACAGCTTGTCTTTTGACGAAGACTATTCCTCAATTGACAATTGTGGAGGAAATTGCACCGAATGAGCCTTGGTTGCAGAGGAAACACGAAATGAAAAAGATTATTTCAGTAATACTGTTAGGCATAGCAATCTTCACTTTTGCCTTCAGTACTCCGGCTTTCGCAGCAGATACTGCTAGTGGAGCCAAAGTATTTAGTGCAAATTGTGCTTCCTGTCATGCAGGTGGTAAAAATCTGGTTCAAGCGCCAAAGAACCTGAAGAAGGAAGCTTTGGAAAAGTATGGTTTGTATTCAGCGGAGGCAATTATCTCTCAAGTGACAAAAGGTAAAAATGCCATGCCTGCCTTTGGTGGTCGCTTAAAACCTAACCAGATTGAAGATGTAGCTGCTTATGTCCTTGAACAAGCAGACAAGGATTGGAAGTAAACTAACGTCCAATACCAATTCGTAATTCGTGAGGTAGTACGGTCTTGGGGTCTCCCCAAGTGGAGTAACTGCCGTTAGCGTAGCGTTAGCGACGCAGGAGCGTCACCCGGAGGGTAATTAAGAGGCGTCAGATTTTATCTGGGTTTCCCTTTTTAAATCTGTAGCCTTCTTTGAAAGAATTGGTATAACTTCAACAATTAATAATTTGCGGGGCTTTTTGTCCCGCTAATTTTATTGCTGCCAAAATTGTCAAATAGGATGCTGATACCAACTTTTGATTTGGAATGTTGGATTAAAAGTCTTTAGCAAAAGACTGTTCTAGGAATATCAAACAACACTAACAATTCAGGTTTGGTATTATGGCTGATTTGTGGCGATTTTTTCTCAGTTTAATTATTGCTTTTCCTTTGACTTTTTTGCCAACTTCTGCACACTCATCTCCCATGTTCATCACACCAATAACAGCGGGTGATTTCTTCAAGTTGGGTGTAGATAAAATGCAGCGTGGTGATTACCAGGAAGCAATAGAGAACTTTAACCAAACCATTCAACTGCAAAAAGATTTTGCTATGGCTTACAGCGATCGCTGTCTTGCTTATCTCCAATTACAAGATTACCACCAAGCGATCGCAGACTGTACTCAAGCAATAAATTTTGCACCAGCTCACTTTGAGGCATATTTAAATCGCGGACTAGCACACTACAGAAAAGGGAATTATTCAGCTGCCATTGCTGATTATAATCAAGCCCTTACACTTAAACCCTATGATTTCCGCACTTACTACAACCGAGGAGTAGCCCTAACTGAGCAAGGAAATTATTTAGAAGCTATTGTTGATTACAACAGGGCATTAACTCAAATTCCCCAAGCAAGCAATTTATTGCTGGCAGATATCTATAATGACCGAGGTTTAGCGCGGTTGTTATTACAAGATAACCAAACAGCTATGCTCGACTTTAATCTGGCAATTCGTTTCAATGCTCAAGATTATCGAGTTTACTTTAATCGTGGTTGTGCTTACGGACGAAACGGGGACAACTTTGGCGCTGTAAATGATTTTTCTGAAGTCATAAGACTTAACCCCAGTAATGCCCTAGCTTATTTTAATCGCGGCATTGCTCACTATAACTTAGGGTATCATCAAGGTGCGATCGCGGATCTTAAAAAGGCATCTGAGTACTTTGAATATGAAGGAAAAAAGATAGCTTACGAAAAAACTTTGGATTTACTTAAGGCTTTACGACGACAAATTTCTTTAGCAATGGAAATTGCTCTTTTATAACACCGTGAGGGTTGTAACAGCTAATACTGTTTAGCTTGATTACACCGATTGCGACTATGCAGGGTATCCACCAGCTTGAAAAATCTGTTCGGCGGTTAAATTTAACTCTGGGAAAGTAGACGAGACGATGTGAGTGCTACCTCGAAACTGGCTGACTTGATATTCTCCGTCAATTAAGGTGTAAATCGAGATAGTTGGCTGTTTGGGGTTGCCAATAAATCGCCTACCGCCTAAAGCAGCATAGTCTACAATCCAGTATTCTGGGATGCCTACAGCCTCATAATCAGCAGCTTTTTTTAAATAATCATCACGCCAATTGCTACTCACTACCTCAATTACTAAGGGTATTGATTCCGCTTGGCTTACAGTAGATTCTTTTTTCCACAGAGGTTCATTTACCAAATTAGGCAGATTTAATATCAACACATCTGGTGAGTAAGCCGATTCACTTTCAAGTGGTTTTACTAGTACTGTTTTCGGAATGCCATAGGGTAGGCTGATGCGATTATATTCTAGAATAAATTTCTGGACTAAAAATACGATAATCTGTTCATGGTCGCCTGTGGGTTGCGGCATCTCGACTATTACTCCATCATGCAATTCATAATGTTTTCCTGTGTTGTCAGGATATTTAGCAATGAATTCATCGAATGTAAATAGTTTACGTAAGCTTTGAATCATAACTTATTGCTTTCTATTCTGTTTGGGAAGCGTTTATTTTTCTCAATAATAACGTAATTCGTAATTTCTCCGTAGCCAGCCAATTTGATAATTAAGTATTCTACTTTATTCATCTTTTTTAAGATTTGGAAAGAAGCCTAAACCGCAACCAAATTAATTTTCACAGAGCAGTTATCTGCTTTACATGAGTAAGAGTCTCATCTGAATCTATGGAAATATGACAGCTTGTCTTTTGACACAATTTTATAATTGCAGCAACAATACCACCTAGTGACTGTTTTGACCGGGTGTGAGTGAAATCGTGAAAAAGTATTTTTTATTGCTGCCAATTGCTTTACCAACTTTACTAATAGCATTTCCTGCTTTTGCTGATGATATTGAAATTAAGCAGAAAAACATTGATAACTCAACCACAGCAACTTTAAATATTCCTAGTCTTAGTGAAATTCAGTTACCTACTACTAATGCTGAATTATTAACTCAAAAATCTGCACCTGATGAACAGCCAGAAGCAGAGCCAACTTCTAGCGATGATGTAGATATTTCTATAGAAGCGATCGGAGAAAAAGATAGTCTCCCTCAGTCTACACCGACTTATGTAATTGAAAAAGAAGAAATTCAAAAACAGGGTGCTAATAGCCTAGCTGATATTTTAAAAAAAATGCCTGGGTTTGCTATTAATGATGCAGGTCATGGTGCAGATATTCACACAGGTACATATTACAGGGGAGCTTCAATTAATCAGTCTGTATTTCTGATTAATGGCAGACCAATTAATAATAATGTCAATACTTATCATGGTGGAACTGATTTAAATAGCATTCCTATAGAGGCTATTGAACGAGTGGAATTATATAGCGGTACAGCCTCCGCTTTATATGGTTCTTCAGCCTTTGGAGGAGTTGTTAATATTATTACCAAGCAAGGTTATGGAAAACCTCAATTAACTGGTAGTGTGGAATTTGGCTCGTTGAATTTAAATAATCAACAAGTTACCTATGGAGGTTCATCGGGTGCTGTTAAGTATAACTTTAGCTTTGAAAGGTTCTTTACAGATAACCGTTATCGTGTGCCTGTAGGTGCGGCAAATCGCGATTCTGAAGGGTTTTTGTCGAATGCAGACACAGCTACAAGCACTTACTTTGGAAGTATTGCCGCGGATTTAGATAATAAAAACTCTTTAAATTTAGATGTTACTGCGCTTAGTAGTCGTCGTGGTTTAATTTATTTTGGGTTTCCTCTCCAGCAAGACCGATTAGACCACGATGGTTTGAACATTGGTTTATCTTGGAAAACTCGCCTGGGTAATGGAGAAAGTTCCAATTTGACAACCTCACTTGGTTATAACCGAGATTATTTCAGCACCTATGACCCTACAGGAAATTTTTACCGTACAGGTTCTTTAGATTCAGAACAACTGACAGCTAGAGTTGATAATGAATGGCAAGTTACTGCTAATAATAAATTACGTTGGGGATTAGATTTAAAAAACAGCGATATCAACGGTGATGTTTTGAGTACCAATCCAGAAAGGATTGCTGAAAACGAAACTGAAAATAAGAGTGTATTAAATACAGCTTTATTCGCTGTCAATACTTGGAATATTACTGATAATTTTCTTGTAGATTTAGGGTTAAGACAAAGCTTTGATGGTCAGTTTGGCAGTTATTTTAACCCAAGTGTTGGATTTCGTTATGCCGTCACACCAAAAGTTGCTGTGCGTGGAAGTTGGGCGGGGGGACAACGCAATCCTGGGTTGGATCAATTGTATGTTTATGATACGGTTCATGGTTGGGAACCAAACCCTGATTTAAAACCAGAAAATGGCTCAACTTGGACTGCGGGAGTAGATATCAATTTTACTGATAATTTGATTGGACAGTTTACTTACTTCGGCAGTAGTATCGATGACCGCCTGGGAGTAATCGCAGGAAGATGGGAAAACATTGGATTAGTAGATACCAATGGTTTAGAAGCCGCATTGCAATTTAAAATTGCTTCTGGCTGGTCAACTTTCCTTAACTATACTTATACAGATGCCCAAATAAAAACAGGTTCGGAGGAAGGTTTACAGTTAGGTTTGATTCCTTACTCTGTACTTCAAACTGGGGTAGGTTATGAAAATTCAGGATGGCAGGCTAATTTGTATGTTACCTATAACAGTGGTTCCCGCAGAGCGTTCTTTAATAATCCTGGTGATAAGACTACAGATTTTTCTCCATCTTTCGTAAATTTAGATTTCAGCGGTCGGATACCTGTGACCAGCAATATAGGACTGACGGTTTACTTAGAGAATTTACTAGACGAGCAATACGAACGAGTTAATCGGATTTATAGCCCAGGATTTACCTTCCGTCTGGGTTTAAGCGCAACTTTGTAACCATTGTGATAGAGACGTTGCACGGCAACGTCTCTACAATCCATGCCCGAATCAATTAAAATGGCTGATATGAGAGCCAGAATTGAAAATCAAGTACTATTTCTGTGCCACGAGGATTTACCAGAGTTTAAAAAGGGTGGTTCTGTGGTCAGAAATTCTTATTTCTGGGCGCTGCGTTCAATTGCTGGTCGAGCTTCGCGTTATCGTGATTGGGAATATGAGCCGGAAGTTTGGCCAGCACTTTCGCGGATGCTTTTGTCGTTTGCTGAGTCTGGATATTTGGGTTATCGAGAAACCTTGCTGGAATTTCCTCAATCTCAAGAACAAATTCCTGAAGCGCTGCGAAATGCATCTACTTGGGAATAAGTTCTACCAATTCGCAATTAAGAAGCTTTAAATTTTACCTGGGTTTCCGGCTTTGCATCTGTCGCTTGATGAGAGGAAAATTGGTACTGTATCAAATCAGGTAGCATCTGAATGATTAAAAAACCGCAGAGACGCTGAGGGCGCAGAGGAAGAGGAAGAGAAATAATTCCGATAGAAACAGATTTGATATTAATCGTAGTTATAAATGTTGAAGCTGTTGTTAGAACAGCTTGTGTTGTTATAAGAAAAACAAAAGCTGTTGTTAAAACAACTTAAGCTGTTGTTAGAAACGCAGTTTTTGTTTGGCTGATAATTTCATCCATTGTAGTAAACCACGACAGTTTTAACGCAATACCAGTTTGAAAAAAGAATGTCACAAATAGACCATCTGTAGAGACGCGATTCATCGCGTCTTCATCCAAGGATATGTTGCAATCATTCGTCGAACTTATGTTATTTCACGAAATTGGTTCAAACACCATTTGAGGAATCAATACTTCGTCTTGTAATTGTCCAATACCTAAAAAGCGAGTCTCTTCTTCATAAACTCGCACTATTCCAGAGATATTGAGATTTAGAGAAACTCGCTGACCTTGACACCATTTTTGTGCAGGTGTTGCTGATAAAGTGACAGATGGCAAATGTTGCAAGGCGGCGTCAGGTGCAACAGGTTGAAATGTTCCAGCTTGCGTTTGTGTTTCTAAGTCAGTCAAGGTGAGACTGTTTGCTAAATGGAAACCGCTACTTTCAGTACGTATCAAAGCGGCGAGTGTGCCACTAGTTCCTAAAACCGTACCTAAGTCACGAGCGATCGCTCTTATATATGTACCAGATCCGCAGGCGATCGCCACATCTAATTCGGGAAAATCTCCTTCCCGCCAATCTAAAATTTCTATATTAAAAATTTCTACTGTCCGCACTGGAACTTCCACTGCTTCACCTTTGCGTGCTAAATCATAAAGACGCTTTCCGTCCACTTGAATTGCACTGTAAATTGGTGGAATTTGCTCAATCTTCCCTTCAAATTGTGCCAGTGCTGTTTTAACCTCTGCCAAAGTTAAATGAGTACAAGGTTGTGAAGAGATAATCTCACCTTGTAAATCATCGGTTGTAGTCCGCACACCAAGACGGATAGTGGCTTTATAAGCTTTTTCCCCTGGTAAATATTGTAATAGTCTTGTGGCTTTACCAAGTGCGATGGGTAACACTCCAGTAGCTGCGGGGTCTAAAGTTCCCGCGTGTCCCACACGTTTGAAGCGTAATAATTTTCGCACCCGCGCTACACAGTCGTGGGAAGTCCAGCCAAATGGTTTGTTTAAGTTAAGAAAACCTTGCACAGTAGAATTTCATAGAGGTAAGATTCAAAGTTTAAAACCTTTAGGGAATTCCTGCTTGTTGAAAAATTTGTTCGGCTGTAATTTGCAACCCTTCCAACAAAGAATCTTCTAAAATATCTGCACTAAATTTTGTCTGAGGACGCGCATCAGGATAGAAAATAGTTACTGTTTTAGCTTTTGCATCCACAACCCAAACCCTAAGTACACCTGCATCTAAATAATCTGTTGCTTTTGCACTCATTTGTCCAAAAGTTTGGTCAGGAGAGATAATTTCAATCACCAAGTCCGGGGGTACAGGACAAGCTTCATTTTCTATTACCTCACTAGGAAGACGAGAGTAGGAAACATAAAGTAAATCTGGTACTGGAACCCAATCTCTACCGTTACGCTTTAAAGTAACTGCCCATTCAATACCAACTTCACCGCGATTTTGCAATCCTTGGCTTAGAAGTGTGTAAATTGTACCTGTGAGCCTGGAATGATATCTTTTTGGAGCCATTTTTGGTTTTGCTTCACCATCTACTAACTCGTAGGTAATATCTTCCTCTGGTAGTGCGAGGAATTCTTGTAGTGTAAGTTGAGATTTGACTGAAACCATAAAATATTGTCACTTACTAACTGAACTGTATTGCATTCATCTTGCCTCACAATAATTTTTGCATAACTGTTTTGTCCTTAAAGATATAGGAGATTGAGCAAATCTTGCATCAAACGACTATAAGTCACAGCTATAGTTTCCTATGGTCTGTTATTGCGTCAGCGTAACGCACCCTTCTCCTATCGGAAAAGTATACTAAAAACCCCTTTTCAAACCTCTCCCCGAAAGGGGGAAAGGCTTTGAAACATTAAATTCTCATCACTTTAATCCTAGACTTGTTACTGAACCAAACCTCTTCCCGAAACGAAGAGAGGCTTTGAAACTCCCATTTCCTTGTAGGGAAGGGGGGCTAGGGGGGTTAGGTTTAGGAGATTTTGTGTTAGCAGTAATACTTTTAAAACATCCTCTTAGAAGTTTGGAGAGGAGTTTTTAACCTCATTAAATATAAAAGGCTTTGAGGTTCGTAGTGTGGTATTATATATTCCTCGACTTGTCTATTCGAGTAATAAAAAGAAACGCGAAGCATTTGTAACGCCTGCAACTATCCAAAGGTAGAGCTTTAGTAGCAGATTTGACATAATAATTGGAAAGACAAAAATCTGTAACCGTAGCATTGAAACGTCTATAAAATTTTTATGACTTCCCTGATTCGTTTTTTGATGTGTCCGCCTGACCACTACGATGTAGACTATGTGATTAATCCCTGGATGGAAGGAAATATTCACAAGTCATCGCGCGATCGCGCCGTGGAACAATGGCAAGGACTATACCATATTCTCAAACAACACGCCATTGTAGATTTAGTAACACCCCAAAAAGGTTGGCCTGACTTAGTTTTTACAGCTAACGCCGGGTTAGTACTGGGGGATAATGTCGTTCTCAGTCGCTTTTTACACAAAGAGCGTCAAGGAGAAGAACCTTACTTTGACGAATGGTTTGAGGCTAATGGTTATACAGTACATAAACTTCCTAAAGACTTGCCTTTTGAGGGAGCAGGGGACGCACTGCTAGACCGAGAAGGACGTTGGTTATGGGCGGGATACGGTTTCCGCTCAGAATTAGATTCTCACCCCTATCTAGCGAAATGGCTGGATATAGAAGTGCTGTCTTTGCGACTGATAGATGAGCGTTTCTATCACTTGGATACTTGCTTCTGTCCGCTAGCAAATGGCTATTTACTGTACTATCCTGGTGCTTTTGATTCCTACTCCAACCGCTTAATTGAAATGCGCGTTGCAGCAGAAAAGCGAATTGCAATTGAAGAAGCTGATGCAGTTAACTTCGCTTGTAATGCGGTGAATGTGGATAGCATCGTCATTATGAACAAGGCGAGTGATGCTTTGAAAGCACGCCTTGCAGATGCAGGTTTTCAAGTACTGGAAACACAGCTTACAGAATTTCTCAAAGCTGGTGGTGCGGCTAAATGCTTAACCTTGCGGGTGACGGAACCAGTTAGAGATGAAATTCATGCCAATGTCTCGGTAGAAAGCCGCGTCATTCGTATGGAAGGGCATTTGCTAGATGCAGGTTTAATTAACCGCGCCTTGGATTTGATTGTGGATGCTGGCGGAAGTTTCCAAGTTCTGAATTTCAACTTGGGAGAACAGCGCCAAAGTACCTCAGCCGCCGAGGTGAAGGTATCAGCACCATCCCATGAAGTGATGGAAGAAATCATCTCCCGGTTGATTGATTTAGGTGCAGTTGATTTACCGCAAGATGAGCGGGATGCCAAACTAGAGCCAGTTATCCAAGATGGTGTAGCTCCTGATGATTTCTACGTCAGTACTATTTATCCCACAGAAGTGCGGATTAAGGGTCAGTGGGTAAAGGTAGAAAATCAACGGATGGATGGTGCGATCGCCATTACCCAAACACCTAATGGTATAGTAGCTAGGTGTAAAATCTTACGCGAAGTCAAAGTAGGCGACCAAGTAGTTGTAGACGTACTGGGTATCCGCACTATCCGCAAAACTGAATCACGGGAACTTCGCAATACCCAAGAATTCAGCTTTATGTCGGCAGGAGTTTCCAGCGAACGACGGGTAGAATTAATTGTCGAACAAGTAGCTTGGGAATTGCGTAAAATTCGAGATGCAGGCGGTAAAGTTGTTGTCACAGCTGGGCCTGTAGTTATTCACACTGGTGGCGGCGAACACTTGGCGCGGCTGATTCGGGAAGATTACGTGCAAGCGCTGTTGGGTGGGAATGCGATCGCTGTCCACGACATCGAGCAAAATATGATGGGGACTTCCCTCGGTGTGGACATGAAACGCGGCGTTGCTGTTCATGGAGGACATCGCCATCACCTGAAGGTGATTAATACAATTCGTCGTCATGGCAGCATTGCTAAAGCAGTTGAGGCGGGGATAATTAAGAGTGGCGTCATGTATGAGTGCGTCCATAATCATGTGCCTTTCGTGCTGGCTGGCTCGATTCGCGATGATGGGCCTTTACCTGATACCCAAATGGATTTGATTAAGGCACAAGAAGAATATGCTAAACACCTCGAAGGTGCGGAGATGATTTTGATGCTGTCATCAATGCTGCACTCGATTGGGGTGGGGAATATGACTCCTGCGGGTGTAAAAATGGTCTGTGTGGATATTAATCCAGCTGTGGTGACTAAATTAAGCGATCGCGGTTCGATAGAATCGGTAGGTGTGGTTACAGATGTCGGATTGTTTTTGAGTCTACTAATACAGCAGTTGGATAAGTTGACGAGTCCTTATGTTGCTAAGGTAGGTTAAGAAAGTTTCGCGCAAAGGCGCAAAGGCGCAGAGGAAGAGAATGACGGGAGTTGCTATTAGAAAAGAGTTGCAAGTTAATTGGGTCAGTTGGATTGCTGATTTTCTGCTGGTGGGAATGGTTTTTGGCCCGCCTATTGCTCCTTTTCTGGCTGCGTCTGGTGTGTCTTTGCTTGGCGGTATTGCGGACATTATTTATTTCATGGGTAATCATGTATGTCCGCAACCTACTTTGGGATTAGATTTAGCTCCGCCGTTTGTTATGGCTGTGTGTATGCGCTGCTACGGCACTGTTACGGGTTTACTGATTACTCGTCTACTGTATGGCGTAACTGGTGGTAAAGGTTTTTACTGGTTGAACCAGTATGGTTTAGGTGGTGCAGCCCTGACTAGTGTGCTAATGATGGCTTATCCTTTAGAATTGGCAGCACAGGTTTTTGGTTGGTGGAATTTTAATAATTACGTAGTTACGCCGTTTGGGTTGATTACGGGTTTGGCATGGGGATTATTTACGATGCCAATTTTGCACGATTGGCAGCGAAGAACCAATTCATAAAGAGTTTGGTGCATTAGACCAAGCAAATGCACCCCATAAATTCAATTTTGAGAATTTTATTTAGGAGATTTGGCATCATCTGGCAAAATAGCCCCTGCCAAGTCTGCATAATCTATGTTGGCATCAGATAAGTTAGTACCAGTCAAATCAGCACCACGCAGGTTAGCAGATTTTAAATTTGCGCCTTTGAGGTTAGCACCACGCAAGTTAGCTCCTTGCAAGTCGAATCCTCCACAACTAGTACTAAAACCACGCAGGTCTGCACCGCTGAGATTGGCACCGTTGAGACGAGGACAACCACGAGCGCCTCTCAGATTAGCACCTGTCAAATCACCCCGTTCTAAGTTTGCTGAACCCAAGTCAACGCCAACTAGATAACATTTTGAGCATTTCTTCGTTTTTGTTAAAGTTTCAAGATTCTTACTAGCATCATCAGGTGAACTATTAGTTGTATTTGTAGAAACTAATGGTGCAGAAGTTCTTTCAGGTTGCTTTGCAACAGATGAAGTTGCAGGTGAAGAGGCAATTGGTTTAACCTCTGGCACACCTGATGCTTTAAATCTTATTTGTCTAGTTGTGGTTTGTTCATTTTCTAAGTTAATTGTGAAGTTTTGAGTCGGGTAATTTTCTTTACTTAGAATAAGGTCAACATCACCTTTACTAGGAATTTGAACTTTAGCATAACCAGCATTATTAGTCCATTGAATTTCAGGCGCACCTTGAGAAATGAACTGAATTCTTACTCCGTCTAAAGGTTCTC
Source organism: Nostoc sp. UHCC 0302 (assembly GCF_038096175.1). Classification (NCBI taxonomy): domain Bacteria; kingdom Bacillati; phylum Cyanobacteriota; class Cyanophyceae; order Nostocales; family Nostocaceae; genus Nostoc; species Nostoc sp. UHCC 0302. The sequence continues at coordinate 153,769 of NZ_CP151099.1, forward strand.
CTGTTTCTTTTAGTGTAATAAGTTGAACCACTGCTTTTGGAACTACACAAGTTTCTGCTTTTAGCCCGACAGAACACCTAAATTCTGGAACTGTTACTACAGTAGCGATAGCTCCAGCAATAGCAATTGGAGTTCCTAAAACAAAACCCCATTTAGTAAAATTAAACTTCTTTTTGTTTTGGGCCATGTTATGTTATTGCCTTTAGTTACAGTTTGACAATCTAAGAGTAATCAGCTTTAGTTACAAGGCTGAGTATCGGTTTTCCCGATACTTAACCGTCAAAACTAGTGAGCTTGATGTTCTTGAGTTAGCCTTGACCTTTAAATGATTTTACTGAGAAGGCTTTTAATTTAAAAGTTTATTTTGTAGTATACAGTAATACTAAAACATTCGTGAAAAACAAGATTCCCGGCTTATTTAAATAAGTTGGGAATCTTGTTTTTATCTTTTCAGAAATAAAATAGGATTGCTATATGAACTGAATATTTTACTATTCAGACCAACTTTTAGCGGCTAGGTAAATCAAGTCATAGAAAATGCTTTAAAGTATTCTATTTTACACTTTTAAACCATTCAGTAATACCCTGAGCGATCGCTTTTGCAATTTTCTTTTGTTCTTCGGGGTTAACTACCTGTTCAAATTCATCAGGATTGCTCATAAAACCTAATTCCAGCAACACCGATGGCGCATCTGCTGGACGTGTCAGCGCTAAATTATCCCAAAATACACCATAAGAAGGTCTGCCGATTTTTTTAACGACATAGTTCTGTAAAAACACCGCTAAACCATGTGCTTGGGGCTGATACCAAAAAGCAGCAAATCCCTTGGTTTTTTCAGCATCACCATCATCAGGTAAAGAGTTATGATGAATCGAAAGAGCGATCGCAGGTTGTTCTCTACTAATAATTTTTTGACGTTCTACTAAAGAAACCTCTTTATCATCCTCTCTCGTCATCACCACAGTTGCGCCTCGCTTCACCAACTCGTCACGCAGTGACTTAGATACTACCAAATTCACATCTTTTTCTAAGTATCCAGTTGGGCCGCTAGCACCAGATTCTTTACCGCCATGCCCTGGATCAAGTAAAATCTTGATACCAGCTAAAGGCTTGTGTTTGTTGTGGCTAATTGTCGGCGGATGACGCAAAGCTAAAACCAGGGACGTACCGTTGTATCTCAGCTTATATCCCCACTGTTGAGCTTTTTTGAGGTTAAAGGTGTATTGCACCTGACCAGGGGCTACTTGCTGCCAATCTAGGCGAGAAATTAGGGGGTTATCATCTAGACGAATAATGTCTGTTTGGGCAGTAGTATTGTAGAGAGTCAGGATAAAATTGTTACTGCCTTGTTGCACACTTACAGGTACGGGAACCTGCAAAGGAAAAACTATCTCCGTTGCACCAGGAACTTGACGATATCCAACACTACGAATTACAGTCTGTGGTGGAATCGCACCTGGAAGAATGCGAGTCTCCTTGCTATTAATCCAAGCGCCATAGTCTAGGCGCAACCACTCACCTTCCCTACCTGTAACTGTGGCGCGTGTTCCTTGAGGTAGTGGTGTCAGTCGAGAATTATCGGTACTTGCGCCAGTGCGAGCCACACCTGACTCTGCTATCACCTCAGCAACTGGCAACTGTGCGGGCGAGAGGATTTCTATTTTACCAGATCCTAATTGAGTTATATTCTTGCCGTTGAGTGTTAGTTGAAATTCTGGTTTACCCAAATCTACAGTTTTACCGGAATTCGGAACAACAGCACCGGAAATGATATTGTTACCGTAAATTAGAGAACTCTCAATTGGGGAACCAAGCTGTTGAATTGTAGTGCAACCTTCGTACTTGACTGCGATAGACTGGGCAGTAGTAGGCTGATTTCGTCCTGTGAGAGCTGCCAAATTACTTGGCAGTTGCGCCTGTTGGGGTTGAGCCGAAAGGACAACAGTTTGATTAGCCAGGGTGACGGAAACACTGGCGTTAGGGGGTGCTAACGCGCTAAAGCAAATTAGTTCCCCCGGTAGTCTGGCAATGTCAGCAGCGGGAGTGAGAGAATCTTTGGCAAAGGCTAACCCCTGGGGTAGTTCAGGCTGGGTGGCAAGCCTTGTTACCTTAATCTGAAGTTCTTGATTGCGGTTACGCACACTAAAAACATTCTCTCCCAACTGTAAAGGGAAGCTTGGAGCAAAATGACCAGCCTTGCTGCGGTTAATTGGCTTACCATTGATTAAAACTTGCCCATCGGGTGGTGCAGTACCAAGAAAGAAGATGTTTTCCGCACTGGTTTGGTAATTAGTTCCGGGAAAAACTACTAAAAGAGATGGCTTTGCCAATGCTACGGAGGAAGTGACAATACAGCCTAATATTACTAATCCTAAAAGGTTTTTCACAGCAGAATCACAGAAGATTTCACCACAGTTACTGTGGCACAATGACGGGATGTATTTTTAGAAGTTGCTAGAAATTCAAAGTACTATGACTAAGTTTATCTTTGTAACTGGAGGTGTAGTTTCCAGTATTGGCAAAGGCATTGTAGCAGCAAGTCTAGGGCGTTTGCTCAAGTCGCGAAATTATTCGGTGTCGATTCTTAAACTCGACCCTTATATCAACATCGATCCTGGTACGATGAGTCCCTTTCAGCATGGGGAAGTATTCGTAACCCAGGATGGTGCGGAGACAGATTTGGACTTGGGACATTACGAACGCTTCACTGATACCTCAATGTCGCGCTTAAATAGTGTTACTACTGGTTCAATTTATCAAGCAGTAATTAACAAAGAACGACGTGGTGACTATAACGGCGGCACAGTGCAAGTCATTCCCCACATCACCAACGAAATTAAAGACCGCATTCTGCGAGTTGCCAAAAGCACCAATCCATCTGTAGTGATTACAGAAATCGGCGGTACAGTGGGAGATATTGAGTCACTACCGTTTTTGGAAGCAATTCGCCAGTTTCGTAAAGAAGTGGGACGGCAGAATGTCTTGTATATGCACGTCACGCTAGTTCCGTGGATTGCTTCTGCCGGTGAGATGAAAACTAAGCCAACACAGCATTCAGTTAAGGAACTGAGATCCATTGGCATTCAACCAGATATTTTAGTTTGTCGGAGCGATCGCCCGCTACCCAAGGGATTAAAGCAGAAATTATCAGGATTTTGCGATGTCCCGGAAGAATGCGTCATCACTTCTCAAGATGCCAAAAGTATCTATGAAGTACCGCTGAATCTAGAACGGGAAGGAATGGCAGAACAAGTCCTGAACTTGCTGCAAATGGAACAACGCCAACCAGATTTAACCCAGTGGCAAACCTTAGTAAAACGGTTACATAGTCCTCAGCATGAGGTAGAAATTGCCATTGTCGGTAAATATGTGCAGTTAAGTGATGCATATCTATCTGTAGTGGAAGCGCTAAACCATGCAGCAATTTCCACTTATGGCAAGCTGCGGTTGCGTTGGGTGAACTCCGAACTGTTGGAAACTGAACCAGCTGAAATTCATCTTCAGGGTGTGGATGGCATTGTAGTACCAGGAGGTTTTGGACTCCGGGGAGTAGATGGCAAAATAGCTGCAATTAAATATGCCCGTGATCGCCAAATTCCCTTCTTAGGCTTATGCTTAGGAATGCAATGTTCTGTCATCGAATGGGCTAGGCATATAGGGGGACTAAGAAATGCCAACAGTGCCGAATTTGACCCCCATACAACCGATCCGGTAATTAACTTGTTGCCAGAACAGCAAGATGTCGTTGATTTAGGCGGTACAATGCGCTTAGGGCTATACCCCTGTCGTATTCTCCCCGATACTCTAGCTTTCAAACTCTACCAAGAAGATGTGATTTATGAACGGCATCGGCATCGGTATGAGTTCAACAATGCTTACCGCGATTTATTGTTGAAGTCTGGTTATGTGATTAGTGGAACTTCTCCTGATGGACGCTTAGTCGAAATTGTGGAATTACCCAAGCACCCATTCTTTATTGCTTGCCAATTTCACCCAGAATTTCAATCGCGTCCGAGTAACCCTCATCCTTTATTTAAAGGGTTTATTCAAGCCGCCATCTCACTTTTTTTGACGACCTCTAGTACACCAACACCATTAGAAGTATCATAAAAATTCAAAATTAGTTTTTTTGAATTTTGAATAGACGTGCAGCAACATTGACTTAGGACTTGAGCAGATTTTGACATACAGGGTGACATCATTCATAAATTTTGGACTTGAGGAGATGTTGTGACGTACTGGGTGAAAATCCTTTACGAGAGGAAAGAATATGTAGTAAATTTGGAGCGCGTTCATGCTTTTTGTTATGAAGGGAACGGCAGGGTAACTTTTTGGTTGCCCGATAGTGCTATCCCAATAGTTATTAATCCGCAAAGTAACTTAGAAGACTACCAGAAAGTTCTTGACTATCTAGGATGCGTTACAGGCTTGGAATTAGATCATGCTTATTGGGTGAAAATAGTTTATGAGAAAAATGAATATTTAATCAATCTCACCTGCATCAATTCTTTTTGTCAGGAACCAAATGGCAGAATAACATTTTGGTTGCCAGATGGTACTATTCCCATCATCATCAATCCTGTGAGTAATCCCGAATCATATCAGAAAGTTGTGCAATTCGTTGAGAAAGCAACAGGATATTCCTTATCATGAAATTCCTATTTATTATGAATGTATAGCAGGAGACATAGTTGATAACAGAATATTCTGCAAAGATAAATATATTTATATAGCAATCTTATAAATAGCGAGCATCCCAATTTGGAAAATATAGGGAAGAGAATAGCAATCTCAGGAGTTGACTCCGAACATACTTTTCTTTGGTATAAATGAAAATCGCCAAGCTCATATTCCTGGCTTATTAGAGAAGTCGGGTATCTTGTTGTTTACAAATGATTTAGGATTGCTACAGTGTCCGGTGTACACGTTCTATTTTGGACAGTCTACTACGCTACAAACCCCATTCTGACGTTGATAGTCGCGCCACTCAAGAGTTATTGTGAAGAGTTATCAATTGCTAAATACGTCCATCTTGGCCCAATGCCAAATTAGGGATATTGTCGCCACTGCTGCCAAAAAAGCATCGAGGGTCAAGTTAACCCTCGATGGTTATCACAACCAACTTTTCAAATATCTTCTAAGAAGTGCGATCGCCTCATGCCCGTGTGGTTGGCGAAAACTCTGTAACTATTCTTTTAACTACATCCCACTAACCTTACTCATCCATTATTTTCTCCCATTTATGCTGACAATAGCCGCAAAAACCATCAAAACACTGTTCTGACAGTTGTTCATGAAGCGATCGCCAATGCACAAAAATCGCGATCCGTCTCCACTATGCACGCTTGAGTGAAACCAGCAGTCGTAAGTATCTGAGTCAATCCAGTACTTGATTGCCCTGAGTAAGAAGTAAAACCAAGTGCTATTCGACTACCAACCTTCATAACTCGCCGCACTTCCCGCAGCCCAACTACGGCATCTGGCCAGACTTGCATAGAGTTAACCGCCAGCACTTTATCGAATTTGTTGTCTTCAAAGGGCAAACTTTCCACCGAACCTCGCCGTAAATCAACCAGACCCATCTCAATCTCCGCCATGTTTCTAGCTGTAGCTTGCTCAACCATTTCTTGAGAGTAATCGATGCCTGCGATATATCCTGTTGATGCTAAAGAGGATAAACGCTGAATACCCACTCCTGAGCCGAATCCAACTTCCAACACTTGGTCATTCGGCTGAATATCGAGTAGGTCGATCACCGAATAGGTAAACGCTTGGTTCATGGATGCCATAATTATGCCACCCAACCTACCTAGCATACCCTTCGGGCTACCAAACATCTGCATGAATATACTGTCTACAATGCTCATCAGTGTTAATCGCCTCCCTACTGTGATGCCTCTATGCTATCTAGTATTGAGTTTTTAACACATTGTCATTCTGCCTAAAACTACAAACACAACCACAGTCACAAACATTACAAAAGTTACTACGGATTTATAACTAAGTAAAAAGGAACCAATAAGTTTGTATATTTCTTGTCATGCTTAAACTTTGAAACCATTTCAGCTTTTATAGGATCGTATGGGGAGCAAAAGCCCAAATCCTGTAAAGAAATAGCTAATACCAGAGAAAGCTGCTATTCCTATCCCTATTGCAATATTTGCACGGATATCATCCCAGTCAATATTTTTTAACATCTAGTTATTATTTAATTACAAGTATATTTAATCACATACATATTCCTTTGTCTACTGTCTTAGACATTGAACCACCCTCCTGGAGTAATCGCCAAAACGCACACTATGACAAACCCCGAAAACCTTAGTGATCGCCGAAGTGGGGAAATTGTTCATTAAGGCTGTAATTGGATTACAGTAATAGTTTCAGCAATGTATATCTGGGGTGATATTTTGTCAATTTGAGCGCGTAACCGCCTCAAACCATAATTTGTCGTCACCAGTAGGTTGAGCGTTTAATAATGCTTATTTAGTTATAGTGGCTGGAACGTTTGTGATACCGTGCAATGATCAGTAATTATGATGTGCTGCTTCCCCGATCGCCTTCAGGAGGCGCTTGCTGTAATAATAAATCTATCCAAATGTAGGATAATTTTGTGCTAAAAATTCTTCAGCCTCAGCCTTATCTTTAATTACTCCATCCAAAGTAGCAGCAAGTAAATTATTTAGTATTTCTCGATACTGCGGCCCAGGTTTGTAACCCAGTTTCTTTAAATCATTACCATTCAATAGGGGTTGCACATTCGCCCACACAGTTAAATATTGCCAAATCTGCCGCCTCAGCGTAGACGCGTAACCGCTTGCTGTTAGACATCGCGGAATTTGCACAGCAATTAAAATCAGCGTATGTAAATCATATTTTCGCAGCAACTGTACTACCTGACTCGGACGTTTAAAAGTAGGTAATAACGTCATAACCTCAGTTTGTACTTCAGCCAAGTTCATCAATCTGTCAATGCTATCCTCCTGCAATTGGAGGTTCTTTGCTACTTTTGCCCGATATGTTGGTGCTAAATGGGCGATTAACGCTTCTAAGCGCATTTGCCAGTGGATAAGAGTTTGCTGGGAGTCAAATCGCCGCAAGCAGCGTTCTAGCAAACGTAATTGCCGCAAAAGTTCCTCATCTAACTTCAGACTAGGATGAATACATTGCAAAGCTCCCAAGTTGTCGAGTAACTGCAAAGCTTGTTTCCAGTAGGGAGCTTCTAGAATATGTTTCAATTCTGTTTTTAGCCTAGTTTGCAGGGCAGGAGTTTTGCTATTTTCTTGAATAGTGCGATCGTAAACGCCGCTGTTAATGGCATAACGAATATACTCTTCTGTTCGCGGTTCAATTTGAAATCCAAAGCGCACCGCAAAGCGCACGCCACGATAAATGCGGGTGGGATCTTCGATAAAGCTGTTAGCGTGTAAAACCCGAATTTGTTGAGCTTGTAAATCTAGTAAGCCGCCGAAAAAATCGAGTAGGGGAACCCTAATACCAGCACGAGGGGAAGTAAGCCGCAACGCCATTGCATTAATGGTAAAATCTCGACGATACAAGTCTTGACGAATCGAACTCGCCTCAACTTCTGGATTCGCTGCTGGATAAGGATAAAATTCTGTTCTAGCCGTGGCAATATCCACCCATAAAGAATCCAATTCTGGGTCTTTGTGCCACAGCAAAGCAGCAGTTTGAAAAGCCCCATGAATTTCTAAACGAGCAGTAGGGTAAAGTTGCTGTAGTGCTTTTGCCAGTTCCACACCAGCACCAACATCTGCTGCTTTGTGAAAGCCATCAACTACGAGATCAATATCTTTAATCATCAAGCTGGTTGCTGCTTTGTCAGCTAACAGTAAGTCTCTCACCGCACCTCCAACAAGATAAAGATGCCAACCTCGTTTTTCAGCCTCTTGGGATGCTTTGATAAGCAATTGCCACAGTTGAGGAGCAAGTTTATTTTCTAATTGGGAAAGATTAATATTACTTTCTCCCCCTCTTCCCCTCTCGCTCTCTTCCCCTCTTTCCTCTTCATCCCTTTCTTGATGTAATTCCCGCAATACATCGGTGCGCGTAACAATGCCGACTAACTGCTCGTTCTCCAATACTGGTAAGCGCCCAATATCGTATGTCACCATCAACGCCTCAATTTGTGGCAGCGTCGTATCTGGTGTAATCGTTTTTAGATTCATTGTCATGTAGCCTTTCACTGGTGCATGACTAAACCCGTGGTGCAAAGCGATATCAATATCCCGACGCGAAATAATCCCTACTAGTTGCCTTTGGGTATCGACTACAGATAAACCAGAGTGTCCATAGCGCAATAAAATGCGTTGTGCTTCCTCAATGGTGGTTTCAGGAAGAATAGTACGGACAGGAGAGGACATCAAATCCCTAGCTGTAGGAGGATGAGGAACAGTGGCTTTTAAGCCGTCTAGGAGTTGTTGTAAGATTGCTGCTGAGTCTACTTTACGGAGATTCAACGATGCTGCTTGCGAATGACCACCACCACCCAGCGGTTGGAATAACAAGTTAAGATTTGTCCTGGGAATTTGCGATCGCCCAATTATTGTTAAGCGTGAGTCACCTTCACCCAAGGGATACTCATTAGCCAACAGTATCGCATCAATTTCGGTTAATTCCACAAGTTGCGAAGCTAGACTGGATAACCCTGGGACAAAACTATCTGTTTCTAAATTAACCCAAGCAATAGTATATCCACGTAGACAAACATATTCTAAGCTTTCCAAAGCTTGAGTTAATAGCTGCTGCAATTGCGGAGACAAACCGGGATCGCGGTATGTGGAAATTACCGTTAAACTGGCTCCTTGCTGCATCAACCAAGCCAATGCTAAAGCATCTCGTGGTGTAGCTTGGTCATACGTCAGCGAGCCAGTGTCAACATGGATACCCAAAGCCATCACTGTTGCTTCGGCAGAAGTGAGGGAAATTTGCTGTTGTTGCAACTGCTCTACGATTAGAGTTGTAGCTGCTCCCACTGAGGAAATATGCGATCGCGTAGCCGGAATATCCTGTGCTTGCCCGATGTGATGGTCATAAACTATGATTTCTTTTATCTGGGGTAAATCTAACCACTCCGCAGCTTTACCCAAGCGATCGCGCTGTTGCGTATCCACCACAGTTAGGGAACGAATTGACTCAGGATTGACCGAACGCCGTTCAATCAGCGGATATTCATCCCGATGCAATGCCAAAAAATCCCGTACAGGAGGATGAGATCCACCAGTTAGGACAATCTTGCTTCCCGGTAGTAGCCGCGTTAGCCCTACCGCTGCTCCTAGAGCATCAAAATCAGCTGTCGTGTGGCAAAGAATTAAGTCCATAATTTAAGAGCCAAGAGTAGAGACGCAATTAGTTGCGTCTGTCAAGATTCGCACTTTAGACTGTTGACTTTAGACTTTAGACTTTTGACTAAAATGTAGCAATTTCTGCTAGCGTAAAAATAAGGAAAAACAGTCGGTGTCGACCCTTTAGGATATTCTATCTTTAGTATTTCGCTGTTTTGGGAGAAGCAAAAATGACCATAATATTCCAATTCGCTTTATTAGCTCTAGTTCTGCTGTCTTTTGTTCTAGTTGTCGGCGTCCCTGTTGCTTACGCTACTCCCCAAAATTGGGGTGAATCTAAAAAACTGCTCTGGGTTGGTTCTGGCGTCTGGATTGGTTTAGTATTTTTAGTTGGTCTGTTAAACTTTTTTGTCGTCTAGACGACGGCTTCGCCCTAGCGCAAGCACATAATATAAAACTCTAGATGGGCAGAAGAGCTAAGGTTAAAGGCTCGTTCCTTTTTCCTGAATATGCTTTCCTGCCCTTCTAAATTTAAAGAAGAAATGTATATTGGCAAGAAGTAAACTTGTTTAAGAGGCATTCATGGCAGTTTTCGAGGGAAGTTTTACTCAAACAGAACCTTTGCGGTTTGCAGTGGTGATTGGTCGCTTCAATGACCTAGTTAGCGTTAAGCTCCTAGAGGGGTGTCAAGATTGCTTAAAACGTCACGGCGTAGATACTAACCCTAATGGTTCTCAAGTGGACTATGTTTGGGTTCCGGGAAGCTTTGAAGTTCCTGTGGTGGCTCACCAGTTGGCACTTTCTCATCGCTATGATGCTGTAATTTGCCTGGGTGCAGTCATTAGAGGGCAAACACCTCATTTTGATGTCGTCTCTTCTGAAGTAGCTAAGGGCGTTGCTGCTGCTGGTTTTCAGACAGGTGTACCCGTGATTTTTGGCATTTTGACAGCGGACACCATGCAACAAGCCTTAGAACGGGCAGGCATTAAAAGCAATCATGGCTGGGATTATGCCATGAGCGCTCTAGAAATGGCAAGCCTCATGCGGCAATTGCGTTCTAACTTGGCAGAGCCATATTCTCGTAATACCCAGTCTCTACCAGCATCTTTTCACAGTGCCAGTATAGGCAACCTAGTTCAGGAGCCAGAAGAACTAGGATAAAAGAGTTATGAGTGCTGAGTGCTGAGTGCTGAGTTAGGATAAAAGAGTTATGAGTGCTGAGTGCTGAGTGTCAAGAGTAGAGACGTTTCAAACAGCGCGTCTCTACAAGAGTCAAGGGTCAAAAGTTATTCTCCACTCCCCACTCACCTACTCAGCACTAACAAAAAAGGGTTGACAAACAGAGAGAAATTTGAGAATATAATATTTACGTGGAAATTGCGGGTATAGCTCAGTGGTAGAGCGTCACCTTGCCAAGGTGAATGTCGCGCGTTCGAATCGCGTTACCCGCTTTAAAAAATGTTAAGTAATGCCTTTAAAGTAAAGGTTATCTTTACCAAAAGACTTATTAGGCGCAGTCCAGACGTTTGGTGTGTGGTGTACTACACTGGATGAAAGGCGTCTGGTTAAATTAGGAGTATTGTAAGGTGCAACACGTCTTTTGGCGGTGAAGTTAGCCTAAATTGATTTAGAGGAAAGATTTACACATTGGCTGAGGTTTGGACTCTCCTCGCTCTTAACATACGCCTGTGATTAGTAAAAAACAACAAGTAGAAATGCTCGAAAACACTCCTGTTGCTTGTAGATATAGGTTTTCCAAACAGGTTGTTTTAGGAGTTGCCGCCACGTAAACTTAAAATCGTATCAGATATGTCAACACAGTAAAGACCTGTTAAAAGCAAATGCATTACTTTTGAAGCCACAGATGAAAAGAAGTAAATTCTTAAACAAGACTGCCAGCTACAGCAAAGGACAACAGATAGATATTCTCTGGTCAGATAACCTCATCCCCAGATGGGAATCGCAACAGCCTGAGTTGGCTTCATCTGCCTTTCGGCATCATGGCAGTGTTTGCCTCGCCTGACAACTATCTATATTAAAAGTTTTGATAAAAGGGAAACTAGCTCTTAAGGCATTTCCTAGCAGATCATAATTCTCGAAGTTTGTGAAAAACCCGCTCAAGTTATTAGAACGCTTGTGCAATCTCAAAAACCTGAAAAAATAGACTTTAATACGGAATATCCTTGTCCTTGCCGTCGCAAAGGACGGTTAATTCCGATTACGTTGACAGAAGCATTTGGTTGCGATCGCTGTCAGCAAATATTTGTACTCGAAGATAATGGTTATGTCCTGGAACAACTTTCGACAACTTACCCATACAAGCGGGCCTGGCGCTGGACGGGAAATAGTTGGCACGTTGTTCATCCTAAATTAGGAGAAAGCTATCTACCGATAGCGCTGGGCATTATTTTCGTGCTAGTGATTATATGGCTGCCATTAGCACTGCGATTGGCAAATGGTTCGAGCATTATTGCTTGGGCAATGGTGGCGGTGCTGTTGGCAATTCTGCCAGCACTAATGGTCTGGCTTACCTACAGACGTTAACTCAATGACTGTTGAAGTAGTTTTTAATGATTGCCCTGAACCAATTACTATTGCTCAACGCGCGTATCAAGCTTCCCTGAAGTTAGGGATCACAAAAGGCGCAGATCGGAGTCGTGCTGTGTTGGCGATGGCACAGGCATTGGAACGTTCATTTGATGACATTTTAGAAGCCAATACGTTGGATCTAGAAGCCAGTAGGGAAATGGCAGTGCCAGAGTTGATCTTAGACTGGCTTAAGCTGACTCCTACAAGGCTAGAGACAACGGTAGACATTCTCCAGCGGTTGGGGGAATTATCAGATCCGCTACGGCGAGTCAGAAACGCAGACTACCAACTAGAAGACTCTCAGAGTTATTCTCAGTTAATGCCCTTGGGAGTGATTGGATTTATTTATGAAGCATTCCCTGATTTAGGCGCGATCGCTGCGGGTTTTTGTATCAAAACAGGCAATTGTATAATTCTCAAAGGTAGTACCGAAGCCAGCCATTCTAACGCGGTGCTTGCAGAGGTACTGCAAAATGCTATTGCAGAAGTCGGTCTACCGCCAGCCTGTCTAGAGCTGGTAACAGCAGAACATGGCGCTTCCATTCGGGATTTAGTCACCCAAGACCAATATGTGAATTTAGTGATTCCTTATGGGCGTACCAGCCTCATACAGCAAGTAGTACGGCAGTCAACTTGCCCAGTTTTAAAATCAGCTATGGGCAACTGTTACCTCTACTGGTCACTGAATGCCAGCTTAGAAATGGTGCGCGGGATGATTATTGATAGCCATCAAAGCGAACCAGATCCGGTGAATGCGATTGAAAAGGTACTAATTCATCGCCAAGCTTTGCCATCATCCTTGGCGGTTTTGTGGAACAGCTTAAAAGAAAAAGGCTTTGAAATTAAAGGCGATGCCGAACTAGTAGAAGCTTTTCCCCAGTTACATCTAGCCAAGGACGGAGAGTGGGGAAACCCATATTTAACTAGGACAGTTGCTTTTAAACTGGTGGATAGCTTAGAGGGAGCGATCGCTTGGATTAATCAATACAGTAGTGGTCATGCTGACTGCATTATGACTGAATCTTATCAGGAAAGTCGGCAGTTTGCTCTAGGAGTTAACAGCGCCTCTACCTACATCAATTGTTCTCCGCGTTTTTCCCGTAACCCCTCGCGGGGAGATTCGGTATTTTTAGGAATGTCTAACCAAAAAGGTCATCGCCGAGGATTTATTAGTTTGGAAACTCTGACGACAGTTAAACACATTGTCCAGGGAAATGGAAGGTTTTAAAAGTTGCGAGTTAGAAATTAAGAGTTATAAATTTTGAATTAACTCCTAACTCCTAACTCCTAACTCCTAACTTTTGATTTTGTTAGATGTATAGTAAACCTTACTCCCTGTATCCGGGACGAAATGACAACTGATGGCAGAACGCCATAACGACTTCCAAATTGGTTCTTCAGATTTGCGGAAGTATTCACCCATCACAGGTTTAATTGCCTTAGTCGCCTTCAGCAAATTGTAATGAGGAATGTTGAGGAATATGTGGTGAGCAACATGAGTACCGATATCGTGATGGATATGATTGATCAAACCATAGTCGCGGTCAATACTAGAAATTGCACCTTTTAAGAAAGTCCAATCTTCTCCACGATACCAAGGAATATCTTCCTCAGTGTGATGCAGAAATGTCACCAAATCTAACCAAATAATGAACACAATGTAGGGTGCAGCGTAGTACTTCAGCAACCACATCCAACCCCATTCATAGGTGAGGAAACCCAGTAAACCTACCATACAAGTACAGAGTACAGTGCTGGTAATGACATCCCATTTTTCTGAGGGTTTAAAAAGCGAGCTGCTAGGTAAAAAATGCGAACCTTCCTTATTAGGAGAACGCTTAAACAAATACACTGGATAAGCCAATAAGAAAACATAATATCGACCTATCTTTTGTGCTAAATCCATTTCCTGATACTGTGATTTTGTCACAGGATACCAGCTTTCATCATTATCGATATTGCCAGTATTTTTGTGGTGGGTTCTGTGACTAATACGCCAACCGTGATAAGGCACAAGTATCGGTGTATGAGATAAATGACCAATCAAATCATTGAGCCATTTATGCTTAGAAAAAGATTGGTGTCCGCAGTCATGTCCAACTACAAACAAAGCCCAAAACATTGTTCCTTGCATTAACCAGAAAATCGGAAAGAAAGCCCAAGAATCCAGATGATAAGCGACTAAGTAAAGCAGACCAATGATCAGGATATCACGAAAGAAGTAAAACAGTGATTTGCTCACATCAGGCTGAAAGCATTCAGCGGGGATTGCAGCTTTTAAATCCTGAAGTGTAAAAGGCAGCTTGGTTGCTTCCTCAGACGGTTCACAGCCATGAGGATTGTTGAAATTTATGGTATTTGATTGCACTGAATTCTTTGATTGGATATAAATCGGAACTTTCTTTGAGGCAAAATAATCTTACCTCTGCGATGCTTACGGCACTCAGCTTTTACGCAAATAATTTTGCAGACTAACTCGTGAAGGTTGTTTTTATTGTTAGCCATTAGCTATTTGTCTTTACAAAGAGAGAAGTCTGAGCTAAGGCTTCCTTAGATAAGAACTTCAAAGACAAATGACAGCCTTCACGAAAAGAAGTGCAATTAATTATGTTATGTATATTAGCTTTGTTATTGTTAACACACAAGGATGATACATGGCAATTTATTTAACAATTTAAATGAGTAAAAAATTGCCAGAATCTATTTAATTTTCAGCATAATAAACGCTCCTAAGCAAAAGGAGCGTGGGTTTGCTGCTAGCAAAACTAATTGCAGTGCTATTTATCGATTTGTGTAATATTCGTTGAAAGTCTTATAGCCAACATCAGTTGTATACAGTTGACATTGGTCTACAATTTGCTTCATTAAAGGCCAAGAGAACTGACATTCATTATGCAGATAAGGCTCCCAATTTTCTTTGATGCTACTGTAAGCTAGCCGCAAATTATAAGAGGGGATGGCAGTAGAAATGTGATGCGGAACGTGGACATTGATATCGTGGCAAAGGACTTCTACCCAACGCGGATAATCGCAATGAATTGTGCCAGATAGCTGAGCTAGAGCCTCATTCCACTTGTTCGCTGCTACAAAAGGAACATCTGAAGCAGTATGGTGAACAATAGTAAAAGTACTCATCCAGAAATGGTAAACCAACCAGGGTACTAGCCAAAACTTGACAAATCCCCAGATACCTGTTGTAGCGATGAGGATCGGGAATGCGATCGCTGCAAACAACACTACCACAGCCACAGAAAGCTTGATGCTTGACTGGTCTTTAGTTTTGAAATTCCGCCAATCAAAATGCACAACTGCCCAATGTCCAATTGAACCCACCCACCAAAAGCGTTTACGCATGAATAACTCAAAAGCGGACTGGCGAGTTTTATTCCAACTTTCAAAAACTTCTGGTGTGATTGGATGCCAAGCATTGTCCTCATCCAGCTTATTGGTATGAGTATGGTGATAATTATGCTTAATCCGCCAACTGTGAAATGGGTAAATTAACGGCATCATGAAGAAATGCCCCACTAAATCATTTACCCAACGCCGTTTGGCAAATGAACGATGACCACAATCATGAGCAATGACAAAAAAACCTGTTAAAGCAGTACCTGTAAAAATCCAAGCCAGGGGCAAGAGAAACCAGGGTGTAATTGTCAAGCTATAGTAACCCAACCCAACCATAAAAACACTGAGCAGCGCTTGTGTCCAAGCTTTGCGGCGGTTCTGCTGAAAACATTCCCGTGGCAAACTTTTGATAATATCTTTTAGCCTTAGATCGGAATCACCAAGGTCATCACTTAGTTTCTGGCTGTTAATTATTGATGTAGTCATGAACACCTGAAAAACAAAAAACTCCTCCACCAAGTCACTAAAAAGTGGCTTGCCGTAAAATTTCTTAACATTAACGAACGTCAGCGTCTCGGATTATAGCAAGCTAATTGATCCCAGCGCACCCGTAAGTAGCTTTTAAAGGCCATTTGTAGAGTTGGCGAATGGACAGTTACATAGAAAGTCCTTCATCATCAATTTTTTGTCCTCTACTCAGGACAAAAGACAAATAACAAAGGACAAACCATAAATAACTTACTGCTTTATTGGCGCTAGTTTCACATTAGTAGCTAGACCAAGTACTTGCAGCAACTGAATAGTCATCCAGGTAAAATCGATTTCCCACCATTGCAGCCCATGACGAGCTGAGTATTGAAAAGCATGGTGGTTATTATGCCAGCCTTCGCCGAATACTAGTACGGCTACCCACCAGCAATTAGTCGATCTATCACCAGAATCATGGCTTTGATAGCCAAACTTATGAGTAGCGCTGTTTACCAACCAAGTGCAGTGGTAAACCCAGACAATCCGAACAAAAATTCCCCAAATAACGAAAGGCCAGCCACCCAATAGCAGAAGTAATACACCCAGAGCAACCTGAATCAAAATGAAATATTTTTCTAAAAACTGATAAACTGGGTCTTCGGCAATATCTTTGGTGAAACGAGGAACGTCAGCGTGAGCGGGGCAATAATGAATCAGCCAACCCATGTGGCTCCACCAGAAGCCTTTATTAGAATCATGGGGATCGGGATCAGTATCAGAATGTAAATGATGAATGCGATGTGTTCCTATCCACTCAATTGGGCCTCCTTGACAGGAGAGTGTCCCAAAGAAAACCAGGAGATACTCTAGCCACTTGGGAGTTTGAAAACTGCGGTGGGTGACAAGGCGATGAAATCCCAGAGTAACGCCTAAACCACCGGTCACCCAATACAGCAATAAACCCACACCAACTGCTGTCCAGCTAAAGTTACCAGGAACAAAGGCAAATAAAGCGCCGATGTGCAGTCCAATGAAAAACAGGGTATTAACCCAGTTAATTTGAGGTTTAGTTGAGGTAGCAATTGTCATGCAGAAACCTGAAGTTGAATTTTCCAGCCTAGTCTGCGCGATTTTAAAATCCGCATATCTATAATTTTTTGTGAACGAGGAAGTAATGAACAGCTTGGAACAGCTGCGGCAAGCAGAGCAGGCACTATTAGAAATTTTTTCTAAAATTGACACTCAGGTCAAGCATAATCTGAAACGAGTGTTGGATGCTTTTCGTAATCACCGTGTAGGCGCACACCATTTTGCTGGTGTATCTGGTTACGGACATGATGATTTAGGACGAGAAACTTTAGATAAAGTTTTTGCCGAAGTGATGGGTGCTGAAGCTGCGGCTGTGCGGGTGCAGTTTGTTTCGGGAACTCATGCGATCGCTTGTGCTTTATTTGGTGTACTCCGTCCTGGAGATGAGATGTTAGCAGTGGTCGGTTCTCCCTACGATACGCTCGAAGAAGTCATTGGTTTACGGGGAAAAGGTCAAGGCTCCCTTATAGAGTTTGGCATAAATTACCGTCAATTAGAGCTAACCCCAGAAGGAAGCGTAAATTGGAAAACTTTAAGCGATGCAGTGCTTGACAAAACTCGTTTAGTTTTAATTCAACGTTCTTGTGGCTATTCTTGGCGTCCCAGTTTATCAATTGCCGATATTCAAAAGATTGTTCATCTAGTTAAACAGCAAAACCCCAACACGATTTGTTTTGTAGATAACTGCTACGGTGAATTTATCGAAACCAGAGAACCTTCTAATGTAGGCGCTGACTTGATAGCGGGGTCATTGATTAAAAATCCTGGTGGTACGATTGTCAATGCTGGTGGTTATGTCGCTGGTCGTGCTGATTTAGTAGAAGCTGCCGCCTGTCGCCTGACTGCTCCCGGTATTGGTAGCTATGGTGGTGCTACTTTTGACCAAAATCGCCTCTTATTCCAAGGTTTATTTTTGGCTCCACAGATGGTAGGAGAGGCGATGAAGGGGACTTATCTTACTGGTTATGTATTTGACAAGCTTGGTTATCCAGTCAATCCTCCACCCCTAGCTCCTCGTGGGGATGTGATTCAGGCAATTAAACTCGGTTCTGCTAAGAAATTACTTGCGTTCTGTAAAGCGATACAACAGAATTCTCCCATCGGTTCTTATCTTGACCCTATTCCAGATGAAATGCCGGGGTATGAGAGCCAAGTAGTCATGGCTGGGGGGACATTTATTGAAGGTAGTACTTTGGAATTTTCGGCAGATGGGCCTTTGCGTGAGCCTTATGTAGTTTATTGCCAAGGGGGAACTCATTGGACTCATGTGGCGATCGCTTTGGAGGCAGCGATCAAAGCAGTAGGCCCAGCTTAGGGGTTATACAAGTTACATGAGTTAGGATTGTCTCACGCAGAGACGCAGAGGCGCAGAGAGATGATTGAGAATGAGGTTTCGGGTGTAGTTGTGGATGTTGCTTACAAGATTCACACGACTTTAGGGCCTGGTTTATTGGAATCAGTTTATGAAACAGTTATGGATTTTGAGTTACGGAGGCAAAAGTTAAGAGTTAGAAGACAGGTAATAATTCCGGTGGTTTATGAAGGTGTAAATTTGGATGAAGGCTTTCGGGCTGATTTGATAGTCGAAGATCAGGTAATTGTCGAACTTAAATCAGTCGAAGCTGTTCATCCAGTACACAAAAAACAGCTATTAACCTACCTGCGCCTTGCTGATAAACGAGTTGGATTACTGATCAACTTTAACGTCTCATTAATCAAAGACGGTATCTCTCGCGTAGTCAACAATCTCTAAAAACTCTCTGCGCCTCTGCGCCTCTGCGTGAGCAATCACTTAGGTAACTTATACTGCCCCACAATCCGCTTAGCATACTCCGGTACGTGCGCCTCCAACTTCTCTGGATGATTCCGCTTCACATACAAATAATTACGGGTAAAGTGAGAATCAATCGAAAAACGGGCATATTCCAAACCCTTCGGCCCAACTCTTTCAATCACCACACCCATCAGTTTTGCTGCCCACATCGGCAGAGTAACGCCTTTATCATAAGCAGGAATGCTTTGCTGTACTGCTTCCTTCCTATTTCCCTTAGACATCACTGGTTGAGTGTCTAATTGGTCTTTTACCAAGTCCAGCATTTCCTTGCCTGTATCATTTCTGACTACAATCCACTGCCAGCCGAAGGGTGCGCCCATGTAGCCGACAACTAAATCTGCTAGAGAGTTGACGTAATCAAAGCAACTCATACAAGAAGGAGCAAAGACATCTTTGAGTTGATTTGTCTTCAAGCCAAAGAAAGGCACGGTTTCTGTTGAACCATCCTCATGTTTGAAGTGAACCCGGAAGTCTTGCATGAATTCGTAATGTACAACTGTATCAGGCGATCGGCTGGTAGTTTCTAAGAATTTTTGCAGCCCAGCGCGGTTGACATTATCTACACACGGCGTACCCAAAACATACAGCTTTTCTAAACCCAGTTGTTTTTCTACAGATCGTAGTGCTTGGATTTGGCAACCAACACCAATTACCAATAGCCGCTTCATTCCCGATTGTTCTATCTGTTCCAATACAGAAAGGTTAGGCGAAAGTGTTGGTTTATTTACCCGCGCTGCTAGTATTTCTTCTGGAGTACGAGCAATGATAGGCATGGGCTGAAAGCGGTCTTCTTTGGTGTTCTGCACGCACACAACACCTTCAACTAAGCCACGATTGAGCATTTCAATAGCAATACTGCTAACAATACCAGTCCATTGTGCGCCTTCTATGGGCTGCTGTTTTCGCGCCGCCATCATATCTTGATGAACACCAAAGTACAGTTCATCGGGGTTGTCGAGATGACGCGATCGCGTGTGCGCTTCTTCTTCTAGTTCGCCTATTTGCTGATTGATAAAAGCGCAGGCTTCCTTGACATAGTGAATATAGTATGTATCGCACAGCCCGCACTCACTACAGAGTTCTTTCGCAGGGCGGCGGCTAGTAGGTTTTAAAGCTTTAGCTTTTTTGTGAGGAGAAACAGAAGTCATATAAATTTTTTGTTTTATTCAGAATCGCTTTTATTACAATACCTTCAGACGTTATGAACTTTACGAGAAAAATTGAACAAGATGTGAGGATAAGCGCTTTTTGGCTGAAGTGATTAATTTTCCTGGCGTATCGACTTATGGGCAGACGAGAAAAGAAGCAGTGGCTAGAGTTCAAGCATTAGCCTTGCGTGTATAGCAAATAAGCTTGAATATGGGGAAGTAACGCAAGCAGCTAACACTAGTAAGTTTGATATTTTTTAGCAAATCGGCATCTTAATTGGTATTAACTTTATAATTTATATTAAGTACAAAATTCGGAAATACTAATGTTGCAATCTATTGAAGGTGTGTATAAGAACGGTAATATACAACTTTCAGAATTACCATCTAATATATCAGAAAGCCGGGTTATTGTAACTTTTTTAGAGCATAAAAAAGATAAACATTCAAAGCAAATAATGCAGTTTGGTATGTTTTCTGGAAATAAACAATCAACATAAAAAGATTTCCAAGTTACTGAATTTCATGGAGATAGCGAAGACGGCTTAGACTGGTCATAAGTAAATATGAAATATGTGATTGATACTCATGCTCTCATATGGTTTCTTGAAGGTGATGAGTTTAAACACTTAAAAATTGCTGATAGTGATTTAAATTTTTGATAAACAACTTGGTAGATTTGAGGATTTCGGCTTTTTTCTGCTTTGCGGGGATTTCGGATGGCGTTGTAACTTTTGTTTCTTAAGCTTAGGTAACTAGCTTCAGTGACTTATCAATATTAGATTAAGAGACAAACTGCCATGCAACGTATATTTCAGAATGCTAAAAGACTAATTTCAATTTGTTTAATTACGCTGGTTATAATGACTGGCGCTCTGACAATTTCACCTGCTCCAGCTCATGCAGTAGGAGATGTAAATGTAGAAATTTTTAAGTGTGAGTCAGAATGTGGCAATATGACGGCATTTGCTGCGGGGGTAGCTTCGGGTAGTGCAGTAACGCTTGTTGCTACAGGAAGTGGTGGAAGCATAGCAGCAGCGGTTGCAACTACAATTGGACACGCAGCTATAACAGCAGCAGCTCCATTAGCAGCACCAGCAATAGTAGCGGCTCCCGTAGTAGTTCCATTAGCGGTAACAGCAGCTGTTGGCTATGGTGGATATCGCTTGTGGAACGCCCATCATAACAGTCAGCCAAAATCTTCGATTTAATTGATTGCAACAGTTGTGCAAAATTAAATCTCAACTTTGCACAAGCTCTCCATAACAAATATTATTTTTAGCCCTTCGCTGAGCTTAGCAAAGGGCTTTCACTGTTTTAAAACTCACCTTGCACCTTTTTTTGCCTCCTCCGTATCTTCTCTGCGAGACGCTATGCGTTGGCGGAAGCCTCTCGTAGACAAGGCGGTTCGTTTCTCTTCAAGTTTCCATCGGGAAATGTGGAGAAAACGTTAAAATGCGATCGCTCATCATTACCCAATCCTTTCTATATTCTTGTAATGCAGACATTAGTGTAGATAGTTACAGTTATTTACATTTCAAGGCTAATTTTTGGCGAATTCCTAACATATACCCTCATATAATCTATCTCTGGTGTAAAATATATAGCTCTTTAGAAGTATTGACATCTTAAATTACTCAAGTTGCTTATTGCATATTCTGAAAAAAGGTTATAAATTATTAAGTTATAGGGGAAAAATGAGAATTCTAGTCTCAAAAACTAAATCCTATTTAAGTAGATATACTGCGTGCAGTTTCAGCTTCACACAAACTTTAAACAGTATCGGTTATTAGTCTTTGTTTAATAAAGCAAAGATGCCGGAGATAAAAACGGAACAAGAAATAATCTCAAAATTTATTTTGTGTAACTGTTTTTAGTAACCATGTTATTGCTTGAAGTGAACAGTAATAACTGTAATTCACTCATAGGGTAACTGATTAAAACCTAATAAACAGTAAGTTAAGCTGCATAAAAATAAATAATTTAACTGTTGTAATTGGACTAACTTTTGACAGAATAATATTTGCTATTACCAAAAATGGTCATTGTTATGATCAGAGTGGCAGCAATAAGAAAAGCGCATCTACTACCCTAAAATCCTTACCCCTAACGGAGTTATTCTAGCAATGCAACTAAACGGAATAAAAACCAGTAAAGAAATAGAAGAAATAGAAGTACAAGAAGCGTGGCAAGCCCTAGAAAAGACAATTATTTATTATCAAGGACGCCCCGTTGGTACGGTAGCTGCCTATGATTTATCAGTAGAGGCGCTCAATTATGATCAGTGCTTTGTTCGAGATTTTGTCTCTTCAGCTTTAATTTTTCTGATCAAAGGTAGAACAGATATTGTTCGCAATTTCCTAGTAGAAACGTTAAAGTTACAGCCGAAAGAAAGAGCATTAGACGCATATAAGCCGGGACGAGGGTTAATACCAGCTAGCTTCAAAGTTATATCTACAAATGGGGAAGAATATTTAGAGGCAGACTTTGGTGAACACGCGATCGCCAGAGTAACACCAGTTGATTCCTGTCTTTGGTGGATTATTTTGTTGCGTGCTTATGTCGTTGCCACAAAAGATTATTCTCTTGCCTATCAACCTGAATTCCAACATGGTATCAGGTTAATCATGGAAATCTGCTTGGCCAATCGCTTCGATATGTACCCAACGCTTTTGGTTCCAGATGGTGCTTGTATGATTGACCGTCGGATGGGTATATATGGGCATCCTCTAGAGCTTCAAGTTCTATTTTATATGGCCTTGCGTGCAGCTCGTGAACTACTAATTTGTCAAGGAAATCAAGATGTTGTTGTAGCCATTGATAATCGGTTACCTCTTTTATGCGGTCATATTCGCCAGCATTATTGGATAGATATTAATCGCTTAAATGCAATTTATCGCTTCAAAAGCGAAGAATATGGCAAGGCTGCTGTCAATTTATTCAATATATATGTAGATTCTCTTCCCTATTATGAATTAGACAAATGGCTACCACGAAAAGGTGGTTATCTAGCAGGTAATGTTGGGCCATCCCAGCTAGATACTCGCTTTTTTGCACTGGGGAACTTGATGGCGATCGTCTCCGATCTTGCTACCGAACAGCAGTCACAAGCAATCATGACTCTCATTGAAAAACGATGGGAAGATTTAGTGGGAGATATGCCCATGAAAATCTGTTTCCCGGCTTTGGAAGATGAGGAATATAGAATTGTTACTGGGTGTGACCCCAAAAATATACCCTGGTCGTATCATAACGCTGGTAGTTGGCCAGTCTTAATGTGGATGTTGGCAGCGGCGGCTTTAAAAACAAACAAAGCAAGTCTGGCTCAAAAAGCTATTGAAATTGCTCAACCACGTATCTGTGAAGATGAATGGCCAGAGTATTACGACGGTAAAAAGGGGCGACTGATTGGTAAACAAGCCAGAAAATATCAAACTTGGACAATTACAGGCTTCTTATTAGCAAAAGAACTGATGGCAAACCCCAGTTATTTACCATTAGTGACTTTTGAGGAGTTACCACCAGAATCAGTTTCTAGAGCTTGTGAGTTTGAAATTGCTAGTGTAGACCCGTCTATGCCTCGATAGGCTTTGTTACTAGTAATAATTAATTACAATAGTCAAGAATATACCTAAGCTTAATCTTTTCTGAGATTTAGCTTGCTTACAGAAATTAGGCTGATTTTTAAGCCCCTTGTAGTTACAGGGGGCTTTTATAATTGTGAAAATTGTTGTTAGCCAATGAGTGCAAAAGATTGTCAAAATAGAGGTAAATTCTAATCACAATTAAAAATTTAATAGCTCATTTTCCCGACCAAAGGGTAGCTAAAATCCAAAACTTAATCTTTCCATGATAAACCCCCGTCAACTAGCTTTTATTGCCCTACGAGATGTTCATAAGGGGGCTTATGCTGATGTTGCCCTAGACAGAGTGTTGCAAAAAGTTAATTTACCAGATAATAATCGCCGTTTGGTGACAGAATTAATTTATGGCAGTGTCAGAAGGCAGCGCACCCTAGATACCCTCATTGACCAACTCGCCCAAAAAAAATCTCATCAACAACCGAAAGACCTTCGTACTGTCTTACATCTAGGTTTATATCAACTGCGCTACCAAGAGCGTATTCCTGCATCGGCTGCTGTCAATACCGCCGTTCAATTAGCTAAAGAAAACGGCTTTGCTGGACTCACGGGATTTGTTAATGGTCTGTTACGGCAGTACATCCGTCTTGCAGAAGAGAGGGGGGGAGATCCGTTACAACTTCCAGAAAACCCCGTGGAACGGCTGGGCATTGTACACAGCTTCCCTGACTGGATTATTCAAGTATGGTTAGAACAACTGGGTTTTGCCCAGACAGAACAACTGTGTGAATGGATGAACCAATCACCAACAATTGACCTGCGAATCAACCCGCTTCGTACTTCAATAGAGTCAGTTGAGGCGGCGTTCCAATCTACTGGTATTTTAGTGAAGCGTGTTGACCACTTGCCTCAAGCTTTACGATTGATTGGTAGCACTGGCCCAATTCAAAATCTACCTGGTTTTAATGAAGGTTGGTGGACTATTCAAGACAGTAGCGCTCAACTGGTAAGTCATTTGCTCGACCCTCAACCAGGTGAAGTGATAATTGATGCCTGTGCTGCACCAGGAGGTAAAACAACCCACATTGCTGAGTTGATGCAGGATAAAGGGAAGATTTTGGCTTGCGATCGCACTCCCTCTCGTCTTCGCAAACTCCAACAAAATTCTCAACGGCTAAATTTGCACTCTATTCAAATCTACACTGGCGACAGCCGCGACTTCACTCAATTTCAAAATACCGCAGACCGTGTATTACTTGATGCTCCCTGTTCTGGTTTAGGAACCATGCACCGTCACGCTGATGCTCGTTGGCGTCAGACACCAGAATCTGTACAGGAACTTTCCTTGCTACAACAAGAATTGCTATCACATACTTCTAATTTCGTCAAGAAAAACGGTGTATTAGTTTATGCCACCTGTACATTGCATCCAGCAGAAAATGAAGAAGTGATTTTGGCATTTTTAGCTAACCATCCTCATTGGCAAATTGAGTCTCCCCGCAGCATTGATTTGATTGACTCAGCTTATACCACGCCAGAAGGCTGGCTTAAAGTTTGGCCTCATCAGCAGGACATGGATGGCTTTTTTATGGTGCGCTTAAGAAAAACCAATGATTCCGAGTGAATACTGTTTAGGATTGTACGATTTGATTGAGGCCTGAATCTACCAGAGGAGGCAGCAATGGTTACCCATTCCAATGTAAAAAACTTAGTTAAAATCCTAATTGGAGCCGCCTGGCTTGATGGCAGAATCCAACCAGAAGAACGGCAGTATCTGCGCGAAATTGCTCAAGCAAAAGGTTTAGCTAGCGACCCAGAAATTAAGCCTTGGCTGTACGAATTAGTTCCTGTACAGCCGAAAGAGTGCCATGACTGGTTGCGGGAGTATCTAGGTGATCGCCCCAGCCTTAAAGAGTGCGAAAACTTGATTGAAGCCATCAGTGGTTTAATTTACAGCGATGGTGAAGTAGCTATTGAAGAAGCAAGACTTTTAACAGAATTGCAAGACATAGCAAAACCGCATG
The DNA here is from genome assembly GCF_038096175.1 of Nostoc sp. UHCC 0302. Taxonomy (NCBI): domain Bacteria; kingdom Bacillati; phylum Cyanobacteriota; class Cyanophyceae; order Nostocales; family Nostocaceae; genus Nostoc; species Nostoc sp. UHCC 0302. Next base: position 179,156 of record NZ_CP151099.1, read on the forward strand.
AGCCAACAAAACCAGCTCATACTGCGCTTCTCAAACAAATTCAAAAGCTTTACCGCCGTTGGGTTGAAGTTCAAAATTAATTATAGTTAACAGTCAAAAGTGCAAAGTCAAGAGTAAAAAGTCTAGGAAAGTCTAGCATTTATTGACACTTGACCCTTGACTTTTGACTGCCTACTACTTCGGTTCACCCAGACCCGGAGTTTCTTCTTTATCAACTTTAGGTACGAAGTCAGGACGCTCTTTGCTTTCCCAGCCAGCGGGACGTTTTGAGTTATACCAAGCGATAGAACCAATGGTTACAGCAGCAATAAAACCAACAACATAGACCAATGTGAAAGCAAAAGGAAAATGAGGAGCATTTGCAGCGGCGTCAGCTGCTGCTTGCATAAATAAATGCATGAGTATATTCTCCTAAGTTAAGTAACACTTGTTAAGACACTATAAAACGAGAGTATCACTTAACATCCTCCCCAAGTTGAGTTTGAGCAACTTGAGATTGGATAAAAAGGAGGAAATGAACAGGCAGAGGGGCAGAGGGGCAGGGGGCAGGGGAGCAGGGAGCAGGAAAGTTGAGTTTTTATACTTATTCACGAGTATCAAAGGCTCGTCAACCGAGTTCTGAGGTGGATGAACAAGTAATCAAACACCAATTGTTGCATTCCAAAATATATCTCCCCCACTCCCCCACTCCCCCACTCCTCATTGTCCAGAAGGTCTGAGGCGATCGCGCCAAGAAGATGACGATGAAGAACCAGAGGAGCCAGAACTATTTTCAGCAGAAGGCGATCGCCGCAACCGCCGAGGTGGCGAAGAGTCAGATTCTCCTCGTCTAGACTGCCGTTTTGAAGAGGACTCTGAGGAAGAATTACTAGAACTTGCTTCTTCGCTTCTATAACGCCGTCGTCTCCGTCTTGGTGTATCATCATCGTTAGATTGCTGCACTTCTTGAGAATCGCTCCTCCTACTTCTACGGCTTCTATAGGAGCCGCTATCATCAGAACTAACTTGTTGATTTCGCCGCCTCCTAGAATTGCCAGAATTTTCCTCATCTGATTCATCGTCATCAGAAGATAGAGAGCGATTAAGCACTTGGTTAGGCTTGATGCGCTGCGCTTTGATAGTGCCTTTACGACCTTCTAACTTGGGTCTTTGAGGAAACTTTTCTACAGGCATCCCCTCTACCGCTTTTTCCATGAATTCGTGCCACGTATAGGCGGCGCTACCACTGCTGCCATATGTGGGACGGTTATTATCATTGCCTAACCAAACCCCTGTGACCATTTGGGGAATGTAACCAATAAACCACAAATCGCGGGCTTCATCGGAAGTACCGGTCTTTCCGGCAACAGGTCTATTATCTAATTGGGCAGCACCACCAGTCCCCGCTTCCACAACGTTGCGTAGCATCCAGGTCATAATCGCGGCACTATCGGCATCAATGGCTCGCTTGGGCTTGAAATCAGCTGACCAGATTACCTTACCTTGACGATTGAGGATGCGGCGAATTCCATGAGGGTCTGTATGTAATCCTTGAGTGGCAAAACTGCCGTAAGCACTGGTCAATTCTAAGAGATTCACTTCATTTGAGCCGAGAGCTAAGGAATATGTGGGTTTGAGTTCAGATTGAATGCCCATGTCATGAGCAAGTTTAATAGTTGGCGCAAATCCCACATCAATTAAGACCTTCACCGCAATTATATTGATGGAACGGGTAAGGGCATCTCGTAGACTCATCGAACCGTGGAAGGTTTCACCATAGTTTTTGGGTTCATAGCCATCTACTACAAAGGGTTGATCCTCATAAGTGTCGTAAGGGCTTTTACCGCTAGCTATAGCTGTTGCATATACAAATCCTTTGAATGTCGAGCCTGGCTGACGCTGTGCCTGGGTAACACGATTAAATTGGTTCTTACCAAAATCGCTTCCTCCAACCATTGCCTGAACCTCACCATTCCGGGGGTCAATGGCTACCAAAGCTGCTTGCTTAAAGTTCTCCCAGCTACCTTGATTGCGTAGTGTTTTGGCAACTGCCTCTTCTGCTGCTTTTTGCCAAGTTGGGTTTAGGCTAGTTTCTACTATTAGACCGCCACTTGCCAGCAGTTCAGGTTTAACATACTTTGGTAATTCTTTTTGGATGTATGAGGTAAAGTAGGGCGATTCTACTTGCAATCGCTTAGGCAAACTACTTTTTAGGCTTAGCGGTTCATTAACAGCTGCCTGCCTTTGGGCTGCTGTAATCACTCCATCTTCCTGCATCCGCTGCAATACCAGATTTCGCCGCTGTTTGGCAGCTTCTGGATTCTTGTCAGGGGCGTACAAGCTTGGGGCGGGAGCTAATCCCGCAATTGTTGCCATTTCGGCTAAAGAAAGTTGATCTGGCGTTTTACTAAAGTACACCCATGCCGCATCTGCCACGCCGTAAGCTCCAGAACCCAAATAAACCAGATTTAGGTAACGCTCTAAAATCTGGTCTTTGGTCAATTCTTGCTCCATTTTTTGCGCCAGCCGGACTTCTTTGAGTTTGCGCCAAATTGTCTTTTCTTGTTTTAAAAAGAGAATCCGTGCCAGTTGCTGGGTGATGGTGCTGCCACCTTCTACCACGCCCTGCGATCGCAAATTATTCAAAACCGCTCTGATAATACCTTGCGGATCAACTCCGTTGTGTTCCTGAAATCTTCTATCTTCGGAAGCGATAAAGGCTTTTTTCAGGTTATCTGGTATTTGCTCCAGCTTGAGCTGTTCTCTGGTCGCTTCTCCTTGTTGCTGTAATATAGTACCGTCGGCAGCTTTAATAGTCAGTGTTAGCTCTCGACTTATAACATTCAGTTCCGCTTTATCAGGCAGAGTGCGGTCTATTGAGCCAATACCATAGATTATTGCAACTATCCCACCACCTAAACCCAAACCTGCCCAAAACCAAATGCGACGATAAATCGGTTTATCGGCAACTGTCGTTCTGTCCTTTGTCCCAGATGATAAGCTTTTCATTTGGTTCAGTAACCGCCTTGCCTGCACCAGATGTGTTGATGGTAAGCTCTCATTACTGGATTCCCCTTGTATACGATGATTCCCAGGCTGCAATGACGGTTGCTCCTGGTCGGATTCACTCAAATTAGCTGGTCTTCGCTTGAACCAGGAGGTAAGCTTCCCCACGTCAGTCCCTCAATCAAAGTAGTAACGAGCTAACCTCATCAAAGAGATAAGTTTGGGGTTAGCGCACTACGTTTGTGTTAGTATACTATCCTATAAATAACCAACTAAATTCATTATTAAATAATGTTTTTTCAGTTTCGGGAATTTAGTTATGTAAATAAAAATACTGCAATTTTTAAACCTGTTCAGAAGATAAAAACTATTGAAATTTTCTGCAATATATCTGAGGAAGTATCTGCAAAATCATCCTGTAAGTAGATTGCTGAAATCTGTTGATTCTAAGCAGTGTGCGCGTAGTGCGATCGCTTTGGGTAGTAATATCGGCGAATCGCAAGCAATTCTCGCAGCAGCTTTAGAGACTTTAGCCGAAACACCAGGTATCAGCTTAGAAGCTGTATCTAATTTTTATCTAACCAAAGCCGTAGGGCCACCTCAGCCAGATTACTTGAATGGTTGTGCCATATTGCAAGTAGAAATTGTACCGCAGCTATTATTAGAAACTTTGTTGGCAATTGAACAAAAATTTGGGCGTGTTCGACAAGAACGTTGGGGGCCACGAACTCTAGATTTGGATTTGTTATTATTTGATGACTTAATTTTAAATACACCAAATCTTCAAATTCCTCATCCTCGAATGCGGGATCGGGCTTTTGTATTAGTGCCACTAGCAGAAATTGCCCCAGATTGGGTAGAACCAGTATCTGGGTGTGCTATTAAAGAACTGCTCAAACAGGTAGACTGTTCTGAGGTACATTTATTGGTAGGCAATTAAAATTACCACCATTAAATGCATAAAAATGCTGATTTAACAATAATACCAGCGTATAACTCTGTATTTACAGCTAATCAGATTTTACTATGCCATTAGGTAGAGAATTACCACAACTGCTAAAACAACGCTTGTTTTATAAGGGACGCAAGTTTGATTTTGAAGTTAATCGCTTGCGTTTACCTAATAAAGCGGAAGGAGAATGGGAGTGTATTCGCCACCCTGGTGGAGCCTTAGCTGTACCTGTGACGGCAGAGGGGAAACTTATACTCGTGCGCCAGTATCGTTTTGCAGTTCAGGGACGGATATTAGAGTTTCCCGCCGGAACTGTAGAACCCGGTGAAGATCCTTTAGAGACAGTGCAGCGGGAAATTCAAGAAGAAATTGGTCATAGCGCCCAAAAGTGGGACAAAATAGGTGAGTTTTTCCTAGCTCCTGGTTATTCTGATGAAATTCTCTATGCTTTTCTGGCAAGAGATTTGGAAAAGCTGGAGACACCGCCAGCACAAGATGGGGATGAGGATATCGAGACGGTGTTTTTGACTCCCGACGAGTTGGAGAAAGCCATTCTTGAGGGAGAGCCAGTAGATGCTAAATCAATTTCTAGCTTTTTTCTGGCACGTCATTTGATAGTTTAAAAAGTAGAGGCGCGATTAATCGTGTCTGTACAGCAGTTAAGAGTAGAGACGCGATTAATCGCGTCTCTAGAGGAGTTAGCATGAATCTGTGTTCTGAATTCTGACTGCTTCTTTCAATCACCCAGTAATTGCATTCTGACTTCTGAATTATCATTACCACATATTATGCTGCTAGAGTTGGCGATCGCTGATGCTTACGGTGCAGGTTTTGAATACGCTAACGAAATGAGCGCTAACAACGATTTGAGTCAATACGTCGTGCATCCCCGTCATCGACTCATACCGGGTAACTATACCGACGACACGCAAATGAGCATTGCCATTGCCGAAGTTATAGTTTCCCAAGCACCGTGGACACCAGAAGTTTTAGCCAATAGCTTTGTTACAGCCTTCAAACGCGACCCTAGAGAAGGTTACGCTGGCAGATTTTATGATTTTTTGGTAGAAATTCGGGATTAAGTTGAGTTTTTAGCCAAAATTCGCCCAGATAGCGACAAAAGCGGGGCAGCAATGCGTGCAGCGCCGATTGGTATCTATCCTACACCGGAAAAAGTTATTGAGGCAACAACAATTCAAGCGGCGATTACCCACAATACACCCGATGGGATTAACGCTGCTGTTGCAGCTGCCCTAATGTCGCATTATTTTATCTATCGATTAGGAGAAAAACGCAAATTAGGCCAGTTTCTAGAAAGTTATGTATCTGGAGACTGGTCTCGACCTTGGGAAGGTCAAGTCAAGTCCAAAGGTTGGATGAGTGTTAAAGCAGCAATTACTGCTGTGATGCGAAACGACAGTATGAGCGCACTTTTACAAGATTGTATAGCTTTTACTGGAGATGTAGATACAGTAGCAGCGATCGCACTAGCAGCTGCTTCATCTAGTGAAGAAATTACGCAAGACATTCCCAGCCATTTAGTCGCAGGCTTAGAGAATGGAGCTTACGGTAGAGAATATCTCATCGAACTAGATAAGCAGTTGATGAGTTTAGTGGAAAAAAAGAATAAATAAATGTTCTCTTAAAAACAAATCTTAACTTTTTACTACCATTATTTGATAGATTTATAGTAGTTTAAAAATACATAAAACTAATAACGCTTTTACTTTCCCTAATTTGGCTAGTGAACTGGTGATCAGTAGCTTTTCTTGACATCTATCTTAGAGGTTGTTTGAAAAATCGCAAAGTATACTATAAACCGCTCTCCAAACCTCTCCTCGAATCGGAGAGAGGCTTTAAAACCCCCATTCTCTCGTAGGGAAGGGGGGCTAGGGGAGTTAGGTTTGGGAAGCTTTGATGTTACCAAAAAGACTTTTCAAACATCTATCTTAGACGTGCCATAAACAAGCTTGGTCGTAAGGCACGGTCATAACGTACTTTAAGTTCGTTATTTTGAATTTTGTACCTCTATAAATTTACTGTATTTATACAATTTCACACAATAAGTGAAAAATCTATCTTGCTAAACAAGTTGCGTTCTGATTGAGGGATGATTTGTCAGATATTCCTAATTGTCTAAGTAGACGCGCAATACTTATCAGCAGACATTGAATTGATTGGCTTGTTTTTTATTCTAATGACAGACACTGGATTATTTCTTCTAATTTAAGCTAGATAGAAATTAATTTGTAATTAAAGTTATAAAATTGCGATTATAAAATCAGACAACCTGCTTGTAAGGCAGAACAAAAGCATGAATATGAAGAGTGCTTCTACCTCTACTCAGGACTGGTGGAATTTCAAGACAGCGATGACAAAAAATCAAACTCTTAACGGTGCTGGGAAACTGACTGCACTTTTGTGCTTGATAACTCTCTTTCTCACACCTTTTGTGATTGTAAATGCTGGAGAACGCGGTGTATTGATGGAGTTCGGAAAAGTGCAAAACATAATATTAGGAGAAGGAATTCACATAATTATCCCTGTAGTAAATACTGTTGAAAAACTGAGCGTCCGTGTACAAAATCAGGAAATTTCTGCCGAAGCTTCTTCTAAGGATTTGCAAGATGTTTTTACTGATGTAGCACTCAATTGGCATATTCTCCCTGAAGAAGCTAATGCTATTTTTCAAGAAATTGGCAACGAAAACAACGTTATACAGCGAATTATTAACCCAGCAATTGAAGAAGTTCTCAAAGCAGTAATGGCTAAATATACTGCTGAAGAAATTGTCACTAAACGAGGAGAAGTAAAAAGTGCAGTAGACCAAGCATTGACTACTAGATTGCGTAGCTATCATCTTGCAGTAGATGATATTTCTTTAGTCCATGTCCACTTCTCAGAACAATTTAGTGAAGCAGTAGAAGCAAAACAGATTGCTGAACAGGAAGCAAAACGGGCAGAGTTTTTGGCACTGAAGGCATCCAAAGAAGCAGAAGCAAAGGTGAATCTCGCAAAAGGAGAAGCAGAGGCAAATAGTTTACTACGTGATGGGTTAACTCCAGAAATATTGCAAAGGCAAGCAATAGAAAAATGGAATGGCAATTTACCATTAATTGTTGGTAATGAAGGCGTTCCAAAATTATTGAATTTAACGGAATTACTAAAAGCTAGTAAGAATTGACAAGTAGATTTTAACAGGAGTAAGTTGCATGCATAAATTACTTTTGCACCTGTAATACCATTTGATTTTAATAATGATACAAATACGCTGGTAGGAGCATGGCATTGCCATGCCTCTACGAGAAATCTATATGTATCAAGATTTTCGTTAATTGGTATAAGCTGGTGTTCATAATTATTGAATTAAGAAGTATAACAAGCTTTTTATTTGGTTTTGAGACCTAGTTTGTGTACTTAGCTTTTCTTGAAATCCCCTGTAATTAGAAAGACGTAACTAGATAGAAAATGGGGTGGGCTTTACGCCCAGCCACTACAAACTAGAGATATTTTACGTTTAATTATATTTGCATTTCCCAATGGCGATCGCACCAAGCGTGCAAGCAAAGCTAATTGCTATTGGGAAACAGTTATTTATCTCCATTAATTATTGGAGAATAAAACAGGAGCATCCAGAATCTTGAACTGGATTAATACTATAACTACAAGGGTAAAAACGGTTGAAGAAATTACACCTGTGAGTAATTCTTTTTTCAGGTTACGCTCTTGAGATTCCTTTTGAAAAACATCAGTAGAGCCAAGTTGCATTAAGAGAATGCCCACTATGTTAGTGAGCCAATATCCTATTACTGAACAAGGTACAAGTAGTTTGGGAGAGAGTAGACTACATACATACCCAAAACCATAAGCAATGGGGAGATTGAATAATAAATCATTCCACCAACAGAGTGGTGACAACAAATATCCCAGTACTAGGAAGAATCCACCTCTGAGTTTTTTGAAAACGTCTTTTTTGAACTCTTCTGGAACAGTTGGTTCTAACTGCTCATTAATTGTTTGTTCTACTAAACTCAACTTTGGACTTGCTTTTTGGACGCTTTCCATAAAAACCCATTATACCTATCGGCTTAGTGTAGTTTAAACTCTAAACTAGGCAAAAGTCTAGTATCATACTGATACCATTGCGAATTTTTAATGTTGCAAGTCTCGCCAATGTGTAGTTTTGCCAAAAAATTAAGTCCCAAACTTCCACTAGAGAGGTTGTAATGCAACGTTTTGACTCAATAGATTGAGAAATGTAAATATATCTTTCTAAATGATAGCACTTGATGTGCTGCAACATCTTTACTAGAATAGCTAAATACGTTTACTGAGTATTTATACTCACAAAATCTTTAGCTTTTTATTTAAAATTATTAAAATTAGAGTTTTTACAAAGAGCTATTAAAGAAATTAAAGCTAATAATAGTTACAATAAAAATAAAGAGTGATTATCATAAAAAAAAATGACAGATTTATCTTCAACAAATCCATTCTTAATAGCAGGGATTGTTTTTACAGTAATTGCTGTTATAGGTAATTCTAAATTAGCTTTTATTGAAATTAATCCAGGGTTGTTTGGCAGATTTTTAGCTTTGTTTATTGGTGCTTTTAGCTTGTTATATGCTTTTGGATTATTCAATACTGTGTCAGCAGAAAATATTGACTCATTCAAAACTAATATTGCCAATCAAATTCAACAGAATCTCGACTTGATTAACAATATTTTACAGCGATCTTAAATAGTTTAAAATACAAAAAGATAAATTGTAGTGGCGTAGCACAGCTAATTTTGAGCATTAAATTTATGTTTCTTGGGGCTAAAGCCCAACTATGAGTCTTTAGCTATTACACCACTTTAGATGTGTCAGTCTACTAGTTAATATTTACCATTTTATTATTGTAGGAGTACCAACAAGCTGAAATTTGATGATATTTACGCCACAGAATAGAAACTTAAGATTAAATAAATACAGCAGAATCAAGGTGTCACTATCTCAGATGCTCAAAGCACCTAATCCCATCAAAATATAGGGAATAAGAAAATCTGGTTAAAATAAGTCAGTATAGCAATCCGAATTGAATCGTGAGAAAGTAAAATTTTATTCAGCCCTGATGATTATAAATCGCGGCTTACAGAGATAAAACCCGCGCAGGCGGGTTATTTTATTAAGTCCACGTAGAGTTCTTGCTGAAATTTTGCTGTATTTGATAAGTTGCCCTAAATTGGAGCCAATTATTGAAGACGAAAGGTTGTATCTAGTAAATTAAATTTATTGAGTAGAACTCAAAAGGAAAAACTATGTCATCTGGGAAACCTACCATTCTTGTCACGGGGGGAGCTGGATATATTGGTTCGCATACAGTGCTGGCTCTCAAGCAAGCCGGTTATGATGTCGTTATTCTTGACAATTTAGTCTATGGACATCGCGACTTAGTAGAAAAGGTTTTACAAGTAGAACTTATAGTCGGTGATACAGGCGATCGCCCTCTGCTAGATAACCTATTTAAAACCCGCGATATTGCCGCTGTCATGCACTTTTCTGCCTATGCATACGTAGGAGAATCGGTTACTGACCCTGCTAAATACTACCGTAACAACGTCGTTGGGACTCTAACTCTGCTAGAAGCGATGCTGGCTGCGTCTGTGAAGAAATTTGTCTTTTCTTCCACTTGCGCTACCTATGGTGTGCCAGAATTCGTGCCGATTCCAGAAAGCCATCCTCAAAATCCAATCAATCCTTATGGTGCTACAAAATTAATGGTAGAGCGGATTCTCTCCGATTTTGATGCAGCTTATGGTTTAAAATCGGTGCGGTTCCGCTACTTTAATGCTGCTGGTGCAAATCCGAAGGGCTTATTGGGTGAAGATCACAACCCAGAAACTCATTTAATTCCCTTGGTGTTGCTAACAGCTTTAGGAAAACGAAAATCTATCTCAGTTTTCGGCACTGATTATCCGACACCTGATGGTACTTGTATTCGCGATTATATTCACGTAAACGACTTGGCAGATGCCCATGTTTTGGGCTTGGAATATCTATTAAAAGGTGGCGATAGCGAAATTTTTAATTTGGGTAATGGCAGCGGCTTCTCTGTTCGAGAGGTAATCGCAGCTGCCGAACACGTTACAGGAACTGTAATACCAGTCCAAGAAAGCGATCGCCGTCCTGGTGATCCCCCAATTCTGATTGGCAGTAGCGAAAAAGCTAGAACTATTCTCAACTGGCAGCCTCAGTACCCATCCATCCAAGATATTGTCGCTCATGCTTGGGAGTGGCATCAACAGCGACATAAGTAGCAGTGGCTAAGATGAGGGAGACAAGGAAGGGGGAGAAATAACTACTGCCCCTTTGTTTGCCTGTTTTACTTCTTGATATTAGGGAGATGGAGAATTATTTTTAGATGTAATATTCTCTTGGTAAATTACCAATTTCTCTTACCGAACTACTTTTCACTTTAACGCATCTACCAAACTATATCTAAATTTTAACTATATTAAAAAATATCGGTTAACTCACTAGAAAATATTCAGATTACTTGGTTACATTATGGGGCTAGGACATAATTTAATAACCAGAAACTAATCCCAATAAGCTTTTTGAAAGGAAGATATTTAATATTGTTAAGTAGAAGTAGAAATTATAGATTAGTGTGTATTTTGTATTATCAAATACTATAGTATTACTAAAGTAGTATTTACAAATATTGAACTTTTGTATTAATTATGATATTGACAGTACTGCTTAGATAGACATAAGCTGCAATTTGTAAAAATTTGGACAACAATATGAAAGGATTAAAATACATTTTGATGGTGGCGGTATTATTAACAAGTCTTGTATTCGCTCAACCTTCACTAGCAGACCGCCCAGAATATACAGAAAACCCCGACTACATTACTCTGACTAAAGAACTGAAGAGCTTACAAGCTGCCAAGAAAACACAAGGTCAATTAGAGGGTTACACATCAGAGCAAATTGAACAGAAAATTAATGAGTTAGAGTTTCAAAAATATGCCTTCGAGTCAGGAATCAATTGGGGACAATGTAGTAATCAAACAGGGAAGACTTTAGCTGTTTACGGCCCACCTGTGGTTGAAGATGACGATGAAGAGTCTAACGCTACTGCACTGTACTTTTTGGCTGATGGCCAGACGACACAAGATCAATGGAATTGTAAAGGAGTTTATCTACCAAGTGATGTAGTAGCTGTTGCTGTAGATAAAGATGGACAAGGACAAGAATTATCAGGTGGCGTTGTAATCAAAGTTCCTAATGGAACAAATTTAGTCTTGAAGACAAATACAGATGCTGGAGGAATTGTATTTAATCAAGCTGGCACTCAAATTGTTAAACCTGGAGAAGTAGATTGGTTCGTCCCGAATGTCTCGCAAGCAGTTGTAGATGCACGCGTAACTAATGCACCTACAAACAAGGCTTGAGACTTAGTAATTGATTCATCTGTACAGACAAAAGCATACAAATTATAATAAGGGCGCACAGTTAGCTGTGCGCCCCTAACCTTGTAATTAATGATGAAATTGTATTTCCCCTATACTCTTACACCGATTTTGAAAACGGTTTAATCTTCTGTTACTAACTGTTTTTCTTCGGGAAGTAAAGAAGTTTCATTCACAGCACGATCGCTATCATCTACAGGAGTAACTTTAGCCAAATGTGGTTTAATAATTAGACTCACCCCAATTGCCCAAGCTAATGCAACCATCCAGCCGGCGAGAATGTCACTAGGAAAGTGAACTCCTAGATAAAGGCGACACCACCCTATAGCTATTACATACAAGCTACCAAATACGAACAACAACCAACGCCAAGGATTAGCCCAAGCTAAAATTAGCAAAATTGCTACTAAAGTGACACTCGTCATCGCATGACCACTAGGAAAGGCAAAATCAAACTCAGGGGCGTTAGACTGCCACAAATCTGGACGCACTCGATGCATTAAAGCTTTTGCTGTGCGGTTGATAATCGAGCTTCCCACTGAGGTGGTAAGTAGATAAGCTAGTGATCGCCAACGTTTTTGAAATAGTAATATTAATGCGATCGCACTCAAAATCGGTAACGCAGTCCAGAACGAGCCAAATTTTGCCAGCGTCACCGCCAAAATATCCAGTTGTGGGTTCGCTGTAGAGTGAACTGTCCATAAAATAGGCAGATCCCACGGAAAGCCAGCTTCATTTTGCCATATTTTCACTGCCAAAATTTCAAATACCTGTAATGGTAAATAGACTCCTATTAAGAGGAGAAGCAGCGATCGCCAATGGGCAATCAGCAGTTTTTCAATAAAAGAAATAGGTGACTGACGCTGATTATTTACTTCTGTTAGCTTGTCCATATTTATGCCTCCAGTTACATTGACATATAGCGTATTCGTTTGAGTTAAAAAGACTAATGAACGTCTTTACCAAAAGTTTTCAATAAGTTTTTAGTATAATTAATTGCGGATTGCTCATCAAATATCTTACAGGTGTAAAGCACGATTGCACTGTAATTTGTGCTGCCTTTAAAAACAGCGTAAACTACAAGCTTTAATTTATTGATGTCTACCTATTCACAAGACAAGTTAGAGTTTGCTCTTCAAAACTCTCTTAATTTTTTCTTGAGCAGAAATAATTTTTAGGCAAAATATCAAGTCTAGTTACAAGTACTTAGTTAAACTACTGTGAGATGCAAATATCGGTAGCAGACTATTCCAAGAATAGTACAGTATATTCTCTAGGTTATCCTACGTCGCCAAAAATTGGTTAACATCTCTATCATCTGCTAAAATTCCTAGCTTTGTCTGAAGTTGCAGCTGCCATTAAACTCGCTGGATTCTTGTAGAGTAAGAGCTAGATACAGATAGCGTAGAGCGATCGCCATTGCAAAAGTTGGAATTAATTGTTGACACTACCTGTAATTTTTGCAGTCATTTAGGTAGTTTTTACAGCAGTTAGACTAAATACGTCTAAGCTTCTAAGCTGTATCATCCAAATAATTTAGTAATATCGAACACGAGTACGCTAGACGTTTGACCATCATTACAGGTAAAATACGGTAAGTGCATCGGATTACCGCCTTTTTATCTCAAACAACAAAAAATCTATCAGGATTCGAGTTTAGCAGAACAAATAACCCATAAGCAGTTATCTAAGTCTGCTGAGGCTGGATGCTAGTAGCTATGCTTTCACAAACTCCTGAAAAAATTTTTTTGTTGTTCAAGAACTATCTAACTCAGCTTTTAGCTGAATAACATTTGTGCCTTCATGCTTATAAGAAGCACAATAACTGACCACCACTAGTTCTGTCTACCACTGGGCTATAGTTAGCCTGCTTTGCTGTGTTTTAGCAGTAGAATTGGCGCCCAGTTTCAGTTTGAATTGATTGTACTTAAAAACCCTGTTTCTGGATAGTGAGTATGCACTATTTATTACTACCGCTCCTAAGCTTTTTTGTTGGAATTATAGTTGGTTTGACGGGAATTGGCGGAGCATCTCTCATTACCCCAATGTTGATTTTTGTCTTTCAGGTTCCACCTTCTATTGCAGTAAGTTCTGATGTTGTTGCTGCCACATTGATGAAGGTTGTTGGCAGCGTCAAGCACTGGCAACAGAAAACTCTTGACACAGAAGTGGTTAAGTGGCTGGTACTGGGGAGTGTTCCGGGGTCATTATTCGGAGTGGGGGTTTTGCACTTTATCAAACGTACTGGGCAGTATAATCTGGATAACATCTTGCTTCGCTTAATTGGAGCGATGATTCTGCTTGTCACAGTGTTGGCGCTGGTACAATTATTACTATTGACTTTCCTCCCCAAATTTAATTTACCCGAACTGCCAAAGTTAGACTTAACAACTAATTTCGGTCGGTTTTTGGCAGTTACTTTAGCGGCTGTTTTAGGCTGTTTAGTTGGTCTAACCAGCGTCTCTTCCGGTTCAATGTTTGCTCTAGTGCTTATTGCTTTCTTTCGCCTAGATGCGCGTAAGTTAGTAGGTACAGATATTTCACAGGCAGCAATTTTATTGCTATTTACCTCCCTTGGACACCTCAGTTTAGGAACAGTTGATTGGAGTCTGGTACTACCGATATGGTTAGGCTCAGTTCCAGGGGTACTAGTAGGTGCTAAAGTCTGCCAAATAGCTCCTCAACGCCCACTGCGGTTTATTATCTATGCCATTTTAATGATGGTGAGCTGGAAATTAGTTCATCAAGTGTAAGCCAATTGGTAAGCAGCAATTCACATCCCTTCCTCTTCATATCCGGTGTAAACCGATTGGTAATTGGCAATTCAACATCCTTTAACCCAAATTCGTCTTGAAAAGTTTGCTATGGAGGGAAACCAACGCTACTTTATGGCATTTCCTCTTTACAACTTTTTGCAAAACCCAAAATTTGTTAGCCTCGGAACCAAGGCAGTAGGCTAAATGTACCTCTTTCATAGATAATAAACAGACCCAAGCCGATTAATACAAAAGGTACAATAGCTTTACCGTAGCGACTGAAAATAGAAGCAATGGTAGGTTGGCGGCTTAAGAAATATGCGATCGCACACCAAACTCCTACCATAAATGAAAATACAGTCAGAATTACTCCCAAGCTGGCGAGGTCATGGCCAGCAAATAAAGGAATGTATATACTGATATTGTCCCCACCATTGGCAATAGTTACCGCTGCAACTTTATAAGTTTGCGGATGCAGAATACTTAAAACAAAAGACAATATCAGGTTTTTAGGTGAAGGCTCCCTGAAATCAGTAGATACTGTCTGAACTACTGTCGTTTCTTCTTCCCGATTTACTAATTGCTTAATACCAATGACTATTGGTAATATTCCTAACAGTCCTATCCATTCTCGCTGCACAACTAAGCCACCAAAAAATCCTGGTAAGCTAGCAATAATGATAGCCGCGAAACCCAGGTACTGACCAACTAAAATATGTCGCCGCCGAAAATTAGCATCAATTTGCGAGAAAAAGAACAGCAGAATAATAATGTCATCAATATTAGTAGCGGTAAAGGCAATTATTCCTTCCGTGAAAGCTGTTCCTAGCTTACTCATACTGGATAGTTAAGACATACAATTTCTCACCATACCAAATTAACTTCCAGTAATTTGTAATGACGCTCGTTCGCATAGCGTGTCGCAGACAAGACTCGCTAACGCTACGCTAACGTAATTCGTAATCAAAAAGGGTTTATCCCGGTCAATGCGTTTAGGATAAGAGAATTTGCACAACCGAGAATTTATGTAGAGACGCGTCATGGCGCGTCTCTACTTATTGTTGAGGAATGGCGGTAAGAACTTCGCGTGTATGCGGTAGACTGTGACAAGCCGTTGTGCGTCTACATTTGTTTTAAACTATGAACGGTTTAATCACTGCAATTAGTACAGGGGTAGTTGCTTTCAGTGCCACCAACATTGATGATATTGTCATTTTATTAGTATTTTTTTCTCAAATAAATGCTACCTTTCGCCCCCGGCACATAGTTGCTGGCCAGTATTTAGGTTTTACAATCCTGCTAATTCTCAGTCTTCCGGGTTTATTTGGTGGCTTCATCTTACCAAAAAATTGGATTGGATTACTTGGTATAATCCCAATTATTATAGGTATTAACAGCTTAGTGAATTGGGAAGAAGATTCATCCGAAGAAGTTGTTTCCGGAACCGAACAATCTGAAATATCAAATATTGCTAGTTTTTTTTCTCCCCAAACTTATAGTGTGGCAGCAGTAACTATTGCTAATGGTAGCGACAATATTAGTGTCTATGTACCATTATTTGCTAGCAGTAACTTAGGAAGTTTTTTGATTATTATAGGCTTATTTTTTATCCTCATAGGAGTTTGGTGTTACGTAGCATATAAACTAAGTCATCAAAAAGCGATCGCTGATCTCTTAACTCGCTACGGTAATAGTTTTGTACCTTTTATTCTAATAGGATTAGGTGCTTTTATTGTTTTAAAAAGTGAAGCTTTAACCCTCATAAAACTTGTGGCTAGTTGTTTTTGTTTAGCGATTTTGGTCAAAAACAATCAACCCACGGGTGAAATTGGAGCGAGGAGTGAGGAGTGAGGAAGTTGTTAGGTATTTCCCTTATCTCCCCTGCCCCTTGCCCCTTGACTCAAACTTTGCTCAACCACTCACTTTCCTCTTGGTCTTTGAAGAGTGAGGTACTAAGATAGCGTTCGCCGTAGCTAGGCTGCACCATGACAATCAAACGACCTGCATTTTCTTCGCGTTTTGCTACTTGAATAGCAGCATATAAAGCTGCTCCCGCAGAAATGCCCGATAGTAATCCTTCTTCTTTTGCTAGACGACGGCTGTAGGCGATCGCAACCTCATCGTCTACCTGAATCACTTCATCTATTAGTTCTCCACGGTAAATTGCTGGGATAAACCCTGCACCTATACCCTGTATTTTGTGAGGCCCTGATTTACCACCTGCTAATACTGGGCTGCTGCTTGGTTCAACTGCGATCGCTTGAAAACTAGGCTTACGTTGTTTAATAACTTCTGCAACCCCAGTAATCGTTCCACCAGTACCGACACCCGCCACAAGGATATCCACTCGTCCATCGGTATCTTGCCAAATTTCTTCTGCCGTCGTCAGGGCATGAACTCTGGGGTTAGCGGGGTTACGAAACTGCTGCAACATATAAGCGTTAGGCGTTTGAGCTAAAATCTGCTCTGCACGACCAATCGCCCCTCGCATCCCTTCTACTCCTGGTGTTAACTCTAGTTGAGCGCCATAAGCTCTGAGCATAGCTCGTCGTTCCTGGCTCATCGTATCAGGCATGGTTAGAATGAGATGGTAACCCTTCGCGGCTGCCACCATTGCCAAAGCAATTCCCGTATTGCCAGAAGTCGGCTCTACTAAAACGGTTTTTCCGGGATGAATCAAGCCTGCTTGCTCTGCTGCTTCCACCATGCTTACGCCAATTCGGTCTTTGACAGAAGCGGCTGGGTTCATGCTTTCTAGCTTCACAACAATTTGAGCCACCGCTCCCGATGCTTGGGGAATCTTATTTAATTGAACTAAGGGAGTCTTGCCGACTAACTCTGTAATATCTTTCGCTATTCCCATATGAGTACTCCTTGACTAAATGTAATACATCGGACTCTGCTGGGCGCGAGTCTCTCTTTCCTGGCACAAGTCTTGGAGTGTATAGCGGCTTAAAACCTCAATTGAGGCAGCATTGGCTTGCTCCCAGATTTCATGAACCAGAATTCTTTCTAAAGTCGGAGGTTCAGAGGTGTCTTTCTCTTTCCGCTCACCTTCGACCAATGTAACAATCTCCAGCAACGTAATCTGCCAAGGTTCACGAACTAAAACGAAACCTCCTTTAGAGCCGCGTTGACTCTGTACCACACCAGCACGTCTGAGGTTGGTTAAAATTTGTTCCAGATAACGCTCTGGTATGGGTTGTTTGGCAGTAATTTCGCTCATGGTCAGAGGAACTTTTTTCCCGTGGTGGGTTGCCAGTTCTAAAAGTGCCAGCAGCGCGTATTCGACTTTAGAAGACAGATCCAGGAGAGCGTAGTTTTGGCTATTCAAGTCTGTACTCAATATACTACGGTGAATTGATTGATTTATAGTGTTTTCTGCGAAATTCATTTTTTCAAAGTGGTGAATGTGATAGCATCCCATTTATTACCACGAAACACTACAAGTCTATCGATTTACCGTAGATTATCTTACATAATTCTCATGAATACTTCATCATTTGCGAGAATTATCATTTTTTTGTATTCAGAGCCTTGCCCAAATTAAACTCCCCTTACCCTGCAAATACTGAATTATGCTACTAACTGATTTACAAACCATTTATGACCGCGATCCAGCTGCCCGTAATTGGCTGGAGGTATTGTTCTGCTATCCAGGATTTCAAGCCTTACTTTTCCATCGACTAGCACACTGGCTGTATAAAAAGGGAATTCCTTTTATACCGCGTTTCATTTCCCATATTAGTAGGTTTTTAACTGGGATTGAAATTCATCCTGGAGCATTAATTGGTAAGGGAGTTTTTATTGACCACGGTATGGGTGTAGTGATTGGTGAGACAGCAATCGTAGGCGATTACGCCTTGATTTATCAAGGTGTCACCCTTGGCGGTACTGGTAAAGAAAGCGGCAAGCGCCATCCGACTTTAGGCAGCCATGTAGTTGTAGGAGCAGGTGCGAAAGTTTTGGGTAATATTCAAATTGGCGATCGCGTCCGCATTGGAGCAGGTTCGGTAGTGCTGCGAAATGCGCCAAGTAATACAACTGTAGTTGGGATACCAGGGCGCATAACGCGTCAGAACAATTTGACTACCGATGTTCTAGATCATGATAAATTGCGGGACGTGGAAGCAGAAGTAATTCGAGCTTTATTTGAACGGGTAAAGTCGTTAGAGAAACAGTTTGAGCAGTTAGGAGCTAAGCCCAGTTTATTGCCAGCTGAAGTTGAAGGCAAACAAACCAACAACAGCAAGAATAATAGTTCTGACGGGATGATTGAAGATTTTCTTGATGGTTCAGGAATTTAGGCGAGGGTGTAAGGATGTACGGGAGGATAAGCCGCGAAGAAATTACAGATTAATTTAATTGATTTAGAACTTACGCATTGACAAACAGAACGAAAAGTGCATAAAGAGAATGTAGAAAAATATCAGCGATCGCTAGCTGATAGAGGCATGAAAAACAGATAATTTACCTGTCTGTGTTTAGGGTTCGGACAATCAGAGCAATTACTAAACCATCAACCGCTAAATGTGACCTGAATACTTATACTCTGTTTCTACTAGCAGAATCAAAGTATCCAGGTTGCACACGTCTGGCAGAAATAATGAAAGATTTGTCTCATGATAGCGTCAATAGATTTTTGCTACGTGAGCAGTACGAACCCAAGGACTTATTTGAAGAAATTAAGGCAAATATCAATTTAATTGGAGGTACTTTAAGCGGAGATGATACAGTAATTGATAAGCCTCATAGTGATCCAAAAATAACAGAATTAATTGGTTACTATTATTCAGGAAGGCATCATCGCGCCGTCAAAGGAATTCAGTTAATTACCTTATATTACACGGATTTATCAGGTAAGTCTGTACCGATAAATTATCGCATTTATAACAAACAGGAGAACAAGACTAAAAATGATTATTTACGAGAGATGATTGCGGAGGTTATGACTTGGGGATTAAGTCCAAAAACAGTAACTACTGACAGTTGGTATTCGAGCCAGAAAAACCTAAAGTTCTTTAGAGACAAGGGATTGGGGTTTTTAACTGGCATAGCAAAAAATCGTTCATGTTCAGTTGATGGTAAGAATTTCGCTCAAGTTCAAAATCTAGAAATCCCCGAATCGGGTTTAATAGTATATCTGAAAAATTTTGGTCAGGTGAAGGTATTTCGGAGAAGTTTCAAAAACGTTCGCGTAGCGTCTCGAAGAGAAGCTTACAGATATTACATTATGTACCTTTCTGAAAAGGACGCACTCTTTTCAATCTCTATAAAAGAATTTAAGGAATTACATTCGATACATTGGGGAATTGAGTGTTACCACAGAGCTATTAAACAAGTATGTGGTATCGGTCATTTTATGGTGAGAACAACTGAGGCAATTAAAACTCATTTTTTTAGTGCTATCAGAGCTTTTACACAATTAGAATTAATGCGGGCAGAAGAGTTAATTGAAAATTGGTATGAAATCCAAAGAAATTTATCTCTTCAAGTGGCTCGTGACTTTATCTTGTCACACCTAACGCAAGAATTAACCTTGTCTGCATAGTATCAGTTCTGTGTCAATGCGTAGGTTCTATGATTAATGAATCAAAATTAAATGTATTAATCAATCGCCATAGCCCAAGATTGATAATGTCTGGTCTTTACCCGTCGCTATTCTCAATGGGTTTTCCATACACACTTACACCTTTATTTCTTCAACTACAAATTGAAGAAGAATGCAGAATTCATAATACAGAATTCAACAATCTTTTAGTGAGGGACTTCAACTTGTTGATTCATCCTCTTCTGGCAAGAACTTATTTGCGTAGGAATCACCGTAATCTTGCAACATAATATGGAGCACCTTGATTTAATAACCGCAGACGTAAATAAGGATGCCTACTTAGCTTTGACACTCGGTTAATGCAGAATGCAGAAATTACTGGAGGTGGATTTCAGTAGGGAACACTTGCTGGGTAAACAGTGCGCGAATACCTTTTAGAAAAGCGGGATTATAAATGCGCGTTCAGGATGAATATATTTATCCTAAATTAAAAAGGGGAAGCGATCGCGTTTTTAATCTCTGCCTAAGTTGTAATAAATGCAATCTCAAAAAGGGCAATAAATTAGTTGATCAGTTCCTAAACAAAAGCCCTGTACGGTTCAAGAAAATTAAAAGATAGGCAAAAATTTCAATTAACTCAATCATGAGGCATAGGGACAGAGCAAGTCTGTGTAGCACAATCCATGTTCTTGTAGATAAGTCAAATAGTATGAAATACTAAAAGCAAATATCGCTAAGATAACAGGAATCACGGTACTAAATTCCAACTTCTTTTTTTTTACAATTTCTAAACAAGAAATCGGAATCATTACAGGCCAAAAAATAGTTGTGATTAAAAACATCACAAATGATAAAAATTTTTCTTCCGGAGTAGAAGTAGGATGTCGCAGAGAATATATTAACCAATTGCTGAAAAAATAGGCTGTAATGAATAAATAGCTAATAATTAAAGCTAGTTGTATCTGATTCACTGTCATTACTCCTTAAGTCTTCTGAGATTTACTAATACATTATTCGGACAAAATTCTTACATAATTAGCTCAGGATAAATTTATCTGATGAAAGGTGAATTTTATATTTAATAGCTTCGAAGTTAACAAGAAACTTCTCAATTACACAAATATTAATCCAGCTCTAAAAACACGGAAATCAGTACTTACACCCAATTTGAAATAACCGTAAAATTGCTAGCAATTATACTCATTATTTTCAGTTAGTCTGCTTTTGATATAGTAGAAAATCTCAAGTATCTCAAAATCAAATGCATACAGGCTCAGTTATATCAAGAGTTGTACACTGCTGTATATTTTGCACAGTGGTTGTAGACATAAAAGACTTTACACCCATATTTTGAAAATTTCAAGGTAAATGCATTCAATTTGCCTCACGCTTCGGCAAGCGGGGTTAAAAATTTACCTTTTTGATTAACAACTTATTTAAATTAATTTATTTTTAAGATCATACTTAGCTGGCTATAAATAGATAAATAGCAGCTTTATTATTTAAGTTTAGTAAAATTTGATACTTGGTAATGTACATTTGCCGAATGGATCAAATGCGATCGCCAATTAATTTTTCACTTTTTTGGGGAGGCGATCGCCATAAACGCAAAAATTTTTACCTCTGGCAAGTGAATAACTAAGTTCAGCGCTGCAATGAGAAGTTGGAGCGGTCATTACTCGCGAAGCTCTGAACTTCGAGGAAGGTTTCCCAGAGCAGGCTACTGATGAAGCAGTCCGCAGAACACGGTGACCTTAAGAGGTTTTTACCCCTGCGTTTTTAAAGGGGTTGGGGGAGCAAACTATTGGTTGGTTGTTTATAGCTTAGGAAATGGGAAAGAGGCATTTCCTATTTCCCTTTCCACTATGCAAGCGAGTTTCTTTTACACCCTCATACTTTTATATCTTTACGCCTTGCTGCTTGCTCTCAACCGAATTTATTCCCTAGCAATAACAATATCGTTGGACTTTATGACTGCATAGGCATCTTGTCCTTCGAACAGCTCCAACTCTTCTGCTGATACTTTGGTAATAATCGAGGTTAGCTCAACTCTGTGAACAATCTCCAGTGTGACCTCGCTATTAACAGATCCAGTCACAACTCGTTTGACAACGCCCTTAAGAATATTGCGGGAGCTAACTTTTAGTGGTTTTTTTTGAATACTAATTTCTATCTCTGGCTTTTGAGTGTAAGCATTTTCCTTTTCTTTTTGCTTGGTTGTTATCAATGGGGGCTGTGATGAGTGCTGATTAAGACCACGTACCAGTTCCCGGAGAATTTCTGTTTTGGTTCGCTGAGACTGTTCACAGAATTCTTCTAGAATCTTCCGCTCCTCATCTGAGGTTTGAAATGTGACCCACCCTTGTTCTTTTCTGGGCATAATATTACCAATTAGGTTGGGAAATAGTTGGTATTCTTGGTATGATTCTACCAAGCGTCAATTTTAGAAAAGGAATCTCTGTCAGCGCAGTTTTTTATGAAAAGAAGAATTTTTGCATTTATTAGCATAGCAGTTGCTAGCTTGCTTCTAGTAACTGGTTTACAGTGGGTTACTCCCTCACCTGTAGTAGCACAGTCAAATACCAGCCTACTCGTGTCAGCTGCTGCTAGCTTGAAAGAAGCACTGGAAGAAATTAAACCTCTATATCAACAAAGTAAACCAAATATCAACATTAATTATAACTTTGGGGCTTCTGGTGCTTTACAGCAACAGATTGAGCAGGGTGCACCAGCAGATATCTTTATTTCTGCTGGTAAAAAGCAAGTAGATGCCTTGGAGCAAAAAGGACTCTTAGTTCCAGGTACTCGTGCCAACCTAGCAAATAACCGTCTAGTTTTGATTGTGCCAAAGAATATTGTTGGCATCACCAGCTTTTATAATCTCACAGATACCAAGATTAAGAAAATCGCGATCGGAGAACCTAGAAGTGTTCCCGCCGGAGAATATGGGGAACAAGTTTTAAAGAAATTGGGCATCTTTGATAAAGTCAAGCCCAAATTAGTCTTAGCTAATAATGTGCGTCAAGTATTGGCAGCAGTAGAAAGTGGTAACGCTGATGCAGGCTTAGTTTACGCTACTGATGCCAGAATTTCCAACAAGGTAAAAGTCGTAGTCACGGCTGATGACAAATATCACTCTCCAATTGTTTATCCATTGGCAGTACTCAAAAGTAGTAAAAATGCCGATGCAGCCAAGGAATTTGTACAGTTTTTATCTGGTGGTCAAGCTAAGGCTGTACTCAAAAAATACGGGTTTATTGTGCCTTAGTAGTTAGTTTGGATATTTCCCCACAGGGGGAAATTTTCACTTAATTGCTATATCTAAAATACTATAGTGAAGAAATAAACTTAGTAATTGTGACTGTTGAAGCATAATAAAAAACATAATAATTGGATAGCAGAATTGTGTGCGGTGATACAGTAAAACGATGATACTTGTTATAGGCTAGCAAAGCCCTTTACTTTTACACTTTTGGCGAAACATTACCGCCAAAAAGACACCAGA
Source organism: Nostoc sp. UHCC 0302 (assembly GCF_038096175.1). Taxonomy (NCBI): domain Bacteria; kingdom Bacillati; phylum Cyanobacteriota; class Cyanophyceae; order Nostocales; family Nostocaceae; genus Nostoc; species Nostoc sp. UHCC 0302. The sequence goes on from NZ_CP151099.1 coordinate 202,367, forward strand.
GCGATAGGGAATAACCTGTAATCAAATGCGATTGATGCCCATCAAACGTAATAATTGTGAAACAGCATAAGTGATTTCCTACGCCCTGGTTATTTATTAATTCACATTTATCAAATCCCATTCGTACCGTTCGCACTTACAGCAGTTTGGAACTGTAGTAATGTATAAAACCCAGTAATAAAAGCCGGAAATATTTAACTATTGTCTATCTATTCTTAGGTAAAGACTGGTAAAAAAATTTAGAGTTATATCTATAGGGAATGTCTAAACATCCTTATCCACGATTAAAATCAATTTGCTGGGGTACTTAGCTAAATTGATTTTATGGAGTTCGATCATTTTGTGCTTAGTTCTGTGTTACCGACTATCAACGCCCTTAAACAACCCACCAGTTCTGCTTGGGTAGAACAAGCGATCGCTAACTTAGACATAATTTTACTCGACCACTCCCACTGTGAACGCAAAGCAGCAGGCGTGGCATTAAACTTTATGTTTCGCTACCCTTCCAATACTAAAATGGTACGGGAGCTAACAGCGATCGCCCGCGAAGAACTAGAACATTTTGAACTAGTTAATCAATGGCTAGAACGCCGGAATATTCCCCTTGCACCCCTTTCACCGCCTCCCTACGGTGCGCGTTTCAGAGCCACTGTTCGCCCTAAAGAACCTGAAAGATTTTTAGATTCCTTACTAATGACTGGGTTAATTGAAGCTCGCAGTCACGAACGTCTAGGACTATTAGCTGCTCACTGTCCTGAGCCAGAACTAGCAAAATTTTATCATGGCTTAATGGCATCAGAAGCGCGGCACTACGGTATATACTGGGTTTTAGCTGCTACTTACTTTAACCGTGAGATTGTCATGCAACGGCTTGATGAATTAGCAGTTGTAGAAAGTGAGTTGCTAGCAACTTTGCACTCAGAACCGAGAATTCATAGTTAGTAGACTAAGGGAACAGAGATATGAAGCTTCAGTTAACACACCTGAGACTGCTTGTCTCCCATTACAAAGATTCTTTTCTGTTTTACCGGGATCTGCTGAGGTTTGATGTTGATTGGGGCGATGAAAATAGTGGGTACGCTGAATTTAATACTGGATACATCAAGCTAGGTTTGTTTAAAAAAGAATTAATGGCTGAAGTACTCCCAAGTCATGCACAGCCTACATCCGTTATCAATCAAGACAAAATAGCCTTGATTTTTGCGGTAGATAACGTAGATGAAGTATACCAGCAAGTTAAAAATAATAACGTAACAGTTGTGACTCCACCTCAAGATAGGCCAGATTGGGGAATCCGCACAGCTCATTTTCGCGATCCTGATGGTAATCTGATCGAAATTTACAACAATCTAGGCATCTTAAGTTAGAGTTTTGCTGCCATAAACTACCTGATGTTTGAACTAAAGCTTAGCTAGACCCCACATCTATAAATTGTTTTCACACCTCTGGTGATATATACCAAGCCTGCGAATTCATTAGTGGGGTCAATCTAAAATCCGTCTGATAAAGTTCTGAAGCTCCTGTGGTGTAATACCAATTCACGAAAATCTTGATACATATAGATTTCTCGTAGGGGCATGGCATTGCCGTGTCCCTACCAAAGTATTTGTATCATTCTTAAAGTGAAATGGTATAAGCCTTTTCTGACGTGCTAGGCATTAGCGTGCGCTTTATAGAGCGTGCTAATGCCTAGCACATTCAAAAGCAGTAAATATAAATTACGTAGTGTGTTAAAAGTTAGTATAAAAAATTACTAAAAATAATTACATTTTTTCTAGCAATTAACCACATCACGACTACGTATAAATAGCACGAATAGAACACTATTTTGGGGTTTTTAGCTAGAGAAAACAGCTTATCAACCATATTTTATACATTAAACAATCGTATACAGTTGTTGCCCTGTAATCTATCTAGAGTTTTTTGCTACGCATCTACAAGTTGAAAATCAGCCCAACGCAGAGATAAATTGTTAATGTCTAATATATGAATTTCACAGTAAAGATGAGCAGAATTACGGAGTAAAGGGGGCAAAACTATTTGAATCATTTTATGTATTGTCCCGGAAAGTTTGATATTTAAAGACCTCCGGGAAAACTAGGGAACCTGTGGATTATAACTTGCGAAAAAATAGTAATTAATTTCTGTATTTGCTCTGACGGCAATTAGTTCATGAAGTTTTTATGATAGGGCGTATGAACACCAATCCCAAGACAGACAGTGGGTTGTGAGCTAGATAATTATCAAATAACTTGATAATTATCCAACTACCAATTGTTAAGCTCAACCGTAAACTCCACCGTTGCATAGTCTACCGTAGTCACAGATGCACAACGCTGTCATTGATGGCTATGAAGCTGCTATGAAGTAAACAATAAATCAAGCCATCAGGGGAAAGCTTTATTGGCGCAGTATTGCTGAATGAGTTTTACGCAACAAAGTAAGCATTGCTCCTTTAAAGGAGAATGCTTACTCAACGAATGTTACGTTGCTGTAACTTTGAGCTGCTGTGCAGCAATCAATTAGAAATTTTCTCACTCCAGAGCAAACATCCTACGTGATGTCTGCGTGAGGTCTTAGCACCTTTGCAGATATAACTTGCTCAACCCCTTAATAGCAAGAAACGATTAACCAAGCATAATATCAAGAGGAATTTTCCCATGTCTATTATTACCGTAAACAACACTAATGATAACGGTGCTGGTTCTTTAAGAGATGCAATCAACCTAGCTCAAAAAGGTGACACGATCGCATTTGTATCGAATCTGGCAGATCAAAAGATTACTCTTACCAGCGGAGACTTGATCGTTAAAAAGAATTTAACAATTGATGGAGCTGGAGCGCCTAATTTAACTATTAGTGGCAACAAAAGCAGCCAAGTATTCTCTACAGCAGTGTGGATTGATGTTACCCTGAAAAATTTGACGATTACTGATGGATACAGCGAAGGCAAAGGTGGTGGAGTTAGAGTCGGTTCCAACAGTAAATTAACTGTGGACAATGTGAAGTTTTATAATAATGTGGCTGGACAAGGTGGAGGAATTCATGTTGGCTTTAAAAGCCATCTCACAGTTCTCAATAGCTCCTTTGATGGCAACGACGGTACCATCAAGAAGAATGGCTTTAGTGCAGGTGCGATCGCCACTGACAATGGTGGCTCTGTAACTGTTAAAAATAGCCAATTCACTAACAATCTTGGTTACGCAGGTGGAGCAATTTACATCTCGTTAAGTTCACTCACTGTTGAAAATTCAGTCTTCCTTAACAACAAGTCACAGGGTGGAGGTGGAGCGATTTTCACAGATGGTGCAAATATCTCCGGGCCTAGGGTTAACGACAGCACGGTGGGTGGCACAATTAGGATTAGTGATAGCTGGTTTGAAGGCAATTCTGGCTATGGGGTAGGCGGAGGGCTTTATCTCTATATCTACAATCCAGATCAGGCAATTGTCGAAAACAGCACAATTATTGGTAATACTGCTTATGCCGACTACAGAGGTATTGCTCAAGGAGGGGGACTAAGAGGCAATGGTAATCTGACAATCCGCAATGTGACGATTGCTAATAACGTCGTCGAGGGACAAGGTGGTGGTTTGTGGCTAGATGGTGACACAACCTCTAACAATGCGACGATCAATATCGAAAACACTACCTTATCTGGGAACAAGGCAACTACCGACAAAGGGCTTGGTGGAGCAATAGCGATGAATCCTCCAGCCCATGCCACAGTGAATATTATTAACTCTACTATTGCTGATAACTACGCCGAAAAAAGTGCTGGAGGCTTTTGGGCTGTAGGTAAGCAAAAACCAACACTTACTAATTCAATCATCGTTAACAATTCAGATCCGGCAAATACTGGTCAGCAAGTTGCGTACCAGTTAAAGGATGGTGGCGGTAACATTGAATATCCGGGGCCGTTAACCACAAAGGCTGTTAAAGTAACTGCTAATTCTCTAGTTGCTGATCCGAAACTAGGCAAGCTACAAAACATTGATGGTGTACTAGTGCGTCCACTACTAGCAGGTAGTCCTGCGATTAATTCTGGTGTTGCAGGGGGGGCAACAGTTGATGCTCGTGGTTTTACTCGTGATAGCCAAGCTGATGTCGGTGCGTTTGAATATGGTGCTAAGAAAGGTAATAGCACCAGAGTCTCTGCACCATTTACATTCACAGGTACTTCAGGGCGTGATGTTCTCAGTGGCACATCCAATAACGATCGCCTGATCGGTTTACAAGGTGCGGATTTGCTCACAGGCGGTGTCGGTAATGATAAATTTGTCTACACCAACATTAATGATAAAGGCGATGTTATTAGTGATTTCGAGGTTGGCAAGGATAAAATAGTTCTTACACAGTTGCTCGATAGCCTCGTGACGAACGGTTACAAGGGTAGCAATGCGATCGCCGATGGTTTTGTCAAAATTGTCCAAGGTAGTAATTCCAACAACTTCAATGTCCAAATTGATGCTGATGGTTCTATTGGTCAGGACATCTTCAAATCGTTTCTCGCAGTCAACGTCACAAGTGCAGACAGCTTAAACAACCCCAGCAACTTCGTGTTTTAAGGCTCATTCGTGACAAGCTAAGCAAATGGCACTTTACCTAAGAAAGAATTAGAAGGTAAAGGTAAAAGAATTGAGTGTACCAAGTTTAATCAGTTTGTCTCTCACAGGATTCTTAGATATAAGAACCTGTAATACTTGAAGAAAAGCCTTATCTTTTAACTAAACAACTACTCATGACTAAGGTTACTGGATGGGGCAAATTATCAAATGTGTGGCACAGACCGATATGGTTTCCTCAGTAGACACCGAGAACGCTCATCAGTTCATTTTGGTTTTAGAACTGGCGATATTGTCAAAGTTGTTGTCACCTCTGAAAAGAAAATAGGGTAGTATGTGGGTCGTGTATTATGTCGGAAGGCTTGAAACTGTTGTATTTTAAGCCTCTGGTTGGGGGGTTAAGAGACTTGAAAAAAGTGCCGAACCCGTAAGAGCTAATAAATCGGGTCAGGTCGCAGGCATCAAACACAAGTTTTGTACACCAATTCACAAAAAGGATGTTTACTCGTATACATTTTAAGAGAATTGGACGAGAATAAATTCCCCTATGGCTTCCTTCCCAGGCATAGAATGTAGTAGGAGAAAACCACGAGGAGGTTCGGTGAAATCAATCTGTGTGTTTTGTGGTTCTAGTATGGGTATTCGACCTGCTTACAAGGAAGCAGCAGAGACACTTGGTAAAATTCTAGCCAGTAGAGAATTAGCGCTAGTTTATGGTGGAGGGAATATAGGACTCATGGGGGTTGTGGCAGATGCAGCTATGGCCGCAGGTGGTAAGGTAATTGGAGTGATTCCAGAATTCTTAGCTGCTCATGAAATTGCCCACAATGGCCTTACCCAGCTTTACGTTGTCGGATCTATGCACGATCGCAAAACCAAAATGGCGGATTTGGCTGATGCTTTTATCGCACTTCCTGGTGGATACGGGACTCTAGAGGAGTTTTGTGAAATACTCACCTGGGCGCAGCTAAGACTACACCAAAAACCTTGTGGTCTATTGAATGTAGAAGGATACTTTGACCCATTACTGAAATTATTCGACAATGCGGTGAAAGAAGAATTTGTCAAGCCAGCTCTTCGTTCTCTTGTGTTGGAAGCGTCTACTTCGGAACATTTGCTGGATTTATTTGCTACTTACCAGCCGATTGTAGTTGATAAATGGATTGAGGGAGAAGTAAAACCCTAATCCACATAGATTTATTATCAATAGACTATCATTTCGGCAGGTAGCGATCGCCCTCCACACGATAGCTGTGTGTTACTCCACCATAAGTTGTTTTACTAGGTGCTTAATTTTGTTTTGGATTATCTAAAAACATTGTTAATTGTAATACTCATAGGTTCTTATAACCTAATATATATATACTACGGTTAATTGATCGGAAAGTAGTATATTTTGTTATGGTATCTTTATATTCAAGCTTGGCTACCTCTCCTAGTAAAAATACTAGGCAGACATTTACACGACGGTCATTTCTACCAGATTACGAAAATGGTCTTTGGAAGATTGAAGCGGGATTTGTTAGGACTTTCACCTATCTAGAAGACGGTACGACCGTTGCGCTGGGATTATGGGGGCCTGGAGATATTGTTGGGAGAGTTTTGTCAAAATTAGAACCTCATCAGATGGAATGCCTAACTAAAGTAGAGGCCACTATCTTACCCTTAGAGGAATGTCCTCGACTCACAGAAACTTTACTAGCCCACATCCAACAAGCTGAAGAGTTGATGGTGATTCGCAGTTATAAAAAAGTGGACACCATGCTTATTAAGCTTTTAGCATGGTTATCCAAAAAGTTTGGTTCAGAAGTTGAGAAAGGGCGTTTAATAGATATGCGTCTAACTCATGAAGACCTTGCAGAAATGCTCGGTTCGACTCGCGTCACAATTACTCGTGTTTTGGGGCATTTTGAGCAAGAGGGCATGATAGACCGCCTTTCCCTGCATCGAATTGTGCTACGAGAAGAAGACATTTGGTACTACGAAATTTAGACTTGGCCAAATCCTCCTCCTCCAGGGGTTTCTATCACAAAAATATCCCCAGGTTTCATCTCTACTGTTGCAGTACTGTCTAAATTCTCTTCGGTTCCATTTTGACGTTGTATCCAGTTGCGTCCTACTTGTCCTGCTTCCCCACCATTTAACCCAAAGGGAGGAATAAACCGATGACCAGAAAGAATATTCGCTGTCATGGGTTCTAGAAAACGGATGCGGCGGATAACACCATTACCACCTGAATGTTTTCCTTTGCCACCACTATCAGGACGAATACCAAAGCTTTCTAAAAGAACAGGATAACGGGTTTCTAAAACTTCTGGATCTGTCAAGCGGGAGTTAGTCATGTGGGTATGAACACCATCAGTTCCGTCAAAATCCATCCCTGCACCAGAACCGCCGCAGATAGTTTCATAATATTGATAGCGCTGATTACCAAAAGTAAAATTATTCATCGTTCCCTGAGAAGCAGCCATCACACCCAAAGCGCCATATAAAGCATCGACAATGGTTTGAGAAGTCTCTACATTACCCGCTACCACTGCTGCCGGATAGGTTGGGTTAAGCATACAGCCTTCGGGAACAATAATTTTTAGAGGGTTAAGACACCCGGCATTCAAGGGAATATTATCATCGACTAGAGTACGGAAGACATATAAAACTGCTGCTTGAGTCACAGCTTTAGGAGCATTGAAATTAGTATTTAGTTGGCGAGAAGTGCCAGTAAAATCAATAGTAGCACTGCGATTTTCTTGGTGAATTGTCACTTTAACTTGAATTCTTGCTCCACTATCCATTTCATAAATAAATGAGCCATCTTTGAGAATATCAATAGCTTTTCTGACTGACTCTTCAGCATTGTCTTGCACAAACTTCATGTAAGCTTTAACTGTCTCTAGTCCATATTGATCAACCATTCTACGCAGTTCTTGAACTCCGCGTTCATTAGCTGCAATTTGTGCCTTGAAATCGGCTATATTTTGGTCTGGATTACGAGCAGGATAGCGATGATTTGATAATATCTTTCTTACTGGAATTTCTTGAAAATCTCCCTGTTCAACCAAGAGAAAATTATCAAACAGAATTCCTTCTTCTTCTACTGTAGTACTGTGAGGAGGCATTGAACCGGGAGTAATGCCACCGATGTCGGCTTGATGTCCACGAGAAGCAACGTAAAACAGGGGAGTTGCGAATAGGGAGTTGGGAGTAGGGGGTACGTTATTTTCACCACTCTCTAGAAAAACAGGGGTAATTGCGGTTACATCAGGAAGATGAGTTCCACCGTTATAAGGATTATTAGATAAATAGACATTTCCCGGTTTTATAGTGTCGTCTTTATCGTTAATTAAACTGCGGACACTTTCACTCATTGAGCCTAAATGTACAGGAATGTGGGGAGCATTCGCCACTAATAATCCAGAAGTGTCAAAAATAGCACATGAAAAATCTAGCCTTTCTTTGATATTCACTGATGCTGCTGTATTTTGGAGAACAATACCCATTTGTTCAGCAATAAATTGAAAGAGGTTTTTGAATATTTCTAAGCGAACAGGGTCAGGTTGAGATATTGTGTTCATTTTTGTTTGTCAATTTTATTTAAATCACTAACAAAACTAATATTGTGGCAGCACATTCTCTACTTTTAAAATTGCTTGTTTTGTTGGTTAATCTTTATGCTGTAAGATTAAATGATTTCGGTCAGTTAATTTTGCTATCCAGTTAGGTTCAACTACAATTGTGCTAATTTTCTCTACAATAATTGCCGAGCCATTAATAGTATCTTCTGGTTGTAAATTTTCTCGTCGATAAACGGGTGTATCATGCCATTGTTCACCAGTAAATATCTGCACTACTTCCACAGGCGTCGGTGGTTCATCTAGAGGACGAGTACGAGTAATTAGGGGTTCTTCAGGAGTATCCATTCTTTGGATAACTTCTATTGAAGCGGATTCGACAATTAAAGTTTTTTCTACTTGAATGAAACCATAGCGAGATTTATGCTCAACCTCAAATTCTTGTCGCATCATTGCCACATCATCGGCAAAATTAACAGTTAAGGTAGAGTTAGTTCCTTCATATTTTAAGTTAACTTTTCGGACTACTTCCTCTTCACTACTAGCTTCATTCTCGCTTAATTCAATCCTTGCTTGGATTTCTAAAGACTGCATTAACTGTAATAGTTGCGGGATTAAGGCTTGAGTTAAAGGCTTCTCTACTCCTCCTTCTCTAATAGCCCGGATATCAGCTAATCCCATTCCATAAGCAGAGAGAACCCCAGCATAAGGATGAAGAAATATCTTTTTCATACCCAAAGTATCGGCAATTAAACAAGCAACTTGTCCGCCAGCACCGCCAAAACAACAAAGTACATATTGGGTGACATCGTAACCTCGTTGCAAACTGATTTTTTTTATCGCATTCGCCATATTTTCTACTGCGATCGCTATAAATCCAGCCGCTACTTGTTCGGGGGTACAAGTATTTCCTGTAGCAGTTGCAATGTCTTGAGCTAAGCGTGTAAATTTCTGAATAACAATATCTTTATCTAAAGGCAAATTCCCCTCAAATCCAAATACCGCAGGAAAATATTGTGGATAGATTTTGCCTAACATGACATTAGCATCAGTCACTGCTAACGGGCCGCCACGTCGATAACAAGCAGGCCCAGGATTTGAACCAGCAGACTCTGGGCCAACACGATAACTAGAACCATCAAAAAATAGAATTGATCCGCCGCCGGCAGCAATTGTATTAATTGCTAATACGGGAACTCGCATCCGCGCCCCAGCAATTTCTGAATCTAGTTGTCGTTCATACTCTCCTTTAAAATGGGCGACATCTGTACTTGTTCCTCCCATATCAAAGGTAATAATAAACTCAAAACCTGCCCTTTTACTAGTTTGAACCGCACCAACAATACCCCCAGCCGGGCCACTTAAAATACTATCTTTGCCTTGAAACTGTTCGGCTGCAACTAACCCACCGTCAGACTTCATAAACATTAACTTAACTCCAGGTAACTGACTGGCTACTTGGTTAACATAGCGACGCAGAATCGGAGTTAAATAAGCATCTACGACTGTTGTATCTCCTCGGCTAACCAACTTCATTAAAGGACTAACTTTATGGGAGATGGAGATTTGGTTAAAGCCAATTTCTTGCGCTATTTGGGCGACTTGTTTTTCATGATTGGGATAGCGATCGCTGTGCATGAAAACAATAGCACAACTTTGAATTCCTATATCGTAAACTGCTTGCAAGTCATTTTTAACTTTTTGAATATTTACTGGAGTTAATTCATTCCCCTGAGCATCATAACGTTCATCTACTTCAATTACTTGTTCATAAAGGATAGATGGTAAAATTATCTGCCGAGCAAAAATATTAGGGCGGTTTTGGTAGCCAATTTGTAAGGCATCTTTAAAGCCTTTAGTAATCACAAGTACTAAGCGATCGCCATTTCGTTCTAACAGTGCATTTGTAGCAACTGTTGTTCCCATTTTAACTACTTCTATTGTTTCTCTAGAAAGAGGTTCATTGCTTGAAAGCCCTAAAATATCTCGAATACCTTGAATGGCTGCATCTTGATACTGTTCAGGGCTTTCTGAAAGTAGTTTATAGACTATAATCCATTGTTTTTGAGGAAGAGGGACAATTAAAAAACGTTCAGGATGTTGTAAAAGTTTATCTATGATTGTTTGATTATTCGTAACAGCAACAATATCTGTAAATGTACCGCCCCTGTCAGCAAAAACTTTTAGCATTGCTTTGTTTCCCTAATGGTCTACAAGTAGAGTAACAATAGAATTAAGAAGATTTCTACTCCAGGTGTAGAATATTTTAACGACAGATATGAATTATGAGAAGATTTATATTGAAGTATCAAATATTTAGGCTCTCCTATGTAACTCATGTCATTCGAATGCTATTTGCTACCCTGTCTTAGCCCCCACTTAGGGAATCTACAAGTCTGATATTGCTCAATGCTAGCTCTGACAACGGAAGAAACCTGCTCAAAGTATTGCCTCATTCAAGTCGTAAAACCTTACCAAAGGACTAGCCTAAAAAGAGAGCAAAAATTACTCAAAGTCACTTAAAAGGTTTAACCAAGATATTTAAAATTACAGCTTTGTTACCTTGCTGTGAATCTGCTATTGTTTAAACGGGGGAATCTTAACTTTTGTATTAATACAATTAATTGGAGTAGCTACATAAACAGATTATCAAGCAAATATTTGGTTTTTAACAAATTTTGACAAATAAGTACTAAATAATCAAAACTCAGAAAGGACTAAGCACAACTGGTGGATAACTATTCATTTTTACATATCTCTGGTTTCCCAAATCCGTCAATGGAGATACTAGTTAACTGCTAAATATATCTCTAGTTTTTGTGGATTTGTTTTTTGTCATTCCATTGTAACTTGTGTAAATGCCATGATCCCAGGTATTATCACAACCAGCATCGTGGACGATGGCTTGATCTCCAACCGGTTTGACAGATTCTTACTCTGGAGTTTTAAAAATGTACGATAAAGATGATATAAAGACAATGATTGATGGCATGAGTTTATCTGGTGTGTTAGAGATACTTTCTCAAGTCTGTTACGAGAAAGCTGAACATCTTAGAACCAATTGGGAAGACCCTGACACTGCTAGAGCATGGGAGAAAGTTGGCAGGGCTGTAGGAAAAATTAAGATAAAGGCTGACTTATATTAACTGATTACTTAAATATTAAAACCCCGTAAGCTTTGCTCTACGGGGTTTTATGACTTTTAGGGTAAAAGTTTAGTATTACCCCAACAATACTGTTATCTTCTTCTCAAAAGTCGATAAAACTAAAAAATCAGTATTTTAGTAACTATTAAATATTACTTAGGAGATAAGACTAGGGTCATGGTAGCTTAGTTATAAAAGTTCGCTAGGTAGCTAGCTCGTTACTGGCTACCTAGCAGGGTTCCTCCGTAATTGATTACGGCAACTAAGGAGGCAATATTATCATGACAAACAACCCTGATGATCCGAATCCTCTAGATGTTACAGAAAATTTCCTCTCTCTAGGTGGTTTACAGATTCTTGTCGTAGATGATAATGCCGACAGTCTTGTTTTAACTACCTATATTCTTGAAGGTTACGGCGCTAAAGTAACAACAGCTACATCTGCTGTAGAAGCTATTGAGGCAATCAAGCAATTCAAATTTGATATTTTTATTTTTGATATCGCTATGCCAGAAATAGATGGATATTCGTTAATTAACAAAGTTAGAGAGAGTCCATTTTCAGAAAACCAGGAGGTTCCTGCTATTGCTTTAACTGCTTTAGGATCTGAAGAAAGCTGGAACTTTACTCTCATATCTGCTTTTCAAAGTTACGTAAATAAGCCTATAGATCCTACTGCCTTAGTAATAGAAATTACAAAACTTATCAAAAGTTATGCATTCAAAAATAGTAAAGATTAGCACTGACTTACTTAACAGTTCTCAATCATTCGTGAACAGCAATAAACTTGGCTTTTTCAATCAATGAGGTTTTTGAGACGCTCAATTTTCCATAAAAATAATCCTGAACTGCCAGAAATCAGTTGAATTAGAAATATATGCTGAATCGTCTATACCTTAAGCAGAGCATCACTTCTTGATGTTCTCCCGAAGCAAAATAACTCTCGCAAAACCGCCCTAGACTAGCTCTAGGGCGGTTTTGTCTTGTATCTTTTCCTTATGGAGCTAGTTTTTACAGCAACTGGTTGGCGATCGCAATCTCTACACTAGTTTTAAACTATACCTATTTTTCTAAAAAATTTACGTTAACTCTCATTGGCACAGGTAAAAATATTTATGTCATTGCGATCGCGCTAGCGTTTCCGTAGGAGAAGGAAGACGCTACACTCGCCATGACAATGTATATTTAATTTTGCATAACTACTTACTTCAATCTTAAAACTTAAGATTGAAGCGATCGCACCAGAATAATGCAGCATTCTGAAGTATCTTGATTCTCAGATATTAATCAAAATTCAGAGATGCAACATCCATGTGTCAATTGCTGGGAATGAATTGCAATGTTCCTACGGATATTTGCTTTTCTTTTGAAGGGTTTTCTGCACGGGGAGGAAAAACCGATCATCATAGTGATGGTTGGGGCATTGCTTTCTTTGAAGGGAAAGGATGCCGGATGTTTTTAGATGACCAAGCTTCTGTTGCTTCTCCGATAGCGGAGTTGGTACGAAGCTATCCTATTCACTCAACCCATGTCATAGCCCATATCCGTAAAGCAACTCAGGGTGAAGTTGCCCTACACAACTGTCATCCTTTCCGTCGGGAACTGTGGGGAAAATATTGGGTGTTTGCCCATAACGGCAACTTACCAGACTTTCATCCAGAAAATCTCGGTTTCTACCAAGCTGTGGGTAACACAGACAGTGAAAAAGCATTCTGCATGATGCTAGAAACCTTGCGAGCAAGTTTTCCTGAAGGTAAACCTTCTATAAAGGAGCTGTACCCTGTATTACGGAATATAACTAGTAAAATTGCATTGTCGGGTATTTTTAATTATTTATTGTCAGATGGAGAACACTTTTTCGCTTACTGCTCAACCCGACTCAGTTATATTGTACGGCAAGCGCCTTTTGCAGCAGCTCACTTGATTGACCAAGATATGACGGTAGATTTTCGGGAGTTGACGACTCCTAGTGATCGCGTTGCTGTCATCGCTACTACCCCCCTTACTGACAACGAAGTTTGGACACCAATCCCACTAGGAGAACTGCTAGTATTTCAGGACGGTTTACCCTTGAAATTAGCATATTAAATTGACACAAACCAAGAAGGGAACAGGTTACAGGTTACAGAGAATAGTAAAGAGAACTAAACCCGATAACCTATACCTGCTCCCTTAAGTCAGCAGCTATTTTAGCTCCTAAATCAAGCCTTTTTCCGAGGGACTTAATTACGAATTACGAATTACGAATTACGAATTAGTATTATCTCCATATTGCCTTTTCGCAGACAATTACTCGCCCATTTTTAGTAACGGTTAGCTCTTTGCGGGTGAGGACGTAACGAACATTTCCATTAACTGCTACAAATCGGTTGTTACTGTAGTTTCGCAGGGGAAGAATGACACCTCCTGTAGTACCATTTTTTGCATAACCTACATAAGTATTAGGGAGGTCACCTCCACAAATGTATACTAAAAAGTTTTTTGTTTCAGCAGTTACAAACTGGCTACCACCACTATTTTCTGGACAGATAGAGTTCTGAGCTACTACGACAGAGCGACTACTGGATACACTCAACGAAGTAGTCTGCGTTTCTGCCTTGACACTGTTTTGGTTGATTTCTGTAGCTTGAACTGAAGGATTTAATAATAAAAGTGTCCCTATTGTTGCTAAGGAAAATTTGAATAAGTTTTTGCTATTGAGTTTATTTCCGAATACCATAATTTCGCCTGCCTTGTGAGAAAAAACAATTGTGTTTACTTTTAAAAATATGAGCTATAGCACTTCTAAATGAGTTGTGAGTTTTTCGTTGATACAGCCGTAGAATATTTATTTTTAATAACCAATTAAGTAACGACTGACGGCTTTATAGACTGTATCAATAATATTCAATCATTTAATATGCTATTGCTATGTTTGATTGCTCAGTACTTTATTCTTCAAATCGAGGCAGAGCTTTTTCGGAAAAGTAATTAGATAGATTTTAAATTTTTAATTAAAAAGCTATTCGAGCGCATTTATTGCTTGAAAACAAGAGATAAGCTTAAAAAGTAAGTATAAAAAAATACTATTTTAGGATTAAGGTATACACTATGCGTTCGGTAGTTGCTTCTCTTAGACAACTGCTGGAGTGGTTCTCCTTGGCTGCTATTTCTATTGGAAAAGTAGCGTAACAAATCTTTTTTGTTCTCCATGTTTGAAAATATACAGGTATATATTCTTAAGGCGCACGACCCACTTCAGTGCTAATTTTCCCTGTATGTGCTGCATCCAATGGTCAGAGATATTTAAAATAACCAGCTATTTGCTTGCTGCATTTTCAGAGAAACCTATTAGCTTTATCATGACAATTTGATACTTGAAATCCACAGTAGTTTCAAATGCCTGTAGAACTGGTAGAATCACCATATTCTCGATAGAGAATGTGCTGTTCTTCTCTTGTGTTTATGACCAGATATCTGCAATTATATATTGCTATCAAGTAATATATAACTGTATTTCCATCAAGTAACTGTAGTTTTAGGGGAGGATATTGGGATGAGTTCGTGGCAACGCACACTAGAAAGATTACAAGCGATGTCTTACGACAAGCTGCTTAGCATCTACGCTGAACAAAGAATACATCTGTTCAGACTAAATTCGCTCAAAGGCTTTGTATCGTTATTTTTGGTAGGAGCCTTTTTGAGTGTGGCGATTGCCGCCTGCTCTGGAGGAAATGCAGGTAATTCTGCCAGTGAAACACCTGCGGCTAGCCCTGTTGCTGCTAACAAGCCAAATGTTGAACTCACACTGGTTTCCTTCGCGGTTACCAAAGCAGCTCACGAAGCCATCATTCCCAAGTTTGTAGAAAAATGGAAGCAAGACCATAACCAAACTGTCACCTTCAAACAAAGCTACGGCGGCTCCGGTTCTCAAACTCGCGCCGTCATTGATGGTTTGGAAGCAGATGTTGTCCACTTGGCATTAGCTGGAGACACTCAAAAGATTGAGAAGGCTGGGCTGATTCAGCCAGGATGGGAAAAAGAAGTCCCCAACAATGGGATTGTCTCCAAAACTGTAGCAGCGCTAATCACTCGCACAGGCAACCCTAAAGGTCTCAAGACTTGGCAAGATTTGGCGAAACCTGGTACAAAACTGATTACCGCTGACCCTAAAACATCAGGCATTGCTCGTTGGAATTTCTTAGCACTTTGGAACTCCGTAATTAAAACTGGTGGAGATGAGGCTAAAGCAACTGAGTTCTTAACTAAGGTTTTCACCAATGTGCCAATCTTGACTAAAGATGCACGGGAAGCGACTGACACATTTGCTAAGCAAGGTCAGGGAGATGCCTTAATCAACTACGAAAACGAAGTTATTTTGGCGCAACAAAAAGGCGAGAAGATTGAGTATGTAGTTCCTGACGTGAACATATCTATTGACAATCCAATCGCAGTGGTAGACAAGAATGTCGATAAGCATGGTACTCGTGAAGTTGCTGAAGGTTTTGTCAAATACCTTTACACGCCAGAAGCCCAGCAGGAGTTTGTTAAGCTCGGATTCCGACCTGTAGATGAGACTTTAGCTCAATCTAAGGAAGTTACAGACAAGTATCCTAAAGTGAAAAATTTGGCTACAGTTAAGGACTTCGGTGGATGGGAAGTAGTTGACAAGAAGTTCTTTGCAGATGGTGGAATTTTTGACCAAATTCAAGCCAAAATCAAACGTTAATAGATAAAAAGAATTCAGAGGTCAAAATTCTGACTTCTGAATCACGCACGGATGAATCCCTATTTTTCAGCAAAAATTCTTTGCTTCTCTATATGTTCCATACCTAAAGAGGCTTGTAACTTCGACTCATCCGTCACTCGCACACTCTCTATTTTGGCTCCCGATTGCTAGCTCCTGACTTTTTCTTGGTCAATAGTTAGTGGCTAGTAGAAACAGAAACAATTGACAACTGACAAAAACTTGCTATCGAATTTTAAATTTTTAATTGTGGACTATGACTCTATCTTCTCCTGTGGAAGGTGAACGTAAAACTCCGGTTTGGAAGAACTTCTTCAGTCAGTTGTTGCGGCTTCCTTGGACATGGCGAATTACCCTGCTCTACCTGACGGTAATGTTGTTCCTTCCCATAAGCGCTATGTTCTTGAAAGCGAGTACCGAACCACCTGATAGGTTTTGGGCGATCGCTACTAGTCCAGTGGCTCTGGCAACATATAACGTAACTTTTGTTACATCTATATTCGCAGCTCTCCTGAATGGTGTCTTTGGAACTCTGATTGCTTGGGTTTTAGTTCGCTACGACTTTCCCTTGAAACGGCTAATTGATGCCACAGTAGATTTACCTTTTGCCCTACCAACTTCGGTAGCAGGGCTAACACTGGCAACAGTTTACAGTGATAATGGCTGGATTGGTTCACTATTAGCACCTCTGGGAATTAAAGTATCTTTTACCCGTACAGGAGTAGCGGTAGCAATGATATTTATCTCACTACCTTTTATAGTGAGAACTGTGCAGCCGGTGCTTCAGGAAATGGAACATGAAATTGAAGAAGCGGCTTGGTGTCTGGGTGCTACTCAATGGCAAACCTTCTGGAAAGTAATTTTACCGCCGTTATTTCCCACGATTTTGACTGGTATTGCCTTGGGCTTCTCCCGTGCAGTGGGGGAGTATGGTTCGACTGTAATTATCTCGTCGAATACGCCCTTCAAAGATTTAATCGCACCCGTGTTGATTTTCCAACGCTTGGAGCAGTATGACTATTCTGGTGCAACAGTAATTGGCGTAGTTCTACTGGGAATTTCTTTGATACTGCTACTGGCAATTAATTTCTTACAAGCGTGGGCGAGACGATATGACAGTAGATAAGCCAAGTTTTCACTCATCATCTGGGTCTGAGACAAATACAGTCCAGCCAAAAAAACAGCCCAAAAGTTGGGTTCCGACACTTTTAATTGGCATAGCAATTGCCTATTTAGTTCTAGTTCAATATTTGCCTGCACTCAACGTCTTTATCCAGGCTTTCAGTAAGGGAGTTGGGCCGTTTTTATCTAACCTGACGCGGCCAGCCTTTCTCCATGCAGCTTGGTTAACATTCATACTGGCTGTAATTGCTGTGCCTGTGAATGCAGTGTTTGGGTTGTGTGCAGCTTGGGCGATCGCTCGTCATAAGTTTCCCGGTCGTGCTATAGTTCTCAGCATTATTGACCTGCCCTTTTCCATCTCACCCATAGTCGCTGGATTGATGATTGTGTTACTCTACGGGCGGAATGGATGGTTTGGCCCTTGGCTACAAGCACATGATATTAAGATTATCTTTGCCTTTCCTGGCATGATACTTGCTACGGCTTTTGTAAGTATGCCGTTTGTGGCTCGCGAAGTTATCCCAGTCTTAGAAGAGTTTGGCAAGGATCAAGAAGAGGCTGCGAGAATTTTGGGAGCAAACGATTGGCAGGTATTTTGGCGGGTTACTCTGCCTAGTATCCGTTGGGGTTTACTTTACGGCTTAATTTTGACCAATGCTAGAGCAATGGGTGAATTCGGAGCAGTTTCAGTAGTATCTGGCAACATTGCTGACCAAACCCAGAGCTTACCACTATTTGTAGAAGATGCCTATAAACAGTATGAAACTGAGGCTGCATTTTCTGCTGCTGTACTGTTAGGGCTGCTAGCAGTAGTCACTTTGGTGCTAAAGGAGATTTTAGAAAGGAAAACCCGCATTAAAGAGGTTGAATAAATAAGGGAATAGGGAATAGGGAATAGGGCATTAGTTCTTGTCCCCCAATCCCCAATCCCCAATCCCCAGTCCCCAGTCCCCAGACCCTAGTAAAAATATGGCTGATGACAATACACTTAACCATAAACGGATTCGACTCAGGATTCCCAAAGACTATCATCAGGAACCTGTAATTTCCCGTCTGGTGTCTGACTACGGTCTAATAGTGAACATCACTGCGGCAATTTTAGGAGCCAACGCTGTTGGAGATGGTTGGTTTGACCTTGAGTTAAAAGGCACAGATTCACAAATTCAGAGTGGACTCACCTATCTCCAAAACTTAGAACTGGAAGTTTGGGACGACACTAAGAAAGATGATTGGTAAGCAGGTAGGGAGTAAGGGAGATGAGGAAGAATAACTAATGCCCTATGCCCTATGCCCCTTTACCAAGGATTGCCAACCATTGTAAATGCTGCCCAATAATAAGGATGAGATAGCGATTGCTCAGATTCATCAACACTGTCAGCAGGCAAAGGTAAACTCTCAACTTGTCCGAAACCTCGCACCTGACCATTCCTTAAAAAAATCTGTCCTTTGGCCATAGCTACTTGAGCTTGTCTTAGAGCTTCTGCCCGGATGGGAGATGTTCTTAAATTCTCATAAAATTTGGTCATCAACGCTGCTGTACCAGCATCGTTAACTGTCCAGAGACTAGCAACACTCGTTTTCACACCTGCTAGCACTGCTAAACCTGCAAATCCAATTTCCGCCTCTTCGTTTCCTAAAGCAGTTCTACAAGCGCTCAGCACCAACATCTCGACTTGGGGTTCATTTAAACGTAGCTGCCGTAGTTGGTTCAAGCGTAACTTGTCTTCCCACAACTGAATATAGGAGTTACTCAAAGTGCCAGTGGTAAAATCAGCATGGGTTGCCATGTGAATAATCCCAAAAGGTTGTTGGCGGCGGATAGCTTTGAGATTCTCTAAAGTGGCTTGCTTGTTTAACAACAATTTGCCCTGCCAAAGTTTTGAAACCAGGGTAGATAACTCAATGGGAACTGCTGGCAAAGGCTCTTGCCCCTGAGTACTCTGGGATACGCCCAAAGCTAAAACTTGTGACTTTTTGATATCAGTGTAGAGAGTATTAGTCAAGCTAAGACTGGGCATCAAACCAATACTGTATTTTTCTATCAGAAATTTCTGACCATCGTGAAGTGCTGCTATTGGGGTTGAACGTAACCCAACGTCTGGCAAGAAAACGAGATTGTTGATTCCTCGTGCTTGTAAATCTGCCTCTAGTGGTGCAATAATCCAACGATAGAGTTGCTGAGATGGACGTAAGTAACCGTTACGACGACGGTTTTGTGGACTAACGATTTGGTCACGAAATTCTTGAGCTACTTGTAAAACTTTGGCTTTTGTCGCTGCTGGGATACGCTGGCGTATGGGGTTACCCTTGCTAGTTACCACTACTAGTTCTAGTTGATCAGTATCCTGCTCGACTATAGTATTCAATTGTTTAGTCAATCGTTTTGCTGTTGGCGGAATCTCTACAGGTACAAAACTTATATAGATAAATGCAGGTTTAACACCAGTAGCTTTTTCAATTTTGCTAGCAATGTCTTTAGCATCATCCACTGATTTGACTTTAGGATTGGGTATACCTAAATAATCTGCAAACCTACTAGTGAATTTACCTTCAGGAGTGGGGTCAGAATCAAGAATGCTGACGTTAATATTGGGGCCAGGAGGCTCGGTTATTATAACTGGATTGCACTGGAATGAGCAGGGCGGAATATTTGGTTTTTGTGGTATTTGTTGTTCTTGTACTTGTACTTGTATAGTTGCAGGTGCTGAAGATGAAACGCGATCGCTCCCTACAACTCTGAAAGCATTGAATAAGCCTGTAACACCGTTTGGTGGTGTATAGTTGAGCGTTTCACCTGTCGTTACAGTGTCTCCAGGATTTAAAACAGTATTGCCTCGTCTCAGGGTTCCTGCCAAAATGCTATCAATCACGACAGTTGTGTTGTCAAGATTAATATCGTTAACATTGGCATTAAAAGTAAAGTCAAATGCTTGATTGGGTTGAGCAGCCGACAATGGTGAGTTTGTTGTCAGTGTCGGCGGGGTGTTGACGGAAGTAATAGTAATGCCGCTGGGAGTATTAAGGGCATTTCCACCATTAGGCAAGACGGGAAAGCTATCTGAAGAGATACTGGAACTTCCCCCTGCGTTAATTGTCCCCCTTGTACCGTTGACACTGACATCACCTACAGTGAATGGAACATTATCTGGCCCACCATCATGTTGAATGGTGATCGTACCTCCGTCAGGAGGTGCAAGGCTAGTTCTAGTACTACTTCCCTCTCCCTCATTAGTAATTAAAACTCCGCCACTAGAGATTGTATCACCCGTCCCTATTCCTCGAATTAGTCCATTTGTCAGCACTTGTACGTTGCCACCTTTGACAGTGCTACCAGATTCTGTCGTTGCCTGAGTGTTGATGCTGCTAAAAGTAATTGTGCTGCCAACAGTATTAGTAGTCTGTAACGTGACGTTACCACCTGTTACAGTTGCAGTACCATCTACTCCTGTGGCAGTTGCTGAGGCATCAATAGCACCGTTAACCGTGATAGTATTTCTCGCATTTAAGCTGACTGAGCCAGCCGTCGCTGTAAAATTGCCACTTCCATCGTTGGCTACAGACGAGTTAATTGCTTGGGTGGTAATACTGCCCTGGGTAGTTGTTAAGTTTACATTACCCGCTGTGCTGCTTGAACTAAAACCACTATTCACAGAGCTATTAATAGTACCACTTTGGATATTACCTACCGCATTCATATTTACCGATCCATCTGTTGGATCATCAAAAATGGGAATCTCTCTGGTGTCAAGATTTCCCAGGGTAATACCCCCATTAGTGCTAGTAACACTAATATTGCCAGACCCATAGCCATCTCCACTGGCAATGATATTGCCTCCAGTAATGTTGTCACGTGCAGATAACGTTACATTGCTACCAAAGTTACCACTTGTATCAATATTCCCCAGAGTAATAGCGCTATTAGTGCTGGTAACGTTGATACTACCAGAGCCACCATAGCCATCTCCACTGGCAATGATGTTGCCTCCAGTAATGCTATCACGCGCAGATAACGTTACATTGCCGCTATTGCTGCTAGAGCCACCAGTTGTATCAATATCTCCCAGTATTAGACTAGCTCCCGAAATAGTGATATTCCTTTGAGCAGTGTTGATGATATTACCTGTCCCCATCCTGAAAGCGCCTATACCATCACTATCTGCATCTGCTGTAAATGTAATTGCGTCTCCAGGTGATCCTCCGTTACTAAAATTTAAAGATACTCCATCAGCGATAGTAATATTGTTAGTCGCTTGCAGAGTAATAGCAGCGTTCTGACTTTCCAAAGCACTTTTGGAAATTGTAAAAGTTGCAGGGGAAGCATCTTGTAGAATTGTTGGCAGAGAGCCATCCTGTGGTTGGGGACTGGCATCTACAATATTGATATCAGTTGGGTCTAATAGTAAGTTCCCAAAAATACCATTTTTAGCACTTAGGACAGTATTACCACGGTAAATCAGGTTTTCCTTCCCCGACACTTCTACAAGACCGCCATTGCCGGAGTTAGTGCCACCACGAGCTGTAATATTGCCATAAAATGCCGTTGTCTTGTCAGCCCAAACAATTACCTGACCACCATTACCATTGACTAAGCTATCTGCCGAAATTAGAGAATCACTACTAATGAAAGTGCGATCGCTATTGGGTAGAGTTCCCTTACCTTGGTAATCACCGCCAATCCTGACAATACCACCGCCATTCGTACCAGAGGCATTAACATCAGCACCAACCAATGCCACCTGTTGTCCCAAAATATTGGCTGTGCCGCCTGTTTGGCCAGATACATCAACTTTGCCTGCAACAATAGTTGTACCGGGAATTGTGGGTATTGTCACATGGGAATCTGTTAGTTGCACACTACCATCAGAGTTGGCACTCAAGCCACTGTTACTAATGTTACCAACCGTTAACAATTCGGGTAGAGAGGCGATTGGAATTGTCCAATTGTGAGGTTGGTTACTACTAGAAACTACGGGTTGAATTTCCAGACTCAACAGATTTCCTGGCTGGCTAAGACGCACCCAATTTTGCCCTGGTACAGATGTCAGAACAATCTGTCCTGCTGGTGCTTTTAGTTGCCCAGTGTTTACTACAGTACCACCCAATAAATTCAAGCTCTGCTCAGTACCCACTGCCAAATCCCCAGCATTAATAATCGCTCCTGGCTGGCTCATAGTAAATGAGAATCCGTTAGGGTTTCCCACTAAGGCGGTATAGTCATTAGCACCTATGGCATTGAACCAACCTTTCTCGAAACCGATGCCATTAGCGGTTGTCGCCGTGAAAGCACTAGGGACGTTTAAGCTGGCGTTGGGGCCAAAAATAAATCCGGCAGGATTCATCAAGTAGAGATTAGCGCTGCCACCTGTAACCTGAATTAAGCCATTAATTATGGAAGCATTACCGCCTGTAATCCGACCAAGGATATTTTGCAGAGCAGGATTAGCTTGAAAGTTGGCGATTTGGTCTAACTTAATCCCAAACTGTTCAAAACTGTGGAACAGGTTAGCCCCATCACCAGAAGTCTTACCGCCAGTGATATCAAGTCTATTCCCATTAGGAGTAACAATTGTACCTGTACCATCATTCGCGGGAACAATCTGCTGTGCTTGGGCTAATCCAGCGCTGAGGGTTGTAATTAGGGGAAGTATACCTAAGCCAAGTTGAAAAACTGTCGCTACTCGTAGACCCCTAAAACCTAGTTTTTCAAAGGATTTGAAGGCTGCTTTCGTTTGTGTAACCGTCCCTTGAAGACCGTCAGCAAGCAAATTCAGTAATGGTTTTTTACGTCGCAATATGAAGCGACCTGTGGGCAGTTCTACATCGATTTGACAAAAGTCGGCAAGTCCTCGCCGTTGTAGTGCTTGGGCGATTACTTGCTGGCAAGACAAGAGCATTTCTAAGCGACGCTGTTGGGAAGCATTATTTGGATGGTTGCGGTAGTAATAAAGTGGCTGTCTAACGCGCCCTACCTGAGCAACTTCTGAAAGCCGCAAGCATAAATGGTAGTCTTCAACATGATCGGGTGAACCATTAACTCCATTAACTTGGTCATAAACTGAACGACGAATCAGGCGAAAATGGAAAGTCATAAAGTTCACCAGCAATCCCTCTTTGGAATAGGGAATATGGCAGCGATGACCATAGTTAGTGACGTTTCCTGTTTCGTTTATATCGAGATAGTCAGTGTAAACAAAACCCATTTCTGGGTGGCGGTTGAGTACAGCAGCAGTTTCTGCCAACGCAGTCGGGGCTAACAAATCGTCACTGTCTACCCAACCGATGTAAGCCCCTGTAGTCTGGGCGATCGCAGCTTGTAGCGCCGCCGCGATTCCCTGATGAGATGCCTCTACTAGCCGCACTCGCTGATCTTGTCGTGCATACTTACGCGCGATCGCCACTGAGCCATCACTAGAGCCATCATCCCAAATTAGTAACTCAAAGTCTTGCCATGTCTGCTCTAGCACACTGGCGATCGCAGCCTCAAGGTAAGATTTCCGATTGTAATTGGCAATAACAATAGAGATCAGTGGTGACATGGAAGTACTCGTAAGTTCTTAACCTCTTATTTAGAATATCCTGCTCAGGGCTTTTACTGAGTAATAATCACTATTAATTATTTTTTAGTTACAAAATTTTTTAAGTTTGAATATCAAATGAATGTCAAAAATATGATATTCAGATATTCATGCATCTATAGCATACTTATAAAATCTCACAGGCATTCGGGTTCACTCTCCGGGTGATGCTCGCAAGCGGGGGAACCCGCCTATAGCGATGGTTCACAAGTCGTCAGATAAGGCACCTAATAGAGGTTAAATGAGCAAAATTACAGAAATTGGTGTTAAATCTGAAGCCCAGATTCAGCAAATAACTGTCTATTTATCTGATCAATTAAAGACTAGGCAAAAGTTGGCAAATAATAAACAAAATAACAATTACAATTTAAGTTGCAAGTGCGGCTTGTTAATGCTATCCAGTGTTTTGATTGTAACAGCAGATGTACTACCGAGTTTAGCTAACGGGCGTGATATTTTTATCCAGAAATTGGATCGCAATATTAATGACTCAGAGTTTCTGATAGTACAAACAGCACAACCGAAACTTTCTCAACAAGAACCTTCATCGGGAAATGACCCCAATCAATCCGAAGCAAGCCCTCAAACAGAAACGCCCTCAGAATCTAGCGAACGTATTCGTGTTCGTAAATTCCAGGTTATAGGTAGCACTGTCTTTAGTGAAAGCGACTTTAATCGAGTTTTACAACCGTTTGCAGGACGGGAATTGACTATAGAGGAAATCAGAAAAGCCGCAGATGCTGTCACCCAGCTTTATTTGAATCAGCGCTACATTAATTCCAGAGCAATTGCAGAGATGCAACAGCCGAATAGCACAGATGGGATTGTGGTAATTCGGGTAATTGAAGGGCGTTTGACAAATATTGAAATCGAAGGGACGCGGCGATTAAACCCAGCTTATATTCGTAGTCGGGTCAAACTTGGTGCTGGTATACCTTTGAATAGCGTGAAGTTGGAAGAACAACTGAGGCTATTACGACTCGATCCACTGTTTACAAACGTGGAAGCCAGCCTCCGTCCCACTGGTAAGATTGGTCAAAGTACTCTGATTGTCAGAGTTCAAGAAGCCAACTCTTTAATTGGTAGCATCGGTGTAGATAACTATTCGCCTCCCAGCATTGGCGCAGAAAGATTTGGTTTTGAATTGCGCGATCGCAACTTAACTGGAAATGGAGATGAACTAGCTGGTTCTTATTACCGTTCTTTTTCAGGTGGTTCCAATATCTTTGATGTTAGCTATCAGATTCCCGTTAACGCTATGAACGGGAAAGTACAGATTAGATATGCAGGTAATCGCAACGAAATTACTGAGCCAGAGTTTAAGCAGTTGGGTATTCAAGCAGATCAGGATCTATATGAAATTAATTATCGTCAACCATTAGTGCGATCGCCCAGAGAAGAATTTGCGTTGTCTTTGGGATTTACCTATCAAAATGGTCAAACTTTTATCTTCAATAATCAGCCGTTTTCCTTCGGTATCGGCCCTGATAAAGATGGAGTTAGCCGTACCAGCGTCATTCAGTTTGGTCAGGACTATGTTAAGCGTGACCCTCAAGGGGCTTGGTTTTTACAATCACAATTTAATTTTGGAATAGATTTATTTGATGCCACTATTAACAATGATCCAATTCCTGATGGACAATTTTTCAGTTGGCTAGGCCGAGTACAGCGTGTACAGCAACTAAGTGATAATCAATTATTGCTTATCCAAGCAGACTTGCAACTGACACCAGACAGCTTATTACCTTCTCAGCAATTCGTTATTGGCGGTGGACAATCTGTACGCGGATATCGACAAAACGCCCGCTCTGGGGATAATGGATTTCGGTTGGCGATTGAAGATCGGGTGACAGTGGTACGCAATGAATCGGGATTGTCCACAGTTCAGCTAGCACCGTTTTTAGATATGGGAGCAGTCTGGAATAATTCTGACAATCCCAACAACTTACCCAATCAAACGTTTCTTGTGGGTGCAGGCTTAGGACTATTGTGGAACCAAGCTATGGGGATTGATAATCTAAGTCTGCGGCTCGATTATGGCATTCCATTTATCGATTTGAGCGATCGGGGTAATAATGCCCAAGATGATGGCTTCTACTTTAGCCTTCGCTATCAACCCTAATTTAGATGAAGAAAATTTTAGGTCACCTATAGCCGTAGTCATATAGGTTAGGACAGTGTTTATTGCTCAAAGCCTTGAATTAACTAGGTTTTCACTCAGCACTCAGTACTTTGCTATATCTACCGTATTTAGTTACAAAAGTGAGAATAAGCAAACCTATAATCCTCAGAGCATTTCTGTGTTCAAGTCGCAGCAGATAGCACTACTAAAACTTAGCGCTACCTGCTGCGGGTTTTAGAGGAGTAATTTATATTAGTGTAGTTTTCCGTTTCTTCCACCTCCATGTCCCAAGTCCAGCAGCCAGCACCAATGGTACAACAGGGGAAAATATGGGTTCTGGTACAGGTTTTCCAGGTGGTAAAGGTTTATTGAAACTGATGTCGTCAATGAAAAAATCGAATCTGTCGAGTGAATCAGTTACGCTCTTAATTGTCACTTCAGTGCCAGTTGTAGCAAAACCAAATTGTTGCCGACCGCTATCAACATTAGGTGGCAGAGTAAACGTTGAGGAATTACCAGCATTGTCAGCCACAGTATAGCTCGTATCTTCACTGCTACCGTTGAATACATTAAGGGAAAAATTATTGATCGGATTATCAAATGTAATCATTAATAGGTTAGTCAAGCTTGGTTCTCCAAAGCTTGCCGTTCCATAGAGTGAGGTCTGGTTTGCTGGTAAGGTTGTGGTGTTCTTTAGAATGACACCACCTTCAAACTTAACATTCCCAGCAGTTGTTGGAATATTCAGCGTCTGAGCGACGCCAGCATCGGCAAAAATCGATGGCCCAGTAAATCCTTGGTCGTCAAAATTTATTGTAACTGCTGAAGCTTGACCGGCAATCCCAACAAACAGTACTCCAAAAGTTATTCCTGGAATATAAAACTTGTTCATCTTGTTTTGCCTAAAAAATGGAGAATATAACAATTGATAAAGTTCAGGAACTATGATTCAAAACTAAATATACAGCAGTTTGTTGAATTTTCAAGTATTTTTACGTCTTGCACGAGAACTTCATCAAATTTTTATTTTTTAAATTTTTTATAGAAAAATTTTGTGATATGTAAGTAGATATAAATCAATTAAAGTTTGTAGTTTAATAATATCTACTTACTTATAACGATTCTCATTTGAATGAGTTACACGCGTAGTGACACGGTAATACCTGTCTCTACTAGTATGTATGTTCATCTGTGGTTAATTATTTTTTGATAATCAAGAATTCAGAAGTCAGAATGATTCTGTAGGATTGGATTCTGAATGCTGGTTTACAACCGTACTTCTCTACGAGACGCTACCGCGAACGTCCCCCTACGCTAATGCCTGTTATAGACGAAATCTTGAGGAAAGATCGTAGTTCTACGATCGCTAACAGCACCTTAAATGAGGGGACAATATCGAAATCTGCGCTTAATACAATGCCACTTGCTACAAGTTTGGGAACCAAGCAACGCACTAGCTCCCTTACAATAATTTTATTTTTAATAGGCATTTATTTTTACCAAATCTTAGGATGTACTTAAGCACATTAGAAAAGTACAACTAGTTTATAAATGTCACAAATACGACATATGCTTGTCACAAAAATGCCATATTTAACAAGTATTTTGTAAGTAATTTCTTGGTTTATTTTAGTCTAAAAAAGTATTCTTTTTTTATTGCTTGTAACTGTTCCATTTAATATAACGTGAGTTCGAAAGTTCTCATAGTATCCACATTAGTCGAATAAAAAGACCTCTTAGAGGTTTTACTAGGCAAAACCTGCCCCTCCCCGAGTTGGAGAGGGACAAAGTTAAACTTTAGTTCAAGGCAGTGAGATGTTTATCGAACTCACGTTCAATTAAGGTAATGTCATTGTCAGTAACTAATAAGGCTAGGCTGATTTTTTCTTAGTAAATGCCTTAACGTCATTTTTGCACGAATATTCATTTCATCTCGGAAAAAACTAAATCAAGCTAAAAGTTTCCGAAGGTGGAAAGTGCAAACCTAGCGCTGTCGACTTGAGCTTGTCAGTTTATTGAGCAAAGTATCATGCAGATAATACAAAATAATCGCTTTAAGCTGGTTAGTTTTAGTTTTATTCCCCTCGTAGCTTTATCAATATATTCAGTAACTGTTGCACAGAGAGATACACAAATCAAAGGACTTTGGGATAGTGTGGAAACTGCTCAAGGACAAAAAGACAGTACAGCAAGAATCGACGCGCTAGAAAAACTAGTTAAGGATGGCGCTCCTCTGAATAATATTCCGCTCAAGGATGCCAACCTCTCCAGCGCCAACCTCGAAGATGCCAATCTCTCCAGTGCTAACCTGGAAGATGCAAACCTTTCCAGTGCCGATCTCTCCAGTGCCAAGCTCTCTTATGCCGACCTCTTTGGGGCCAAGCTAGAACACGCTGATCTTGAAAGTGCTGATCTTTTTAGTGCCGATCTGTTTAGTGCTAAGCTCCCTAGCGCCAATCTCTCTAGTGCTAACCTCTCCAGTGCCAACCTCTTTAGCGCCAACCTCTCCAATGCCAAGCTTTCCGGCGCCAACCTCTTTAGCGCTAAGCTTTCCAATACCGACTTAGAAAGTGCTGATCTTTCTAGTGCTGACCTTTCTAGTGCCAATCTTCAAGATGCCAACCTTCAAGGTGCGAGGCTAGAACACGCCGACCTTTCCAGTGCTAAACTCGAATATGCTAACCTTGGACGTGCTGATCTCGAAGGTATCAAGCTTGAACGTGCTAACCTTAAACACGCCAAATTTGAACATACTAACCTTGAAGATGCCGAGCTTCACAGCTCCAACCTTGAAGATGCCAAGCTTGAAGGTGCTGAGCTTAAAGGTGCAGACTTTCAAGGTACTCAAAACTTAAGTATTCAACAGCTAAAATCAGCTAAAAATTGGGATAAAGCCTGCTACGACTCAGAAGTTCGCAAACAACTAGGCTTACCTCCAGATAATCCAAGCCAATGCTAATAGAGTCTGAGCTATATCTCTAGAACAGATATCAATCACGAGCATCAGAGTTGCGATCGCTATAACCCATAAACTCTTCCAAAACTATGATCGCCATGAATCTCAATCACTAAATCAACTGCTGTTTGGTCTTTTACCAACGGCTGGATAAATAATTCTGGGTGCAGCGATCGCCAAAAATAATTGACAAATTGCTCTATCTCTGAATCACTCATCCCAGTCTTACCAGCAGCAATCATCTGGTGTTCTGCCTGTTTACGCCACTCCAAAGAATAGCGGTAATCAGTTGGATGCAAGACAATTAAGCTGTCTAATTGCTCCCACAATGGTAAATAATTTTTAAGTTGACCATTGATATCACGGGCAAATGCCCTATCCTCATCTGTGATAATTGGGGGTGGTGCAGTATCAAATACATTTTGGTCAATTGGTCGTACACCCACAAACCAACCTTCAAACAAAACAATATCCACACCTGTAATAATTTCCGGCGTAGTGCGATCGCCAGCGCCCCCAAAAGCAGATTTATCAAAGCGGGGAACCATAACTGGACTTTGCAACTGGCGTACTTGATTTAGTACATTTATACCTAAGTCTATATCGTGAGTTCCTGGTGGCCCCCGCCAAATTAAGCGAGGATCTTGCGCCGTTAAGGCGAGGCGATCGCTATAAGTTTTATATAAATCATCCAAAGATAAACTCAGGCTAGTGTATCCCAATTCCTGAAGAATCAAGGTAAGAACCTTACACATTGTAGTTTTACCTGTACCCTGCCCTCCCAAAATCCCCTGGATTACGGGTCGTCCCAACTTTTGGCGATGTGATGCTAGTTTGATTCCCAGCGGTAGCCACAAATCCCACAACACCTGTAACTTTTCTTGGGGTTGTACTTGGAGAGTAGTTTGGCAAAAGTCGCTAAAAGCTGGCATGACGGATTTTAATAAATGCGATCGCACCTGTATAACTTCATCGACATTTTCAGGTGTGATCCCAAAAGCTTTTGCTCTCAGCCTATCTACTAATACTGCTTCTCGTACTTGCTGCTGCCAACTTGACTCTGCTAGATCCGTTTCCAAAATTTCACTCAACCACAACTGCATCATATTTATCTATCCCCCTGTTCCCCCTGCTCCCTGCCCCTCCTCTGCTCATGATCCCAGCTTAAAGGCTTCAACAAACAGGCTGTACATTAAGCCAACTTTAAGAAAGTTTAGTGATTCTAAAAGGAGCGATCGCTTAGAGAAAAAGCCCCGACTATAAAATATCTTGCTGGTAATTTCCGTCAACAGTACTAAAATCGCAGCTACCAAAACGTCCAATTCAGCTCGTTGGCCAGCTGTAGTGGAAATTACGTTTCCCAGAAAAAAACCGAACAAAAAACTAATTATTAGTAACGATAGCCGCCGCCAAGGGTTTAAAAACCATTGTCCGAACCGCCTAGCGATGGTATCCAACAGGTTGTTGAGACGAGTGTTTTGCATTGGTTGGACTTGTCGGGAAAAGTCAAGAAACCTTGAAATATTTCTCTTTTGAGGATATTGGTTTTAGCATAAGCTTTTCTGATACTATTGTAAGTATCTGCTAGGCTTCAGTGTTAATTAAAATTTAGATAACAAATAATCTTCAGGAAATTATGTTGCTCGGAAGAAATATTCCAGTAGTGTAATTTTGACGGTTGAAGTATAGTCCTTAGAAATTATCTAAGGGTTGGCCAAAGTGCGCCTTGCGGGGATCGCTAAACGGTCTCACTGTTATTTTTATTGTTTTTCTACAAATGAATTCGCTGGGTCTGTATTTAATCTTATTTTTTTTATCAAAGTATACGTTTAACGTACAAAAGACTGGGTGTCTACAACTCTCTGTGGTCAAGTATTACAGGAATTATTTCCTCTAAATGTTTCCTGAGCTAAATGAAATATATGATACATTGCTGGACTTAATTTCAGCAGAATCTATTAGGTAGGCTACTTTCCTTAATTGCCTTTTGGAATAATAGGCTACTATTTGGTCAAGTCTAGACAAAATACTTATTTCTAAAAACTATCAATTATGAAACCTTCAGTTTATCGTAACGTTGGTGTTACAGGCTGTTGCTTAGGACTGCTGGGATTGCTGGTGGCGTGCTTTGACATGAGCATATCTTTTGAAACCATCAGTCCAGACAAATCTTCACAAGTGTCAACCGAGACTTCCCAGTTGGAGACGAATCAGTCCACATCTGTTTCATCTGAAAAAGCTATTCCCGCAAGCTTATCCACTCCAGCTACGAGCTCACCCAGTCAAGTAGAACAAACCAATAGAAATAATACTGATTCTCTCTTGGCTCGTAATAACTCAGCAGACAAAGGCAAAATCCAAGGGAGTTTGCGAATGAGTAATCAAACAAATCAGCCTGTGCGGCTGGCTCTACTAGCGCGGCAGTCGGGAGCTAAAAGTTCTGCATCTAAACAGAGTAACTATGATGTCCCCGCACATTGGGATTTTGCTCCTCAAGAAGGTACTGAGAAGGGGCTGATTCTATCATTGCCTCAAGGTGACTTAAAGTTAGAGAAGGGAGATATTTTAGTTGCCTTTGCACAAGATGGTTCTCGACAGTACTGGGGGCCTTATGTTGTTGGAGAAACTCCTTCACCTAAGTGGAATTCCCAGAACAAAGAATGGCAACTAGTACTGAATCCATGATTTAGTAGTGTTGAGTTAGGAGTTAAGAGTAGAGACGCGATTAATAGCGTCTGTACAGGAGTTTTAATTTCAACCATTTTCTTCTACTTAGCACTCACTGTGGTTTGAATGAGTGAGAACAAAATACTAATAACTAACGACTATTGATTAGTGAACGCCAGTTGCTTCTCCTGTCGGAGACCAAGGCGTAGCTTGCTTCCCCGTAGGAGTACAAGTCGAGAAACCATGTAGGGCAGTTCCTCCAAGTTGGCAGAGCTGCTCAATGGACTCACCACAGCGCTGGTAGAATATTGACTATTGACTAATGAGCATGAAATTAAGTGTTAAGTGCGCTGTTGAGCAGTGGTTCAACAATCTAGGAAAATATCCAGCCCTAGCTGTGACTGTCTCAAGCTTGTGGTTGATTTTGATTTGCACTTTAGCTTTTGGGTGGAATTTGGGCAGCATTGGCTTGATTGATGAAACAGAGCCATTGTTTGCAGAAGCTTCCCGTCAGATGTTAGTTACAGGTGATTGGATCACTCCTTTTTTCAATGGTGAAACTCGTTTTGATAAACCTGCTTTAATTTATTGGTGTCAAGCGATCGCTTATGCTGTTATTGGAGTGAATGAATGGGCAGTACGTATGCCTTCAGCACTGGCGGCGATAGGCACAATTAGTTTGAGCTACTACACCGTACAGTGGTGTTTGGCTAAACAAGATGAATTGGAGGGAGTTTCACGTCCTACTCGCCGCTACTTAACAGCCTTTGTGGCAGCAGCGATGATGGCATTGAATCCCGAAATGATTATTTGGGGGAGAACAGGTGTCTCCGATATGCTGCTCACCGGATGTATAGCATCAGCTTTATTATGCTTCTTTCTGGGCTATGCAGGGAAGGAAGGGAGCAGGGGGCAGGGGGCAGAGGGCAGGGGAGCAGGGGAGCAGAGGAGCAGAGGAGAAAAATTTTCCTCCATGCCCAATGCCCAATTCCCTAATAAGTGGTACTTAGCTTGTTATGTGCTAATTGCTGCCGCAATTTTGACCAAGGGGCCTGTAGGAATTGTCTTGCCAGGGTTAATTATCGTCGCGTTTTTGCTCTATTTGGGGAAGGTACGAGAGGTGTTGCGGGAAATGCGTCCTCTTTTGGGTATCTTGATTATTTTAGGTTTATCTGTACCCTGGTATGCGCTAGTGATTTGGCGCAATGGCTGGAGTTATATTAATGCCTTTTTTGGTTATCACAATCTAGAACGCTTTACAGAAGTTGTAAATCATCACTCAGCACCTTGGTATTTTTACTTTTTGGTAGTGCTACTTGGCTTTGTGCCATACTCAATTTATCTGCCGATCGCTATCACCAAGCTGAAATTTTGGCAGCGATCGCACTGGCGTTCTCAAGAACGTTCTGGGCAATTGGGTTTATTTGCCTGGTTCTGGTTTGCTGGTGTCTTTGGCTTTTTCAGTATTGCTGTTACCAAACTCCCTAGCTACGTGTTGCCGTTAATGCCAGCATCAGCCATTTTAGTAGCACTATTGTGGAGTGACCTTTTCCCAAATAAGAGGTCAGAGGAGCAGAAGGGTAAATTTTTATCCTCATCCCCCTCTTCCCTTTCCCCACTTTCCCACTCCTCCTTTCTCCTCTGGAGTGGTTGGGTGAATGTATTTTTTTTAGCAGTTATAGCAACTGGAATGTTTAATCTCACCCAATTAATAGGTAGAGATCCGGCTGTGCCTAACTTCAACTTACTACTTCAACAGTCCGGTTTACCAGTGATTGGGGGTGTAGTTTGGCTTGCTTGTGCTGTCTTGGTTGCGGGTTTTTTACTCAGACGCCGTTGGAACTATATCATCAGCATGAATGTGCTGGGGTTTGCAGCGTTTTTAATTGTTGTTTTGACACCTGCTTTGTTTTTGATGGATCGGGAACGTCAATTACCCTTGAGGGAGTTGTCTACGCTTGCATTCCAAGCAAAACAACCGAATGAAGAATTGGTGATGATGGGTTTTAAGAAACCTAGCGTAGCATTTTATAGTCAAACCCATGTCAATTATTTAAGATTTCCCAAAGAGACTTTAGAGCATATTCAAGATCAAGCAGCTAAGGGACTACAGCCAGCTTCTTTACTACTTCTGGCAGAGCAAAAAAAGTTTCTGCGAATGGACTTACAGCCAGATGCTTACAAAAATTTAGCCACTAAGGGTGCTTATACTCTAGTGCGAGTGCCTTTTAAGCCTAGGAAAACTGAAAAACTAGAAGTATCGTAATTGGGGATTGGGTATTGGGTATTGAGTATTGGGGATTGGGGATTGGGTATTGGGTATTGGGTATTGGGGATTGATAATTAATTTTTGTTAGTTATTAGACCTCTTCGTAAATTACATCATAAACACTTAATACAGATAAGTTTTTCCTTATCCATGCCCCATGACGGCAGTTGCTACACTTGGGGAAACCCCAAGACCGCACTGCCTCCCCCATGCCCATTAACATTTATCATTGTGACCGCTGACAGATAAAGCTTGATTTATCTGACTCAATAGGTCTTCCATTGATATTGCTCGCGGTAATATTTGAGTAGCGATCGCATTTACAACTGTTTCTACAGATTCAAGTCCACTTTTTTTCTGCTTTTCAATGCCCTCTAAAGCTATCTGGGAGTGGAAACTATCCTCCAAGCTATTTAATCGCTGATTGAGTACTAAAATTGGTGGTAGCTTTAAAGGCATGTCACTTAAAGCTTTCAATGCTTTTAGCATATCTTTGTGAATGGCAGATTCTCCTAAGCAAATCAGTAACAAATCAACACTTTGATGGCGGATTTGTTGTAGTACTTCTGCCCAGCAGCGAGCCATTGCCGCTTTCAACCCTGCTGTTTGAAGATACTGAATTAAAGCTTGGAACCACTCAGAGCCACGTTCAGCAGTTTCACTACTAATTGAGCAATTTTTTTCGGTTTGAGCGCTTCTTCCCTGCTTGCGTCTTCCTTGTGGTAAATCCCGCAGCGTTGCTAAATCCACCACTAAGATGTTAGGAGGACAGCAGATACCAGAGGCAATTTGCAGTACCGACAATAGGGGATCTGTTTTACCAGTGCGATCGCGAAGCGGGCGCTCTGCGCCATCGTCTTTTGTGCGACTTCCTTTGGGAATATCGCTGTTGTCTTTGCCAATTGGGGTTAAGTAAGGAAACACAGATAGTCCCGGTATCTGAGAAGCCTCTAGAGTTGTTGTGACATCACAAGTTACCAATGGTAGAGCCGCCAAACGTGGGTGCTGAGTCAGTTGTTGCAGGTAAGTTTTGGCAACTGGGGTTTGGACATCTAGTAAAATTACATCGAATTGCCACACCCGCGCCAAAAGTTCTGCCTGATCTAAGTCATCTACTTCAATCACTCGATGTTCTCGGAGTGAAGGGTGAGGATTAACCGATTCCAACTGAGTAGGATTCACCAACCTGAGAATTCGTAGTGGAGTTTTATTCTGGATTTCTTCCCTATTATCTAATCCTGACTGCGGAACTTCTGGTGTAGCACATAATTTTTCTAAAAGTGGTGTCAAGAGTTGATTCTCGACTGGCAAACTTAAAAAACCATCACAACGGTTAGCAAATGCTTGTTCTTTTTCTGCACCCGTCGCTGTCACAATTACAGAGATGTGGCGGGTTGCACTATCAGATTTTAGCAAGGTCAGGACATCCCAACCTGACAGCAGGGGTAATAAAGGATTCAAAAATATTGCTATTGGTTGCAAGCGTCGGGCTTTTTCTACTGCCTCTGTCCCAGATCGCGCAATGACTACGCGATAACCTAAACCTTTGAGTTGTTCGGTTAAATCTTCAATGTACCGGGCTACTGCCTCGACTACCAAGACCAACCTTTGTGAAGAGGTGGGATGATGCTGTGAGGGCGTAGTGACTATCTGACGCGCTGCTGTGGTGATTCCTTGGGTTTCTTTGTCTTCTCTGCTTCCCATCTCTGGTTCCGAGAATCCTGTTTTCGGGGGGCTGGGTGGCAGCAGCAGTGTAAATTGGCTGCCTTTTCCCTCACGAGATAAAAAGCTGACATCTCCGCCGTGGAGTCGAGCCAAAGCCCTAGTTAATACCAATCCCAAACCTGTGCCTTCAAATTGGCGGGTGAGGGGATTTTCTAATTGTTGGAATTTTTGGAATATTAAATGTTGCTGGTGTTCGGGAATGCCGATGCCTGTATCCCAGATTGTAAAGGCAATCCAACCTTCCCAACGACTTACCCGCAGCCCAATTTCGCCTGATAGTTCGGTGAATTTAAAGGCGTTTGAAAGTAGGTGTACTAGCATCTGCCGCAAGCGCAATTCGTCTGCTACGATTTGGTCTAAGCCAAGTTCAATAGAGAGGCTGAATTCTGGAGCAGATAAACGTGTTTCTTGAGCTTGGGAGGCAACTGTTTTGCTGGTGGTTTGAGCGTGGATTGCTTTCACCTCTGATAAAGCGCGATCGCACACAGCCTGGATTTTGACTGGAGTCGGTGTCAACTCCATCTGTCCCGTCTCCATGCGGGTCAAATCCAAGATGTCATTAACTACGCTCATCAAGTGGCGTCCACTTTGATGAATTAGTCCGGCATAACGAGCTTGACGCTCGTTAAGTTCTCCCAACTGCTGATCGACAAGCAACCGTGATAAACCTAAAACGGCTGTTAGGGGAGTCTTGAGTTCATGGCTAATACAAGCTAAAAACTCATCTTTCAAGCGATTTAGTTGAATTAGATCAGCATTCTTTGCTGCTAACTCTTTGCACAACTGCTGCTGTTCGGTGACATCAGTCGCTAATACTAACCACAAATCAGTACCCAGTTCTGAATCTTGAAGACCGAGTGTAACTTCTGAGCCTGTATTCGCGAATTTTAATTCCGGACTATCTAATGCGATTTTGGCAAATTGCCAGATTCGCTCCTGACCATTTTGCACTTCCACAACACAGGTGCAAGTACCCATCTGACTATCTAAAAAGCAGCGACTACCTGAAGCCTCTACGACTACTTCTTGCTCGTTAAGGCTATTAAATGAAGCTGATTGTGATCTGGCTGGTAACCCTTGCTGGGGTATTGTTTCACTTCTGTGCGATCGGGTATTATCTTCTTGATCATGTTTAAGCAGAAGTGGTTGTTCTTCCGCATCGCGATCGCTTCCCCTGCCGGAATGAACCTTAACTGCGTTTTGGGTGGCATATTCGGGTTTTTTGGTTCCCAAGGGAGCAAGTATTGCCTCAACTTGCTGCCTGACTCCTTCTGGATCTTTCAAAACTCCTAATTGCTGCCACCATGCTGGGTTTTGCGCCACTACCTCCCCAGTACCAGTTTGCAACATCAAAGGCCAAGGCAGTCTTTCCAATAACTGTACCAGTGGTTTTTGTCCTACTGGCGTGCGTTCATTCTTTGTCCACGTCTGTGAGTGAGATTTTGCTTGACTGCTATATTCGTGGGGAGTCCCTGAAGACAACATTTGAGTGGCTGAACTGAGGGAGAATGAGCCAATTGCGACTTTTTCCTTAGCCAATAATTTCAATAGGCGTAAGTTATCGAGTAGTCCCAAATATTTGCCATTGGCATCAATCAGCGCCCAATCTAAGCTCCGGTTTTGTGGGTTTTGTTCGTAACGCAGCCACAAACTCAATTTTTCTACTTGCTCCGAAGCCAGTATTGTCTGTATTGGGTCAATTAAAGCTTCACCCAAGGTGGAGAGTGACTGCTGCAAATTTAAATATGCTTCACCACCATCTGCCAACATTTTTTGGGTTAAATGGGCAGAATACAGCAACCCGATTGGGCATTGCTGTTGGTTTACTACTACTAAGCGATCGCACTGCTCTTTCTCTAAAATCTCCAGCACCACTGCCAGAGTGCTTGTTTCTGGACAGCTAGGTACGGTTGCCAGAAAGTCATAAAGCGGGTACTGTAACATTAACATAAGGCTTTAGGGGTCATTCTTCCTGTCGAAACCTCTGGCACAACCATTTGCTAACTGCCGATGATCTTCAAGCCTAAAGTAATATCCTTCAAGAAGACTCGTCGTATAAGCTATTCTGGTTACAATTTCAACGCCATTGAAATCATAGGTTTTGCACTTACCGACGCTTGATCGCGTCTACATAATTTTCTGAGCGGCGTTTATTTGCGTTCT
The DNA here is from genome assembly GCF_038096175.1 of Nostoc sp. UHCC 0302. Taxonomy (NCBI): domain Bacteria; kingdom Bacillati; phylum Cyanobacteriota; class Cyanophyceae; order Nostocales; family Nostocaceae; genus Nostoc; species Nostoc sp. UHCC 0302. The sequence goes on from NZ_CP151099.1 coordinate 239,972, forward strand.
TAACTTTTGGCGATTAGCCTCAGTATCGTCCTACTTATATTGAAACTCCTCATCGATTGCGACAGCATAAAACAATTATGGCTCCAAAGATTCGCTTTAGAACCTTGAGGAATTATAATGATTTAGAATGCGATAATCCTTTAAGTTCGTTTAAGTATCTTATCAAGGAGTTAAACATAAGAATCTGCATCAAGATAGATTATGGATATGCGAATCATCAAATAGCTACTTTCCTCTTTAAGGCAAAACCTTCATCAACAACCTACTCAGTCGCTGCATCGGGTTGTTGAATGACCAGCAATAAGCTGACATAGAGCGTTTTCTTGGGCTTAACTGAAAAATTTACAGCAGAGCCAGTCTTACTAGGCAAGAAGCATTTGTCATAATTATTAACTCACCCCTCTTGGTCAAAGCGATCAAGGAGATATATATAGACACAATAAATGTTAATACCTATATTAATTCTGCAACCTCATGTTAAAAAATTCTTAAATAATCTATCTCGCTTAACTAAACAACATGGTTTAAGTGGATGGGTGTGGAAATTTATTTACCCTAATACTACACAAGTGCACTACTTACCTGTATCTGCAACTGCTCCCGTTCAGATCCATTATTTACCAAAGCAACTACAACAAAACCTATTTAAACAATTTTCCGATCAATATTGCTATGTATTTGCTTGCTACAAGCCAAAGAATCAGCAACCGTTCCAAGAAATGACTCCAGGCGCTCAGCAGGCCTTGTTGCAACAGTTGAAACTAGATTATAGCAAAATTATACTTGATTATTTTACCACAGATAAAACACTAAAAGAAAAAATTGATAAATTTATCAACACCGTATTTTATGCTAATATTCCTGTGCCGCAAATCATAGAAATTCATATGGAGCTAATTGATGAATTTTCCAAACAGCTAAAATTAGAAGGAAGAAGTGATGAAACATTACTTGATTACCGCTTGACACTGATAGATATATTGGCAAACCTATGCGAAGTCTATAGGTGTTCAACTTATAAATAAATTGCAGCAGAATTCAGAATTCAGAATTCAGGTAGTCGCCGAGCGCAGCAGAGGTGAGTCAGAAGAAAATCCGGTTTGATATCTAGCTTTTTAACTTAGATACTGTACTTTATTTACTTGCAAACTGCTATAAATTTATCTCATGTTTGACTTGCTACAATTTGCTGCTGTAACTTGACTGCCAAATCCCAAGCACATCTTGTATTTCTATTCTCACTTCTAGCCTGTACCTAATATGAATAAAGCCAAAAAGACCTACGTTCTCAAGCTTTATGTAGCAGGGAACACGCCCAACTCAGTACGGGCATTAAACACACTCAAAAACATTTTAGAACAGGAGTTTCAAGGTGTTTATGCTTTGAAGGTAATTGACGTATTGAAAAGCCCCCAACTAGCAGAAGAAGATAAGATATTAGCGACTCCTACATTATCTAAAATTTTGCCTCCACCGGTTCGCAAAATTATCGGGGATCTCTCAGATCGAGAAAGAGTGTTAATTGGATTAGATTTGCTTTATGAAGAACTAAGTGAAGAATTTGAAGACTGAAATATTTAATTATAAAGAAATTGAGTCTAAACTTTAGTAATAGAAAAACGGGTTTAAAACCCATTTATTAATTAAGCAATGAGTGAAAACGAGCAAACAGAGCAAAATAAAGCACCACTAATTGCGGGTGTAGAAAAAATTCGCACGATGATAGAGGGCTTTGACGATATAAGTCATGGCGGTTTACCTGTAGGTAGAACAACCTTAGTAAGTGGCACTTCTGGTACAGGTAAAACTTTGTTCTCTCTTCAGTTTCTTTATAACGGTATTACCTACTTTGATGAAGCAGGAGTATTTGTTACTTTTGAAGAATCACCCAGCGATATTATTAAAAATGCTTATGTTTTCGGATGGAATTTACAACAGCTAATCGATGAAGGCAAATTGTTTATTCTCGATGCATCCCCCGATCCTGAAGGTCAAGATGTCGTTGGAAATTTTGACCTTTCTGCACTCATTGAACGCCTGCAATACAACATTCGTAAATATAAAGCCACACGAGTTTCAATTGATTCAATCACAGCTTTATTTCAACAGTATGAAGCTCCAGGAGTAGTACGACGTGAGATTTTTCGCCTTGTAGCACGTCTCAAACAGCTCTATGTCACCACTATTATTACTACTGAACGTAGTGAAGAATATGGCCCAGTTGCTTCTTTTGGAGTAGAAGAATTTGTTTCTGATAATGTGGTAATTGTTCGCAACGTTTTAGAAGGAGAACGTCGCCGGCGCACGACTGAAATTCTCAAGTTGCGCGGTACAACTCATATGAAAGGCGAGTATCCTTTCACAATTAGCAATCAAGGAGTCAACATTTTTCCATTAGGGGCAATGCGTTTGACGCAAAGGTCTTCTAATGTCAGAGTTTCTTCTGGGGTCAAAACCCTGGATGAGATGTGTGGTGGTGGATTTTTTAAAGATTCAATTATTTTGGCAACAGGAGCTACTGGTACAGGTAAGACACTGTTAGTTAGTAAATTTATCCAAAACGGCTGTGTTAGCGGCGAGCGGGCGATACTATTTGCTTATGAAGAATCACGCGCCCAACTATCTCGCAATGCTTCCTCTTGGGGAATTGATTTTGAAGAGTTAGAGCATCAAGGGTTACTCAAAATAATTTGCACGTATCCTGAATCTACTGGTTTAGAAGATCACTTGCAAATTATTAAGTCAGAAATTGCTGTATTTAAACCATCTCGTATTGCAATTGACTCTCTATCAGCACTAGCAAGAGGAGTAAGTAATAATGCATTCCGGCAATTTGTAATTGGTGTAACTGGTTACGCTAAGCAAGAAGAAATAACTGGTTTTTTTACCAATACAACTGAGCAATTTATGGGTTCGCATTCAATTACAGATTCCCATATTTCCACGATTACAGACACTATTTTGATGTTGCAGTACGTAGAAATTCGAGGAGAAATGTCACGGGCAATTAACGTATTTAAAATGCGGGGATCATGGCACGATAAGGGTATCCGTGAGTACAATATAACCGCTGACGGCCCGGATATTAAAGATTCTTTCCGAAATTATGAACGGATTGTTAGTGGCGCTCCGACTCGCGTTAATGTTGATGAAAAGGCGGAACTTTCTCGCATTGTTAGACGTTTTGAAGACAAGCAGAGTTCTGATTCTTAAATTTGGTATCGTGGTATATCCTTTCCCAAATTTATTATCGTGCTATATTCTGTGGTGAAGACAGGTTTTCTGCCGCTAGATTATGATTTTCGTGTGAGGGGATGCGGTGAAAGGACAGCAATTATTTTATAGCTTCTTACCTGGTGTGACAGCAGCGGTCTTAACAACCCAACCAGCCTGGGCTGGTACTGTAAAAGTAAGTCGAGTACAAGTGTCTTCTCCTAGTGTTTTGACTTCTATCTACAGTCAAACATTGGTTGCGGATATCATGAGTACCCAACTGCCTAATAGTGCGGGCATTAGTTTTCCTGCTTTAGTACCTACTTCTAGTTGGACTAAACTCAGTGTGAAGCCTTTAAGTAATCACAGTCTTCCAGCAATCATCGCTGGAGGTACTGGCATGACTATAGAACAAGTACCTACAAAATACGAAGGTAGATTTTTGAGTTTGACACCTACCTTCAATTCTTCCCAAAAACCAGATGTAAATCGTTCTGTTCCAAGTGATCAACAACAGAATAACTCAGGCTCTTTTGGGCAGAAATTAGAAAATATAGTAGCTTTTAATACTACTAATACTACTTCGAAAGCACCTTCTGTGCCGGAACGGATTTTGCCGATGTCTTCTTCACAGCAGCCAGCGGTGCAGAAGAAAAATGCTGATACTAATTTACAGACATTTTTACAAACTTCGGCAGTAGGAGCAGGAACAGCCAAGTTGTTGGTAGCGCAGAATTGCCAACAAGAATCGAGGAAAACTAAAACTTCTCCCTCGGCTGCTTTGCTTTTGACCTCAAGTACCTGTTCGCAACAAAATGCTCCTGGAGAACGCGTAGCTCAGAGTAATATCCCAGCTGCACCAGGAACTGTGACTCCAGCGTCGCCAACAGTGCCAACTCCCGCTAGACCGACACCTGTAACTCCAGTATCGCCGAGTTCACTACCTACTCAAACTGCACCAACAGTTGTGGCTCCTTCGACACCTGGTGCTGTGCAAATTCCAGAGAACCTCAATCCCAGCCCAAATCCTCTGCAATATCCTACTAAACCAGAGGAAGTGACACTTCAGGGAAATCAGCCAATTACTTTGGCACAGGCTCTAGAGTTAGCACGGCGTAACAATCGAGATTTACAGGTGTCAATATTGCAGCTACAGCGTAGTCGAGCTGCTGTACGTGAACAGCAAGCTGCTTTATTTCCTAACCTTAGTGTTAGTGCAAATATTGCTCGGAGCCAGGATGCATCAAATCAGCTTCGGGTGGAACAACAGGAACGACAGACAGGTATATCATCGCCAAATGGAGATCCGGCAAATACAAATTTTTCTGGTCAAGCAGAACTGAGATATGACCTCTATACTTCTGGGAGGCGGCAAGCTGCTATTAGACAAGCTGAAGAACAAGAACGTGCTGATGAATTGGCGGTAGAAACTCAGGATGAGACAATCCGTCTGAATGTTGCTACTGACTACTACAATCTGCAACAAGCAGATGAACAAGTACGTATTGCCCAGTCGGCTGTAACTAATGCTCAGGCTAGCTTGCGAGATGCAGAAGCTCTAGAACGAGCTGGAGTAGGTACCCGCTTCGATGTGCTGCGTTCTCAAGTCAATTTAGCAAATTCTCAACAAGATTTGACTAATGCGATCTCGCAGCAGCAAACTGCTCGTCGTCAGTTGGCTACTAGGATAAATTTAACGCAGTCGGTTAATATCAGTGCCGCTGACCCTGTACAGCTAGCTGGACTTTGGAACCAGACGTTAGAACAAAGTATTATCCTCGCTTTTCAGAACCGTCCCGAATTGCAGCAGCAGTTGGCGCAACGCAATATTAGTGAGCAACAGCGACGGCAGGCACTTGCAGAACTGGGGCCTCAGTTTAGTGTAGTTGCTAGCTATAACCTGCTAGATCAATTCGATGATCAAGTCAGTGTGACTGATGGTTATTCAGTGGGAGTTCAAGCGAGCCTGAATTTATTCGACGGGGGAGCAGCAAGAGCAAGAGCAGCTCAAGCAAGAGCTAACATTGCGATCGCAGAAACTCAATTTGGTGAACAGCGTAACCAAATCCGGTTTCAGGTTGAACAAGCCTTTTCTACCCAGCAAGCTAATTTAAACAATGTTCAAACTGCCAATACTGCTTTAGAACAAGCTAGGGAAGCTCTACGTTTAGCGCGTCTACGATTCCAAGCTGGTGTGGGTACTCAAACTGATGTAATTAACTCAGAAAACGACCTGACAAGAGCTGAAGGTAATCGAGTCCAAGCGATTTTGGATTACAACCGTGCTTTAGCTCAACTACAACGAGCCGTTACTTCTAGGGCATTACGCTAGTAGAAAAAAGGTGTTGGGGTGTGGGGGTATAGGGGTGTAGGAGACCCCATCAATAAATTGAGTTTTATTGAAAATTTGACGCCGTATTTCTCTCTACGAGACGCCCGCCGTAGTATGCCCATTCGCCTTGGTCTCCTTTTGGAGAAGGGCTGTAGGGCGAACGCACTACGTGACTTGAAATACATCTTTTTCTTTTTCCATATTTAAAAAAAGGGGTTTGTACTCAATCTTCTTTCTAGTTTGTCTTAATTTATACCAATTCAATTAATGGTTGTAACACATCCTTGGGTGAAGACGCGATTCATTGCGTCTCTACAGATGGACTATTTGTCGCATTCTTTTTTCTAATTGGTATTACATCTCCACCACCATGCAACCCCTGCACCCGCTCCCGTTGTGGGCTTGATCAAAACAGTATTCAGCGAACTCACGTTAACGATATAGCCAAACCCGCAACAGCGAAAGCAACTGCTCAGTATCTACAGGTTTAGTAATGTAATCAGAGGCTCCGGCTTCAATGCACTTTTCCTTATCGCCTGGCATGGCTTTGGCTGTTAATGCAATGATTGGCAGTGAGCGGAATAGCTGTTGCTGGCGAATGGCACGAGTAGTTTCATAACCATCCATTTCTGGCATCATCACGTCCATTAAAACTATATTAATGTCGGCATTGGCTTGCAACATCTCAATGCCATCTCTACCATTTTCAGCAAACAGAACTTGCATTTGATAGCTTTCTAACAAGCTGGTGAGGGCGAAGATATTTCTCAAGTCATCATCGACAATTAAAACTTTGCGATTAGCTAGCACTGGGTCAGTTTGGTGTAGTTGCTCTAGCATTTCACGCTTGGGTAGTGGCAAGTCTGCTTGTACCCGATGCAGAAACAGGGCAGTTTCATCTAACAACCGTTCTGGCGATCGCACATTTTTAATAATAATTGTCTCTGCCAATCCCCTAAGTTGGGTTTCTTCTTGTTGGGTTAGTTCTTTGCCTGTATAGACAATAATCGGCAGTTTCAAAAGACTCGATTCTTGCTTGATTTGCTCTATCAGTTCAAACCCGCTCATATCAGGTAGACCTAAATCCAGCACAATACAATCAAAGTGATTTGATTGCAAAATTGCCAAGGCTTCTGCTCCCGTACCGACTGCTGTACTTTGAACATCGCCATTACCAATTAGTTCGATAATACTTTGGGCTTGTATGGGGTCATCTTCTATGACTAGGAGATTTTTTACTTTCCGCTCAACGTAGCCTTTAATCTCGGTTAATACCTGAGTGAGTGCTTCTGAAGAAATCGGTTTTTGCAGGTAGGTGATTGCTCCTAGCTGTAAACCCCATTGTTGTCTTTCATCACCAGAAAGAATGTGTACTGGTATATGCCTAGTCTTTGAGTTACGTTTCAAACGATCCAACAATGTCCAACCGTCCATTTCTGGCATCCGGATATCGAGCGTAATTGCATCGGGCTTAAACTGCTGTGCTAGTGCTAATCCTTGTTTACTGTGTAAAGCCACAAGCACTTTAAAGCCCTGTTGACGTGCCATATCTAGTAAGATGGCGGCGAATTTCTCGTCATCTTCGATTACTAGTAAGATGCGATCGCCTGGTTGAATTGTCTCTCGATCATCTGGGATTTCAATGGGGCTGGGTATCGGGTACTGGGGACGCTCCACATAGCTTGCTTCCCCGGAGGGGTACGACAAGCTCAGTGCATCGCTGGGGACTAAGGGTAAGGGCTGGGTAATGGGTACTGGGGGAAGAATTTCTTTTGTTTTGGTCTGTTCTTGAATAGGTGATTGCTTAGTCCCTGAATAAGTTTGCGGTAGGTAGAGGGTGAAGGTGCTTCCCTGTGCTGGTTGACTGTCTAGTTCAATTCTTCCTCCTAAGAGTTGCGCTAGTTCGCGGCTGATTGATAAGCCTAAGCCAGTTCCTCCGTACTTGCGGCTGGTTGTGCCGTCTGCTTGCTGAAATGCTTCAAAAATAATCTTTTGCTTATCGGCGGGAATACCAATACCTGTATCGCTGACAGCAAATGCGATCATCGGATTGCTACTGCTGCTGTCGAGTTGTGCTGCCTCGGGGATGCTAATTTGTAATTTCACTCCACCCTGCTGGGTAAACTTTAAGGCGTTAGCCAGTAAGTTTTTCAGCACTTGTTGCAGGCGTTTTGGGTCGTGATAAATTACATCTGGTAAATTGTCATCCAGTTCAATCGTAAAGTCGAGTCCTTTACTCAGAGCCACTTGACGGAAAGTTCCTTCTAGAGATTGCCGTAAATCTGCAAAGGTAATTTGCTCACTCTTTACCGACAAAGTTCCTGACTCGATTTTTGCTAAATCTAAAATATCATTAATTAACTCTAATAGTTCTGTGCCAGCAGAGTAAATTGTCCGGCTGTACTCTACTTGCTTGTCTGTTAAATTGCCTGCAACGTTATCCGCCAAGAGCCGTGCTAATATCAGTAAACTATTGAGCGGTGTCCGTAACTCGTGGGACATGTTCGCTAGAAATTCCGATTTATATTTTGAAGATAATTGCAATTGCTCGGTTTGTTCTTCTAAAGACTGTTTTGCTAGCTCAACTTCTTGATTTTTACGGGCAACTGCGCGGTTTTGCTCCTCTAAGAGTTCCGCTTTTTCTTCAAGTTCTTCATTGAGCTGCTGTAATTCCTCGTTAGATTGCTTTAACTCTTCCTGTTGTTGCTTCAGGAGAAATTCTGATTCCTCTAACTGTTTTGCTTGTTCTTCTAAACGTTGGTTGCTTTGCCTAAGTTCTTGTTGCTGAATTTGCAGTTCATCTGTTAAAGCTTGAGACTGTTCGAGTAGCTGCTGAGTTTGCGATTGTGCGGCGATATTATTCAAAAATACACCGATGTTTTCAGAGAATTGCTCTAAGAATGTAAGATGGAGTTTGCGAAAGCGTCCAAAAGTGGCTAGTTCAATTACGGCTTTCACCTCACTCTCAAACATTATGGGCAACACAATAAGATTCAGCGGTGAAGCTTCTCCCAAGCCGGAACTGATGCGGATATAGTTGCCAGGAACTTCAGTAAGGAGAATTCTTTGCTTTTCTAAGGCGCACTGTCCCACTAGTCCCTCACCCAAACGAAACTGGCTTGCTAAATGTTTGCGCTCTGTGTAAGCATAGCTACTTAAAAGCTTTAGTACAGGCTCGTTGTCTATTGAGTCCATTAGATAAAAAACGCCCTGAGATGCTCCAACTAGTGGTGCTAAATTTGACAAAATTAGGCGAGCCACGCTTTGTAGATGGCGTTGCCCTTGTAGCATCTGGGTAAATTCAGCTAAATTAGACTTGAGCCAATTTTGCTCTTCATTTTTCTCAGTCGTATTTTGCAGATTTACAGTCATCTGATTGAAAGTTCGCCTCAGCACACCAATTTCGTCTTGGCGATCGCTATTTGGTAAACTTACTGTTAAATCTCCATCCGCAACTTTTTCTGCTAAATCAGAAACTTGCTTCAGCGGTGCTGATATATGTCTAGATAAGGCAAATCCAATTAAAGCTAAGAGTAAAGCATAGAGCGGAATACTATAAATAATAGTGGCAAGCGTTTGTTGGCTAACTATTTGTGCCTTTTGGCTACGCTGCTTGAGCAGTGCATTCTCCTCATTTTCCATCCTCTGGATGATTTGGCGAATTTCAGTCATCAGTTGGTTGCCTTCGTCTGTCATCACAACCTTCTGGGCTGCTTCCAAGCCTTGGTTCTGGCGTAAGGCGATCGTTTGTTTCAGCTCAGCTAATTTCTTAGCAACTAATGGCTGTAAAATACCAAGTTGACGCTGTTGGTTAGGGTTATCTGCCGTTAATTTCTCAATTCCTTTAACTTTTTGATCTACTACATCAATAGCAGCTTTATAAGGTTCTAGATAGCGTTGTTCTCCAGTAATTAAGTAACCCCGTTGCCCAGTCTCGGCATTTGTCAATTGTGCATTGAGGTCTTCAAGCTGACTTAGTACTTGATAGGTATGTTTTTCTTTGTGCGAGGTTTGAATGAGTTCATTGGTGTTTTGGTAAGAGATTAGACCAATAGTACTCAGAATTGCCAGACTTAAGGCAAAACTTGCTCCAATCTTGGTTCCAATCTTCAAACGGTTCAACATTATCTCAGGCGTTTGTTTCCGCTATTTTTATTGCTTTGGTATTTATTGGAATTATTTTTACAACTACAAAGATGTAGATTACTTCGCTAAGTTGTGATTGACGTAATTATTTTTATAAGCCACATACAGCAGAATTCAGGTGGTCGCCGAGCGGAGCCGGAGACGTTCCGCCCCCAAGAAGTCAGAAGTAAATCTAGCTTTATATATAGCTTTTAAAGTTAGACACTGTGCTTCATTTACCTGTGAACTGCTGTATAACTATTTTAACCATACTTCTTTACAAATATCGTTACTTTGTTAACAAGTGTATGTCAATATCAAACGTCTAATACTAATCCCTTAGATATTAGCAATTATTTCAAAAGAAGCAGCAAATTAATCTTTTAATTAAATCTATTGGTGGAACAATAAATACTGATGTTTAGATTATAAGTTTAGTATCTCACCTTTATTTAAACATAGTGGTTTGTATGAGTGCAGTAATTCAACTAACAAGACCTAAATTTTGCAAAGGGCAAAAGGTAGAATTTATTGGCGGATTTGGAACAATAGTCAGTTGTAGTCTTAGTTCTAGAAACTGGTCGTATCTTGTAGAAATGGAAATGGGTTCAGAGCCAGAAATGGGTAGAATTGGCTATGAAACTACTGTTTCTTTATTTGAAACAGACATTTTCTTACCGGAAGACTACCTTGTTGCAGCTTAGATATTGGTCTGGTATTACCTTAACGACGCAACTTTATAGTAGTACAACTCATAGCGATTTTAGGCTGATTAATTGGGTAGAAAAGCCGCTAAATCAGCCGAACAACTCATCTAACAGCTATACCAATTCTATAAACTTTGGTAATAGCTTTAAGAAGCTTGTAAATCCTAAATTTAATACAATACCTTTTAATTATGGATTGATATCAAGCGGTTTTTCAGTAATTCTTGGCAAAGCTAGTTGCTAATTTTAAGCTAATGCAAATATATCTGCAAACCTATGCTTTTTATGTTTACAAACTTTGGGTTTATTTTATTAAAAAATAACCTCTATTTGAAAATAATCAAAAAGCATAGTTTACACCCTGCAAAGGGATTTATTGCATAAGTAACTGGGCAACTGTGCAAAGAATCACTTCATATTTTATTCAGGATTTACACAGCAGGTTTTAAAAATCTACTTTTTATAGGTATGCTTGAAACCTTTGCGAGAGCTTAATTACGAATTACGCGTAGCGGTACTAGTTATTCTTTCCAGGTTTAGCTGGAGCAACAGCTGCCTTGATATCTACAGATTGCACACCTTTAATTTCTTTCGCTAAGTTAGCAATCTTGTCGTATTGTTCCTGAGTAGGAACAGTTCCTGAGATGATAACAGAGCCATCTTTGGCATCAACTACCAACGCACTAGCAGGGAGATTAGCTTCTAATTTACTGCGAACTTCACTGGCTACATCACTATCATCTCTGTCTTTTGCTGTGCCATCGTTTAATGCGTTGTTACGTTCTTCCCGTGCTTTAATATCAGCATTGAGTTGATTTCTGCGAGTTTCGCTGGTTGCATCTTCTTTGGCTTCGCTAGCGTCTTTCGCAGTGGGAATTTTTATCTCGTCTTTAGTGGAATCTGGAGCTTCTCCAGTAGTTTGAGCATTATTACAAGCAGCTACGCTCAACAACAAAATGCCACTGACTAACAAGGTTATTGATTTCTTCATGCTTTGCTGTCCTGTGTTCAAATCGCTGTATAAGTTTAGTACTTTGTCACTTACCTAGAAGTAACGATTTGCACTAAGAATTTGGTAATTACTCTTAGCCGAATTAACTGCTGCTCGGCTATAGGTATGAAAATGTTGAATTTTGTTACTCTCTAAAATGGTTCTTGCTGCTGCTATGTGGATATCAGTACCATTTAAGATTACTAGGTAATCCCCAAGAGAAACTCGATGTTCATAATATCTGGTTAGGTCGTCAGGAATTCCTAAGTTGGCGTAGTTATATTGGGAACTGCTGATTTTTACCTCACCAAGATCATCAAGTGAATTGGTTTCTTCAGCAACCACGGAAACGTGGCTCATCGGAAAGCCAGCTGTTCTCAATTCACTAAACGCTCTTTCTAGGTGTTGGCGTGTAGAAAAAACGCCAACCGCAGATTTGTAGCGCTTATTCAGAGATGGGGATAGCTCATAAGTTCCCCATTGTTGAATGTCACGATTGTGCAATATCATTTTGGCAAGATGAATTTCTTCTTCTGCGCCTGTTACTATCACTAAATAGTAACCTTTAGATACTAAATCGCTGTAAACTCGTGCTTGTTCTTCAGGAATTCCGAAACCCAGCAACGCACCAGCTAAACTACCTGCGGCTGCACCTATGGCGCTACCAGCTAAGGCAGTGGCGATCGCAGTTGCTTCTGCACCAGCTAGCATAATTGGCCCTATCCCTGGAATTGCCAAAAGGCCTAAACCTACTAGTAAGCCAGTTACACCACCTAATGCACCGCCACTTACTGCTCCAGCAGCAGCGCCTTCATCAGATATATTGCCAGTATGCTTTTTAACTTCCACACCAGCAATATCAGCTTGCTCTTCTGTGTTTTGCGCAATTACAGAAACATGATGCATCGAAAAATTTGCAGCTTTTAGTTCCTGAAGTGCCAATTCTGCATCCAAACGTTTAGCAAAAACGCCTACTGATCTTCGCTCTTTTTCTAACGTCATTTTATCTGTTTCTTGCGACTATAAATGCTCTGCCAGGATCTTAGCTGAGCTAACGTAGTAAATTATACGGCTCTGCGGGTCAGCAATCCCCACAGGAAAATCAGCAACATAGCACCTAGAACAGCAAACAAAATACTTCCTAGTGATAAAGCTCCTACGGATGCTGCGGCTGCCGAACCACTCCCTAACAAGACTTGTCCTAAATAACCTCCAAGTACAGCTCCCAAAATCCCTAATATAATTGTGGATAAAATCCCGCCGCCTTGGTGTCCAGGATAAAAGAATTTAGCTAATGCACCTGCAATCAAACCTAAAACCAACCAAGCAATTATGTTAGTCATATCTGTTTATCCTTCCTTGAAAATGCGTTTTGTTTCGCTTTGGACTACGTTCATATTAAAATTTAGCTGCCAATTTTCTGCTCTACCTAGCGAACTAATATCGAAAATCTTTAGATATTATCTGAATATTCAAAATTTCATCTCTGAGGATGACTAGGAATACTACTAATATAAACATCGCTATCAGATGCATATTTACTGGCTGTAGTTTATATATATCTGCCATGTGAATTAAGTTAGACACAAAATGTAAGCAACCTAGTTTAGCTCTGCAATTAGGTCGTGATATATATGGTTCACTCTCAAAATTCAGGTTTATAACACTACTTGTTTTGATGTCATAGAGATGCGAATCGTAAGAATTTCTTTAGAATTATGCTTGATTTAAACTGTATTCAATAGTAAATCACTTCCTTGTTTAACTAACAGTTTAATTGCTGTTGGCTTTGCTAGCACCCGGTAGGCGATCGCCAAGTTTATCTTAATTTGCCGGGATTCTAGTTATTCTGACTCAACGCGGTATATTTGCTATATCTTAATAAGTACACCAAATGCTTGAACTGCCATACTTGCTATGTAATGCCTTCTCGCGATGGTAGACAATTTCTCAGTAAGGTTAATTATCGATTCTCTATCTTTAGACATAAGCTTATTCATCTAAAGAAATAGATAAGGAGTTATTTTGGTATTTCTTGCGGTGATTATTTAAATTCTAGAAGATGAATCAAAAATTTAAAAAAATATGTATAAGGAAAAAAGTTTTTGATTAAAATAACATCTTCCGGCAGAAGAGTTAAAAATTATTTAAAGCTAATATATAAATGTTGAATCGCTTGCTAAACAAGCACTAATAATAAATTCAATAATTAACAAAAATTAGGAGTCAATATGAGTATTGAAGATAGAGCAAAAGCTGTTGCTAAAAACATTGAAGGAAAAGCTCAAGAAGCATTGGGTAAAATAACTGGTAATCCCAATGATGAAGCTGAAGGTCAAGCTAAACAAGCAGAATCTCAAGTTCGCCACACTGTTGAAAATGTCAAAGATGAAGTTAAAAAAGCTTTAGACTAGGCTGAAGACATCTAGTAAAGAGGTGTGGTAAGCAATCTGCTTACCACACCTTTTCTGTTTTTTGAATGCGTATACCAGTACAGACGTTGCAATGCAATGTCTATACTGGGTTTTCGTACTGGCTAATCAACCCCTAAAACACCAAAAATTAGCTATCAGTAGCTACAGGTAGATGTATGGTAAATGTACTACCTTGTCCTGGCTCAGATGTGACATCGATTCTGCCTTGATGTGCTTCGACAATACAACGAGATAAATATAGCCCCAAACCACTACCAGAACGCTGATGTTTACCTTGGCGAAATCGCTCAAATAATATTGCTTGGTCTTGTTTGGAAATTCCTGGCCCTGTATCTTGGATATCAATAGTTATAGTAGTCGGAGTCAGATGGCAGCGAATCTCTACAGAACCTTTGTCTGTAAATTTAATGGCATTACCCACGATATTTGTGAGAACTCGCCGCATCTCTACGCGATCGCCCATTACTATGCTTCCAGTTTCAGTTGTTTTTTCTGCCAGTTCAAGGTTTAGGGCTAATCCTTTTTCTTCAGCTAAATGAGTTAATTCTTGAGCAACTTCACTGACTAATTCTTGAATATCACAAGGAACAATTTTTAAGGTTTTACAACCAGCTTCATGACGATAAACTTCTAACAAAGTGTTCACCATTTCTAGCAGGTCTTGGTTACTGCCAATCATCGTGTCGATGATTTCTTGCAACTGTGGCGAAACGTCGCAAAACCTGCCTTCTAACAATAATTTTAATACCCTATTGGAGGCTACTAAAGGTATGCGTAAATCGTGAGTAAAACGTGAGACAAAATCTGCCCGCAAGTTAGCCATCTGGTCTCGTTCGTCAATACTATGCTTGAGGCGGAGAAGCGATCGCACTCGCGCGTGTAGTTCATCTGGATCGAATGGTTTACGAATGAAGTCATCTGCACCGGCATCGAGTCCTTCGACAACACTAGACTCATAGTGAGCTGTAATTAACAGGATGGGGATAAATGGCAGCGCTTGATTTTGTCGGATGCGACGAGTGAATTCATAGCCATCTATTTCCGGCATCATCACATCTAACAGTATTATGTCTGGCAGCGACTCCTCTACCATATTTAAAGCGATCTTGCTATCTTCCACCAAGATAATTTCATAATTATTATCTTCTAGGACTGCTTCTAATACCAGTAAATTGTCAAAAACGTCATCTACAATGAGAATCTTATCTTTTTTGGCAGTTTTAGTTAGAGACATAGCTAATAAAAACCGAAGTGCTTGGCTATTCCTAGCAAATCTAGTAATAGCTTACTTCACTAGCGCTAAGATAATTAAGGAATCAGATTTCAGTTTCAAGTTTCCTCAATTGAGTATATTATTTTTATCAGTAATTACACTACAATTTTTCTCTACAATTAAGTATTAATTTATAAAAATAAGTATATTGTTTTTTAAGTGGATTATTTATATTATATCGCTAATCGATATATATAACTGAAGTTTTACCTTAAATAATCAAAGATTCTCGCCTGCTGCCTAATTTTCAAAATGAGTTTTTTACTAT
Source organism: Nostoc sp. UHCC 0302 (assembly GCF_038096175.1). Lineage (NCBI taxonomy): Bacteria > Bacillati > Cyanobacteriota > Cyanophyceae > Nostocales > Nostocaceae > Nostoc > Nostoc sp. UHCC 0302. Next base: position 255,316 of record NZ_CP151099.1, read on the forward strand.
TAAGCACTTACTTTCAGAGAATGTATAAAAATAATTTTTGAGTAAATTATATGTTTTTATCGAAAAATGTGCTGTGTAAAAACGGATAATTTAGGGTAATTTGTAACTAATGATAGATGAAGTTTTGTGAACAATACCAAATGCGTTTCTTTTCGGATAAAATCCCGAATAGAACAACAGAGATATTTTCATCTTTTCATCTGTATATAGATAATAGTAAACATAAGCACCTATGAGTGAAATCAAAATCCTTGTGATTGAAGATCACACCCTGACTAGAATCGGTTTGCGGGCGGCTTTACAAACTCAAGCAGACATGAAAATTGTAGGTGAAGCAGCTAATGCAGCAGAGGGAATAGAACTGCTGAAAACTCTCAAGCCAGATGTTGCAACTATTGATATCGGTTTGCCTGATATGGATGGTATCGACCTGACACGCACATTTAGGCAATATCAAGCTGAAACGGAAGACTATACGACAAAGCTGCTAATTTTAACGATGCAGAATAGCGAACAAGCAGTTTTAGCAGCTTTTGCAGCAGGTGCTGATTCTTATTGCATGAAGGATATCGAAAGTGAGAGACTAGTAGAGGCTGTGCGAACAACCTACGCAGGTAGCTCGTGGATTGATCCAGCGATCGCAGACCTTATCCTACGACAAATACGTCAGGATTTCTCTGACGCCAACAGTGGAACAAGTGGGAAAAGAGTCATGATTGGGGGTATTGACCCAGAAATTGAGAAAACTATCGAAAGCTATCCCCTAACTCACCGGGAAATGGATGTTTTGGAATTGATTGTCGCTGGATGTGACAATGCAGAAATTGCTAAAAGGCTTTATCTAACTGTCGGGACTGTCAAAACTCATGTTCGAGGTATTCTAAATAAACTCTGTGTTGCTGACCGTACACAAGCTGCTGTCTTGGCTTTGCGTGCTGGGTTGGTTCAGTAAGTTAAAGCAGTTGACAGTTGACAGTGGGCAGGAGATAGGTAACGGATTAGAATCAGCCTGTGTCAAGCTTTTTGTAGTGTGTCTTAATTACGAATTACGTTAGCGTAGCGGTAGCGAGTCATCGAGCGTCATTACGAATTACGAATTAGTATGATACGCTATCTGCTTGAGGAATGTAGAGGTACTAAAATGACTAAGCTGCGCGTGGGGTTGCTGTTTGGCGGTCGTTCGGGAGAGCATGAAGTTTCCATAAATTCAGCACGAGCGATCGCTAAAGCCTTAAGTGCAGAGCAAAATGCTAGTAAGTACGATCTACTGCCTTTCTACATCCAAAAAGATGGACGTTGGTTAGCGGGAGAAGCACCCCAAAAAGTTCTCGGCACTGGTATACCGTTACCAGAATCCCCACAATCAACATCAGAAGGACAACTAACATCTAATCCTCAAGCCCAAACCCTGAACCAGTGGCAATCTCCCTCCCAAGTCGCTGAAGTAGATGTTTGGTTTCCCGTTCTGCACGGCCCCAACGGTGAAGACGGTACAATTCAAGGGTTACTCACCTTGATGCAAGTCCCCTTTGTCGGTTCTGGGGTGCTAGGTTCTGCGATGGGTATGGATAAAATTGCCATGAAAATGGCGTTTGAGCAAGCAGGACTGGCACAGGTAAAATATAAGGCGTTAACTAGAGCGCAAGTTTGGTCTAATCCTTGTGTGTTTCCTAAGCTGTGTGATGAAATTGAGGCTGCACTAGGCTATCCTTGCTTCGTCAAACCTGCGAATTTAGGTTCCTCAGTGGGTATTGCCAAAGTGCGATCGCGCCAAGAATTAGAAACAGCGTTAGACAATGCTGCCGGTTTTGACCGACGGCTAATCGTCGAAGCTGGTGTCGTGGCGAGAGAAGTAGAGTGTGCAGTTTTAGGCAACGATCAACCTCAAGCTTCTGTCATAGGCGAAATTACTTATGATAGTGATTTTTACGATTATGAAACTAAATATACAGAAGGTAAAGCAGATTTACTGATACCAGCACCGCTACCAGATGCAATTAGCTGTCAAATTCAAGACATGGCTCTGCAAGCTTTTGCAGCTGTTGATGCGGCTGGGTTAGCAAGAGTAGACTTTTTCTATGTAGAAGCTACAGGAGAAGTTTTAATTAATGAAATCAATACTTTACCAGGCTTCACCGCAACGAGTATGTATCCTCAACTCTGGTCTCAGAGTGGCATCTCGTTTCCAGAATTAGTGGATCGATTAATTCAACTTGCTCTAGAAAGACATTCTGCTAAATAAGTAAAAAAAATAAGGCAACTGATTTCTAAGGATTACAGCAAAAAGTAGTAATAAATACAGATTTTTAAGAAAAACTGGTGAGTTTTAGTAGGTTTTCTTCTATAAAAAAGCTACTTTAACCTGAAATCTCGCTACGGATACCTGATGCTTAGCTCCTCTATTACAATCTGGACTAGAGGGGTACAAATCTGAAAGTAATCATGGAAAAAAGTCAGAGTGTACAGTACGAGCAAACCCAACTAATAGGGGCTACTCCAGAGCTGACAAACAGTAAATCGAAAGCAATAGCAAGCTCGAAGATTCTGATAAATCTGGTTGCACATCATCCTTGGCTATTGTTGACTGGGTTGTTCGCTATGTGTTTAGGAGGTGCTACCTTTGCGTTGTACAGCCTAAGTCATGTCGGGCGTGTGGCACAGGTAGAATCAGAAAAAATCCCAGCAGTCGTTGAAGAACCTATCAAAACGCCTTCTGAGAATATCAATCCTACACCTTTGTGGATGATAGCTGCGATCGCCCTCAGCTGTGGTAGTGGTTGCTTGATTATTTACCGAATACTCAACCGTCCCAAGCCACTACAAAAAGTCCAAAAACAGATTAACCGTCGTCAGGCACGTTTGGCAGAAAACCGCTACCAAAGCCCAAGATTGGAACCACGCCTTCCCCAAAATCAACCAGTTTTTGTGCCACAGCAACAACTGATGACGTCTGTAATGCCGATTTCACCTAAAACAAAACATTTAGTAACGGTTCTGCCACCAGAACACAGACACCACCTGGATACACAAAAAGAATCTTTAGCAGATTTATTGGATATTCGGAAACAAAGTTCATTGTCTACAATTTTACAGAAGTATTAATAGCCCTGTAAAATAAAAACCTGTCAAATTAATACTTTTTGCAAATCAGGACACAGTTATACTGTGTCCTTACTTATATCAAGTCGAGGATTATCATTAAAATACGCAATCAGTGAATGCACCAGCCACATGAATAGCTACAGAACTTTTAGACTATTGGGATTAGTACACGGGTAAAGCAGCTTAATGCTTTTAAAAAAGTTAGACGGGAACAATTAAAAAATTTAAAAAGCTGCCAAAATGGCAACTTAATTTTGATTAACAGAGTTAAATTATAGTAGATAAACGACTTCAAGGGTGTTGTTATCAGGGACTACCACATCAGTTAATTCTTCTTTATCAATTCTATCTATCAAAGGATTGATAGACGAAGAAAAATTATTCATAGCAATATTTTGCAGACTATTTGTCTAGGCAAAAAAATCTCAATAATTAGATTTTACATTTGCTGCAACAGGAATATTATTTGTGTGTGGACGTTGTTTTTGAAGTACGTGTCAGCCCCCTAAATAACGGGCAACGTCTGTACAAATTACCTGTTCACTACAGCAGCAAATGGCAGAGTGGGAGTTTGAAAGCTAACTGATATGCTTCCTCCCACTCTATTTTTATGGAGATATTAAATACATATCGGCTATTGCGCTACCCTTCTCCTGACAGAGACATTATGCAGTAATATAAGCCGTCTGGAGAGTGCATATGTGTAGTTGAAGCAACGCGTTGTACAGAAAAGTCAGAAATTATTTATTCCTGTAGACGTAAAGAACTCTTTTCTTAAGGTAGAACCGTGAATGCGATCGCAGCATTTATGCTGTTAGGGCTAATTTGGGAAAATCACAAAACTTAACTCAATACAACAGGTGAAAGATATATGTATACTTCTTAAAAGTGATTTTTCAACATTTTCTAGAAATTTTTAGTTTTGTTTCTAATAAAAGGTACTGAACTTGTTATTAAATAGTCCTATTATTGCATTTACAATTCTCCTGGCAGTAATCTTTATTGTACCTCCGGTTTTTGAGAAACTACGACTACCCGGACTGGTGGGTTTACTGGTAGCTGGTGTAATACTAGGTCAAAATGGCTTAAAGCTACTAGACTCTGAATCTGATACTATTAAACTCCTTTCAGATATCGGTAAAGTCTATTTGATGTTTGTGGCAGGTTTAGAAATTGACTTAGAGCAATTTCGTAAAACTAGAAATCGTTCAATTGGATTTGGCATCCTCACATTTTTAGTACCATTAATTGCTGGTATTGCGGTCGGACGTTTATTTAATTTTAGTTGGAATTCTTCTATCTTAATTGGTTCTTTACTTGCTTCCCACACTCTCTTGGCATATCCAATTGTGAGTCGACTGGGAGTTGTAACTAATGAAGCAGTGACGGTGACAATTGGAGCCACGATTTTTACTGACACAGGTGCTTTGCTCGTACTAGCGATTTGTGTGGGCATTCACGGAGGAGAGTTCACAGCCTTAAGTTTAGTTACTTTGTTAGGTGGACTTGCAATTTACTCTGTTGTTGTCCTGTTTGGGTTTGACTGGGCAGGAAAAGAGTTTTTTCGACGTACTGGAGAAGAACAAAGTAATCAGTTTTTGTTTATATTACTAGCATTGTTTTTGGCTTCTGTAGGAGCGCAAGTAATTGGCGTTGAAAAAATTGTCGGTGCGTTTTTAGCAGGTTTAGCAGTCAATGATGTTCTAGGACGTAGCCCAGTCAAAGAAAAAATCGAATTTATTGGTAGTGTTTTGTTTATCCCTTGTTTCTTTGTGGACATGGGATTGTTAATTAATATTCCGGCATTTATCAAAACTCTCAGTTCAATTTGGCTGGCTTTAGTAATTGTAGTGGCTTTAATTGGCAGCAAATTTATTGCGGCATTCTTAGCCAAATTATTGTACCGCTACAACACAGCAGAACTAATGACGATGTGGTCTTTGTCATTGCCACAGGTAGCAGCCACGCTAGCAGCAACATTGGTTGCTTATCAAACTGTAAATCCTGCGGGTGAGCGGCTGATTAATGAGGGTGTTTTAAACAGTGTAATTGTTCTGATGCTGGTAACTGCAATTTTAGGCCCAGTAATCACAGCACGCTCTGCAACTGCGTTACAGGTTGGTCAGACAGATTTTGCAACAGATAGTCTTTCAACTTGGTGGGAAAGTGATAAGGGTGAACTCCTAGAGCAAAATCCCTATCCATTTACTGTAGTAGTACCGATATACAACCCTCAAACCCAGCGGTATTTGATAGAAATGGCAGCGCTGCTGGCTCGTTATGAATCTGGACGGATTGTGCCATTAGCGATTACCAGAGCGCATATTCAGATGGACAATCCTCAATTAATCACAGCACTTGAACAAAGTCAACAAAGATTGAATTCAGCTAAAGAAATCAGTCAAGAATTTGAGGTAGAAGTTTCACCTACAATTCGGATTGATGATGATATAGCTTTGGCAATTAGCCGTACTAGTCGCGAACAAAACGCCAGTTTAGTAGTCATGGGTTGGTCGCAGACAACAGGGTTGCGTGCGCGCTTATTTGGTAGTGTAATTGATAGCGTTTTCTGGTCTTCTCATTGTCCGGTAGCAGTAACACGGCTTTTAAACAGTCCCACAACAATCAAAAAAATTCTTGTACCAGTCGGAGACTTAACCCGTCAAACTATAGGCGCTGTGAGATTTGCTCAAATTTTGGCTGATACTAATCAAGCACAAGTGGTATTGTTACACGTGAGCGATCGCAAAACACCACCAACCCTACTGGAAAAATTTACATCCCAATTGTCTGATATTGTTTCTAAAACTCAATTACAGGTGAATACGACGATTCAAACAGTCAGGGGCGATGATATTGCTAGATTAATTATTCGAGAAGCTCAGACATTTGATTTAGCAGTCTTACGTTCTGTACGTTATCGCACAGCAGGGGGATTAGCCTTCAGTGAAGTAACAACACAGGTGATTAAAGAATTAAAATGCTCAATTGTGTTGTTAGGAGAGCCTCATAGTAATTCGTAATTCGTAATTCGTAATTCGTAATTAAAAAGTTATCCCTCTTTTGTCACTTTTGGTAGAGAATAATTTGTAACCCTTGCCCAGATAGGATTTTAACTGTAGAGCTTTCCTGGAAGGTTTCTATTAGCTTGCGATCGCTAATCTTCCCGCTAAATCTACGTTTCATTATTTAGCCCCAATTTTTATTTCCCCAGAGTAACAAAAGAGGGATAACAAATTCAGCCTTGCCACGCAACTATCAAAACTGTTTCTGCTGCCTTCTACTTATAATCTTGCAAAAACTTAATAATTGCTGCATTTAATACTTTATAAGCACCAGTTGAAGCATCATGACAGCAGTTCGGCAAAATTTTTAACTGAGAATTGGGTAAGCGTTGATGCAATTTTTCACCATGACTAGCCGGAAACCAGCTATCTTGCTCACCCCATAAAATTAGTGTAGGACACTCAATAGCACTAAGATTATTTTGAATCTGCGTGAGCATATTTGGCTTATTAGTTTGACAATGCTCAATTTCTCGCGCTGCTATTTGCAAATCTTCAGCGACTTTCACAAGAGTACCAGGCAATTCAATAAATGGATAAGTTATCCAATAGACATCTTCTTGTGTAAGTATTGATGGATCGAACAGTACCGCACGCCTTTCTATTGCCATAATTTCTCTTACGAGAGGAGCAAAAAAATATGCTAGACGCAAGCTGTCAACTGTTTGCACTATTTCTAAAGGTATTTGGGCAAGCATCCACATAGCCCAATGGGGTAAACGTTCGGTAAAAATAGGAGCATTGACTATTACCAACTGCTTGATTAATTCGGGATTTTTTTCAGCAAGCGCCAGGGCTACTAATGCTCCTAAAGATTCTGCCACAATCACTACAGGCTCATCACATAATGCCCGAATAATCCTTTCAAACTCAATGATTTGATGCCCGTTATGTTCTCTACGAGACGAGGGTTTTTCTGAAAAACCAAAGCCTTTAGCATCAAAACAAATTACCCGAAAATATTTAGATAATGGTGCAATACTGTAACGCCAATTATAGCTCCAACTGCCCATACCATGTAACAAAATTAACGGTCTACCTATACCTTTTTCACCATAAGCAATTTGTGTAGGATACCCATTAGCATCAGTAATAACTAAACTTTGCCGCCCTTGAGGAAAAGTGGCTTGCCACCAATCTTTCATTACTTTATTAATAACTAACTTAAGCGCCAGTGAAGAAGTTCAACAGTATTCTAATTATTATCACGGGCAATGCTACTAAGACAATTGCAAGCAACAAAAGTCCCGCAAAAAGGGCAAAGATAAACCACCTGTCTGCACTCCTCTGCTGCGTCGGAAACTTGAGGTGTTCTTCCAAAAGCTTAATATTGTGAGTGTTAGCTGTCCAAGCAAAATCAAAAAAGTCTCCCAGCAGTGGGATAGAGCCTACTAACCCATCGACGATGATATTTAAAACCATTCTGCCTAAAGTGGCTCTAGATGCACCTAGCCGTGCGGCTTCTAGAATAATATAGCTAGAAAGCATTACTCCCAAAAAATCACCACCAATAGGTATAAGTCCAATAATTGGATCTAAACCAATACCAACCTGAGTTCCAGGAATGGTAACGAGATTATCCAACAGCCGACTCATCTGGCGCAGACGCTTCAAAGTAGGCGCTTTGGCATCAGGTTCAATCATCGAATACCGAGGAGATTCAGACATTGAGGCGATCGCTTATTTCTATTTGTATTGAATAGTTAGAGATTTTACTCTCATACTGTGATTTTGCAACAGTTTACTCACGGAATCTATAGCTAGATTATTTCTGTAGACTGGGACTGCGTTTTTGGGCGCATATCTTCACCGACCGTTACATTCAACTGGTCGCCTACCAATAGAACAACAGCGCTTAACCACAACCAGAGCATTAAAACTATCACAGCCCCTACTGCACCATATACTTTATTATAGTTACCGAAATTCGCCACATACAGCCGAAATAAGGCAGATAATATTGCCCAAAAAACAGCTGCTAAAATTGCTCCCGGCATCATTGGTGTACCTGGGTTCCACCGACTAGGGCCGTAGCGATAGATAAAGCTAAAGGCCACTGCAACAATACTTAAAACTAAAGGCCAGCGCAACAGTTGCCAAAGATGCAATAAAAATATCAAAGAAATATTTTCACGCACCACCATCCCCAACAGTAAGTCGCTGAGAAACACTAGAAAAGAAGCCAACACCAACAGCACGATAGTCCCCATTGTTAATCCTAGAGAGACTAGTTTGGCTTTCCAAAAGGGGCGGATCTTTTCTGAAGGAATTTGATGAATTTGGTCGAAGGCTGTCATTGCAGTATTCACCGCCCCAGAAGCAGTCCAAATAGCGATCGCAAAGCTGAGAGAAAACAAACCACTGTTTTTGGAGTTAGTAATCTCTGTGGTGGCAAAGTCGCGAATTAGAACCAGAGCTTCTTCTGGTAGAACTTGACTCAGTTGCACCGCCAGTTGTTTAAATGTGTTTTGTAAAGATTCTGCCAACAAGCCAATAGCCGTGATTAGAGCAAGAATTGCTGGAAACAAGGATAACATTGCATTGTAGGCAATTTCCGAGGCAAGTCCCAAAAGTCGTCTTTCGGCTGTCCTCGCGAAAGTTTTCTTGAGCGTGCGCCAGTTTAGATGGCGAAAAAAACGGACAAAACGAGGATTTGCCATAATTTCGAGTTAAAACTGGTTGAGTTTCTCAAATACTCTCCCAAATATTGTGTCGCGATCGCATCTATCTTTTTACTTTTACTTCTCTTTACCGCAAAAATACTGATGATAGTAGCAGAGGGGCAGGGCGCAGGGAGCAGGGAGCAGGTGGTCGCACCTCGACTCCGCTCGGCGACCACCGAGCGTAGCCGAGGTGGAGCAGGGGGCAGAAGGAGAAGAATATACTACTGACAAATGACAAATGACAAATGACCAATGACTTATGAATCAAGATTTTACACAACAATGGCTGACGGAAATTCAAGCGCTTAGAGAGCAGCTGGCTGAACTTCAACGCGAGCGCGATGTTGCTTGGGAAAGCGCCCAAAAATGGCGTAAACTTTACAATACTGAAGCAGAACAACGCCGCACAGATTCTCATCTATCTCAGCAGGCGATCGCATCTCTCAAGGCAAAGCTTCAGCAACTCCAAGGCATTGAGGACGGAACACTCGCTGAAGGTGCAGCAGTCACAGCCATTCAGCAAGAAATAAAACAACTAAAATCTGTAGAAGACTGGCAAGCCAAACTCATCGCCGTTATTAAAGAACGCGATCGCTTACAACAAGCTTTGAAAACTGAGCAAGAAAATCACGCCCAAACCCGCAAAAGCCTCACCACCGCCTTGGGCGATGCCATTGATAGCTTGACACGAGAACGAGCCAGTAAAGAGGCGGGGAGCAGGGGATAGAGGGGCAAAGGGGTAGGGGGAGATGAAGGAAAAATAACTAACTCTTGTACAGACGCGATTAATCGTGTCTGTACAGGAGTCGTAGAGACGCGATTAATCGCGTCTCTACTTCTGCCTTCTTCCTAAAATCCCATCGCTTCAGCCACTGCCCCTAGTTCAGCTACGATGCCTTGTTTAAATTGACTTTTATTGTGTTTGATGGCTGTATCTGGGTCTTTGAGACCATTGCCGGTGAGGACGCAAACGACTGTCGCCCCTGTAGGAACTTGGTCTTTAACTTGCAACAACCCAGCTACAGAAGCAGCGCTGGCAGGTTCGCAGAAGATACCTTCAGATGCTGCTAAAAGTCGATAGGCATCAAGAATTTCTGCATCGGTAACGGCGTGGAAACTTCCCATACTCGCTGATTGTGCCGCGATCGCTTTTTCCCAACTGGCTGGGTTACCAATGCGAATTGCTGTTGCTAAGGTTTCGGGATTCTCCACTGGTTGACCGTTCACTAAAGGAGCTGCACCTGCGGCTTGGAATCCCATCATCCGAGGTAGGCGATCGCACTTTCCATCTTGATGATATTGACAAAATCCCATCCAATATGCTGTGATGTTTCCCGCGTTGCCTACGGGAATGCACAACCAATCTGGAGCATCGCCTAGCGCATCGACAACTTCAAAAGCGCCTGTTTTCTGTCCCTCCAAGCGATAGGGATTCACCGAATTCACCAAAGTTACTGGATAGCTCTCTGCCATCTCGCGGACAATTTCTAGCGCTTGGTCAAAATTACCTTTAATTGCCAGTACTTCTGCCCCATATAGCAATGCTTGTGCTAATTTGCCTAATGCGACATAGCCATCGGGAATCAGTACAAACGCACTCATACCTCCACGTCGAGCATAAGCGGCTGCGGCTGCTGAAGTGTTACCCGTACTGGCACAAATTACTGCTTTTGCCCCTTCTTCCTTAGCCTTGGAAATTGCCATTGTCATCCCCCGGTCTTTGAAGCTGCCGGTGGGATTAAGACCGTCGTATTTCACAAATACACGTACTTTTCTACCAATGCGTTCTGCGATCGCCGGCACTGGGATTAAGGGAGTATTACCCTCTAATAAGGTGACAACAGGCGTTGTTTCGCTGACAGGCAAGTATTGGCGATAGGCTTCTATCAGTCCAGGCCAAGGTTGGCGATAAGATTTAGCAGTAGACAGGCTCAAAGTCACGGTATTTACTAGGGATTGGGGATTGGGTACTAGGGATTGGGTACTGGGGATTGGGGATTGGGTACTAGGGATTGGGTACTGGGGATTGGGGATTTGATATGCAGTATTGATAAGTGTTCAGTAGTTATTTTTGTTTCTCTTCCCAGTCACCAGTCCCCAGTTCCCAGTCCCCAGTATCTTCACTGGAACACTACTATTACAATCGTAGTCTCTTATGATGAAACCTAAAACCCATTAGAGTAAATGATTGAAAGTATACAATTTTTTAACAAAGGTTAAAATTACATTATTATATTATCTCTAATGGTGTGAGTTTAAGTTGTGGATTTAATAAGTTATGCCTACTCTTTCATCTAGTGTTTCTACCCGCGAGTCCAATACTCTATTGGCTAGTAAGTTAACAAAATCCTGTTACCAAGACGATCAACAAGCCAAATTCATGAACTTGCAGGAGGAGGTAGACTCTTTATTGCAGCAATTGCAAAACCTGAAGCGTCAACGTGTAGAAAATTGTAACCAAGGAGAATAGGTCTGTTTTTCAAACAACGATCGCCAGCATTTCTTTACTTGAGAATTCTAGTAAGGGATAACTATTCAAAGCGCTGATTTTTGTCTGACCAGCGCCTCAAACTATATTTATCGGCACTCTCTACTAATAAAGCTAGAGATTGCGTATCTCTTAGCTTGGCGATCGCTGTTAATGTTTGTTGGTGATTTTTTTCAAAATCTGTGTAAATTATATTACCACTATCAGAAAAAATTAGGGTACGGGGACGGAATTGATTTTTTTTGTCTTCCAAAATTCCAGGTTCATTTTGATTCAAGGATGCGATAGCTGCTGCCGAGATACTCAGTACGGTTTCTGGTTTGGCATTACTTGTTAAATCAATCACTTGCACAGGCCAATAACCCAATTTTTCCTGCATCTCCTCAAAGCTAGGAATAGGGCCAGCCGAAATGTCACCAGATTCTTGTAATGAACGCCACACAGTTAGTAAAATTTTCTGTAGCCCTTGAGGATTTTGTTTATATAATTCTTCTAGCGCGATCGGAGATGGTAGCACCCATTCTAGGGCTGCATCTGTTAGCGCCAAAGGTCTGGGTTGAAGAGTATTATTTTGCTGGTCTGGAATTTTATCACCAGCAGCTAATAGGCGTAAAACTCCGCTTTGCAGTTGCACCGCTTTGATAGTAGCCGTGGTTATTTGTTGTTCTCCGTTTGCTAGCCAGACAATTATTTGAATTGTTGGGTCAGAACTAATACCCAAAGTTTCCCAGAAAAATGTAACTGGGGAAGTTTTGGGTAGCTTCAAATTCTCAAAGGGAAAATTTAGCCAGCGTTTACCGTCGTTAAATGCATTCACTTCCACCTGATACCAAACCTGGTTATCTGTAAGTTTCAGTTCTGCTGTAGAATCTGGTTGCAGCCAGTCGCTACTGGTAACTTGAGTAATTGCTTGTACCGAACCAACAATCTGACTGGGGTGAGTAGGAGTGATTTGTGACTTTGCTATTTCACTATTAAATCTTTCTAACAAACTTTGAATATCGGCAAGAGTCGCTTTTGTGATTTGTGGTTGTGCTATCAACCAAGAATTAGCACGTTCTTCTCCTCGCTGAACTGCTAAAATCAAGGCTGTCCAAGTTTGCACCTCTGGTCTATTTGGGTTGACTCGCAACGCTGTTGTTGTGCGATTCCACAAGCGTCCATCATCGGCTTTAAGTAAGCTGGCAATTTCTTGGGTATTATGTGGTGATGCTGCTAACACCTGTAAAGCTTTTTCCCAACGGCCATCAATCAAATCTGCGAGTACTTCTTGTCCTGGACTTACCCAACTTTTATCAGCTTGAGTTTTGGTAAGTTGGGAATGTAAGCGAATTACATCCATTTGCGCTTGCGCCGCCTCTGTCAAAATCCCTTTTCTCTGTTTCTGGATGAATTTCAACCACTCAAATGCTGGTGTCCACAGTCCGCTGCGGGCAATTAATAGGGCATTAAGGTATGCAGAATCTTTGATGGCTGGGGATTTGAGAGTAATTTCTTCTAATTGAATGGGTTTGAGAAATAATTTTAGAGGTTTAACTTGGTAAACCTGTAAGTGCGGTTCTAAACCGACTGTTTGATCAACAACTAACTCTTTTCTACTATCACCAGTTACCTGTTGCCATTTGGGCAATTGTCCATTAGGGCTTCTCCAAGCCAACATCTGCTGCAAGTTAGTGCGTTCTGGATTGTAGTATACGATGTAACCGTAGGCGATAGCTGCGCCAACGTCTGCGACGAACGCACTAGTTCCTTCTTGGCGCTGACCCTGCAAATAAAACCAAATCCCTGATGATGGGGTAGTTCCCTCAAAACGTTTGATTTCATTTAAAGGTAGAAGCGTACTGCTATCCTGCTGTTCTGATATAGCATTAGCTACAAAAGATTCTTCTATACCAGTTATAGACAGTTGATTTGCTAGATAATAGTACTTTTCCGGCTGGGATTGAAACTTCAATTCTTGTGAGTGTCGATAAACCCTAAGTTCAACAAGGTCTTGGCAATCAGACTGACAATTAGCACGTTGCCGAAAAACTGGTAGTAAAAAGGATTTTTCTACATCTTCATCCAAAGCCAGAGATTTTCCAGCTATTTGTTTTTGTTGACTCAGACTAGCTTGAATTTCATTGAGAGTTAGGGGATGTTCGCCTTGACCGAGAGGAATTTGCGCCCATTCTGGTAAAACGTTATTTAGCCAGATTACCTGATCTGGATTGAAGAAAAAGAGAATGCTAATCCAGGCAAAGGCCATAATTAAACCAGCACTACTCAGCAAAATTGCGATCGCGATCGTTGACAATATCAAACTTCCCCGCTTCGTCTTTTGTTGGGGTTTTTTGACAGCGCGTTTGGTCGCACCTGCATGAGGTTTATTTAGTTTAGAAGCCTTTGATGTCAGCTTGCGCGAACGTTTTACCATATTAGTTCTCAAATCTTATTGGGCATTGGGCATTGGAAAGAATTTAGTTCCCAGTACCCAGTACCTAGTATCCAGCCCCCAATCCCTAATACCCTGTTATACTCTCGCTTTAAGAAGTTGCCTAGAAAGAATAAGTCTAATTTTGCACAAAATCCGTACATTTCCCCATGTAGACGCCAGATAATCAAGAATACACTCTTCACGTAAGTGTGTGAGCAGAGTATAAAACTTTGAAAAGTAGACTTATTCGCGGCAGTCAACATCAAGCCTGGATGCTCGTTTGTTTACTAATTACGGGAATAAACGGAATTGTAGAAAAAGCGATCGCTAATCCTACTGAGTCAGGAGTAGAGACGCGATTAATCCCGTCTGTACAGGAGTCGGAAGTCAGAAGTCAGGAGTCAGTTATTTTTCCTTCATCTCCCCTTGCCCCTTTACCCCCTGCTCCCTTTCCCCCAAAAGATCCGATGGCGCAAGTTACATCGGTTTCTCAACTCAAGGACGTACAACCTACAGATTGGGCATTTCAAGCATTGCAGTCTTTGGTAGAACGCTATGGTTGCATAGCAGGTTATCCAGATAGCAGCTATCGTGGTAATCGCGCTTTAACTCGGTATGAATTTGCTGCTGGTGTGAATGCTTGTTTAGATAGAGTCAATGAGTTAATTACTACAGCCACCAATGATTTGCTCACCCGCGAAGATTTAGCAACTCTGCAAAAATTACAGTCAGAGTTTGCACCTGAACTAGCAACTCTGCGGGGTCGTGTCGACACTTTAGAAGCCCGCTCCGCCGAAATCGCAGCCAATCAATTCTCAACCACGACTAAACTCAGCGGACTACTAATAGTTGCTGCTCAAGGACGGACTAGTAATCGTGGAGATGTGAATCCCAGAGACGGGGAAAAAGATACACGCGATGCTGGTACAAACATTAATGTCATGTCTCTAGCGCAGCTGTATTTAACTAGTCAAATTACCCCCCGTAGTTACTTATTTACAGGTCTTTTATCAGGTGAAGGTAGGAGTACGCCTAGATTTAACAATAGTGTTTCTCGTTATGATGTTCTACTTGGCTACGAATTTCCCACCGATGGCTTGATTGTAAGTGACCTCAACTATCACTGGCTGGTGACTGATAAGTTAGCAGTAATGGTAGGAACAGAAGGCGTAAGTATGACAACTGCTTTCCGAGGCCCCAACAGGGTAGAAAGCGCTGCATCAGGCCCACTGTCTTATTTTGCCCAGAGAAACCCGATTTTAAATATGGGGTACGGTCATGGTGGTATAGCTATTGATTGGCAATTTGCTAAACGTGCCAGCTTGCAGGCAATTTATTCTAGTTATCAACCAGGAAATCCTGGTATACGCAGCGGTTTATTTGACGGAAACACGACTACAGGTGTGCAATTGCTGCTAACACCAACTGATGCTGTTGATCTCAGCTTGTATTACGTGAACAATTACTCTTCTAATGGTTGTTTACTCACTTTTGTGGGTGATGATTGCTTGACTGCGGTTAATTCAGCTACCGGAAAATCAGCACCCCTTCAAACCAACGCTGTTGGTGCGACTGTAAGTTGGCAACTTTCACCCCGTATTACTTTGGGTGGGTGGGGTGGTTACACTAGCTCTTACATTCCTGGACGCTCAGGAAGTGTAGAGACAACTAATTATATGGTGTTTCTGAATTTTCCTGATTTATTTGCCAAGGGCAATTTGGGCGGAATTTATGTTGGTCAACCGCCTAAAATCACTAGTAGTAATCTTCCTGTAGGGAATAATGTACCTGATTTTATTAATACAGGTTTAGGACGAGCCGGAGGACAACCAGGAACGACTACTCAACTTGAAGCATTTTATCGTTTTCAGTTAACAGATAACATCAGCATTACACCAGGTATAATTCAATTTTGGGAACCTGGACACACACCAGATAGTGACCCAGTTACTATCGGGATAGTACGGAGTACTTTTACCTTTTAATACTGTTAGATAATACTTAAATATCTGTAAAAATGTTACTTACAACAGAATAAAGGCATTAGTCGTCAGAAGTCAACCCAATTAAAAATTAAAAATGTAAAATTAAAAATTGCAAGACGCTCCGCGTTAGCGGAGCTTTCGCTTTAGCGATACGCAGACTCGCTCTAAGCGTTCGCGTTAGCGTCTCGTAGAGAAGCTATGCCGTAAAGCCTGCGGCATAGCTCCGCTTAGGGCGCAGCCTCTCGTAGAGAAGGCTTTACGCTGCGCTATCAGTAGGGGCTTGAATCTACCACTGAGTAGACCAATAAATCAAAGATTTAGTGGGGGCTTGTACCCCAAATTAATTAAAATAAATACACAGAATACAAAAATAATACATTATGAAATATAAATATAGTTAACCTTTATAATGTGTTTTTTATCGGACTTAAATATTGACATTATAAGAAAGTATGTATTTGACTAAATAAGTTAACAAATCTATAAATAAAATCTGCTGAGTTTATGGAAGCGATCGCTCAAACTACTAATATCTATATATTAAACTCTTTGCCGAAGTCTAAAAGCAAAAATTAACGGCGCAGTAAGAGATAAAAAAAAGGTTTGGCTCATCACCAAACCTCAACATAAATCCAGTGCATAACAACATCCCGAATTAATTTACTCATTATTATTTTCATAGGTCATCTTCCTATAGGATGTGTCCAAATAGCGTGAAACCTGATAAAGCATCATCCTGGTATACAAGAATGCTTAGAAAGTTTCATTCTTCTGCATAGCTTATTTTCAGGCTATGTCAGCAATCTGAAAGCCTGAGAGTTGATTGATTATCTGCATTTGAAATCTGTAAAATACGTTAAACTCGGTTAGCAGAACGCCAGCTACTACTACTTGCGGAAAGTTTGCAACGCGTTGGCTTCCCTAGAATAATTTTATTTTTACTTGATAAATGACCTTTCAATTTGGTCATATAACTATAAATATTGTTACATCTAAAATTTTAATTCAAGCATTTTTATGTGTAGCGAGCAAAAAAAAAGACGGGTTTTATCCCGTCTAGATAGCTTGAAAGTATTAATACATCTTAGACTCTAAAAAAATAGCGCAAATAAAATTTAATAGATTGCCATATTGGCCATTAAAGTAATAAAAGAACGGTAATTTATTCCGTGCTAAATATTTTAACTATAGTTCATACCTGTAATTATTTTTAACATATCATATAAGCCTTGCAATATTATGCCAAAATGCCAAATACTTAAACACAAAAAAGACGGGATTGAACCCGCCCTTGGTATAACAAGTAAAAACATCTTGGTAATTTCTACAATATATCAAACTACCAAAATAACAACTTGCCAAAATGCCTAATCATTACAGATAAAAGATATAGATTAATTTTTCTCTATAAAGATAAAAATAGAAGTAGTAAAATTTACACGATAAAAAACTAATTGCTACTAAAAATATCAACTTATAAATTGCAAAAAAACATTTTAAATGAAAATCTTATTGAAAAAGAATTCAGAAGCGATGCCCTGAGCCTGTCGAAGGGTCAGAATGGGCTGCGCCCCGCTACGCTAACAGGAGCGGAGCCGGAGACGCTCCGCCTCCGGTCAAAATCAATACTTCGACTACGCTTAGTAACCATCAGTGGGGGATTCATACCCGCCACTGAATTGTTGCACCACAAAACAAGAAAATTTGGTGGGGGACTTAAACCCGTTTATACTCCTACGGGGAAGCAAGCTACATCCGCCAGCGATGCACTGAGTTTCGACTACTTCGGCTACTTCGACTACGCTCAGCACAAGTGCGCCCTTGCCTGCGGGACGCTCCGCGAACGGCTACGCTCAGGACAGGCTCAGCACAAGTGCGCGGAAATCGAGCGAAGTCGAGATTCAACTACCGTTTGCTTTACCCCTCCGGGGAAGCAAGCTACGCCAAGCGTCCCGCACACATATCAAAAACTGGTAAAAAGTTTGCTCTGACTAATCTTGCTACAGACATCCAGTTGAGCCTGCTGATTAGCAGCGTTATTAGCATAAATATATCAAGTTCTGGCTCAGCGATCGCTTTTATTACATCCCAAAACAAAAATATTACCAGCAAGTTTCAACTGGCTAAAATACAGTAGGGTAATACAGCTAGCTGTATTACCCTACATTTCTCCTCAATTCACACCAAGAGAGCTATTTATTGAATGCAGGAACCCTCAGCCATAAAGGGTGAGGTACTTCATGCAAACTACAGTGAGTCTATAAACTGCTCTACTTTTTCTTGGAGTGGTTGATATTCGATTTGCTTGGCTAATTGATGGGCATTTTGGTAGCAAGATCGCGCCAATTTCTTGCGTTTCCTGATGGCGTAAAGGCTGCCCATATTTAACAAAGTTGAAATTTCTCCGGGAGAGTCGCTCAGTTGTTGATAAATTGCGATCGCTTGTTTGTAGTATTTCAAGGCGAGGCGGTGATCTGTAAGAATACTGTATGTAAAACCAATGTTGTGAAGCGTTGTTGCTTCACCAGAGCGATCGCTTAATGCGCGACGTGTCAAAAGAACTTGATGGTAGAGCAACAGCGCTTGTTTCGGTTGTCCTAAATCACTGTACATCGAGGCGATGTTGTTCAAGGTAGTGGCTTCGCCAACTATATTTTTTACCGCCCTTTGAATTGGCAGTGCTTCTTGAAAATATTTGAGAGCTTCTTCAAACTTGCCCAAGGTACTATAGGCAAAGCCAATCCCGTTGAGCGTTGTCGCCTCACCAGAAAAGTCTCCTATAAATCGACGTATTGACAAAATTTGGTGTTGTAGTAGCAGCGCCCGTTTCGGTTCTCCCAACCGGGTATAAATCAGTGCTACATCATTGAGAGTCGAAATTTCCCCTTGAGTATCTTGCAATTTTCTCAAGATTGGCAGCGCTTGCTCAAAGTAGTCTAATGCTTGCAAAAACTGCCCTAGACGGGCGTAGGTAGAACCCAAATTGCTGAGTGCAATTGCTTCTCCTCGCTGGTTACCTAGTTCTTGAGCAACCAAAAGCGCCTGATGAAAGCACTCTAATGCTTTTTGAGGTTGCGAGCAACCAAGGTGAGCTAAACCAATGTCGTTCAATGTGTAGCCTTCTCTGGCTCGGTCTGCGATCGCTCTAGCTAACTCTAGATTCTCACTGGCGAAATCAAGATATTCTTGAAATTTCCCCTGCTTGTAGTAGAGGCTAGCTTCATCACGACGTTTTTCCCACTCTTTGACTTGATTAAAAGGTTGCGTCATCTCACCTCGGTTGCACTCTTTGATAAGTAGCTCGATTCTGATTGGGCGAATCCCTCTTAGGGATTAACCCTCTTAGGTTACCCAAATTGGATTAACCATTATTCTCTACCTTTAGATACAAGACGTAAACAGAGAAGTGTAGTATCTTTCCATACTTACGAAGCGATTACTACAAAATTCATCAGCTGAAATCCGCGCTGCATAGCCTAAATTCAGCATTAGAGGGGCAGTAAGGTAGAACCAGAAGAGGCAAGATAATGTTAACGTTTCATTAACTTAGGTAAAGGATTATTAATCCTATTGCTCAAACTACCCAAGATTCGGTTATCGACTCCATATATTTTTCTAATAGATTCAACATTGAGCTAGTTGCACTTAAGAGCAAACTCAATCCAAATAATTTAAATTGATTTAAATTATTACTTAGCAGAATTTCTATTCTGTTTTGGAACCGAGACAAAAGGGATGGCTTGAGCTTTCCTAATCCTGTTAAAATGCTTCGATGTTAAAAAAGCAACATACATTAAACAAGAAATCCGGTTGGTCTTTAGATGAGCGAGATCCAAGATTCATCGAATCTCTGATGCCTCTATTAGGCTTTTTCTATCACTACTACTTTCGAGTTCAAACTAGTGGCTGGGATAACATTCCAGCTCAGGAAAAAGTCTTATTTGTCGGTTCTCACAATGGCGGGCTGGCGGCTCCTGATATGCTGATGATGATGTACGATTGGTTTCAAAGATTTGGTGTTGAGCGCCCTGTCTACGGACTGATGCATCCTAAAGTTTGGCAGGTTAGCCCCGAAATAGCGCAACAAGTTGCCAAGGCTGGAGCAATCGTAGCTCATCCGAAAATGGCTTACGCTGCTTTGCGCTCTGGAGCTAGCGTGTTAGTTTATCCAGGTGGAGCAGAAGATGTGTTTCGACCACATCATTTACGTAACAAAATCTATTTTGCGGGACGACAAGGATTTATCAAGTTAGCACTACGCGAAAATGTGCCAATTGTACCTATGATTTCTAGCGGCGCTCACGATACGCTAATTGTACTAGCTGATTTCTACAAAGTTGTGCGCCGACTTCATGAGTGGGGGATGCCTTGGCTATTAGGAATTGATCCAGAAGTCTTTCCTATTTATCTGGGGCTACCTTGGGGATTAGCTCTCGGCCCACTGCCTAATATTCCATTACCTGTGCCTATCTACACACGGGTTTGTCCCCCGATCGTATTTGAACGTTACGGTCGGGAAGCCGCAAGCGATCGCCATTATGTTAATGAATGTTATGAGTTAGTTGTGAGTAAGATGCAGCACGAGTTAGACAATTTGGTAAAACTAAGTGCCAAGTCATAGGCAAGCAACAAGATTTTGAGGACTAACGGCTAAACTCACTGAATGGCAAACGAGTTAGTAGACTTAGCCGTAGGCTTTACCACTATCTATTCACTTTCATCCAGAAGCAGTTTCACAAAGTTACCACGAATAACTTTTTCTCGCGGTCAGCAGCAAAAGCAAGACAAGCTTTGATGTCTTCGGAGGTAAGTTCAGAAAAATCTTCCAGAATTTCTGCTTCCGTCATGCCACCTGCAAGATACTCTAAAATGTCGTACACTGTGATTCGCATTCCGCGAATACAAGGTTTACCACTGCGTTTACCTGGTTCGAGCGTGATGATGTTGTCGTAGTTCATGAGTCAGGGGCGATTTTGCTTATAATAGGCAGTGTAATCTGCATAATTTAGAATGAAGCACTGGCTATCTCATCAGACACAGCAAAATATTTACGTGTAAATTCAATAGCTTCTTGCTGATCAAAACCTTTACAGGTATAAATTACTATCGAGAAAAATTTGGCATTACTCCAAATATATGCTGAAATACCAGAATCAATCAGAGGTACAAAGGCATCATATCCAGAGTTTTCTTCCTTACCCATACCTGAAGCCGGCACAAAAACGATAGGCTCACCATAAGTGCGAAGATTTAGATGTGCTGCCAGATTGAGAAGATATTTTTCCAATATCTGCTTGTCTAAATCAATAGTGTAAAAACCTTCAATGAGCAGCCTCTGCCGAAAAATGCTTGGTGCAAGATTTTTCATATACATTTGGATTAATTTAATTTCACTTTATTAGGATTTGCTCAACGTAATCAATAATCATTCTGCCCGTCCCAATTACCGCATGAATTGAGCAACAGCAGCAACACCGTCTGCTACGCTTAAAGGTGCTTGTTGCTGGGGCGAAATGAGCAGTCGAGCAGAAACTTACGCGAAGGAATTGATTAGCCGTTTTGAATATTGCGATCGCCTTTTATAAACCTGTACCAATTGATCTGTCTGAAATTTAAAATAGTCACACGACTAGGATTTGCTGCCCGAAACATCTGGCTAGTAATCATAGCAACGATCATTTGGGACAAACCTGTCTGCAAATTATCAGCTTGCACAATCACAGCAGGTCGTGTTTTAGCAGTAGTCAGATTAGAATTGGGAAATAGCACTAGAACAACATCACCCCGCTTCAAGGTTTGTTTTGGCTGCGTCATAGTTGTCATAGATACTCATTTCTGGACTATCCCAATCATCTGCAAAGGTTGCTAAATTACCTCGTAAAATCTCAGCCTGCGCTTGGTTAATTTCTTGGGAGGCCAGGTTAATTTCATTTGTTTTCATGAAAGTGACAATTACTCGTATTCCTTCTTCTACATCTGTGAGTTGTTCAGTAAGTTCCACCCGACCATTACGATAAATCCCTTCAACACTACTGGACACTTGTCACCTCACTGCTTGTGAATGATTCAACTGCTTTCAACTTAGCAAGGGTATATTAATTTTTTTTCCCTAATAAAACACACTTGCTAAGTCTAAGCATTAGACTGGCATTGCTTCACGCACCTCTACTGGTTCACCAGTCAAGCTGAAAGGACGAACTTCGGTGATTTTTACCTTCACTAATTGCCCTTTGAGTTCGTTAATATCGCCAGTGAAGAACGTTAAACGATTACCACCTGTGCGTCCCATCACCTGAGTTTTATCTTTGGGGTTTTGGTCTTCTACTAATACTTCTTCAATCCGTCCAAAGTAACGTTGCGATCGCTCGGCTACTTTTATATTTACCAAATGATTGAGCCGTTGTAGGCGATCGCTTTTTACTTCTTCACTCAGTTGATTTTGCCACAAGGCTGCGGGTGTGCCAGGACGGGGCGAATATGCTGCTGTGTTCAGCATATCAAAGCCAATATCTTCCACCAGTTTCAAGGTGTTTTCAAACTGTTGTTCTGTTTCTCCTGGGAAACCCACAATCGCATCAGCACTAATCGACGCATCTGGCATATACCGCCGAATCATCGAGACAATTCGGCGATATTTTTCCTGGGTATAACCTCGTGACATTGCTTTTAAAAGCTCGTTATCCCCAGATTGAAAAGGAACGTGAAAGTGTTCGCACACCTTGGGTAACTCAGCACAAGCCCGAATTAGCCGCTCAGTGAAATAACGCGGATGACTGGTAGCAAATCTTATCCGCTCAATTCCTGGGACGTCATGCACGTAATACAGCAAATCTGTGAAAGTGTGCAAATGCCTGCCTTCTGGGGTGACTCCAGGCAAATCTCTGCCGTAAGCATCAATATTTTGACCAAGGAGCGTAATTTCTTTATAACCTTGTCGTCCTAGTTCTTCGATTTCAGCGCGAATGGCTTCCGGTGTCCGAGATTGTTCTACACCACGCACGTTTGGAACAACGCAGTAAGTACAGCGTTCGTTACAGCCGTAAATCACATTCACCCAAGCGCTCACTTTACTATCCCGACGCGGTTGGGTGATATCTTCAATAATGTGAACTGCCTCAGTTGCTACAACTTGATTCCCGTCAAACACAGACTCCAGCAAATCTTTGAGACGGTTGGCGTGTTGTGGCCCCATTACTAAGTCTAATTCTGGCACGCGTCGCAACAGTGCTTCGCCTTCTTGCTGGGCAACGCAACCAGCGACAATTAGTGTTAAATCTGGCTGCTCATGCTTGCGCTTAGCTTGTCTACCAAGGTAAGAGTAGACCTTTTGCTCGGCATTATCGCGAATGGTGCAGGTATTGTAGAGAATTACATTTGCATTATTTGGGTCTTCCGACCATTCAAAGCCCATGTCTTCTAAAACGCCAGCCATGCGCTCTGAGTCGGCTTTATTCATCTGGCAACCGAAGGTAGTAATGTGGTAGCGGCGGTTGGAAGTGGTCATGGGCAATTATGCTTAACTTGTGTAATGTATATCTGCTTTATTTCTATTCTATTAGAGTATAGAAAAGGCTACCCGATGCAGAGGCGATCGCTTTTATGGTTAAAGAAGCTTTATCATCAGATGACATCGCTCCCGCCCCAGATATCAGCCAGCTAGTTATTGAAGATGATACACCAGTGGATAACTTTCGCTCGGAAAAACAACAGCGGCTGTTAACGGAAGTTTTGTATAGTTATTGGCTACCTCCCACAGGTTCTGAGACATTTATCGCGGCTGCGAATGTCGGAGTCTACGCGCACAAACTGCTGAACAACGTGCCGAATAACTAGCGGCACAATTAAAAGCTTTGGGAATTGACCCTGACCAATTGCCGAATTAATAAACTTAATTTTAAACGCACAAGGGCGCACATAAGTTTCTGTAAAAATTTAGGCAGATTTCCAGATGCTATGGAAACTGTCGGGTATGACGCTGGGTAATTCTACTTTACAGATGGGTTATGCACTCAGGCGATCGCTTTTATAGTTCAAGCAGCTGACATCATTGCTTGGCTTATTGTGTGCAGTCGAATTGGCAAAGAATTATCTGATTACAAATTATGTATGTTGCATACTCAGTAACAGTACCACTATGTTACTATACAGTCATCATGTATCAAGCTAAAAAGGTATCGTTATGTTTCATACCTAATGCTAAGTTACAGTTTTAAAACTTCACCATCTTTTATTGCTCTAAAACTATGCGAGACACTTTGTGTTTCGGCGTTGTGCTGTGAACTTTAATAGTAAGCTGACATAACTCGTATCAAACAAATTTGGTTTGAAATAAAACATATCCAAGGCTTATACATTGATAGTAATACTTAAGCCTAGTGGAGATTTTTTAGGCATGAGAGTTAGTTTATTTACTCTAACGAGCGATAAATTGAGTGCCTAAAAGCGCTCCATTAGTCTGAACAATCACATTCCATCACTCACAGGATGGTCAATTTGTGCTGTGCATTAGTCCTAAGTTTGCAAACACTAATAGAGAAAAGCCATGAAAACAGCAACAGCAATTGGAGCCGCTTTAGCAGTACTCAGCTTGACGACTGTTCCAGCCCTAGCAGCCGCTCAGAAGTACACAGTTAAGGGAGAGAACGCCTCTGCCTCTTTTTATCAATATGATGATAATTGCAGCTATACCAATGTTTATGTTTCTGCTTTTAACAACATTACCAAAAGCACACCAAGCGCTCCAACTTCTCAGCAAGGATCTTATCTCTCGTATGATAGCTACAACTACTGCACTGGAGCATACTCGTATGGTTCTGGCTTTAGTGACACCCCGACATTCACAATTGCTAATTCATTACAATCTGCCACTTTAAATGGCACTTACACAGTTTTTGATTATTACTCAGGAACTTCTAAAACTGCGGTAGTAGATTTAACTTGGACTAGTACGGGCAACACTTACCGTGGGAACTCACATAGTCACTATCAAAGGCCAGGCTACATATCAAATTACCGCACTAAAAGTACATCTAGTGAGGCACAGGTTACTGGCAGCATTACTATAGACGGTACTAACATCATTGCCAACTTGCCCAGCTATGGTTTTCTCAGTTCTTCTAATGATGGTTCACTGACAGTTTATAAACGTAACTAGATACTAAACTGTACTTGAATTAAAAAGACGGCATCGTTGCTCAAAAGTAGCAACGATGCCGTCTTTCGTCTTTTGACGAATATTAAGCTGGTTTCCAAGTGCCGTGGAAGCTATGGGGAATCACGCTAGGTAATTCTAGTTTGCAAACAGGTTCATCGTCTAAGCGATCGCTATCAAAAATCCAAACTTCACTGCTATCAGAATTACCGTCGTAAACAACGGTTATAAGCCAGCCTTGCTCAGGATTTTGTTTATCTTGAGCATGGATAGGTTCTGAGACATAGCGATTTGCTCCTAAGTCTGCTTCAGTGAGAGTTTCGGTTTTATGGTCAAAACGAGCGATCGCGCTAAACAAATCTTTCTCTATATCTCCATTTTTCGAGAGTAATGATATATATGTATAACGCCAAGGTTGCCCAACTTGCGAGTGTTGCACTACGGGAAACTCACACTTGCGGTTGACAACTTCTTGCGTTGTCGTAACTTTACCAGTTTGAGGATTGAGATGCACTTGCCACAATGTTCCCTTAGCAACTGTGTGCGTTTCACCAGTCGCAACTTCTCTGAGATTTTCGTTAGTCTGTTGAAAGTCAGAATATCGCACCACATCCAAAATTACTGAACCGTCTTTATCTTCATAAGCGTTGCCAAAATGCCAATTAAACCAAGGCTCAGTTTCACCACGACTAACTAAAGATAGGTTTTCGCGGTCAAATATTAATACTTGGGTTCCTAACTGAGGTTCCCACAACAGAGATTCACTGAAGGTAGCCAGACCTAGCAAAACTGATAGTGTTTTCATCGCCATTGGAGGCGTAAAAAACACTAGATATTTTTGCGTCAGCACAAAATCATGAATGATTGAGTAGCGGTCTAACTTGAAGGCAGTTTTTTGAATAATCTTGCCAGTGGAATCGCTTTTGTAGAGATTCAGTTGTACAGAACTTCCGACACTGACTCCAAAGTTAAAAATTTCCCCTGTCTGTGGATCGCGTTTGTAATGAGCAGAATAAGGTAATCCATTATCTAACGCACCTAAATTATCCAATCCTATTGTTTCTAACGTTTGCAGATCCAAAGCATAGGGATTTGTTGCTTCCCACAAAGCCAATAATTTATCTGGTAGTGCCAACACCGATGTATTGGCTGCATTCTTCATTGGCTGATTCCAGCGCTTCCAGATTGGCCCTGGTCTGTGCATTCCATAGACGCCATAAAGAAAACTATCTGCTTTGCTTTCAGCTTGGTATTCTGCTGTTTGCACATAACGATAGACTCCCGTGGCTCCTGCATCAGTGAAATGTACACCAAGAATTGCCCCATCTCCATCAAACCAGTGTCCTACACGATTGCCACCGCGTTCTAGCCGTGCCGGGCCATTGCGGTAAAGTGTACCGCGTAAACCATCTGGAATTTTGCCAGAAAGAATTGGTAGTTGCGTAAGTGGAAACTCTGTTGCAGGTTGAGCGATCGCATCTGCCCAAGCTCTTTTTATTGACTTTTTATCAATTGTATGCATAAAAATACAGGGATTCTAAATTATGGACGTATGGCAGCCTCACTACTATTGTTATATTTGTGGCGATGAGTTAACAACGTTTTTAACCAGGGAAAGATAGGGAAGCGGCAATTATTCTCATCTTCCCCACACCCCGACTAGTATTTTTGTTTGTATGAGCTAGCTCATAGTAACTCATGTAAATACTCACTAAATTGAAGTTAATCAATATTCCAAGTGAGTAAAGAAAGTATGATTAGCCAACAAACAATAAATATAGTCAAAGCTACAGCGCCCCACCTGAAAAAACACGGTCAGCAAATCACAACTCGAATGTATGAAATTATGTTTGAGAACCATCCAGAGATTAGAAAACAGTTTGATATGTCCGCTCAAGCAAATGGTTCTCAGCCTGCAAAATTAGCTACAGCAGTTTATGGCTATGCTAGCCAAATTGAGAATTTACCTGCTTTAAAGTCAATGGTAGAAACGATTGCCCATCGCCATGTGCAGACTCATGTTTCACCAGAACAATATCCCATTGTCGGAGAGAGTTTACTGCAAGCAATGAAAGATGTTTTGGGAGAAGCAGCTACAGAAGAAGTTATGGCAGCTTGGACTGAAGCTTATCAAGCATTGTCTGAAGTCTTCATCAATAGAGAACATCATATATATGAGGCAGACTTGTTAAACAAAAAAGCTCCACTTTGTAGATAGGGTGACTTCTGACATTTCTCACTTCGGTTCAATAGGTCATTTGTGTGTACACAGTAGCTTCGAAGTAATACCAATTTACGAAAATCTTGATACATATAAATTTCTCTTAGGGACACGGCATTGCCGTGTCCCTACCAAAGTATTTGTATCATTCTTAAAGTAAAATGGTATAAACAGGGGTTTACGAGTGTTTATTCCCAAGTTTGAAATTCATCAGTGGTGTTGCGAAGCAGAGAACTAATTTGAGTGCGGCGAGTTTCAAAGTTGGCGGCGATGTAAATTAGTACAATTCCAACTAGCAAACCAACAACCCATTTTAAAAAGGGGTAGCGCAAGCTGAAAATTACTAACTGATAAATACTAGTAATGAAAAAAGTTGCTGTACCAATATAAAGAAAAGCCCGCACTCGCAATGCTAACCCGGCAAAAATGGCAATCAGGCTAAAAATCCCTGGTATTAGAGGTGTGTCTTGATGAAATAAAATTGCCCACCCAGAAATTAAACCACTGCCTAGTAACCGAAGGGTATGACGGGCTGCTTTATATTCTGGTAGCTTCAAATGAGGATCTACTTGAGCAACATACAGTAGTGAAAACCCAATTAGTATCACGTACCACAAATCATCACTCAGGGGTAAGTCATAAAACCAACGAGAAAGCGCCCAATCAATCAACGCCACACTAATATAGGTAAAACGAATGTTTTCGCTTACCTTGGCGAGGAAGATGTAAAATCCAGCTGCGAGTAGCAGGGTGATTGGGTAAACTTGCAGTTTGGTTTCCCATAAAATTACCAGTGGCAAAATGTATGCGGCTTGTTGCCAAGGTCTTTTAGACCAACCCCAATTTTCCCAAGGAAGGATGTACAAAAAGTAGGCTATCACACAAGCGATCGCAGCATTCCAAGGCACTAACGGCCCAGTTATCCACTGTCCTACTGCTGTCTCCCGCCAATATATCCTCATGAAGGCTACCTGTAATAAACCAAGGTAAACCCACATTTCGGCTATTGTTATGTTCCCCAAGATACGGGGTAAAGCAGGCGAATTCCGTCCTTGAAAGATGGCATAGCGAATCAAAAATACACCAGTTGCCAATCCTACTAGGCGATTAACTGCGATGGGAAGAGCAATGGCAGCGATTAATAAACTACTACTCCAAGCCCAGTGAATATCAGCGATGCCTTTTATTTCTTCACGACTTAGGCGTAAGTAACCTACAAGCCAAGGAGAAAGAATACGATAAGCATACATGATGCTTGCACCAAGGGCTGACATGGCAATTAATCCATCGCCTAATGCGCCTCCTTTGGCTTGTGACATTTGATAAAACAAAAGTTCATAAGCAGCAATTGATACGCCAATAATTCCCAAATACAGCAAGGGCTTGAATGCTTCCCGGCGTCGCCCTACACCAATCACAATTAAAGCTACACCTAAAGAACATAAACCAGTCCATTCGGTGAATGTGTCCAAACGCAGCACTAGGCTGAATACGCCATAAATTAATGGCAGAACATGGAAACTGCTGGGAAGTCTTTCTAATTGGTATCGTCGCCGCCACCACTCTCCCACAAGTTGAGTGATTAAACCCAAAGCGATGTTTGCGATCGCTATTCTAATAATTGAGCGTTCCCCAAAGCCCAATACCTCAGCAGTTAACAATTCCAAACACCAACCGATGCCATAAAATGCCCAATCTGTGGGTTCCTGCCAGTTACGAAAGGCGATCGCTCCTAAAGTTATACCAATGGCAGTGAGGTACAAAAATCCTGGAGAAACAACTCCTTGGTAAACCAGCACCGAGTGCAGCGTCAGCATTAACAACTCAACACCACACAAAGCGATTCCCCACTTATCACTGGCAATTGCATATATAGTTGCTAATTCATTACCTCGCTGCCTTAGTACTGTCCGCGCTAGGCATAAACTGAAGATAGCGATCGCCCCGACGACAAACCAACCGACTACTGCGAGTCTAGGTAACCCAGGTAAACCTGTCCACAGCAGCGCCGCAATGAAACTCAGACCGAAGCCTAGAGTAATCACCGCAGATATCTCGTTTCGTAAATAGCGCGTATTTGTGAACATCAGCACCGCACCCACAGCTAAACCGATTAATCTGGTTCCTGGTAGCTGTAAAGTAAGTAACTGAGCGACGCCCACAGCCAGAACGCTCAAATAACTAGTTGTAGTACGACGCTCTCCAGTTGTACGATTGGCAACACCCGTGAGAGCTAAAGGTGTTGAAAGCCAAATCATTCCCCAATGGTCTTGGGTATCAGCGACGCCATACCAAGAAGATTCAGCATTTACCCACAATAAGATAAAACTCAGGGCTGCTAATCCTAAACCGATGTACCAGGCGCTACGTCGCCAGAGTCCATCGCCGAGACTAAATCCCCATTCTGCAACCATTAGAGACAATAAAATGCTTGCCCAGACTCGTTGACTCAGGGTTGGCAAGAACCAGTCAATGATAGAGCAAAGTGTCAATAGCCCGATGATATGAGTTAGGTAAATTAAAGGAGATGGAGGGGATGAGCTAGTATTTTCTCCTGTCCCCTGTCCCCTGTCCCCTACTCCCTGCCTCCTGCCTGAAGGAGAGCGTTGTTTGGTGACGAAGGCGAGAGTGATTGTGGAAAATAGCAGATTTAGCGATCGCAATGCGGGATTTATCAGAGCGATCATTGTTAAGAAAACTCCAAAGAAAAGTGTCAGCAGTTCGCCAAACTTGGCTAATTCTCGCTTTTCGGGACGATACAGGTTCTGGGTGAACGCCACCATCAAAATTACATAGGGAAATAAAGCTACACCTAGCAATGCCCAAGGTTCATTTTGAGCATTAGTGAGTTGGGCGCTAGTTGCGATCGCCCATTGCTGTAAACCAGAAGGCACTAACCGCCAACCTAGCCAAATAGTCTGTAAGCCGATGACGAAAATTGCAGCTAAGTCAAGCTTTAAACTATCCCGCTGCAAGCGTTGGTTTACAAACCACAAACTCAACCCACTCACAGCTATTGCTTGCCAAGGATAATTTATTACTGAAACTAGCCAACCCAGAAAGAGTAAAATTCCGCCGAGTGTCTCCCAGAGTAGGGAAGATGAGAGGAATGAGGAAGCTTTCTTTACTCCCCCTGCTCCCTGCCCCCCTGCCCTCTGCTCCCTGCCTCCCTGCTGCGCTAACCAAGTTACTAACCAGCCACAAATACCAATGGCTAAACCTAACTGCGTAATATCTACTCCAGTAACAAAAATCGCCCGCACTAGCAGCACCAGCAAGGCATAAATAATTACACCAAGAGTCAAATTGCTACTTGCTTTACGCTGGGTGCTGCTATCTTCTGTGCTGTTTGGCTGGCTTTGCTTCCGGTAATTTTGATAAACGGTAATGATGGTTGTGCCGATCATTCCCAAATAAACAGCTATCAAAGGAAATCCAGGAAATTTCCAACCCCAATGCAGATAACTCAGCCCCAGAATATTTACTAGAGGTAATTTAGAAGTATGTATATGCGGAAAAAGGCGGCGATTGTTGCAGAGTAAAACAGTAATAGCCGTGAGAACTGGCCAAGCGATCGCAACTACAAGCCAATCTAAGGGACTTTGCCACAATCTGAAGCTATCCATTGCCCAAAAATTTACTGGCACTAACAGCATGGTGACAATGAGCAATGTCTGAGCCGTCAATGTCAGGTTGTTTTGCCTAGTTGCCCAAAAGCTTAAACCCCAAAAACTTAAAGTATATGCAAATAAAACTCCATACTGTCCAGAGGCGGGAAACCTCTCCCACTGGCTAGCAGCCAGCACTCCAGAGGATACTACTACCAGAAATACCCCTAAAAACAGTAGCCAGCGGACACTCAATTCTGCTGCCAACGACTGCAACATTGTGTTGATAAAGTTGGGTTTAGCTGGTTGTGCTGGCTGTTCTCTGCGGCGATTAGATTGTAAAGCTGTTGCGGGTAACGGCTGCACGGGGTCAGAAGTTTTTAATGCTACCTGTGCTTCAGCCTGGGGTTGCAGTACTATCGCACAGACGAGGAACTCACGGCATAGCTCCCTGACTTGAGTATCGGATATCAAACCTAAGCGTAGCCATATATCCAGCCCCTGTAATAACTGAGGATGGGAGGATGGCAGCTTAACTTCAATTTTCAGCGGGCGGTTAGGGGGCGATGACATAAGCCGCAGCCATATTAATATATACGTAAATCGTCATTTGATTAAAGTATAGTTATGCGCTAGCTGTGCCACTTATTGGGCTGACTAATCTTAATTGTTAACGTAAGTTTTCAATACTTTACTGGCACTACTTTTTTTGTAATATTTCAAGTTAGAAAACCCTGGTTTCTTTAAGAAGCCAGGGTTGTGATTAAGTGTGTAATGCTAAATTACCTAGTGATAATTTTCTCAGAAAGCTTCCACAAACAGACGAGAAGAATCTGCACTAGGGAAATGCGATCGCCGAAGGCGGGTCTTCGACCATCGCACTATGTCTATCTTGGGCGGTGTACCACTCGGTAAACGTGTATAATCAAAGGCTATAACTAACTTTGAAAAATGGTAGACACTTAATT
Organism: Nostoc sp. UHCC 0302; assembly: GCF_038096175.1. NCBI lineage: Bacteria > Bacillati > Cyanobacteriota > Cyanophyceae > Nostocales > Nostocaceae > Nostoc > Nostoc sp. UHCC 0302. The sequence goes on from NZ_CP151099.1 coordinate 286,983, forward strand.
AACCGTTTTACCATTTTTATTTTCCTAAGCTAATATTTCTGACAAGTCTCTTAAATAAAAGGGAATGGGAAGATAAATTTCCCATGCCCGAATCAATAGAAAACCAACCAAGTAGGGAAGGAAAAAATTAAACTATTCGTTTTGCAGTTGCGATCGCCTCCACATTTTTTCAAAGATTAGGATCAGGTGGGCAAACAGCCCACCTAAATGCTTGCCTAAGAAGAAGAGTAAAGGTGTTACTTCTTCTCGCTACCAGCAACTATTTCTACATTTCCTTTTTTCAATGCTTCTAGGGCTTCGCCTTGGGCATCTTCTTGCTTCTTGACAGCTTCTTCTTGAGCATTAGCTGCGGCAATCATTTTTGCAGCATTTTCTTCACTTTCAAGAATACCAAACTCAATCAACAAATCTTCTAGCTCGTCCATCTCAATAGGGGTAGGAACAGCAAGATTTGTATTGTTGATAATCTTGTCTGCTAATGTCCGGTATTCATGAGCTTGTCCGCTGTCAGGCGCGTACTCATTCACCGTCATCCGGCGCAACTCGGCGTGTTGCACGATATTGTCACGGGGGACAAAGTGAATCATCTGAGTACTTAATCTGGCTGCTAGGGTACTAATCAGTTCGTCTTCCCGGTCAGTTTTGCGGCTGTTACAAATCAGTCCACCCAAACGTACCCCGCCAGTGTGAGCATATTTGAGAACGCCACGAGCAATATTATTAGCTGCAAACATCGCCATCATTTCACCAGAAGTAACGATGTAGATTTCTTGGGCTTTACCCTCACGAATTGGCATAGCAAAACCACCACATACAACGTCGCCCAACACGTCGTAAGATACAAAATCTACATCTGAATAAGCGCCGTTTTCTTCAAGGAAGTTAATGGCGGTGATAATACCCCGACCAGCGCAACCTACACCAGGTTCTGGCCCACCTGATTCTACGCATCTGATATTCCGAAAACCAGTGATTACCACTTCTTCAAGTTCGATATCTTCTACAGCGCCCCGTTCAGCGGCGAGGTGCAACACAGTGGTTTGGGCTTTACAGTGCAGAATCAGACGAGTGGAGTCAGCTTTGGGGTCACATCCGACAATCAAGATGCGTTTACCCACTTCTGCCATCGCAGCTAGAGTATTTTGAGAGGTGGTAGATTTACCAATACCGCCTTTACCGTAGAAAGCAATCTGTCTAATTTTGTCGTCGGACATGATAATTTTTCCTACAACTGTTTGCTAGGTCTGTCGGTTGATTACGTATTCACACTGTAGAATTACAAATGTGATGGGTTATAGAACGTCATTAAAGGCGATGCATATGGCGGGCTTCTCTGCAAGAGCCTACGCTCTACAACAAAAACATTTAGTATTGAATACATATGATTTGTTGCGAGATTTTTGGCTGTCATTAGTCAGAACTAATGACAAAATTGCTTGAGATGTACGGTTTTAAATGATGCGTCACCGTACCTTTCTGACTTCCATTACATTTGCTGTGAATGCATCAAGCCGGATATACTTGTCATGAAATATTGCTCAAGGAATATTGCAAGTATTACCAGGTTCTCCCGATTCAGCAATGCTGTGAGTTGTTGTAACAAAGTTCCTTCAGGTTGCTCATACCTAAGAATGGTTGCAGCAGAAATTCAAATTTACGCAAAGTTCTTCCCTAAACCACCAACCTTGCATTGCAATCCACTCTAAACAGTTGCTACAACTTCCCCGATTCTGCTGATATCGTAGCCACCGAGAATTTCAAATTGTGAATGAACCATCCGATGTCCCAAAGTACTGAGCAACTGCTGTACTGGTGCTTCTTCTAGATATTCCTTAAGAATCACTAAGTCATATCTTGATTGATGTAGGGGGATAAATCCTAACCCAAAAGCGGCAGCTACAGATGCTGTGCTGATACCTGCATCAACAATTCCTAATGCTACAGCTTGGGCAACATCTTGGTGAGTTGTTACAATATGGTCAAAACCTTGGACATCATGAAACGGTATATGTTGCTGTTCAAGTTTTTGTTCCAGAAGTAAACGACTACCAGCACCTATTTCACGGTTGACAATAGTAGCTCTCTGTGAGACCAAATCACTAACTGTCCTAATTTCCATTGGGTTACCAGACTTTATCAAAAGTCCCTCCTCCCAGACACCAAGGGTAATCAGAACTGCTTCCCTTCCAGCCAAAACATCTCGAACAAATGGAGTATTATACTCACCAGTCTCGGAATCATACAGATGCATCCCAGCGATATGAGCTTCACCTCGGCATAAACTGTGCAATGCAGACATACTGTTGGCAAAGCTAAAGTGTACTCGCAATTGAGGATGCCAGCGTTCGGTGGCTCTCGCCCATAGTGAAATAACAGGCGCACAGCCAGCAATCACAACGGTGTTGTGAAGTGTGTCTAGATTATCGTCTAAGAGCCGGACTCGAACTTTATCTGTACCTATCTGACTCTCACTCTCACCATCAGCAGGAATCATGTCTTGGCGAAAAGCATCTTTACCAATCAATGGATAAGCTATCCATTCTCCTCCCACGTAAGCCAGGCTGACTCGTGTTTGCTGACCAGCAGCGATAGGTTTGGCAAGCACTGCTTCAACTTTAGGTAAATCTCGCTCTAACCAGAATAGATCCTCGACTTGACAGCCAAGCGCTTTTGCTAAGCGAAGTGTAATAGTCACTGAGGGGGCGTATTGTCCCGACTCTACACCACTAATAGTCTGACGGGTAACACCAGCTAAGTTTGCCAAATCTTGTTGGCTCATGCCCAAGCGGGTTCTGATTGACTTCAAGTTGTTACAAAGATCGCTATCCTGCTTCATTGGCTTTAATCTCTTAGTTTTTAAAAGCCGTAGCGGATTTAACTTGCATTTGCCAAGACGAAAGCATGGTCTTTGAGTTGATAATATTTCTCGTAGACTACTTACTGTGCTTTCGTTGTCTTGATTCCCTCTATTCAAAGAATATCATAGATTTTGCAAATTTACTTGCGAGTTGCAATTTTTCTTGCTAAAGGCTATTTTTGACCTGCTGATTATCATTCAAAAGCCCCCAAAAATCGTCAACAAAGGATTTATCTAATATTTTGACTTTACCAATTAATTTGATAAAAAGTAGTCCTCAATACAGTTTTAGAAATTTATCTCAGGTTTGATTCCTGATAGGCGAGGAATACAAGCCGCAAGACATTTTGAATTCTCAACGTATTTGACGCCACCACTTAATTCAGGAGGACTAGTATCGCTACGCGGAATTCGTAATACTTCTCTACGAGAGGCTGCGGCATAGCTACGCTTAGGGCGTAGCGTCCCGTAGGGAAGTAGCCGAAGCTTCAATCAAGCTAGGAATTGCGCTTAAGCGCTACTAAGAACAATCTGTTGCTTTCCTAGAAGAGAATTGGTGTGAGACTGCTCAAGTTGTCTCAACTCCAATATCGAATGTTGTGGCATAACCTTGGCTTGTTTTGCTGAGTGTGAGCAACAATTTGTCTCCACCATCTTTAAAAATCCCATCGTCAGCATTCCTCAAGGTGCGCTTTCCCTTGTCGGCATACGGTTTTTGTGTATGCACCTGATCTGTAATCGAGTCATCAAAGTACAGTTGTGACGTAAACTCATAATGCTGACCTGATGTTGCAGCTGTGCGTACCTTAAAGTGGATATGAACTGTTCTGCCTTGATACCAACCAGGATAAATGGTTGTGAACTGGACAGTTCCATTCGCGTCTGTTACTTGATACCCGCGCAGAAACTTTTTCCCGACGGTATTGAAACTGGGGTCATTGACATCAGAATATACTCCCAGCGCGTCACAATGCCAAATATCGACGATCGCACCTGCAAATGGCTTGCAACCAGTACTATTGATCTGAGAAACGCGAAGCGTCAAATTGAGTGGTATGCCCTCTTTTACTAAACCATCCGCAGGATCGGAGCGAATATCAGAGCGCTTCAACTTCTCATCTACAAAATACGGGCCTTCAGTCTGCTCCGGTTTCACTACACACGCAGGCAATGTTGCATTATTTGCTGTAGATGATGCTGGCACAGATTCACTAAATTCTGTTGTCTTTGCAGTGCTGTTAATTCTAGGTATACAGACAACAAGCATTGCAGTTCCAGTTGCTCTAAATAAAGCAAGTGCTTGTCTTCGACTCAGAATTCGACCTATTTGACGATTATCTTTTTCCATACTATTTCTACTGCAAAAGTGTTATTAAATACTTGCTGAGGAGTTTTCGCCACTAACACAGTTGTTTTAACTTCTGGAACCAAAGATGTAAGTAGACATGAAGAAATTGAAGTTTGTAGTTTGCGCTTTAGCGCTAAAGCGCCACTACAAGTTAAATGTTGTTGAATTCACATAAATATTGAGCTATTTTGCAGAGCCTCCGCGATCGCCAGGAGGATGAGGTGGAATGCCTAATGCGTCTATCAACTGTTGCTCAGTTACACCCAGCTTTGCAGCCGCAGCTTTAAAATCAGGTCGAGGCGGACGCCCTCTTTCAGACCCACTTGGAGGATTGGCAGGCACTTCTAGCGCATTCTTTAATTGTACTTCTGTAACTCCTAACTTGGTCGCAGCCGCAGCAAAATCAGGTCGAGGTGGACGCCCATTTCTACCAGGCCTATTTGGAGGATTGGCAGGTACTCCCAGCGCATTCTTTAATTGTGCTTCTGTAACTCCTAGCTTGGTCGCAGCCGCAGCAAAATCAGGACGAGGCGGACGCCCTCTTTCAGACCCACTTGGAGGATTGGCAGGTACTCCCAGCGCATTCTTTAATTGTGCTTCTGTAACTCCTAGCTTGGTCGCAGCCGCAGCAAAATCAATTCGGGGTGGTCGTCGCTGTTCGTTCGGTGGTTGGTTAGGTGGTTCAGCCTGTGCAATTTCCTGGGATGGATTAGCAGCATTTACTTGATTGAGTGAAATAAAACCAAATGTGCCAACCAAAACAGGAATTGTTGTGATAGCTAGTACTCTACGAAAATTCATGATCATGCTCCAAAAGATAGATTGTTTACATTTCTAATTCAACTCAACAAAAATTACACTTCGCTGTGATTGTGAATTACAATTTTGTAATTTTTGGAAACTTTACTGAAGGCGAAGTGAAATCAACGGTTATTGTGTTCTACACGGTTTTGAACCACGCCCTGATTATGAGGCTTGGAAGAAAGCTTTTTTTGATGTGGGCGGGGTTTTTGACGCCTAAACTGTGGTTTTTCATCATGTCTTTGCACTTGCTCGTGGGGTCTATTGGGCTGTTGTGAAATCTGTGTGTTCCGATTCAATGGATTAGCGGCATTTGCTTGGCTAGGTGCAACAAAATTGAATGTGCCAATTACAAAAGGAATCGCTACTACGGCTAAGACTCGACGAATATTCATAACAATCAATTTCTAAAAGTAAGGTGTTGATATTTCTGATTAAGCCACCTGAAAATGACAGCTTGCCTGTTTTCTAAATTACATTTTTGTAATTGAGCCAAAGGGTAATGAATTTAGAATGGAGCAATAAGTAAAGTAATGAATACTTGTGAACATTCTGTTTGTTGAAGATGAAGCAAAAATTGCTAACTTCGTCCGAGCTGGACTGAAGGAGCAAGGATTTGTCGTAGACTACTGCGACAATGGTGATGAAGGTTATCTGCGGGCATTAGATAATGAATACGATGCGATCGTGCTTGATATTATGGTTCCTGGAAAAGATGGGCTATCGATTCTCAAACAACTGCGGCGGGAAGGCCGTAATGCCCCGGTGATTTTGTTGACAGCTCGCAATGAACTGGACGATCGCCTAGCAGGGCTAAATTTAGGAGCCGATGACTACATTGCTAAACCGTTTTTTGTGGAAGAGTTAGCGGCTCGAATTCATGCTGTTGTGCGCCGGAGTGTGGGGGAACGCCAAAATCAGCTTTCGGTTGGGTTGCTCAAACTTGATCGCATCACGCGAGAAGTTACCTGCAATCAAAAAGCGATAGAACTTACCAGCCGCGAATTTAATCTCCTAGAGTATCTCATGCGTTCTCCCGGACGAGTCTTCACCCGTACCCAAATCCTAGAACACGTTTGGGGTTACGACTTTAACCCCAACACCAACGTCGTGGATGTTTGTATCCAGCGAATTCGGAAAAAAATTGACCCCATTGATGAAGCAAACCCGATTGAAAGCATTCGCGGGGTGGGATATCGGTTTCGTAAGCCAGACTCTCAAGTATGAAACTACCCTCGTTTCGACTGCGAATTGGCCTATTATCTGCGGCTTTGGCTGGAAGCGCATTAGTCGGTTTTGGCGCTATCTCCTGGTTACAAATTTATGAAGCTAAGATTAGCCGCCTTGATGCAGAAATGTTAAATCAGTTGATGCGGGGAACTCGTCCACCTGAGCAGGAGCGATGGCAGCGCTACGCAGACTCATTATCTTATGCTTTTGGAACAAATACAAAAACCCCAATCGCACTGCTAATACTTGACGCCAACGGCAACACGCTTTATCAATCCAACGATGTGCCAGACGACCTCGACGTGAATCGTCTGCTGCTTGAACGTCTTAGGTTAACACCTCTGCGATCGCCTCCTCCTAGACAACCACCGCCAAAACTTGAGAGTCAAAATCCATCTCCCCTTGCACCACCTTTGATTCCCCCACGCCCACCTCAATTTATCACTGAGCAGACGACAACAGGAGCATGGAGGATTGGAGTAGCGAAATTTCCTAATGTTGGGGTTGCCATTGCTGTTAACTTGCAAGCGGTGGATCAAGAGATGGCTATTATTCGCAATATCTTTTTGGTTTCAATTCCGGGAACTCTCCTACTGGTTGCAGTTGGGGCATGGCTGGTTTCAGGTGGGGCTTTGCGTCCGATTCGGCAATTAACAGGTGCTATTCAAAAGGTGACCGTCCAAGGCTTAGACCAGCGGATTCCAATTGGAACAACGGATGTTGAATTTATCGAACTAATTCGAGTATTTAACCAAATGTTGGAACGCTTGGAGCGCAGTTTTACCCAAGCTTCCCGCTTCAGTGCTGATGCGGCTCACGAACTGAAAACCCCACTCACCATTCTGCAAGGCGAACTGGAGCGATCGCTCCAACAGGTGAAGAGTGGAAGTGAAGTGCAACAGCGTTTAAGCAATCTGTTGGATGAGGTACGCCGCTTAAGTGGAATTATGCGGAAACTCTTGCTGCTGTCTTTAGCAGATGCAGGAAAAATGAGTTTGTATCTGGTTGAGGTGGATATGTCTGAGTTGCTGATGGAGATGGTAGAAGATGTGGAACTACTAGCTCCTCACCTAACTGTACAAATCGATATCAATCATGGTTTACGGGTACAGGGCGATCGCGATTTGCTGATTCAAGTTCTGCAAAACCTGTTGAGTAATGCCATCAAATACAATCTGGATAACGGCTGGATAAAAATTCACGCTCATCAAACTCAAACAACTTTCTACGTCACGATTAGCAATGCATCTAAAGATATTTTAATAGGCGATCGCGAGCGAATTTTTGACCGCTTCCATCGCGGTGATCCTGCTCGAACCCGCAAGATAGAAGGCATCGGACTTGGACTTAGCCTCGCTCGTGAAATTGCCAAAGCACATTCTGGTGACCTCACTCTTGGCTCAACATCTTCTGGTCAAACAGCGTTTACCCTGACCTTGCCAATTACGTCAAACAATTAAGTAATATAAGAATCCTAAATCATTTGTAACAAGAAAAGCCTTGACTTCTCAAAGAAATTGGGTATTTACCGCTTTCAATTCTCCTAAATTAAATATTTAAGTAATAATATTTATATTGATTAGTATACTTAATTACAAAATTGTCAAAATTTAGGCTATAAAGCATTAAATTGTGAGCAGAGTTAAATATAATGCTGACATATCAGTTTTTATATTTACATTTCAGCGTAACAGTACAGTACTTGCTATCACTCAACAGTCGGATCAAGGGAAGACTGTAAAAGTTTAATTTCTTTAGTCCTTAGTTTTGCTATTTTTTAATAAGATGTGTCAGCGAATAATTGTAGCTAATTCCCAGCTTAAAAAACTTGCAAGTAAAAAATTATTTTTATTAATACTAGCCTTTGGATTGGGACTAATAATATGTTTATTTACTTCTTTGCAAATACAATTCTCGAACGCAACTATAAAAGTTGGCATTCTTCATTCCCTGAGTGGCACAATGGCTATTAGTGAAAAATCTGTTGTTGATGCTACTTTGCTTGCTATTGAAGAAATTAATAAAAAAGGCGGTATTATTGGCAAAAAAATTCAGCCAATTGTCGTTGATGGTAAATCTGATTGGGTTACATTTGCTAAAAAAGCTGAACAACTCATTACTCAAGAAAAAGTTGCTGTAGTCTTTGGTTGCTGGACTTCTGCCAGTCGAAAAACTGTCAAACCTGTATTTGAAAAATACAACCATCTATTGATTTATCCCGTTCAGTATGAAGGTCTTGAGGAATCTCCCAATATTGTTTACACAGGTGCTGCACCAAATCAACAGATTATTCCTGCCGTTAAATGGTCTTTTGATAACTTAGGTAAACGGTTTTTCTTAGTAGGATCTGATTATATTTTCCCCCGGACAGCTAATGCTATCATTAAAGACCAAGTAACTGCGTTGCAAGGAGAAATTTTAGATGAAGAATATATACTTTTAGGTAGTACTAAAGTAGAAGAAATTGTCAGAAAAATTTTAGATGCTAAACCAGATGTTATTTTAAATACAATTAATGGCGATAGTAATATTGCTTTTTTCAAAGCTTTAAGAAAAGCAGGAATTACTTCTGATAAAATCCCCACTATTTCATTCAGTATTGCTGAAGAAGAATTAGACCATTTACCAAAAAAAGATGTAGAAGGCGATTATGCAGTATGGAATTACTTCCAGAGTATTGACGAGGTAAACAATTATGATTTTCTTAAAGCTTTTAAAAATAAATATGGTAAAAATCGCGTCACGTCTGATCCGATTGAAGCAGGCTACTTCGGAGTTTATCTATGGGCGCAAGCAGTTGCAGATGCAGGTACAGATAAAGTAAATATTATTCGCGAATATATCAAAGACCAAAGTTTTAAAGCACCAGAAGGCGTTGTATATGTAGATTCTGAGAATCAACATACCTGGAAAACAGTAAGAATTGGAAAGATAAAAGCAAATGGTCAATTTGCAATTGTTTGGAACTCGGATAAACCAATTCGTCCTATACCATATCCTATCTCCCGTTCCAAAGCTGATTGGGAGATATTCCTCAACACTCTCTATAAAAGTTGGAATAAAAACTGGGCTAATCCTGGTTAATAAATCCTTAAGTTTGGAGATAAGGTAATTGAAAAGTAAGAAAATCGTTAACAAACTACTATTATGGTTTTTGTTAATAGCCTTGGTTCCCATGACTACGGTTACCTCTCTAGAGTATTATATTGCAGTTAATTCTCTAAAAAAAGAAGTTAATAATAATCTAATTTCTATTGCCGAGAGCAAAGCAAATCAACTTGAAGTTTATCTAAAAGAAAAGCAAAAAAACGCGGTAGTTATTGCCAAAATACCTAATATATCTGATGCTTTAGAACAGTACCAAGAAACTTTTAAAAAGTATGGGATTAAATCATTTGCTTATCAAAAAATAGATGATAAATATAGACCATTTTTAACTAATTGTTTAGAAACGTTTGGCTATTCTAATATCTTTTTAATATCTGAATCCGGCGATGTTGTTTTTTCTGTAAAACGCGATCAAAAAATTGGTTCAAATTATTATAAAGGAACTTATAAACATTCTGAATTGGCAAAAGTATTTGATAGAGCTAAAACATTGATGCAAGTTGAAATATCTAGTTTTAGCTATTATCCAGCGACAAATGAACCTGCCGCTTTTATCGCATCTCCCATTTTCAAAAATAATCTAATTGTCGGTGTTGTAGTTTTGCAACTAAATAATCAAGAGTTTAATAAAGTAGTCAACGATTATACTGGTTTGGGAAAAAATGGTGAAACGATTGTAGGCTCCATAGTTAAGGAACGCATAGTCTTTACGTCTCCAACACGTCATGACCCAAAAGCTGCCTTTCAAAGATATGTCAACATTGGCAAGCAGAAATTAGACCCACTTAATCAAGCGGCTCATGGTATTAAAGGAATTGGTATTACTATTGATTATCGCGGTCAAAAAACTATTGCTGCCTGGAGATATTTACCTTCCTTAAATGGGGGTCTTTTAGTAAAAATGGATATGGCAGAAGTTTTTGCTTCTTTAGAAACTCTAAAAAGTATTGTTATTTTTCTATTACTAATTACACTTTTACTTGTTATATTTGCAGCTATTGTAGTTGCCAAATCCATTTCTAAGCCAGTTGTTGAACTTACTCAAGTTGTTCAAGAATTTGCTAAAGGAAATTTGAATAAACAAGCACCAGTTCTGACTCGTGATGAAATCGGTCAATTGGCACAGTCATTTAACTCTATGGCAGCACAACTCGAAGAATCTTTTAAAACTATCAAACTACGAGAGCAGGAATTAGCTACTGCTAAAGGACAACTAGAAGTAGTTTTAGCACAATTGTTACAAGAGGCACAACAACTAGCTGGTCAACTAGTGCAGAGTGAAAAAATGTCTACCTTGGGTCAGTTAGTAGCTGGTGTAGCACACGAAATTAACAACCCTGTTAACTTTATTTATGCCAATATCAATCCTGCCAATGAATATATTCAAGATTTACTTAGGCTGTTACAACTTTACCAGGAGCATTATCCCAATCCAGATCCAGAAATTCAAAATGTGGCAAACGCAATAGATGTAGATTTCTTAGTTGCAGACCTCCCTAAACTATTAGCTTCGATGAAAATTGGTGCTACAAGAATTACAGAAATTGTGCTATCTCTGCGAAATTTTTCTCGTTTGGATGAGGCAGAAATGAAAGCAGTAAATATCCATGAAGGTATCGATAGCACACTGATGATTTTGGGAACTCGTCTTAAAGCTACATCTAAGCGTTCAGCAATTGAAGTTGTCAAAACATATGGTGACATACCACTAGTTGAGTGTTACGTTGGACAACTGAATCAGGTTTTTATGAATATCTTGGCTAATGCAATTGATGCCATAGAAGAATCATTAAATGTTAATGCTCCCGTGCTGGAAGCTTCTAATAAGTCTACCTCATTAGTAAAAAATAAAGAGATAGATAACATGCACAGCCTACCCACCTCAGAAATTCTCCCATCGAAGACCGAAGGCAAACGGGGACAAATTCGCATTCATACTGAACTTACTGCTGATGAATTGGTAATTATTCGCATCGCTGATGATGCTCTTGGCATTCCAGAGCATTTACAAAAACGATTGTTTGATCCTTTTTTTACTACTAAACCCGCAGGCAAAGGTACAGGTTTAGGTTTATCCATTAGTTATAAAATTATTACTGAAAAACATCAAGGAAAATTGGAGTGTATTTCCTCGCCTGGTAATGGTACAGAATTTATAATTACGATTCCTTTATATCAACATACCTAAGCTAATAGCAATCTGATTCTATTTTTTAAAAAATTTAAGTATATGTAGGCTGTGTTATCGCGTAGCGTAACGCGCCAAAGTCTTTGAACGGTGCGTTAGCCAGAGGCATAACACTACGTATATTTCAAAAATTAAATATGAGTCTAATAGCAGCTTTTATAAATAGATAGCAAATAAATTTAATTTATTTTTTAGGGTTTACCGAACTTATATAATTACAGTTTTCCGTACTTACCTTTTGTATGGTTATCTTCATATCTTTGGTGAAGATAACCGAATTTACATAGGATAAGCTCAGCAATAATATGAAAACATCAAAGCAAAACACCAATCCCAAGAGTTAGGTAGCTTAGTACAAGGGAGAAATTAATATGCTAGTTCGTTACAACCCCTGGCAAGACCTGAATGCTTTAGAACGTCAAATCAATCGCTTATTTGAGGATACTAGAGTACCATCTACATTATTGCAAAAAGGCAGGGCAAGAGTGCCTGCTGTTGAGTTACAAGAGAGCGAAGATACTATTTATCTCAAGCTAGAACTGCCAGGAATAGAAGAGAAAGACTTGGATATTCAAGTTACAGAAAAGGCTGTTTCTATTAGCGGTGAGCGTAAATCGGAAACTAAGACGGAAGACAAAAGTGTTACTAAAACCGAACTCAGCTACGGTAGGTTCCAACGTATAATTCCTTTATCTGCTCGGATTAGAAATACTGATGTTACCGCAGAATACAAAAACGGTATTTTGAATTTGACACTGCCAAAAGCTGAGACAGAAAAGAATAAAGTTGTTAAAGTCAATTTGACTAAATCTAGTGTCTAATGGGTTTGTAATCAAAATACTCAGTCTCCTCCAATAGATTGAGATAGCTAATTAAAAGCCCGGTTATGAAAGTAGCCGGGCTTTTTCTTATAGATAATTAAGTTCGGCTATAAATACTAAAAATTAAAAAATCTGCATTTTTTATGTGGTTCGGTAATCATTATTAGCTAAGTAACAAAAACCGAATTTACACTACTCCTATTGTTGAATAATATAAAAACAAAGCAGGTAATTAAACCTGAGTTGAAAAAATATTCATCATACTACATTCGAGGTAGAGATTATGACACTAGTACGTTGGAACCCTTGGCAAGAATTTAATGCGATACAGCGTCAAATCAATAGTCTATTTGATGAAGATACGCTGCCTTCTACATTTTCAGATAGAAGCTTTTCCAGAGTTCCCGCTGCTGAGTTAAAAGAGACTGAAGATGCAATTCATCTAAAAGTAGAACTTCCTGGAATTGAAGCTAAAGACCTGGATTTACAAGTCACAGAAAATTCCGTATACCTTAGCGGTGAACGGAAATCTGAAGCTAAAACAGAAGATAAAGGTGTTATCAAGAGTGAATTTCACTACGGTAAATTCCAGCGCGTCATACCTTTACCTACTCGCATTCAAAATACCAACGTCACAGCAGATTACAAAGATGGCATCTTAAATCTGACACTACCCAAAGCTGAAGAAGAAAAGAACAAAGTTGTTAAAGTTAATCTAGCATCGGCTAATTAATTTTTGCTTGATATTTGCAAGCCATCTTCTAAAACTTAAGTAAAAAGCGCTCCTCAAAAGAGGAGCGCTTTTTACTTAAGTGCTGTGTCTATTACAAGTCTCTTAGCTTCGAAGCGCATCCTCTTGCTCGGTTTGGATGGTGCAATCAGAAGTTGGATATGCAACACAGGTAAGGACAAATCCTTGTTCAATTTGATCGTCGTCTAAGAAATTCTGGTCTGATTGGTCAACTGTGCCTGAAATCAGCTTTCCAGTGCAAGTAGAGCAAGAACCAGAGTTACACGAGACAGGCAAGTCTAAATCATATTCATCGTTTGCGACTTCTAAGATGAACTTATTATCAGGAACATCAATTACTTCCTCCCCATCTGGGGTCTTTAATGTGACTTTATAAGTTGCCATGTTACAATCCCTAGCGAACATAAACTCCATATTCGATACTACGGGTTTACGTGCAGTTGGTCTAGGGTTAACCAAAATAGTTTTAAGTAGAGAGTTGGCACAGGAAGTAGGAGAGCAGAGGAGAAAAGAAAAATAAATACTGAGTAATGACTTTTAATTCAGCACTCAGCACTTCTGTCTTAAAATTATCTATGTAGTTTCGGTTCTTCCTTCTGCTTGCTGTTTCTTGGCTTCTTCATCTGTACCTGAGTTGTACTTAATCTTCAACACCAGAATCACAGATGCGATAAGTAAGGTAACGATGTTAGCAGCAATCAAAGGAATATCATGAACAGAAAAACCATAAACCAACCATAAAATAATACCGATACAGAGAATGATTAACATACTCCAAGAAAGGTCATTGGCTGATTTTGACTGCCAAGTTTTAATAAGTTGAGGCAGATAAGCGATTGTAGTCAGTACCCCTGCTACTAGACCTAAAGTAGTCGTAAAATCAATTTCCATTCTGTTCCCTACCTCAAGTTTTTCAGATAAGTGATACCATGCGAACAAATAAATATTAAAGTGGAGACTACCATACTTTTGTTGTCCGCCGATTCTCTCTAAAGGCGTTTTTTCACTCGTTCTGATAGCCTATTGACATGAGACCGAAATAGAATTTTTTATTTTGAAGCCTGAGTGAAAAATTCTGCGATCGCTTCAGCAAATCCCTCAAACGAACTATAATCTTTTGATAAAATTGAGACATTTACACCCAACTTTTTAGCATTAGCATCTGTATAAGGGCCAAAACAAGCAACAGCACAATGTTCATAATCGCTGTGTGAGTTTACCATTGTCAAAAAACTTTCTACTTCTGCTGTGCTACTAAAAGCGATTACATCTATTATTCCTTGACGAATTAAACTTAATTCAACACTGTAGATATTTTTGTCTAAGCCTTGCGTAATATAAGTTGGTACGCGAGTTACTTTCATGCCCAACTGCTGCAAGTCTGAAAATAAGTTGGGGATGACATCAGGCTCAGGTAAACCAACAACCTCCGGAGCAGGTAAAAATACTGTTTTCTCCTGAATATGGGGAATTTTCCTTAATTCTGTGATAATTCCTGCTGGACTAGATTCTGCTGGTATTAAATCCACCCTACCGCAAAAAGATAATAAGCTTTCTGAGTCTTTGCCTAAAGCACATAATTGACAATTTTGCAGCACAGATATAGGGATATCTAAATTTTCCAAACGTTGAAAAAATGCAGTGATACCGTTTCTACTTGTGAAGATAATCCAGTTAAATGCATCTATTCTATTTAAAGCTTGATCTAACTCAGCATAGTTAGATAAATAGCAAGTTTCAATAGTAGGCATAAGAATAGGTAGACCACCTTTTCTGATGATTTGTTCAGATAACCGAGAAGCGTAATTTATCGGCGCTGTTACTACAATTCGCTTACCATATAAAGGTAATTTAGCAGATGGAGTGAGTGGATTAATTTCTCCTGTGATGATATGCATTGATCAATTAAATTTTTCTATTTTATTTCTATTATGCCTATGTTTAACCTTTGGGCCATACAGTTATGCAAAGGCTAAAGTAGTGTTGTCAAGGATGATATATATACGACAATTGAAAATTATGAAGATAATTAGTATTAAGACAGATGAGCGGCATAATTACATAGTGAGGTGTTGTTAAACGTGAATCAAAGGACTGAATGTGTTACCAAATATCCAAGCCGCAATTTTTGATATGGATGGTTTGCTTTTTGATACAGAAAGCATTGCTCGATGGGCTTGGAAAAATGCCCTTAAAAATCATGGCTATGTGATGAGTAATGATTTCTACAACGAGTTTGTTGGTCGTGACTTGTCATGGCGGAAAAAAATCCTCAAAAAAAGATATGGTGAAAGCTTTCCTTTTGAGTCTGTGACAGCACAACGCATTGAAATTGGTGATGAGCGAGAATTACGAGAAGGTTTGCCAGTAAAAGCAGGCGTGCTAGATTTACTCAACAGGCTGAATAACCTGGGAGTAATTATTGGATTGGGAACTGGGACATCACGAAGTAGAACAATCCGACGTTTAACTAAGGCAGGTATTCAGCAATATTTTACAACCATTGTAACGAGTGAAGATGTTGCCGAGGGCAAGCCAGCTCCAGATATTTTTTTAGAAGTTAGTCGCAGGATTAATGTTGCACCTTTACAGTGTGTGGTTTTTGAAGATTCATGTGTGGGTGTTGAAGCAGCTTTTACGGCTGAGATGTGTACAATTATGGTTCCCGATATAGAACGGCCATCTCCTGAAATCAGACGTTTGGCTTACCGAGTTTTAAATTCTCTAGAAGAAGTAAGCGAATTATTATTAGAAGAGTTATTTGGGGAAATTATCAATAGAAGACAGGAGATAGGAGATAGGAGATAGGGAATACAACTTTACCGAACAGAATTCAGAATGAATTCTTTACGACTGGCTGATGTAGCTTGTTACACCTCTGGGGAAGCAAGCTACATCTAGGTTATGGCGCAACTCTTATCGCCTATCTGTTACTTCCTTAACACTAGCCATTTTTCTAGGGTGAATTCTCCCCATTTTTCTGATGTCATCTGTGCGGAGAAAACGGCACGATATTAACATCTAGGAACGTTTGCGGAGAAATCTTATGTCTTCATTATTAGCTCTGTCTAACAGTTTAGCTGACACAGTAGAGCAAGCTGGAAGTTCTGTAGTTGCGGTAAATGCAGGGACGCGTGTTTCTCCAAGTGGCATTCACTGGCGTAATGGGATTATTGTTACCTCTGATGAGTCGCTCCAACGCTATGACGACATCACTATCACCTTATCTAATAATCGCACTGCACCAGTAACACTCATTGGTCACGACCCTAGCACCGATATTGCTGTTTTTAAAGTAGAAAATGTAGAATTACCTGTGGCGAAAATTGGCGATGTCAAAACGCTCAAAGTTGGCCATTTGGTACTAGGACTGGCGAGAAGTAGCGAAGGTGATTTACGCGCAGCTATGGGTGCAGTGAGTGTAGTTAGTGGTGCTTGGCGAAGCATGAATGGTGGTAATATCGACCAGTTTATCCGTCCAGATATCACGCTTTACTCTGGTTTTGCAGGCGGCCCGCTTGTAGATGCGGCTGGTAATGTGGTAGGCATGAATACATCAGGGCGACGTGGTACTGCTTTGACTATCCCAACTACTACAGTCGATCGCATTGTTAACCAATTGGTAGCAAAAGGACACATTTCAAAAGGCTACTTGGGTGTCGGAATGCAACCTGTACGCTTACCTAATAATCTGAAAACTGCCCTCAATTTAAGTTCTGCAACTGGAGTAATTGTTGTCAATGTCGAACCTTCCGGCCCCGCTGACAATGCAGGTGTGCTACTTGGGGATGTATTAGTAACCTTAGATGGCGCAAATGTCAGTGACACAGGTGATGTGTTGGCGTTGCTTAATGGTAGCGATCGCATTGGTAAACTTGTTAAAACACAAGTTATCCGCGGTGGGGTGTTAGTTGAGTTAGATATTGTCCTTGGCGAACGTTCTAGCAAAGAAGATTGATATTGCTTTAGCTTACTTCAAGATTAGAACTCGGAACTTCGAGGTTAGAACTCAGAACTTCGAGATTGGAACTCGGAATTTCGAGATTGGAACTCGGAATTTCAAGATTAGAACTCGGAATTTCAAGATTAGAACTCGGAACTTCAAGATTAGAACTCGGAACTTCGAGATTGGAACTCGGAACTTCAAGATTGGAACTCGGAATTTCAAGATTGGAACTTGGAACTTCGAGATTAGAACTCGGAACTTCGAGATTAGAACTCGGAACTTCAAGATTGGAACTCGGAATTTGCAGAATTCACTAACAACAGTTGGGTTGAAAGAGTGTAAAACCAATTTACAACCTTAGTAATTGAAAGTAGCGGCTACAAAAACCAAGTCCACGTAGGTGGACTAGAAAAAATTAAGGGTTTACTAGCCTGTTTACACTGGCTTTTTTGGGGTAGCCACAATTTTAATTGTCTTAAAACTATTTTCAACTCACTGACTTTACTTTGACATTCAGAAAATTGAGATAAAATGGCAAACGCAACATTGACTGACATTGCTGCTGAATTAACAGCAGTCGCTGCTAAGCTACGCAATAACACTGTCAAAGTGAAAAGCGGCTCTTTGGGAGTTGGTTCTGGTGTAATTTGGCAAACTGACGGATTAATTATCACTAATGCTCATGTGGCAACCAGCAACAAAGCAACTGTGGAATTATCAAATGGACGGGTATTTGAAGCAGTGCGTACACAATTTGATCCACAGCAGGATTTAGCCGCCCTTAAAATTGCCGCCACTGACTTAACTGCTGCAACAATTGGTAATTCTGAAGTGCTGCGAGTCGGTGAATTAGTTTTAGCAGTCGGTAATCCGTTTTCTGACAGTGGTGCTGTCACAACTGGGATTATCTATGCAAATAATCAGCGGGCAGTTCTAGCTGATTTGCAGTTGTATCCTGGTAATTCTGGGGGGCCGCTTGCCGATTGTCTCGGCCGAGTTGTAGGAATTAACACTATGATTGCCAATGGTTTGGCTGTGGCAGTTCCCAGCAGCACTGTAGACCGCTTTTTGCGTGGTAATAGCCGTCCGCAATTGGGAGTTACACTGCAACCTGTGCTTTTAAGCAGACGTAGCTTAGGGTTATTAGTGTTGTCAATTCTACCCGGTAGCCTGGCGGAAACTGCTGGTTTGCAAATTGGTGATGTTTTAGTTGGAGTTTCGGGGCGATTATTCACTAGCCCCAACGATTTAGCTAAATATCTACATCAAAGCAACGCTAACAAATCACTTCCCTTACAAATCGTGCGTGGTGGGCAACAATTCGTTGTTTATGTTGCGGTGCAGAGTGAGAAAACTCCTGTGGAGGCGACATGATTCGGGTGATGGTAGTTGCCACTTCTTCTGTAGTGCGGGCAGGGTTATCAGCTGTTGTGACTAGTAATCCTCAGCTGAGTGTTGTGGGGAGTGCATCCGATTTGGATGTGCTGGCAGAGGAAGTTGGGCAATTGCAACCCGATGTGGTGCTGCTAGATTTGAGTGGGAATCCTCAACAATTGGTATGGGAGAAATTGCTGCTCATCCAAGAGGAGCGGTATCCATTGGCAATTATCATCATTGTTGAGGAACTCGACAGCATTGATTTAGAAGCGGTGTTCCGTTCTGGTGTTCGGGGTATATTGCCCAGCACCAGCACTGAGTTGGAAATTGTTGCGGCTGTAGAAGCGATCGCTTTTGGTTTAGTGGTGCTGCACCCAGATGCAATAGAGTTACTGCCATTACGGGAAAAAGTGGTGGGAAATCCTGTACAAACCTTGACACCACGAGAGATAGAGGTTTTGGGTATGCTAGGTTCTGGATTGGGAAATAAAGCGATCGCCAAACGCTTGCACATCTCAGAGCATACCGTTAAATTTCATCTCTCATCTATTTTTCAAAAGCTTGGCGTCTCCACCCGCACTGAAGCAGTTACAGTTGGTGTGCGATCGGGTTTGATTATGCTGTGATTTGTATCAATGATCAGTAAACTTGTCCGAAATATTAACTTAGGAAAAGAAAAATGGTAAAACGTTAGATTGGGCGTCTACCATTTTCCACAATTAGTTATGATTTTAGATTATATACAAAAGTATCCACTACGAACAAAACAGATTTTAGGGATTAGTTACGAACAATTGCAATCACTGCTAAATTGCGCCTTAAAACGAAATCGATACATCAAAGCTAAACAAGAGAGTCATAAAATTAGAATTAATGCGGCTGGTGGTGGTCGTCCCGAAAAGTTATCAACCGAAGAACAAGTATGTTTATGTCTATTTTATCTAAGACAGATGCCAACATTCCAAGTATTAGGAATGCTATTTGGTGTTTCCAAAACCGAAGCTAATGATACATTTCACGACTGGATACCAATTCTTCGTGATATATTACCTGCTAGTTTATTAGAACAAGTATCAAATAATGAAAGTGATTTACTATTTGTTCAAGAAGTATTAACAAATTTTAGGCTATTAGTCGATAGCTTAGAACAGCCAATATATAGGGATTCTGACCAAAAAGAGCAACAGAAATATTTTTCTGGAAAGAAGAGACAACATACATTAAAAAGTCTGATAATTGGCATACCAGAAGGCAAAGATATTGTAGAGGTAGAAGTAGGTGTTCCTGGGCCAACAGCAGATATAAAATTGTTTCGTCAATCTCAAAATAAATTTGATAAATCTCAACCCTTTTCAGGTGATAAAGGCTTTCAAGGAGGTGAGAATATCACTACTCCTCATAAAAAGAAACCAAAACGAGAATTAACTCAACAGCAAAAAGATGAAAATAAGGCTTTATCTAGTAATCGGATATTCATTGAACATTTGATTCGATTACTTAAAATATTCCGCATAGCCTCACAAAGATTTCGCTTAAAGCTTGAGACGTATGAGCAGATTATTTTAACAGTTTGCGGATTAGTTAGGTTAAGAATTGGTAGCTTAGTTCTGCCAACTTAGCTAGTAGCAAAAATCATAAATTTTTAGAAATTAGGAGTTAATTTTTATGCCTCTAAATTATCACTAACTATCTCAAAGCCTTATAATTACGTATTTACGAAGATATCAAAGTTTTGCCCCAAAGCTTTGAACAGTCTGGCTTTGGAATTTTCGGACAAGTCTAGTTGTTTATGCTACTGACCATTGATACAAAAACCAATTATTTTAAACTCTACAACAGCTTGGAAATTTTGGATTATGAATTGAAGTCAGAATTCACGTCTATAGAGATATTGCAATGCAAAGACTCTACTTCCCGTAGGGTAGCAACTGGCGTGGAAAACCCCTTTTCTGCGGACTACCTCATTATGCTGCTGGCTTCTCCTACATTTTTTCTTCGCTATATATAGGTCGTTTGACAGAAGCAATTTTCAAAGGTTATGAGCTAAATATGTGTAGGCAAGCTTTCATAGACCATTGAAGAGTAACTTATCTTCTTAAGATGAAGGAATATATGTCTTTACTATTTGCCTTTACTACTACTAAATTATTTTGAATTTTTTAATATAACTGGATTAGAAAAATACTATCTGATGAATTTTAGTGTTACTACTCAATTAAACCGATTACTGAAATTAGATGTAAGACACTTCCACTTGAAACCCTTACCTAACATATAAGTTGATTCAGTTTCGTTGCACTCATCTATTTTATAAAGAAAGATATTAGAAACATTACACAATTAAATTTTTTAGCAAATAATTCCCTGCAAAATAGGAAACCTCCTTAAACTAATAAATTCTTACAGAATAATGGTTTTATTCAGCAGTATTTAATTTTGATAGTCTACTTCCAACTATTTTTAATAGAGTATAGTTAATTGCTTTTAGGCGAACCACTGCGTTACTGTCGTTCCCGTAGGAACAACTACTATAAAGGGGCTTGGGCGTTGCATTGCAATATTTACTGCGCTGTATTTATTTAAAAATCGCTGTAATATCAATTCTGTTTTAAAATTTACCAAAGTATATGAGGAATAAACCACATAGACGCGTTAGTGTTGGTATAGCCCCTCGTAGATAAGCGTATCCGCCTTGGTCTTGTAGAGAAGGACACAAAGAAAGAAGAAGCCAAGAAAATTTGGTGCAGTCTCACAAAGAAATGGTATAAGGAAAGTCAACAAATAAACACTTGAGTATTCAAGTTATTAAACCATCGTATTTTTTAGCCATAAAATAATTTTACTAATTAAGAAAAAAGTAATTCTTTTGATAGAAATGATTTGGTTCTTATGATAGAAGTTTATCAAAGTGTTTAGAAGTTATTTTATTTGTATCAACTGCCATGAATAACTATCTTGGGAGTTTGCCTGTTTCAAAATAATGATTCTCTTAGAGGCTCATTTATCTAGTACAACACAGCGTAAATTAACCAACAATTCAAAATCGCTTTTAAGCTTCTCGCTTAATTGGTTTTTTGGATTTTGAGCGGAGCCGGAGATACTCCGCTTCCGCAGAAGTCAGAAGCTAAGGCTTCCTTAGATTAGAACTTCTCCTATCTAGAAGAGATGCTGCGCTTAACGCGCAGCCACGCTCGCAAGGCTTTATGGTGATTTTGAATTACGTCTAGCGGTACTAGTTATTTTCATATCTTCCAAGGTTAGATTAAATGCTTGTTAGTCTGTCTTGATCAAATCTACTTAATTCAACAACAGATTTATTTGGCAGTATCGTCTTTGAAAATCAGGTAAGCACAGGAATCTAGAACATCTAAGGAACCATAATCATGAGATATTCTCCTTTATCGAAATCTGTTTTGGCTAGTATCTTTGCTCTAAGTTTTGCCGCTGTACCCTTATCTATGTCTGTTTCTGCCCAAAGTAGCGGCTCTGGCTCTGGCTCTAGCTCTGGTTCTGGTACATCAGGCACTGGTACATCAGGTACTGGTACATCAGGTACTGGCACATCAGGTACTGGTACATCAGGTACTGGCACTACAGGCACTGGCACTACAGGCACTGGTACGACGACAAATCCAGGTAGTGGCTCTTCGTTTGGGACTGGCACATCAGGTACTGGCACTACAGGCACTGGTACGACGACAAATCCAGGTAGCGGTTCTTCGTTTGGAACTGGCACATCAGGTACTGGTACGACGACAAATCCAGGTAGTGGCTCTTCGTTTGGGACTGATACATCTGGTACAGGCACTACAGGCACTGGTAGCGGTTCTTCGTTTGGGACTGATACATCTGGTGGTGGTAGTACAACAAATACCGCTCCAGGTACAGGCACTACAGGCACTGGTACGACGACAAATCCAGGCAGTAGCTCTTCATTTGGGACTGATACATCTGGTAGTAGTACAACAAATACTGCTCCAGGTACAGGCACTACAGGCACTGGTACGACGACAAATCCAGGTACAAGCACCACAGGCTCTGGTACTACTGGAAATGAAACTAACACAGGAACCACATCCTATCAAGGAACTAACGATGTCAGGGAAGATCGTGGTTTTGATTGGGGTTGGCTAGGTTTGCTAGGTTTAGCAGGTTTAGCAGGTCTGATTCCTAAGCGAGAAGAACCCAGAGCTTATCGCGATCCTGCTGAGGAAGTAAGAAGTTCTAGCTCTACTAAGTACTAGAATTCAATGTAGGCTGGGGCGTATATGATGTGTACGCCCTTACAAACAACTGACATTTACGGACAATAGTCCATAACGAGGGGATGATAATGTTTTTCCCCCATACTCATTTTGAAGAGGGAATGCTGATTAGGATATTTTTATCCTTGAGCATCTGTAAATAACACCAAGCCATACTCTTCGCCAGTGGGCTTAAAGCCAATTCCCTGGTAAGCTGCTTGTGCTGCTTTATTTGCTCGATTCGTAAATAGGATAGCGCGTTCTACTCCTTGCGATCGCGCTTCTAGCAAAGAGCCTGCTACTACACTTTTGGCATAACCTTTACCGCGCACCTCTGGCGGTGTCCAAACTCCACCAATTTGTACAATGTCAGTTAGGCTGGCATTAAAGGCAGAGTAGGAGACTGGAGTATCACCTGCTAGCAGTATCCAATGTGTAGCTGTAGCGTGGCGTGCTTCAATTACACGATGGCAAGCAGGCTGTAAATCAGGAGTTTCTATTTGTCCCAAAGTTTCTATACTATAGGCAACGCACCATTTGCTCAGTAAATCCAACTCTTCTGGATGTGGCAAACGGCACTGTACCTCTTTTGATGCTAAAGCTGGAGGTATTTGCAAGTCTCGTAGTATCAGGGAAAATAATATTTCGGACTCATCAATTTGAGTTGGTCGGTTGGCAATTCCCAACGCCCTCTTTGTCGCCTCTACTTGTACTGCTGGGCCACTAATTCCAGAGATGGCACGCCCGGACTGTGCAACAACTGCTTGCACCACTTCTGAGAGATGGACAGGGGCTTGGACTGTGACCATTCCATTCCAATAATGAGCTGCGACTGCCACGATAGTTTCATTTTCCATCGCAGCTATATATGTTCCCTGAAAAATTGCGCCTTGGTCAAACAATCCCGCAGTTCGCCAATTAGATCGCAAAAACATAGAAGTATCAGTATGTTGTAAAAGGAAGGCTTCTAGCGATACTTCGTCTCCAGGTTGCAAAATTCTCAAGGTAGACACAAAAAGCTCCTAGTTATAATTGGTAATATCAATTCAGTGAATAATTACAATAAATCCTTTAGAAGAGATGCGCCACGGCACATCTTTACTTTTTTAAAATGTTGCAAAGCGGCGAAAACGCAAATTTTCAAGATATAATTGGCTGATAAGAACAACTTCCACCCTGGTAAGGAAAGTTCTTTATTTTCTCTCAATAGAGTAGTCAAATACACAAATATCCGCTATATTCCCGTAAGTGTAGCACTGGAAGAAATTCATGGGAAGAAGCTGGAGAGGTTTCAAGATACTTGCAGGTTTGCTTTGCGCGACTGCTTTGACACAGTTTTTTGGAGCAAATACTTCTGCGATCGCAGCTGACACAGTTGTAGTACGTTATGGTATAGCAACAGAATCCGTCTCCCTTGCCGAGTTGCAAAAAGCTGCGGAAACTGGTGAATTTCCTGGGAGTTTGAAGCCTTATACCAAAAGATTCTCAAAGCAACAACGCAACTACATTTTGGGAGCCTTGAGAATGGGGCTACCGCTCAATGTTGTCAGTATTAATAGATTACTTAATACCCAAATTGCGACTACGATTCTCAACGACTTTGCTACGGCATTAGTCCGAAAAGATAAAGCTGGAGTTCAAGCACTCAGAGCCGGATTGGTATTAGGCTCTGTTGCTCCAAAAGGTCTTTCTGTATTGAGTTTCATCGCCGCTTATCCTAGCCAACGCCTAGAAATTAATTTGCCACAAGCACTGAGAGTTGCAAGGAGTTTGAATATAGGTTTTTGGCGCACCCAACAGTTTATGCTGGCGATTGCTTCCCGACTCAACGCTACCCAATCAGAGGTTTCTTTCCCCTTTGACCCTACCCTACCTGGAAGCGCTCAAGTACAAGTACTAAACTTGAATTTAAATGACCAAAAGCGCCAGCGCAAAATTCCTGTTGATGTTTACTGGTCAACAGCTGCAACTCTCAACAAACCTGTAATTATCTATACTCATGGTTTTGGATCAGTCCGCACAGACTTGCGCTATTTGGCAGAACATTTGGCATCTCACGGTTATGTGTTCGCCGCTTTAGAACATCCTGGGAGCAATGGGGTAAATATTAGCTCAGCAATAGAAGGTAAAACAGGACTATTGAAGTCTCAGGAGTTTTTGGATCGTCCTAAAGATATTAGTTTTGTCCTGGATGAACTCGCAAAGCTCAATCAAACAGCTAACAACCCACTTCAAGGAAAACTTGCAACTAATAACGTTTTGGTACTTGGCTATTCTTTTGGCGGTGGTACAGCTTTAACAGCTGCTGGAGGTGAGTTACAACTGGAAACCCTCAAAAAACGTTGCAAGGATAACTTGACTGTATTGAGTTTGGGAGAAGCTATCCAGTGTGTTGCCCAAGGACTACCAGAAAATAATTATCAACTAGGAGACGCCAGAATCAAACGGGCGATCGCTCTTAGTCCTACAACTTCTCTGATGTTTGGCGAAACTGGTTTAACTAAAGTGCGAGTACCTACTTTATTGTTGGCAAGTTCGGCAGATAAAACTACCCCAGCTTTAACTGAACAGATTGTCGCGTTTGAGAAAATCCCGTCACCAAAATGGCTAGCGGGTGTAATAGGCAGTACTCATCTAAGTGTTAGAGACTCCAGTACCAACTTAAATCAAGCCGGGCGACCAAATACACCTTTTAGTGGTGGTGAAATTGTCGGTGAACAAGCAGCAGATGTTCGCAAGTTCATTAAAGGTATAACTTTAGCGTTTGCTGCACAGATGACTCCAGAAGCTGAGAAATATAGTATTTTTCTGACGCCGCAATATGCCCAGTTTGCATCAACCAAAGTATTTCCATTGCTTCTAATTACGCAGATTCCTCCTGATGCTATGGCTGTGGTAAAAGAATTTATTGGAAAGAAATAGCAGTACAGACTAGGTTTTTAGTAGATTTTTTACATATGAGGAAGGCGATCGCTTTAATCTACTCAGAAGTTTGATGAAATAGCGATCGCCTCCGTCCGTAGTCGTCAATTTTGGCTTAGTCAAGTACTAGCGATCTCGATAGTTACCCCATCTACGTACTCTTTGTTCATCCTCACGTCTGCGTTGCCATTCACGCCGATCATCTCGGTTTTCCCGCCTACGCAACCATTCACGCCGCTCACGTGCCTCATACTGTCTACGCCGCCATTCACGTCGCTCATCTCGGTCATATCGTCTACGCTGCCATTCACGCCCCTCATATCGGTTATCGTCTCCAACAATTATTCGGATTTGAGCAGATGTTGGCTGCTGTGCTAAAACACTTGAACTTAGCACAATCCCTAACAAGCAACATGAAAGAAATTTTTTCATAAAAATATTTTTTAGTAAAACCTGTTACCTGAATAGCATAGCTTAAATACGAGCATATTAACTTTTTGAGTAAGATAATCCAGCATATATTTACTTACCTATTGATAATTATGACGTGTTTAAGTTATTTACGACTTTAATGAGTTACTTGAAAGTATGATGCAACTAGATAGTTAACTAAATAAAAACTTTATTTACTTTTTTAGACTATGTAATGTGTAAATATTTTTAAAGTTACAATATATTATATTTTTATCTGTTATCAAAACAGAATAAAGGCGTCAATCGTCAGCATATAATTACCTTTTGGTTGTCTGTGATTACATAAGCAATTAAGCGCTGTTAACGGGATATAACAACAGATTCTCGCACATCTGGATGTTTTGCGATCACCACAGAAATTTCTCCTAGTTCTACTCGAAAAACTCTAATTTTTACTTGTTCGTCATAGTGATCTACATATTTAAACCAGAAAATTGCTGCATACATTTAGGCGTGTTTTGAATGAACAAACATAACCTAAAATAGCGGATTTCGGCTTAAGTCTCGCTCTGGTTGTAATTCTTCTACAAGTTTTTCAAAAGGTAAGTTAGTTAACTAACTGAGAGCCTATACCAAATTCATCAACAAATCATAACCTGAACCGAATCCGATGTGGTTAAAGTTGAACTTGACTTACAGCTTTGACAGACTCTTGCAATATTGGTTGCATTATCAAAGAATGAAAAGCATGAGATGTATGCAACAGCTTTAATTCAACACCTTTAGAGGATAATTGGTTTTGGAGTATTGCGATCGCCTCAGCATCACCAGAAACCATATAAGAGGATGGACTATTAACTACCGCAAGCTGGATATCTGGATTTGATGTTATTTTCAGCTTACTACCTGTCCTTTTCCCTATCCCGAACTCAGGTTTTATTACAGCAGAATTCAGGAGTCAGAAGGAAAACAGGCTTTCTACCTAACTTTACTTAGACTACGCTCAGTAACCATGACCTATATTATGTACTTCATCAGCTTGAAATCTGCTGTAACTATAAGAAGTTTCATTGATTTAAACCTAATAGGGGAGCCAGTCGCGTGGTGTTAGCGTAGCCGTAGCGAGTCATTTACTAACAAAGACCAAAGCGTAGCTTGCTTCCCCGTAGGAGTAGAAGCGTCAAGGCTCTCCCGACATGAGGAACTAGCGTTGTGTTTGGACTTTAGCCCTAACGCACTGAAAATATGGCGGTGCGTTACGCTGACGCAATAACATCCCCTACAAAACTAAGTTGCATTTGTGTTAGTTTCAGTAAAAATACGGTAACAATGAATTATATGCTAAACCCTGTTTAATTCTCCAGATGCTTTCAAGTAAAGGCGTCTGGAGATTTTTTATCTAGAAAATTGTGAGGATTAAGCGAGCGATAGCTAGTATCAAAAGCTAAATATACGCAGAGTCGTTGTAATCACTATAGAGGTTGAAACTATATCTGTTCTCTTGACACCAGCTTATCCCTGTTGTGTCACTTTGGGAGAAACCAGTGCCTGAAAGCCTTTCGGAGCTTTACTTTTGGTTTTTTGGCTACAAATTTTAGTTTCTATTAGAAAAGAAAAGCTCAAAGCTTGATTAGATAAAAGTTCCAGCGTTTCGCTATGATTATTGTTTTCCGGAAGTGACAGAACAGGGTTATTACGTGTCCCTCCAAAATGCTGAGGTGAAACTTGTGAACTACCTACACTCGCAATGCTTGTTTACTTTGTTAATGCCTAAGTCCTAATAAAAAAGCCTCCCATCGTGGGAGGCTAGAAAAAGTTAGCGGAGACAACTTGTTAACCTACACGACGCGAACTACAGCAAGCGCTCCTCCTAATGCAGAGAAAATAGCTGAAACGAATGCTGTAGCAAACAACCACCAAGCTGCTGAAGCTGCGGCTTTGCGGGTTTCTTCCGCTTGCCGCTGTGCTTGATGCTTCACTTCTTCTAGGCGGCGTTGTGCTTCATGCTGTAGGCGTTCTGCACGTTGCAATACTGTGTTGCGTGCGCGTTCAATTTGGTCGATGACGCGATTGGCATCTTCTTCAGAGATATCTTCGCGAGAACTCATAATTGCCACTAGAGTATCGCGGTTGAAAGAAGATAAGCGATCGCGTAAGGCATCAAATCCTGCCTGTGGATCTTCAAATAAGGTGCGAACATCCCGCTTCACCCCATCATAATTGAGTTCTGGACGATCCAAGGAGTTGAGATAGTGGCGGATGCGGGCAAAAACTCCCTCAATGGTATCTTGAATGCGCCGTTGGATGTTTCGTACCTGTTCGACAAACTGATCCCGCACTGATACGATATTATCCGCGATTCTTGCTGCTTCTTCATCAGAAATATCTTCGCGAATTTTCAACAGCGCAATAATTGTCGAACGGTCAAAATGAGCTAGGCGATCGCTAAAACTTTCCACTCCAACTCGTGGATCGTGCAACAATAATTGCAAATCGCGTTTGATACCCTCTGGGTTGAGTTCTTCTTTGCCAGTTTGCCGCAAATACTCTTCCAGATAAGCTTTGAAATCTTGTACTTGTTGCTGTGTCCGGCTAGCTAAACGGCGTGGCGCACGCACAACATTGCGAATCGAAGTTTGCACGGAATCAATAACTTCATTGACTTGTTCTTCACTCAAGTCTTGACGTTGACTCAGCAACTTGACTAAGGTATCGCGGTCTAATTGCGACAACCGCCGACGCAATGCTACGGCTCCTTCTTTGGGGTTTTCAAACAGTCTGCTAAAGTCCCGTTGAATACCTTCAGGATTAAGTTCTGATTTGCCAGTGTTTCGCAAATAATCTGCAAGTGTGGTGGTTACAGAGTCGTATTGCTCCTTAGCTTTATCTACTACAGCTTGAGGTGCGTGGCGGACACCATGCCACGACTGTTCTACAGAATTGATGATTTGATGAACTTGGTCTTCGCTCAAATCTTGCCGCTGGCTTAACAGTTGCACTAAGGTATCACGGTCAAAGCGCGACAACCGCGCCCGAATTGCCGAAACTCCAGCTTGGGGATCTTCCAACAGCCTTTTGAGGTCGGCGCGGATGGCATCAGGATTTAATTCATCTTTTCCGGTGTTACGCAGATATGATTCTACATTCAACCACAGAGTTTCTGCTTGATATTGTGCCTGTTCTGCCAGTCCTTTGGATTCGATTAAAACGCGATCGCGCTGTTTTTCTAACTCGTCCAGAATACTGTCTACTTCTCCTGGCTGTATATCATTGCGCTGTACTAGTATCTCCCGCAGTTCTTGGCGGTTAACTAGTGCTAGTCGCCGCGATAGGGTTTCATAATCTGCCTCTTGGTCTACCAGGAGTGGTCTGAAGTTCTGCTCAATTCCTTCAGCTGCTAACTCTGCTTTTGGGGTAACGAGGAGATAACTTTCTACTCGACGTTGCAAGTCTTGTACTATCTCTCTTTCTTCCTCAGCAGTGACTGTCACTAACACTGATTGGCGCACAGCTTCTAGCTGATCTGCAATACGCTGAATTTGGGCTTGGGTAAGCAATCCCCGTTGTTGCAAGATGTTGACAAAATCATTGCGAGAAAGCCGCTCTAGTTCCCTGCGAACTGTGCCAGGATCAGCTGCTGGGTCGTAAATAACATCACGAAATTCCTGAGCAATTCTTTCTTGGCTGAGTTGCCAAGCATAAGTGTTGGACAGGTAGTTTTCTATGTCAGCCCGAATTGGACTATAGGGTTGTGATGCCGTGGGTAAGCCTAGCTTATCAGCTTGTTGCGTAACTTTGTCTTTGGCGGTGGTGAGCGATCGCAATATCTTTTCCACATCCAAATCTGACAAATCAGTCCGTCCTAACGCTATACCAGTTAGGGCGGATATTCCTTGCTGGATTGACTGCTGAATTGGGCCTGGGGTAGACTTTTGGTCGGCTTGTTTGGAGCCTTGTGTTTCGGCTATTAACCGTTCCAGCTTGGCGTTGAGTTCATCTGTCTTGCTTTGTCCGGGTGGAAGCGATTTGAGATAGTCAACTAATTCACCCAAACGGTCTTGACCAGGTTGTTGCTGACTCACCACCTGCTGCCAAACTTTATACAAAGTATCAGCGATCCGGCTAACGTCTCGCTTAGAAAGGTCAGTGCGACTGCTGACTAATTCAATAAACTTCTGGCGGTCGATGTTGCGGAGGTCTGGAGAACCTGCGATCGCTTTCAATTGCGGGTCGTTGAGTAAATTTTCAAAGTCACCGCGAATCTTTGATAAATCTAGCTCTGCCGGACGTAGCCTCTCTAAGTAATCTTCAATATTTTCTCGGATACTTGTCGGGTCGATGGCACTCCCTAATTCTCGACGCACAGCGGCGGCGGCGGCTTCAGCTGTTGCGACAACTTGGTCGTTGACAGCCTTTGCTCCCAGTGCAGCAGTAGCAGTCCCCAGAATCGCCTGAAAACCGGAAGTTGCTGTGTTAACAACTGAGCCAATTAAGGAACCCACAGTTGTGGAACTGATCAAGAACAGTAACAAGAAGTATGCACCCCAAATCACCAATCCGAGAATTGCTCCCAGGGTTGGGTCTAAAATCACAAGACTCAATTTTACTGCCAAGAAGCTGGCGATTAACAGGGCGATCGTTACAGTAACTAATGTCCAAATCCCCACAGCCGTACCAATTTTGCGAATCGTACCGCCCAAACTTCCGACCTCCCCATCAGAATCCGAGTCAGACGGACGCCCCAGGTAGGAAATACCAGCTGCAAGGGAGAGATTGGTTAAAACTAATTGGAAAGCAAAAGCTAGGATCACACCAGAGATTAAAGCAACAAAAAAGCGTGGCCCTGAAACAAGACCTGATGCTTGTGTTGGTGTAATGCTTGTGGGATCTACTGTAGTAGCCTGCGCTAGCCATAATAATGGCTTGTAGAGTCCCAACATGATTTCCGTACTTTGGAACATTGTATTTCCTTCTTCTAAGATTAAATTTGGGGGATTAAGGATTTCGTGAGAAGCAAGTTTTAGTATTTAGTCTGTATCTATGGCAATACCTAACTCATGTAGCTTTCAGAATCCTGGAATTTGGGCTTTTAAAGCATCTCTCCAAAGTTTGAAAACTGTATCCAGCGGAAGATAGAACTTTTGTTATCTGCTGTTAAATATCTTGATCTTGATTAAATTCCCAGCACTATTACAAAGTAAAATAACTCACTGCTTCAATGCTGTCAGTTTTTAATTTTTAATTACTTAATTTAGAGTAATTTATTTTGTTTAAATTATAGTTGAGTTTGGGCTAGTTTACATTTATTTACAATTCTATTTTTTATCACCCCCTGAAGGTGGATTTGCCTACACCAATATATTTCTGATAATCGTCCCCAAGAAGTGCCTATGGTTTGTGCCTCTAGGCGGAAAGCAGCTTAGTAATAGACAGCTACATTAAAGTTAAAGCAAACAAATAAATTATTTAGGACAAAAAAATGGAAACTCGTGAAACTCGTCCGTCTACAAATCCACCACCAGTTGCTGTAACTTACAATGGTCGCGATCGCAATGAATTTCTTTTTGGCTGGACTCCTCAAGCCGAAATCTGGAATGGTCGTTTTGCCATGATTGGCTTTCTTGCCTATTTACTTTGGGATTTAGGCGGCTACAGCGTTGTTCGTGACGTTTTACATATAGTTGGATACTAAAAGATTAAACATAAAAGAGTTTAATTTAGGAGGAAAAAACAATGGTAAATCGTGAAACTCGTTCGTCTATAGATATCCCACCAATTGCACCAGAATACAATGGTGTAGACCGTAATGCATTTCTTTTTGGCTGGACTCCTCAAGCCGAAATTTGGAATGGACGATTTGCAATGATTGGCTTTCTTGCCTATCTACTTTGGGATTTAGCTGGTTATAGCGTTGTTCGTGACGTACTGAGGCTAGTTGGCTACTAGAAACTAGACTTCTTGCAAAATTTAAATAATTTTCAATGTCATTGTCAGGGGTTGAAAATGTCTTTTCCCTACACCCCTTTCAAAACTTGTCTATTAAAGACTGAAAGGTTACCAAATTTAAGAGGAAAAAACAATGGAAACTCGTCCATCTACTAATCCACCACCTGTTGCATCAGAATACAATGGCGTAGATCGCAATGACTTCCTCTTCGGCTGGACTCCTCAAGCCGAAATCTGGAATGGTCGATTTGCAATGATTGGCTTTCTTGCCTATCTACTTTGGGATTTAGCTGGTTATAGTGTCCTACGCGACGTACTAAAGCTAATTGGATATTAGCCATAAGTTAGGAGTTAGGAGTTAAGAGTTAGGAGTTAGTAGTTAAAAATTAACTGTTAATTCAAGACTAATAATTCCTAATTCCTCTAATTAACTATTTTAGGACATAGCCGGATTACCTTTAAAATGCTCTGCGTATCTTCGCGTTGAACAAAAGCTAAGATTTGACGTTGCTTTATAAAAAAGCTCTATACTGCATACAAACAAAAACTACTATAGTAGCGAAAAAGCCTCCTAAAATATAGGAGGCTTTTTTGTGCTTATATTGTGCTTATATGATGAAAATTACAGAAATTCTCAGCAGTGTTTACTCATCAATACAACTAGGAATACCCAAGACAGCACATGGAAAATTAGAACCTAATGCTTCAATCATAGGGTGATTTACAGATTTACAGCCTAAAAATAGTATATCGGCTGCTTCTAATGCAACAACTTTCTTAAGTTCTGTACTAATCGAACCAAACCTGAGATGGGATTTGAATGAACCCTGCCATTCTTCAGCCAAACTTCGTGCTTGCCAAAGAATTGTGTCTGCTTGCTTGAGAGGAGTTACCGATGTTTCGAGTTGTGGTTGAGTTAATACTAGTGTGAGAGACTGTGAGACTCCGCTAACTTGACACTCTAATGGACGTTCGTGGACTGGAAAAGTCAAGATATTTGGATACTGACTGCTTTGATTATCTTCTACTATGTAAACGGCTTGAACTGTGACTTGCGCGTTAGTAGCTAAACGTGTTTGGTGAGCAATCCAGAAGGCAATATCTAAAGCTGCATGACTGTTAGGAGAAGCGTCATAAGCAACAATTAAATTGACTGAATTTGCATTTGAAGCTTTTTTAGCAAAAGGTTTTTTTGGTTCTGGCAGCAACACCATTTGCTCAACTAAGTCGTCTCGACCGATCGCGCTTTGTAGGCGTGCTAACATTGGCTTAATTTTCACAGCTTTACTTCTCTCCATTGAAATGAATTACTAACGAGAAGCAGGGCAACCGATTTTAGATTTTGTCTTTGAAGTTCTGATCTAAAGAAGCCTTAGTTCATACTTCTCTCTTTGTCATTCCCCCATTATTCTTAACTAATGAGTAATAACTAATGACTAAAACCTAATTAAAATTCGGTTAAGGAACCCCAATAACAACTGGTATTACAGCCAAAGTTTTGGGGGTTCCTTCCATTGCCTACGGAGTTAGCTGACGGGCTAAGACTGGAAGGTGTCTCTCTCTCAAGAGTTGTAAGTATCGAGTTCTGAGCTAAAGATTAATACCTTTTCACTTTTTACTCTTAAATTGCCACTCTATATTAAGATACGCCCCACGTTATGGTTCCTCCGCTTCAAATCCTGCTTTCATAAATTTGAATTAGGCTACCCACTAAAAAAATCATAATCTAGCTCATTCGTCTTGAGTAAAATATCGATCCAGAAAATTGAGAGCGTGGTTACGGAGTTCAAAATATTCTTTTGAGTTTCGCATGGCAACGCGAGGATCTTCTGAAGGAGACGCTGAGCGAGGGTTAACGCGTGGATGCTCAAAAGGAACTTCTAATATCTCTCCTATGGTAGCAGCTGGGCCATTTGTCATCAATACGATGCGATCTGACATATAAATTGCCTCATCTACATCATGGGTAATCA
Organism: Nostoc sp. UHCC 0302; assembly: GCF_038096175.1. Lineage (NCBI taxonomy): Bacteria > Bacillati > Cyanobacteriota > Cyanophyceae > Nostocales > Nostocaceae > Nostoc > Nostoc sp. UHCC 0302. The sequence continues at coordinate 320,909 of NZ_CP151099.1, forward strand.
TCATTACTGCTTGGCGTTTGTTTTCCCAAATATCTAATACTTGCCGCTGCAATTTGCTCCGAGTTAGTGCATCTAAAGCCCCAAAAGGTTCATCCATCAACAACATTTTTGGGCGAATTGCTAAGGCTCTAGCAATCCCCACCCGCTGTTTCATACCTCCAGAAAGTTCATCAGGATACTTATCAGCCGCCGCCGTTAAGTTTACCATTGCCAAGTGTTCGTTAACAATGCTAATTTTGTCAGCACGATTAGCATTTTTTAGCACTTCGTCTACAGCTAATCGGATATTTTCTCGCACAGTTAACCAAGGCAGTAATGAATAGTTCTGAAACACCATCATTCTTTCTGCGCCTGGTTTACGAATTTCTTTTCCATCTAGCCGTACTGAGCCAGAAGTAGCTTTTTCTAAACCAGCAATAATCTTTAGTAGGGTTGATTTACCACAGCCTGAGTGACCAATTACAGAAACAAATTCATCTTCACGTATCGTAAGATTCACACCATTTAAAACGACAAAATTGTCTTTCCCAGGTGTTGGATAAGACTTGACTAAATTTTCAATTTCTAGAAATCCAGTGCGGGGTGTAACTTCACCCTGAGTATTGATAGGTGATGTGGTATATTCCATCATAAAAGGCTCCGAAAATAATTTAGTCATTAGTCATGTAAATTCGCGAATTTAAGACATGAAAAAACGAGTAGGAGCGTTAGCCCTAATAGCAAAACTATTTAAATATCCCGCTGGATCACTAGGATCAAAGCCTTTATTATCTATAAATACTCCTGGAGGTTCCACTTTGTAATCATCCTTGGGACACTGAATACCCATTTCAGTTGCTATCTCACGATATAAATCAGTTCTCCAGCCTTGTTCAGCTAATTTATTAGCATTTTTGGGGAATTCCTTAATTTGCCCCCATCTAGCTGCTTGTGTCATCAACCAGATACTTCGGGATCTCCACAAAAATGTTGAATGTTCTCCTGGCTGTTTAGGAAGGTTGTCAGGTATATCAAAGAAAATTGTGGTGTCAGCGGCTTTAATGGTGCGGTCTTTGCCATCGAACCCACCATAGTTGTAATTGCCGATAATTCCCGGCCCTGTCAACTTCGTAATTAGGGCATCCTTCTTTTTAGGCCTTGCACCTGTAAAGGATCGGTCTGTAATCAATTCAGCCACTTCTTGGTGATTTTCTGGTTTGCTGCAATACTGGCAGGCTTCAATCATTGCCTTGACCAGAGAACGGTAGGTTTTGGGATACTTTTCGATGAAAGATTCCATCACTCCCAAAAGTCGATCTGGATGCCCTAGCCAGATTTCTTTGCCTTGTGCAAAGGTAAAGCCGACACCTTCGTTACCTGTAATTGCTCTTGTGTTCCAGGGTTCTGCCACCATGTAAGCTTGCATAGCGCCAATCCGCACATTTGTCACCATCTGAGGAGGTGGAACAATGATGATCCGAAATTCCTTGAGGGGATCAACACCTGCGGCAGCGGATAAGTAGCGGACAAAATATTCATAAATCGCAGAACTTAGTACTACTGCCCAGACTTTGCCTTCTGGAGGCTGTTTGTCAAAGTAACCGCGAAAATCTTTGCCAAAGGCTTCTAGCGCACCATCGCCATATTGTTGTTTGTACTCGTACCACGGACGCAGCCCGAAATCCCACATGGCTTTGTCCATCGTCATGGCGTTACCGTGGCGGTGAATAGTCATGGCTGCACACAAGGGGGCATGACGTGCGCCTTCAGCGCCAATTCTGGCGTTGGTAACAGCACCAGATACCACGGGTGAAGCATCCAGGCGACCAAAAATTAAGCCGTCGCGGGAGGTTGCCCAACTTGCTTCCCGGTTGAGTTTGACGTTTAAACCATATTTGCGGAAGAAGCCTTTTTTCCAAGCGATCGCAAATGGCGCACAGTCATTAACAGGAACATAACCAACGGTAATATCAGATTTCTCTAAGTCTCCAGGTTTCACTACTGGTTCAACAGCTAAAGCTTCTTCAGTCAGCCCTTTAGCTGAGCGATCGCCTGAAACTGCACACGAAGATAGTGCTATTCCTGCTGTTGTTGCTCCTATTCCTTTAATAAAGTCTCGTCGATTCCAGGTATTCTGATTAATATCACCCATTTCTGTAGCTCCAACGGTGATTAATTGCTCACGCAAAGGTGCAAAGGCGAGCCAGTGCGTTGGGGAGACATCGCCGTGGGCGGGTTTCCCGACTTGTTCGCCTTGGTCTCCGACAGGAGAAGCAACTGGGGTAGCAAAGTTTTATTACGTCTTAGCAGTTGCGGCATTAGCCAAAATTTTGTTAGTTAGAAGTTGTCGGGCGGTGAGTAACTAATTCTTGAATTTTGCTGACGGCGAAATCCAGGATTAGCCCCGTTAAGCCAATTACTAACACAGCTAGGAAAACTGAACTTAAGTTTAAGCGACTCCATTCATCCCAAACAAAAAAGCCTATACCAATCCCGCCTGTAAGCATTTCTACGGCAACAATTACTAGCCACGCAATCCCTAAACTGATTCGTAAACCTGTAAAAATATAGGGCAAGCTAGCAGGCCAAATAATTTTTGTTATCCGTCTCCAACGAGGCATTTCTAGTACTCGTGCTACATCTAAATAATCTTTAGGAACGCTAGAAACTCCCAAGGCAGTGTTAATAATTGTCGGCCATAAGGAGGTAATAAAAATTACAAAGATAGCTGAAGGATCTGCCAAATTGAAAATTGCTAAGGCAATAGGTAGCCAAGCTAAGGGCGATACTGGTTTAAAAATTTGAATAATGGGATTGAGCGCCAGCATTGCCGGTTTGGACATCCCAATTAAAAATCCCAAAGGAATCGCTACTACTGCACCTAATAGAAAACCCAGCAACACCCGCCGTAGACTGGCAATCAGCAACCAACCAATTCCTAAGTTCCCTGGGCCTCTTTCGTAGAAGGGATTTAAAATGTAGTCTAAATTAGCGATTAGCGCCTCTGGTGGCGTGGGCATTAATTCATGGTTAGCAAGTGCCACAATCCACCACAACACGATTATTCCCAAGAAACCTAATATGGGTAGTAAGACGACATCTCTGGCGATCGCAGGTTTTGTTTTTTGCCAAGCAGCTTGTCCAGCTACCGCAACAATTGCAGCTAGATTTAGTTGAAATATCATTTCCCACCTCAACAGAGTTCAGTGCAGGTACAAAAAATCCGAGCAGTACCAGCCTTGGACACCGATGAGATCACAACATCATAAATAATGCTTTCTCTTCAGTCTCCTCTCAATGCCTACGAAGTTAGCTGACGGGCTAGGGCTGAGAGATGCCCCTCTCAAGAAAGTCAAGAGCAATGAGTTACTAACAACTCTATTACACTATCAACTTTCTATGAGATACGCCCCACGATGTGGTTCCTCCGCTCCAGCTGTTCTGCAATGTTATTTGCTGGATTAGGCTGACTTACTCAAAATGGATTAATTATATGGACTATAACATTATTACTCAGTAAAAACATCTGTCTTCTGATAATTTTAAACACCACATTCTTAATATTCTCTTTAGATTTCAGGAATAACTAAGTTTGTATTTTGTTTCGGTTATTACTGAACTCGCTACACAGCAAGCTAAACAATCCACTTAAGTTAAGCGTCAAAACTGTTACTTGCTTGTTTTTTAGGCTCGATATCAGACAAATATTATACAAGGTTTTTCCGTGTTACGGTTAATTAATGTATCTAAAATGAAGAATAAGTAATATCTATTTCTTTTGGTAGGTGATACATATCATTTATTTTGGTAAAAACTCCCAACGCTGGTTAAACTAATTGCATATGGAGTTTACTCATCTATCTCATTGCTGAATTTAAGATAATGGATTTTAGTCAAACACTGGCTGAAAAAACGGATACTATCCTTAATAAATGGATTGCAGCAGTTCGCCTAGATAGACGAATCGAGAGTGCAGATGATCTATCATACTCAGCAATCCGAAATCATATCCCTGATGTTTTGAAAGCAATGGTGACAGTGCTTTCAAAATCGCAGGATAATGATATTCAGTCGATAGTTACTGCCAGTTTTCAGCACGGGGCTATTAGAGCCGAACAAGGCTATGATCCAGCAGAAATTGCCAGAGAATATCACTTGCTAAGAATGGTAATTTTTGACACCATTCAAGCAGACTTACTCGTAGGAACACCGTTAGAAATAATCCGTTCTATGCGTTTGATTGACGCTATTGTAGACGAAGCGATTACTCGGTGTTTTAAGAGTTATGTTGAAGAGCGCTTACGAGAACTACAGTATCTACATGAATCATTAACGCTTCATAATGAAGAACTTACTCGTTTAATTAACGCTAATCAAGAGTATGTTTCGCAACTAGCCCACGAATTAAAACATCCTCTAACTTCCATTATTGGTTACTCGGATCTGTTTTTACGCCAAGAACGACGAAAGACTGAGACAAAAGATAACTATGCCAATCTAGAACATATTGAGCGTGTGTTACGCAATGGCAGACAATTACTTCACCTGATCAATAATGTACTAGAACTCTCGCGGTATAATGCAGGACAAATAAAGTTCCAACTAGCACCCACCAATGTACCTGAAATAATCAATAGTGTTCGGGAAATGTTAGCACCTTTAGCTATTGGTAAAAATTTACAAATCATGGTGGATTGCGATCGCGCTCCTGAAGAGATATTCACAGATTCGTTTTTATTGCAACAGATTCTTACAAACCTTGTTAGTAATGCTATTCGCTATACAGAAAAGGGAAGTATTAGTATAGTGTGTCACTTGCTGGATAGTGATACAAAGGCGATCATGCCTATTTTGCCAAGAAATGTTCTTTTAGAAAATTCTTTCCCTGTGCTTGGAGAGAACAAGACAACATTTCCAGAAAAACTGTCGGATAATAAAGCTTACCTTGCGATCGCAGTTTCTGATACTGGAATCGGGATTGCACCAGAAAACCAAACCCAGATATTTGAACCCTACTTTCGCGTGAGTACTAATAAATCTTACCTTCCTGATAGTACAGGGTTAGGTTTGGCGATCGTTTCTCGCTTAGTGCAGTTACTGCAAGGTCAAATTCACCTGTTTTCTCAGTTAGGGGTTGGTTCAACTTTCACCGTGATTTTACCCTTAAAATTAGAAATATAACAGAGTTTATTTCGCGCCATGATAAATCTGCATCTTGGCGTTAAATTAAACATCATTTTTACAACAATCCTTGTTTTTTCAACTTAGCTAGCGCATCTTCAGCAGCAGCTTTCTCTGCATCTTTTTTGTTGCGTCCCTTACCTTCTCCATAACTTTTTCCATCAACTAATACTTTAGCGATGAACTCTGGTGCATGAGACAAACCGCCTATTTGTTCTGTGAAATATTTAGGGGGAGTTGGCGTAATATTACGTTGTACCCATTCCTGAAAGCGATTTTTTGAGTCTACGTTAGAACGAGATACAACAATTTGCTCAGATACAGAATCAAACAGTGGTTCTATAACAGCACGAATTGCCTCAACATCTCTATTATTATCCAAATAATAAGCGCCAATTACTGCTTCAAAGGTACTGCTAAGTAAATTGGGATTTTGGTAGCCTCCATCTCGAATTGCACCTTTTCCTAGCCGCATCCTAAAATCTAAACCTACCTCAATAGCGAACTTTGCTAGTTGCTTCTCATCTACCAATGCAGAACGCCGCCGCGTTAATTCATCTTCTCCTCTTTCTGGGTGACGACGATAAAGATACTCGCCACTTAAAAAGTTCAGCAAAGCATCACCGAGAAATTCTAAACGTTCATTGTGTTTGCCTTCACCAGGATTTTCATGGACATAGGAACGGTGGGTAAGCGCACGACGTAACAATTTTTCTTCATTAAATGTTAGAAGTTTATGCATTTTTAGATTTTGTCTTGTTGCAGAAATAGATTGTTGAGATACTATACAGGATTTAACTATTTTCAAACATGAAAAAACCGCAAATAGCGGTTAGGTTTTAAAAACCCATCTTTTCTGAAACTGGGTTTTTAAAAGCTATTTTAGGCAGCCAGTTTGCCTAAATCGATTAAAAATAATTCCTGACCTTGCTTTTGAACTTTCCCATCCTTTACAGCAGCATCAACAAACTAACCAAAGCTTTTAAATTTCTTGCCATCAGCCGTAGAAATAGATGAGTATCCTTATGGTCATCCTCCTGGAAAAAGTTTAATTCTATGAGTCTGTGATATTCCGCTGGTGTGAAGCGTTTAGCCTGAATAATACTCATAAATCTTGCTCCTAAATAAAAGACGATCACCTTCATTCCCATCACACTTATTCTAAATGTGTCAGAAATTGATATGCTAAAGGCCTAGACTAACTATTATTCAAACCATGCCTGCGCCCACTATAAACCCTACTATCACAGCGTTTCCCTTGACAGCCGTAGTCGGTCAAGAAGCGATTAAATTAGCCTTGCTGTTAGCAGCGGTCGATCCAGGTTTGGGGGGAGTTGCGATCGCAGGTCGTCGCGGTACGGCAAAATCTGTGATGGCGCGTGCTATCCATGCTCTATTACCACCAATTGAAGTTGTCAAAGGCTCAATAAGCAACTGTGATCCCAACCATCCAGAAGAATGGGATGATTATCTGTTGGCAGAATATGCCGGAAAAGACACTGAAGATATCCCTACTGAGATTATCCCTGCACCTTTTTTACAAATTCCTTTAGGAATCACAGAAGACAGACTGTTGGGTTCTGTGGATGTTGAAAAATCGGTAAAGCAAGGTGATACCATTTTTCAGCCTGGGTTACTCGCTACAGCAAACCGAGGCGTCTTATATGTAGATGAAATCAATTTATTAGATGACCAAATATCAAATCAGCTCTTAACAGTGTTATCTGAGGGACGCAACCAAGTTGAGCGAGAAGGCATTAGTTTTCAGCATCCGTGTAAATCCCTGTTTATTGCTACCTACAATCCAGAAGAAGGAGGATTACGGGAACATTTACTAGATAGAATTGCGATCGCTCTTTCTGCTGACGGTGTACTCGGCTTAGATCAAAGAGTAGCAGCAGTTGAACAAGCGATCGCCTATTCTCAGTCACCCCAAGCGTTTCTCCAGCAGTACAACGAAGACTTAGACGGTCTCAAAACCCAAATTATCTTGGCTAGGGAATGGCTAAAGGATGTCTGCATTACCCAGGAACAAATTGCTTATCTAGTAGATGAAGCAATTCGCGGCGGAGTCCAAGGACATCGCGCCGAGTTATTTGCTGTGCGGGTTGCCAAAGCCGCAGCGGCATTGGAGGGAAGGACAGCAGTCAATGCTGAAGATTTGCGCCGTGCTGTTGAATTAGTGATTGTACCACGAGCAACAATCGTGCAGACACCGCCACCTGAACAAGCACCGCCACCTCCGCCACCCCCACCTCAAAATCAAGAAGAACCCTCAGACGAATCAGAACAAGAAGAGGAAGAGGAAGAACAAGAAGAACAGGAAGAAAATCAAGAGCAAGAACCCCCCAGCATCCCGGAAGAGTTCATCTTTGATCCTGAAGGGGTAATTTTGGATGACAGCGTGCTTTATTTTACTCAAATGGCGAAGCGGCAGGGTAAATCTGGCAGTCGTAGCATTATCTTTTCTGAAGACCGGGGACGTTATATTAAGCCAATGTTGCCCAAGGGGAAAGCGCGACGGATTGCAGTAGATGCCACCCTCAGGGCAGCAGCCCCGTATCAAAAAGCACGACGAGAGCGGCAGCCAGAGAGAAAAGTTATTGTTGAGCAGGGTGATATTCGCTCAAAGCGCTTGGTACGTAAAGCTGGGGCGTTAGTGGTGTTTGTCGTAGATGCTTCTGGCTCAATGGCCTTAAATCGGATGCAGTCAGCTAAGGGTGCGGTAATGCAACTTTTAACAGAAGCTTATCAAAACCGCGACCAAGTAGCTTTGATTCCCTTCCGAGGAGAACAGGCAGAGGTTTTATTACCGCCAACACGTTCTATTGCTTTAGCACGAAACCGTTTGGAAAGGTTACCTTGTGGTGGGGGTTCGCCCTTAGCACATGGTTTAACTCAAGCTGTGCGCGTTGGTTTAAATGCTCAAATGAGTGGAGATATTGGACAAGTTGTGATTGTGGCAATCACCGACGGGCGGGGTAATATTCCCTTGGCACGTTCTTTAGGTGAACAGCTAGAACCAGGAGAAAAGCCAGATATTAAAGCGGAATTGTTAGAAATTGCGGCCAGAGTTCGGGCTTTGGGGATGCAATTATTAGTTATTGATACGGAGAGTAAATTTGTTTCCACTGGTTTTGCTAAAGAACTAGCACAAACAGCAGCAGGAAAGTATTATCATTTACCGAAAGCCACAGATCAAGCTATTGCTGCTATGACCAAAGGTGCGATCGCTGATTTAAAATCAAGGTAATGAGTCATTAGTCATTTGTCCTTTGTCAGTTGCTTTACTATGCTTTTCTACTAACCACTGACTCTTGACTAATGACTAAGAACCACTAGCCACCGCTTGTGGTTGTAAATAGCAAACCAAATCCTGAATACCTTTTTGTAGATAGCGGGTAACCGTCATTGGGCTAGTGCCAATATTTTTAGCAGCGTCTTTGCGAGAAAGTTCCTTTAAAAATACCATTTCAACTGCCATGCGGGGCTTTTCTTCTAACATATTTATAGCCCCTTGCAGTTGTTGCCGTTCTTCGTCTTGTTGTTGCTGTGCAGTAGAACGAGGGCAAGGAAGTGCTTCACCTAGCGTTATTTGGCAATCAACATAGTTGACGGCTGTAGCATCTAAACTCAAAGGCAAACGGTTTTGAGCAGCTAACTTAGTTTCTTGCCATTCGTAGACAGATACTTTGAGTTCATGAGCAATTTCAGAATCCTTGGGAGGACGACCCAAAGAAATTGCTAATTCTTTGCGAACTTTTTGTCCTTCATTGTATAGTTCTTGCCAACGACGGGGAATCTTTAATAGAGTACTGCGATCGCGCAAAAAGTGCAGCATCTCACCTCGAATATATGGCACAGCAAAGGAGCTAAAAGCATATCCTTGGCTTGGGTCGAAGCGCTCAATTGCTCTAATCAAACCAAAATAACCGATTTGTTCCAAATCTTCATAAGGTTCATTACACTGATGGCTGAATTTATGAGCCATCTTCCGTACTAAACCAGTATGTAACTGTACAAGTCGATTACGAAGTTTAATAGAGGGGTTCTGGTGGTATAAATGTAATAATTCTATACCTTCAGTTCGCAAAGAGGATTCACTAGTTGCCATATAAATTCCTTTTGTATACTCCTTTTCTTGAGGAATTGGAGTTGCGTATATCTTCTTCAAAGCTGTCATTATTTTCCCTAGACGAGCTTGAATAAGCCATCGTCGTTCCACTGAACTTAATGAGGGGTCTCACTCCACAATTCAGTGTTTCTACGCATGATTTTGTCCTATTACTTGTTGCCGTTATTTCTCTTTTCCAGATAATAATTGAACGTCATATGATGTTTAGCTTTTGCAACAAAAACTAGCTATTTCTGCTAAAAAATGCTTAACTGTCCAACAGTTATGTGTCTGCTCAGTGAAACATAAACCAGTGTTGCATTACAGGAATTTTCGAGTAATTGAACAACAGTAAATACTGACGATGCTTTCACTGAAGTTTAGTTAATTTAATCTACTGATCAAAAAATTGCTGTAGCACTATTCCATTACTCTGGTGAGAAAATTAAGAAATCAAATGATGAAGCTTAGTTTTAGAAGGGAATTAGCGATGCCTTCGGCAACCCGAAGCGGGAACGCAGCCTAGTAAGCAGAACCTTGTTTAGGAAATAATTACTCCGCTAATAGTAATTAAACAGCGGTAAATCCTTGGCTATTAATCACAAATCTTGGTAAAAATGGGAAGAAATAGGATCTTTACCTGAATAAAGCTACTATCGAGATATGAGCAATACCAGCAACTTTCGTGAAGCTTTCCGTGAAGCTAAAACTCAAGCCCTTATCGGCCCAAATGTAATTGCTAACGCCCTGCCTTACGTCGGTGGCGGTCTTGTGCTAACAGCATTAGGGACATACGGCGGTCTGGGAGTTATCCGTACTAATCCCCAAGTGTTCTTCCCTACCTTCATAGGTGCGGTGATTGTCGAGTTAATTTTGTTCTTTGTTGCCCAAAATGTTGCCGAAAAAGGTAACAAGGGGCTCGCATTGCCCTTGTTGGCAACCTACAGCCTCTTATCTGGGTATACCCTCAGTGGCTTGGTGTTTGTCGCTTTAGGACAAAAAGGTGTTGGCATTCAAGGCATTGGTTTGGCTGCACTCAGTTGTGGCATCACATTTATTGCCGCCCGTCAAATAGGTTCAAATCTATCTGAACAAGACGGCATGGCTTTGACAAAAACCATCAATCTTGGCGTTATCGCTTTGGTGGCTGTGTGCTTCGCCCAATTCGGGTTTGCCATATTTGGTGTTTACACGCCAAATTGGTTAGAAATCGCTATTTCCGGTTTAGGAGTGTTCCTGTTTGTTGGAGCATCAGTCGTCGATTTCTACATCTTGCCGCGTGCTTACCACGATGACCAGTATCTGCCTGTGGCTTTGTCGATGTATCTCACCTACATCAACCTATTCGTGTTTATCTTGCGTCTACTCATTGCCCTCAATGGTCGCGATTAATTGTCTGTAGACGCTAACAAAAGTAAATTATTATAAAGTTAAAACCGTGGGTAAATTTTCAGTAACCACGGTTTTTTCATCCTATTAATAGTAGGATATCATAGATAAGTTCAGCCTCAAGTGAGCATAATTATGCTGAAACCCTTAAATATCAAGCGCGAAGTAGAAAGGTTGTCTAATATCTTGGGGAAGGCTGAAGGCTGTCTTTGACATTAGAGAATTGAGTGCAAGAATTCAATATTTAGATCAAGTAATTGGTCAAGCAAATTTTTGGAAGAATCCAGCCCTTGGCTATCAAATACTTCAAGAAATTGAATACTCCATATTTTACAAGCATCAGAAATATCAGCGCTGGTATTCGATTCTAGAAGATATCAAAGCTGCTGTGGAACTACTGGAAGCATCAGCCGACGAGCAATTGTTGCAAGAAACGCAAACAAATCTTAATCAACTTCAGCAAGAACTCGAAACGGCAGAAATACGACAATTACTTACTGACCCCAACGACCGAAAAGGTTCATTAGTCACTATTACTGCTGAAGTTAGTGATGCAAATGCTCAAGATTGGGCGTATATATTACTGCGGATGTACTATCGTTGGGCAGAGCGCCACAATTACCTACTATATGTAGTGGAAGAGTCTTGCGGTGATGTGGCTGGCATTAAGTCTGCTACTTTGGAATTTACAGGGCGTTATGCATATGGATACCTGAAATCAGAAACAGGCACGCATCAACTACAGCGAATATCGCCCTTTGATGTCAACAGCAAATTACATCCGAGTTTAGCTAAGGTGGAAGTGATTCCAATTTCGGAAGAATCAGTTGAGTTGGAAATTCCAGAGAAGGATTTGCAGATAACTAAGTGGTGCTGGAATGGTCAAAATATTAATAGCTCCGAAATATGGGTGCGCTTGGTTCACATTTCTACTGGGATAACTGTGTTTTGTGACCAGCAGCGCAGCCGGATGGAAAACAAACAGAAAGCTTTAGTCATTCTTAAAATTAAGCTGTGGGCATTAATGCAAGCCCAAAGTGTCCAGCAACTTGCCGCAATTCAACCTCAGCCAATAAACACTTTATCTAATAAGCCGATCCAAGAATATATTTTACATCCTGACAAAAATGTGAAGGATTTTCGTACAGAAGTTGCAACAACTTCTGTCGCAGAGGTTTTGAACGGTGAAATTGATTTGTTTATCAAAGCCTATCTGCAACAGCAAAATCAAACCGTAGGAGTGAGTAAAGAAGTTTTCAATAATTCTCAGTAATTTATATAAGTCATGAGGAGAAAATTTGTCCAACTCCAGCTAAAATCAAAAATACAAATAAACAGCAATCTCCAAATCTAAAGCACTCTATCTTTCGTTTAGCAAGCACTATGGAAGTTTTAGAACTTAAACGCGAAATCGAAACGTTGTCTAGTCGCCTGGGTAAGACCCAGGACTATCTTTGACATACCTGCACTGACAGCCAAAATTCAAGACCTAGAACAAATATCGGCTCAGCCAGAATTTTGGAACGACCAAACCCAAGCTCAAGAAACACTGCAAGAACTCAACGAGCTTAAAGCCCATCTTCAGCAATATCATCGCTGGCAAGCCAATCTAGAAGATACAAGGGCAGTTGTTGAGCTTCTGGAGTTAGAAACCGACGAAGCACTATTGCAAGAAGCGGAATCTACCATCACCAAGCTAAATCACGACCTAGACCAGTGGGAGTTACAACAGTTACTTTCCGGCCCTTATGATGACAAAGGGGCAGTACTGACAATTAATGCTGGTGCTGGTGGTACAGATGCTCAAGACTGGGCATTTATGCTGATGCGGATGTATACCCGTTGGGCTGAAGACCACGGCTACAAAGTAACTCTAGCAGAAGAGTCAGAGGGAGATGAAGCGGGCATTAAGTCAGCAACCCTGGAAATTACTGGTCGTCATGCTTATGGTTATTTGCGGTCTGAAACAGGCACACATCGCTTAGTGCGAATTTCACCATTTAATGCTAATGGCAAGCGACAAACCAGTTTTGCTGGGGTGGAAGTAATGCCGCAAATAGATAACTCTGTGCATTTGGAAATTCCAGATAAGGATTTGGAAATTACCACAACTCGCTCTGGTGGTAAAGGTGGGCAGAACGTTAATAAAGTAGAAACCGCAGTACGGGTTGTTCACATTCCTACTGGTATTGCGGTGCGTTGTAGTGAAGAACGCTCCCAACTGCAAAACAAAGAGAAAGCCCTTGCTCGTCTAAAAGCTAAACTGCTGGTCATCGCCCAAGAGCAACGGGCGCAAGAAATTGCCGAAATTCGTGGTGATATGGTGGAAGCCTCTTGGGGCAACCAAATCCGTAATTATGTATTTCATCCTTACCAAATGGTGAAGGATTTACGTACAAACATTGAAACAACTGCGATTACGGATGTCATGGATGGAGAACTTGATACATTCATCCAAGCTTATCTGCGGCAAGAAAACCAACTAGTAGAAAGCACTCCTGGATAATTAGAGATTAGTAATAAGTACTAGGTATTTTTTTACTATTACTTAGTACTTTTTTATTTTAGAGTGTTGAGAGAAGAGCGATCGCCTTTGCCACTAGGTTGAGTTCTGTGGAGATGCCATGCAAATGCATGATTTACTAAGAGGGAAACCCACCGGATAAACTTCGAAGGGCTTGACGCCAGTAGTTTACAGGGTTAACTGCCTTTCCCTTATACCCTTTCTTGGTTAGTAGAAGGCGATCGCAACTCTACCCCAGACCAACTGTTACATTTATATTAAAGAGTCTGTCATCAAATTAATTATGAGCAACTCCCCTTCAACAGAACCTCAACCCAGCTACGTAAAACTCGCCATGCGAAACATGGTGCGGAAGGGTGGCACGTCCCTAAAACATTTTGCACTAACTACTGTAGGGCTTTTAGCTCTCCTTGTTGGTCTTGCTTACTTAACTCGCTAATCACAAATTACCTCAGCCCAGAAGAGGAGACCATGTGTCCCAAAAAGTTGAACTATATGTAGAGGATCATTTTAGTGAGTTGTCCCCAACCGTATCTGTGAATATTGGGGATACTCATACGCTAATTACTGGCGAAACTTGGAAAAACTGGTTTGATATCTGGTTGGAAATCCTTCACCCTGAGCTTCCGCCAGTACCAAGTTATGAAATTGGGCTACGCTTGACAGATGATTCGCAAATTAAGGAGTTGAATGCCCAATATCGTGATCAAGATAAACCGACAGACGTTTTAGCCTTTGCTGCTTTAGAAGTAGACTGTCCTCAAAGTGAAGAAATGCTTACCGCAGCATCTTTATATCTAGGTGATATTATTGTGTCAGTAGATACAGCACAACGTCAAGCTCAACAACAGGGACATAGTTTACCAACAGAGCTAGCTTGGTTAGCAGCTCACGGTTTATTGCATCTGTTGGGTTGGGATCATCCTGATGAAGAAAGTTTGAGGCGAATGTTAGAGCAGCAAGTAAGATTGCTGTACGCAATAGGTATTGTTATTGACCTAGAATAACAGTAATTTGCGTGTCTGCAAGTGTTAATCTGAGGTGATACTTTTATAAAACTTTTGTGGAAAATTGCCTCTAAAAAATTGATTATCTATTAAAATCGGCGAATATTCCCACTGTACGCGCTGTATTCTTGTATTTTTAAGCCTATGTCCCAACAAGTTTCTCCCCCACCAACGCCTACCCCCTTAAAAACACTTGTGACCAACGAACGGGAATTCTCGTGGCAGGTCGCCTCTAATTTATTAGTTAGTTTTAAGTACGCCTGGGCTGGAATCAGCTACAGTTTTCAAACTCAACGCAATTTCCGCATCCACGTAAGTGTTTGCGCTTTGGTGATTGCCTTAAGCATTTTTTTGCATCTGCAAGCAGTAGAAATAGCAGTTATTGGTATAACTAGTGGTTTAGTTTTGGCATTAGAGTTACTGAATACAGCGATCGAGTCTCTTGTAGACTTAACAGTTAAGCAGACATACCATGAATTGGCAAAAATCGCTAAAGACTGTGCTGCTGGCGCTGTGCTGGTCTCAGCTTTGGTAGCCGTGCTGGTAGCCGCTGTACTCTTGCTCCCGCCTTTGGTAACTTTAATTATGTCAGCTTTCTAAATCTGGTTTATTATGCCGCCGCCCTGCTCAATACTCTTTTGAGGTTTTGGAGGATGCATTTTGTAGATGCCTGATTTAGAGAATGTTTGCTATAACCAGTTGTCTGGTAGTTTTTGATTGACCAGATGAAATTAATTTTATTTAAATGAAGATGGCATCCATTACCATTTTAATCTGATGAAAATCAGCCAAGATAGTGGAACATAGAGAGCTTCACTAAAAATTCAATATTCAAAATGCGCTCATAGCAAGTATCAAGTTAATAACCAGGATATAAATTAAGCAAAAGCAGCTTAATATTTTTGGGTAAGCGACTACTCTCGGAGAAGCTATTCTGCGAGCGTCTATGCTTCTGCGTTAGCGTTATTCTGATACCAGACCAACAAATAGCATGAGATGTTTATCTATGCTTTGTTGGAATAATGAGTGGAAAAAATCAGGAGTTATTGGCTGTGATTATAGTAATTGATAATTACGACAGTTTTACATATAATCTGGTACAGTATCTGGGAGAATTAGCAGCAGAGTTCCCAGTTGCAGATAATATTAAAGTTTTTCGCAATGACAAGATAACTATAGATGAAATTCGGGCATTAAATCCGGAGGTTATAGTTATTTCTCCTGGCCCTGGACGTCCTGAAGATGCTGGAATTTCTCTCAAGTTGATTGAACAGCTAGGGCCTAGCTTACCAATATTGGGTGTGTGTTTGGGACATCAAAGTATTGGTCAAGTGTTCGGTGGTAAAATAATCTCTGCTCCAGAGTTAATGCATGGCAAAACTTCTCAGGTGTCTCACACTGGAGTGGGCGTTTTCCAGGGATTAGAAAATCCGATCACCGCCACTAGGTATCATAGTCTAGTGATTGATCGCGAGACTTGCCCCGATGTGTTGGAAATCACCGCTTGGGTTGAGGATGGCACTATCATGGGAGTGCAACATCGGAACTATCCTCATATTCAGGGTGTCCAGTTTCACCCGGAGAGTGTCCTGACATCTTCAGGAAAACAGTTGCTGCGAAACTTTCTGGAACAATTACAGTTGAGAGAGTAATTGAATGAAACGACGACAATTGATGGGCTATGCTGGGGCGAGTTTGGCCACAGCTTTCCTTACTACTTTAAGTTCTGAATCTCAAGCTGACGCGCAATCTGGCGGTTTATCAGTTCAGTGGTTGGGTCATACTTGCTTTCTATTTACTGGTGGCGGTGCAAAAGTTCTTGTCAATCCCTTCCGGGCGGTTGGCTGTACTGCAAAGTACCGTCCACCAAAAGTTGCAGCTGATTTGGTATTAATTAGCAGTCAATTGTTGGATGAAGGCGCAGTGGATGGACTACCGGGAAATCCAAAGTTAATTTACGAACCGGGAGTTTATGAGTTCCGAGGTATTAAGTTCCAGGGCATTGCCATAGATCACGATCGCAAAGGTGGCAAGCAGTTTGGCTCAAATACTGCTTGGAGTTGGAAGCAAGCAGGAATTAATATCCTGCACTTAGGTGGTGCTGCTGCACCCATTTCTATTGAGCAAAAAATTCTTATGGGACGTCCTGATGTGGCATTCATTCCTGTGGGAGGCAGTGCAAAAGCCTACAATGCTCAGGAAGCAAAGCAGGCAGTTCAGGTATTAAATCCCAAGCTAATTATTCCCACCCATTACCGAACACAGGCAGCTGATGGTGCGGCTTGCAATATTTCGTCACTGGATGATTTTCTCACCTTGATGCAAGGTGTAACAGTCCGTCGTAGCGACGGAGATACTATTTCAATTAGCCCTGGCAAATTGCCGGAGAACGGGACAATTCAGGTTTTGAGTTACAAGTTTTAAGGATAATTACTAATTCGTAATTCGTAATTCGTAATTAATGGAAAACAAGAAATTATTTCATTGTTTCAAGCCCCTGTTCATCCGTGAGGTAACAATTACGAATTACGAATTATTGTTGAACTCGGTCTTAAGCAGTGTACCACTCTGGGGTCAGCTTATCTGCATCGCTAACAGCAGTCTCAGTTGCTCTTGTGCCATCCATAGTCCAGATGGTGTCCGCGCTTCCTGTCTGATCACGCCAGTAAACGTCGGTTTTGCCATCACCATTGAAATCGCCAAGCGATGGTGTTAAGGATGCACCATTACTTGGTAGAAAAGCTTCAGAACTAACTGTTGTACCATCCATCAACCAAGCAGTGTTCTCACCGGTTGCCTGATTATGCCATAAGACATCGGTCTTGCCATCGCCGTTGAAATCGCCAATTTCAGAAGTCCAGTTTGAGTCAAGTGTTCCTAAAGAACCTTCGGTAACTAAGATGCTATTAACTTGCCAAACCTTGTTCTCACCTGTTGTCTGATTGCGCCAGAGAATATCAGTCTGATAGTCGCCGTTGAAATCGCCAAGGGTATAAGTCCAGCCTGCATCCTGTGATTGCAGTGAATACTTACTCGCTTGCGTACCGTCCATAAACCAAACCGAGTTTTCACCGGTTGTTTCATTCCGCCAGAAGATGTCACTCTTACCATTGCCGTCAAAATCAACAATGTTGGGAGTTAACGCTGCGTCTGTAGTGTCTAGAACAGTTGCACTGACGACTGTTGTGCCATCCATTTGCCAAATGGCGTTCTCACCTGTGCTGTTATTATGCCAGAAGATATCGGTTTTGCGATCGCCGTCGAAATCGCCAATTTTAGAAGTCCAACCTGAATCTACTTTATCTAGAGAAACCGCACTAGCAACGTTAACGCCATCCATTAGCGCTACGACATTCTCACCTGTTGTCTGATTACGCAACAAGAAATCTGTCTTGTTATCACCGTTGAAATCGGCAATGTTGTAAGTCCAGGAAGAGATGTCATACGTACCAAGAGAACCTTGTTGGAGAACTTGTGTACCATCCATCAAGCGAACTATAATCTCACCTGTTTGAGTATTGACCCAAAGTTTATCGGTTTTGCCATCGCCGTTGAAATCAGGATTAATCGCTGCACTCGTGATGTAGGGATTAGGATTGGGGCTGGCTGCCGCTGTTATAGGTTGAGTTGAAGTTTCATTTTGTAGGGCTTGTGAAGAACTTCTACTGGTGAAAAGCGAATCAGAATTTAAATTATCAATAGGAGTTGTTAAACTTTCTGATTTACCAAAAGAGTCTAATGCCCATCGAGATGTATCCAAAGACAAATTTGAGGAACTTTTACTTTCAAACATGGTGTGTTTTAATGACTAGCTCTTATATGTTTTTAACTGCTGCCCAAAACATATTTCTGTCCTTGAATAACATTTACTTAAATTTGCCTTTGTCTTTATAACTATTTTTTCTAGATGCCAGAATTTATAAATAGGTATTTGTTCGTTATAAATGATTAGTCATATTTTTACAAGTGCTATATGAGCAATTTTAAAATATTTTTTGATTGATATATGTCAAGGTTTAAATATATATAGCTGTTATTTTTATCTAGCTTTTTGATATTTAAAATATTAAGCTGCTCTACAACTTACAAGTAGCAAGCAGCAGATGTGATAGCTTCAACATAAAAGTTGTTTTTGTTATTTTTGTGTCATATAATTTCCCAACACTTTGGCAACATATTAATCACCTGTAACAGCGCATAGCTAATACTATTTCACTTTAAGAATTATACAAATACGTTGGAAAGGATACGACATTGCTCATTGGTGTCAACTTAAGCCCTGGCGAATGGAATTCGCGGCTATACAAACCAAGTCCCTTCGGGTTCGGGGGTGACGCTCCTAACGTCGCTAACGCTACGCTATCGCAAGACGCTCGAAGACTCGCTACCGCTTCGCTAACGACGGAAACCGCCTTGGCGCTAGCCTCTCCCTTTGGGAGAAGACTGCGACCCCCTCACCACCTACGCTGACTAATGGAAAATTAAGGGTTTGAAACCCACGGAGGTGGGTTTTGTTTGTGTAGACGCGGTTTCTAACCGCCCATTTCGCGTTAAGTTGACTTCATGAAATGATATTAACGCTCAAGTAAGCTCAAGTAAGCGCCTACCCAACATATAGCGGTTCCCAATTGCATGGAATACAGACCTAACCCCCAGCCCCTTCCCTTCAAGGGAAGGGGAGTAAGATTCAAAGCCTCTCTCCTAAAAGGAGAGAGGTTTGGAGAGAGGTCAAAACTGTACTGCACCCAAGCGAGAACCGCTATATAATTTTTCTGAAATCAATAGTATTAAGCTATACAAATTAATTTTCTAACTTATTAGTTTGTTGATATAGCTTCCATTTAGCAAATGGCAGTTCAACTAAGTAATAAGTAACAGTTGCCAGTACAGTAGATAAAATAACTGTTGCTGTGAGCTTAGAATAAAAGGCTTCAATCGGGATATTTGCTGTAAATACTGGAGTAATTTTTTCTATTATTGGCACGTGCCATATATACACACCATAAGAGAGATTTCCGAATACTTCCAGAATTCTCAACGGATTTTTTAAGATAGTACTAAATGATAGCTTCTGATTTTTATTAGTAGAATAATAGATGTCTGACTCAAATGCCCAAATAAAGAAAGATGTAATCAGTGCAGTTAGGGGTGGCAAAATAAAAAAAGTTGTCATCGTCCTAATTCCTTTCCCCGCTTGTTCTGGCAAATTGAATAATTCTTGATAGTATGCATGATGTGCTGTAAATAAATACATGAGTATGATTAGGCTAGTTGCAATATACTTTTTATTTAATTTATAAAGATGCAAGTTTTTATAAACTAGATGATAAAGTGTAAACTTGGATTTAAAATCTTGATGCTTAAACCAAATATTGACTATAAATCCTCCCAGAAAAAGGTCTAAATTTGTAATTAGTGGTGTATACCAATATTTAACTACATAAGTAATTTGCTCACCAATTTCTTTTCTAAAAGCGAACCAGAATACACATCGAATTATAAAAGTAATAAAAATTATCAATAAACCTACAAAATAAATTTCTTTTCGTGATGTATTTCGCTGTTGAAAATAGCTGAAAATAAAGGGAACAAGAAGATAAAATTGAACTTCTGTAGAAAGCGACCAAAAAACACCATTAAAATTCATTCCTGTTTGATAGTTAATAGAAAAATCATAACTAAATGCAAATACTCTCAATAAATAACCCCAGTTTTCGATTTTCAACCAATTGGGGTAAACAAATAAAGTCAAAATTAATACAGCAAAATAATAAAGAGGAACAATTCTGAAAATCCGGTTACGCCAAAAATTGATAGCTCCTGGAACATCAGCAGTATATCTTTCAAGATAAAAGGCTTTTCCCATTAAGTAGCCAGATAGTACGAAAAAAATCCAAACTGCTACCCAGCCATAACTAAATATCAACCAGCTAAAATCATAACCATGATAGATTATCGAATTTCTGGGAGGAGTACAATGATGAATAACAACCATTAAACAAGCAAAACCTCGCAGAGCAAGCAGTGCATCTAAATGGTTATTTTGATTCATAAATAATATTTCCTGTTATTTAGATAAGTAATTATTGTTTAATGATTTACCGCTGGAGTTGAAATAAACATTGGCTAGAATAACCTAAATTAGCAACTATTGAGAGGGATAATCTATAGAGCCACGGGTAGTTGACAAAAGTGTAAAATAAGTCAGCACGTTAAAAAATAGACCAACTATGGAAGCAGAATATCGGCAGCGTCGCGAGCAATTAATGGCAAAAATTGGTAATGGCACAGCTATTTTTCGCAGTGCGCCAATGGCAGTTATGCACAACGATGTTGAGTATGTTTATCGTCAAGACAGTGATTTTTTCTACCTAACAGGCTTTAACGAAGCGCAAGCGGTAGCAGTGTTAGCACCCCATCATCAAGAACATCGATTTGTGCTGTTTGTCCAACCCAAAGATAGGGAAAAGGAAGTTTGGACTGGTTATCGCTGTGGGGTAGAAGCAGCAAAGGAAATTTATGGTGCAGATGAAGCTTACCCGATCGCAGAACTGGATGAAAAGTTACCGCAGTATTTAGAAAAAGCTGATCGCATTTACTACCACTTAGGACGCGATCACGCTTTTAATGACACAATATTGGGACATTACCAAAGTTTACTGCGGACTTATCCCAAGCGCGGCACAGGGCCAATTGCTATCGAAGATACTGGCCCCATCCTTGGTAGCATGAGACTAATTAAAAGTGAAGCCGAGTTGGAATTGATGCGTCAAGCTGCGGCGATCGCAGTTGAAGCTCACAATCATGCAATGGAATTTACCGCACCTGGACGTTATGAGTACGAGATTCAGGCGGAAATAGAACACATTTTCCGGTTGCGGGGTGGAATGGGGCCAGCTTATCCCTCTATTGTGGCTTCTGGCGCTAATGCCTGCGTACTTCACTACATTGAGAATAATCGCCAAATGCAGAATGGGGAATTGCTGCTAATTGATGCTGGCTGTGCTTATGGTTATTACAACTCTGATATTACTCGGACATTTCCGGTAGGCGGTAAATTTACACCAGAACAAAAGACACTGTATGAGATTGTACTGGAAGCGCAAAAACAAGCGATCGCTCAAGTGCAACCAGGCAATACCTTTAAATCCGTTCATGATGCCGCGGTACGTGTTATCACTGAAGGCTTACTTGAACTTGGTATCCTCAAAGGCGAAATTGACAAGTTGATTGAGGAAGAGAAATACAAGCCATATTATATGCACCGCACCAGTCATTGGTTAGGCTTGGATGTCCATGATGTGGGTGTTTACCAGCACGGTGATGATAAACCACAAATTTTACAACCGGGTCAAATTCTAACAGTGGAACCAGGGCTTTATATTGTGCCTGATACCAAACTAGCAGAAGACCAACCAGAGACAGATTCTCGTTGGGTTGGCATTGGCATTCGCATCGAAGACGATGTGTTAGTTACTTCTGGCGGACATGAAGTATTAACTGCGGGGGTTCCCAAAGCAGTGGATGAAGTTGAAAGATAAAAAAAATGGGGATGGCACACACCATCCCCAAGCTAAAATTGTGGACAAGCCATCAAAGTAGTTGTCAAAATTCCTAAGATTTTATCTATTTCTTTAATAAAGTAATCGTTTTTATCTATAAAAATAGTTTTGTCACAAAGTTTGAGAAATTTCCAATCTGTGCCTGTTGTGACTACACCATAAATTTCATTTATAATATTTCCTTGTTGCTGGTTAAATAATTGAGATGCAATCATTGTCGCAATGCATTGCCCTAAACCAGATTTAATACTCTCATTCTTAGCTTCTACAATAGTCACGACAGGGCTGGTAATATCATATTGCTCTGGTGAACAACTGAGAATAAAATCACAACGTCCTTCTAATCCCTGAGCAGCATCTACATTAAACTCTGAACCAGAAAATAGACTAATTTGGTGTTTAAAATAGCGTTTAACTTCTATTAAAACAGGCATAATAATCAGTTCAGAACGAGCTTTTTCTGTATTTATTGCTGTTACCAATGGTAGATGCTCAGGGAAAATCAAATTTAGATATTCACTAGGAGATACTGGTTGCACATCCACAAATAAATCTTGATTTTCCACAAAGATTAAATTAAAGTCAGCTTTGACCTTACTAAGGTTAAAAGCGCTGTACAGCATTATAACAATCCAGAATCATGCTCTTAATTGCATCGTATCATCTTGCTGCGATCGCAAGTTGCAGAAGCGAAGGAACTGAGTCTGATAATCTCTTGAATTAAGAACATCCTTCAACAAATTCAACTTCTGGCAGTTTACCTGAGCGAAACTGAGTAACACGCTTGCCATCAGTCTCGAATATCAAGCGATAGTTGCGGTCTGCACGGTCATTTGGTACGAATGTTAAGTAATGTCCGCCTTTGACATATTTATGCGGCGTCACCTTAATTTGCCCTGGGTAAAGTGACTTGATTCGTGCTTCAGTATTGCCAATTTTTGCACCTTTGAGGGTAGTAATTTTGCCTTTTCTCCACACATCTACCCTGGATATGCGACCTTCTGTCACCATGAATCCAACCTGCTTTGGTTCCTTTTCCGGCTTCACGTAGTAGCAACTGTTATTGGGCGGATCACCAGCTAACCGCGTACCAGAAGCTTTTGCCGCTTCTGCGACTGTCATCCCAACTCGAACCTGTCCAACACCATTAAGGAATAAGTAGGTAGGCACCGAAATTTTCTACTATGTAACAAAATCTTAAGTTGATAATCTAGAGCTAAATTTTACACGATGTGTGTTGTGATTGTTTTTTTTTCCTCTAGCTTGAACACCATTGATGACGGCGTAAGCGAGATCTAGCTCATCATCAAATGCTTGCCCGGATAACTCATCTTTCTTGAGATGTTGCCATTCCAATTCAATTGGATTCATTTCTGAGCAATATTTCGGGAGAAAAAAGATGTACAAACCCTGACTTTCCCATTTTTTCCACAATTGTTGAACTTCTTGGCAGCGATGTATTGGCCCGTTATCTTGCACAATCACGCTGATACGTCCAGTTTCTTGGGCTTGTTTGGCTTCTTTCTCCATCATTTCTATATAAGATTTACGGTCAACACCACCGATAACTAAACCGTAAACAAAACTGATTAAAGGTTGGAGAAGCCCGATAATACTTAATCTGCGACCACGGCGTTTAGTCTGTTCTAACCGTTTTTGCTCACCTCTAAAGTAATATGTATAACTAGGTTCGCTCCACATACAGAACCCTGACTCGTCTAGGTATTTCAGGTCTATTTCACCAGTGGCAGCAGCTAATTCCAACATGTCTAGGTCTGCTTGCTTGTTTGCTCGTGCTACTGGGTCTTGTTTTCCTTTATGGCTTTTCCTTGTCCGTTTCCAATCGACCCCCTTTTTTTGAGTACCCGTCTTAATCTGTCGGCACTCATCTCAACGTTGCGTTCTGTTTTCAACTTCAAAGCTAACTGAGAACTATTGTATGTGCGTGGCTCGTTTCTGAGGCATTCTTCTAAAAATATCATGTCATCCTCAAGCCACTTTGGTTTCCCCCCTCGCCCAGGAGATTCCCAAAGCCCTTCTGTGCCCAGTTTTTGCCATTGATGCAAAACTTTTGTGACTGTTTTTTTGTGACAATCAAAGTGATCTGCTATCTTCTCTACATACCAACCATGTGCATTTAGCCTGATTATTTCCGCCCTGTCTTTGACTTTCTGTGGTACATCCTGTTTTCTCAGATTTAGTAAAGTTTGGTCTTGCTCAGGAGTCAGAAATACCCTTAAACGCGCACCCATACACCAACTACCTTGTAGATGCATTATCAGTCTTTACATATCTTAACATAGCTGACTTTTTTGGCACCTACCTACTTAATTTCGATTGGTTTGTCAGTTTAGCTTGGGCTAAAACTGTCCCGACAGTTAGAGAAGAAAGGGTAAGCGTTAGAGTAGCAAAAGACAATAATTTAACTTTACTGTTCATTTTTTATAAAATCAAAAATGGTTAGATTTATATCTACAATAGCCATTCTGGCAATTTCGATATTTCATATAGTGTGGGTGTGTTTCGGTTATCACTTCATATAAAAATGGGGATAGTATTACCATCCCCATTTTTTAGAAGATATCAGGCTGGCATTACCAAGCCTACAGAGACTATTACAGCTGCGGTACGTACTGCTGTTTGTCAGGTACGTCAGCGTACTCAGCTACAATTTGACGGAATTCGTCGCCGTCAATGGTTTCTTTTTCGATGAGCAAATCGACTAAGCGATCGCAGACGGTGCGATGATCACGCATAATCTTCTTAGCTGTTTCGTAGCAATCTTCGACGATAGCCCGGACTTGAGAATCGATGCGAGAGGCGATCGATTCAGAATACTCTGATCGCGTTGTCCAGTCACGACCCAAGAACACTTCACCCTGTTGGCTTTCTAGAGAAAGCGGCCCTAAGTCAGACATACCGAAACGTGTTACCATCTGGCGCGCCATTCCCGACAACTGTTGTAAGTCTCCACCAGCGCCAGTTGTGACTTCAGCAGGGCCAAAAATCACTTCTTCAGCAGCACGTCCACCCAAAGCGCCAGTAATCCGGGCTTTGAGTTGGGAACGAGAAATTAATCCCTGTTCTTCATTAGGAGTAAACCAAGTCAAACCTTGCGCTTGTCCTCGTGGGATCAGGGTGACTTTCTGCACTGGGTCATGGTCTTTTAACAAAGTCCCAACCAAGGCGTGTCCAATTTCGTGGTAGGCAATTAAGCGCTTGCTCTTGCTGTCCACCAAGGGAGTGCCTTCCATCCCAGCGACTACCCGATCCACAGCATCATCAATTTCGCGGAGGGTGATTGCTTCTTTCCGTCTTCTGGCGGTGAGAATAGCAGCTTCGTTGAGTAAGTTTGCTAAGTCAGCACCAGTAAAACCAGGAGTCCGACGAGCGATCGCATCTAAGGAAACGCTGGGGTCTAGTTTCTTGTTCCGGGAATGGACTTGCAAGATTTCCAAACGTCCTTTGATGTCTGGTGCATCGACTGTTACTTGACGGTCAAACCGTCCGGGACGTAACAATGCTGAGTCTAGTACGTCTGGGCGGTTGGTGGCAGCAATAATAATGATGCCTGTATTGCCTTCAAACCCATCCATCTCAGTCAGCAACTGGTTGAGAGTTTGCTCTCTTTCATCGTTACCGCCACCGATACCAGCACCCCGTTGCCGTCCTACGGCGTCAATTTCATCAATGAAGATGATACAGGGGGCATTGTCTTTAGCTTTCTTGAAGAGGTCGCGGACACGGGATGCACCCACACCCACGAACATTTCCACGAATTCTGAACCGGAGATACTGAAGAAAGGTACACCTGCTTCCCCAGCGATCGCTTTTGCCAGGAGAGTTTTACCTGTTCCTGGAGGCCCAACTAACAGCACTCCTTTAGGAATGCGTGCGCCTACAGCGGTAAATCTTTCTGGCTGTTTGAGGAAGGTAACGACTTCTTGCAATTCTTCTTTAGCTTCTTCGATGCCTGCTACGTCGTCAAATTTGACTCCGGTTTTAGCTTCCATTTGGAAGCGGGCGCGGGATTTGCCAAAGTTCATTGCTTGCCCAGGCCCGCCGGGAAGATTGCTAGAACGGCGGAACAAAAAGAACAACCCAGTAATCAATAAAATTGGGAATACGAGATTGCCTAAAAGTCCCCAGATAGCTCCATCATTCCGCATTGGGTGAGCATCAAAATTAACTTTTTTTTCTTTGAGCTTGTTAATTAACTCAGGTGCGCTAGCTGGCAAATCTACCCGCCACCGTTGGACGCGATTTTCGATGTCTTGATCGAGGGCTTCAACAATTGCTGTTCTACCACCTTCGTACAGATCCACGTTAGTAACGCGATCGGCATCCAAGTATTCTAGAAAGCGACCATAGGTCATGCGGGTGTTGGCTGCATTCTTAGTCATATCAGCAGGAGCATTAGCAAATGCGCCTTGCCAAAAGAAAAAGCCAATTACCAAAGCCGGCAATGTCCAGAGTAATAGGACTCTCCAAGAGAATTTCATCTTAATTTACCTCTAGATGCCAATACAAATTTTCAGCTTTAGCGATCGAATGGTGCATCACTCTGTCACTATATAGCTGCGAAACGGATGTTTATAAATCCATTTTGTTTAATCTGATCTCTGACGTGGATTGCCATAGAGCCAATTTTGGCATGACGGCGATGCCAACAAGAATCTTAATTAAAGTTAACTTAATTTTAATACAGCTTGGATTAAAGTGCGATTCCCAGTGGACAGCAAAAACCTGCGATATTGGTGACTGTAGTAGCGATCGCTTATAGCTAGTTAATTTTCTGGTGCTGTGTAACTTTTAAATCTTGATCTTGCTCATAAGAACAGTGTTTCTCATCCTCTGCTCTAAGTAGCAGAAGAATCCTAGTAATCAAATGGGCTAAATTAATTATGTAAAATCAAAATGTTACAGTAATAATACGGAAAAAACAGAAAATTTTGTATTTATTCTTTCGATTACCGCTTCACTTATTTAGCTTTTGTCGTAATTTGTAGAGTGTAAGGCAGATATTTACCTTGGTTGTAGGAACCAACCCAAATTTGGTAACTACCATGAAGCCATTCACCAACCATACCAGCATTTTTGCCATCAAAATCGTCATTGCACCAAGTACCACCAGGGCCTTTGACAATCATAGTAGTATCCTCTGGACTCTGCACTTGCAATCTCAAGTAGTCAAATTTACTTGTTAGTACCAAAGTGTGATCTGGTGCTTCATCAACAAATCCGGTACAAGGGCCAGTGGCCGTTTCGCGTCTTCCAGCGACTTGGTTCCCAGATACTGAGCCACCACTCATACCTCGAACTGTCATAGGGTCTGGGGAAAATTCCTGATCGAGAGTAACATCTCCAAATATTGTTGGCGCTTCTTCAGCATTAGCTAAGGCATGAACTGCAAACAGCGTAACTATCACAAACGACAATCTAATCCCTCTATAAATGGCTTTTGTCGGCATTGTCAATATATTAGTTTCTAAGTGTTTTTCATGACATGAATTTTACACACGAAGTTCCTAACATGAGCAGAATTGACTAGCTGGGGATTGGGGACTGGGGATTGGGGATTAAAACTCTTATAAATAAAGGCGTACAAATGCACGCCTCAGAAACTAAAATATTTCCAAAATTGAGCTTAATCTCTAACTGGCTTCTGCTACTGCTTTAGTCAAGCGGAGCTTATCTAAACCAATCTGATTAAGTAGTAACCAAGATTGGATTAAGTCTGGCCCATGAACGTCTCCAGTTAAAGCTGCGCGGAGCGATCGCATTACTAAACCTTTTTTGACCTTTTGCTCTTTGACTACTTGTTTTATAATCTCCTGAGCGGCAGTTTCTGACAGTGGCTGTTGATTTTCTAATGCTGTGACAATCTCTTTGAGAACAGCAGCAGAACCTTCTTGCTTTAGTTGTTGACTAGCTTCGTCGCTAAATTCCACTGTATCGCTAAAAAACAGTTGGCTCTGAGAAACGGCATCCGCCAGACGAGTCAAACTAGCACTAATTAAAGTTACTAACTGCTCCAACCAAGGGCGAGTACGTCCACCATCAATTTTATACCCAGCTGCTTCCCAATAAGGTATGAGTAAATCTGTGAGTTTATCTACTGGCGTATTGTGGATATACTGACTGTTCAACCAATCCAGCTTGTCCCAGTCAAACTTTGCACCTGCTTTATTCACACGCTCAAAGCTAAATTCTTTGGCTGCTATTTCTAAGGTAAATATTTCTTGAGTCGAATCTGGAGGAGACCAACCCAGTAACGTCATGTAATTCACCAAGCCTTCAGCAGTAAAGCCCATTTGCTTAAAGTCAGAAATGGAAGTGACTCCATCCCGCTTAGAAAGTTTGCGCCCTTCCTTGTTTAAAATCAGTGGCGAGTGAGCAAACTCTGGTATCTTTGCTCCCAAAGCTTCATACAGCAGAATTTGCTTAGCAGTATTAGCTATGTGGTCTTCTCCCCGGATGACATGGGTGATTTTCATATCAATGTCATCTACTACAACTACAAAATTGTAGAGTGGTTGCCCTGTACCCTCTTCGGAAGCACGAGCGATGACCATATCGCCACCTAAATCACTGCCTCGCCAAGACATTTTTCCTCGTACTAAGTCATTCCAAACAATTTCTCGCCCATCTTCAATTTTGAAGCGAATTACAGAAGAACGTCCTTCTGCTTCAAAAGCGGCGCGTTGTTCTGGGGTGAGGTTACGGTGACGGTTGTCGTAGCGGGGAGCTTCGCCTCTGGCTTTTTGGGCTTCTCGTAGAGCGTCTAATTCTTCAGAGGTGGTGTAGCAGCGATAAGCTAATCCTTGATCTAGGAGTTTTTCCACTGCTTCTTTATAAAGATCCAGGCGTTGGGATTGAAAAAATGGCCCTTCATCCCAATTCAGTCCTAGCCAACGCAGTCCTTCTAAAATATTTTCAGTATAT
Source organism: Nostoc sp. UHCC 0302 (assembly GCF_038096175.1). NCBI lineage: Bacteria > Bacillati > Cyanobacteriota > Cyanophyceae > Nostocales > Nostocaceae > Nostoc > Nostoc sp. UHCC 0302. The sequence goes on from NZ_CP151099.1 coordinate 349,610, forward strand.
TCGGGACGCGATCGCTCTAGGTCTGTGTCTTCAATTCGAAGGATGAACTCTCCGCCGTGGTGACGGGCAAATAGCCAGTTAAATACAGCGGTTCTAGCTGTACCAATATGTAAATTCCCAGTTGGACTTGGAGCAATACGGACTCTAACAGTCACAGTTGATTCTCTCTTTCGCAAAGAATAATAAATTTAGCTTATATTCAAGCCTTAAATTCTGAGTCTAGGAAATATCATTTACCAAATTACCTAATATTTTGTCCTAAATAACATTAGGATTTGACACTCATTAATTCTGGCTTTAGAACGGGACTGACGGGGCTCGAACCCGCAACTTCCGCCGTGACAGGGCGGTGCTCTAACCAATTGAACTACAGTCCCTTGTTTGGCAACTTTGCTATTATGGCAATTTTTTTTCTACTTGTCAAGCATTTTTGAGTTCAAAGTCAGGAATTTTTGTTTCCTTGATCTCTCTAGCTTTGGTTGTCACAATATCTTAGCATCTCAGATTAAGCTTGATACAACGGCCTTAGACTTTGATTCTAAATGCTCCAATATCCGGGGCTGCATTTGTTGATACTGCTGCTTTAACAGTTGTTTGCTTAGCTGGGATTGATTAGACCGGGGTAAGTTCTGACTCTGATCTAGCCAATTTTTTAACATTCGCCGCTGAGTTGGATCAATACAACTACTGAGAACTTTAGTACAAGAATAAGGTGCTTCCATACTAAAAAAAATTAAAGGGTAGCGTTCGTTTTCAGCTAAAGCTTGCACTAGCCGACGATTTTTAGAATTTTGCATATCTAGGTAGCAAGGTAGCCACTTAGGAGTTATTTCCCGATTGTAGAGAACAGTCACCCACAGCAGCATCGGGTGAGGAGAGGTGGCAAAGATAAATTGGTTGTAACGGATGGAAAGGGCGCGTTTTTTGATCTCTTGTTGAGGTAACATCAGCCATAGTGCTGCCACAGAACCTTGAGGGGTATCTAAAAGCAGGGGAAAAACTATTTCTTGAATTGGTTTATCTTGAGGCCATGCAAGTTGTAAACAGGTTTGTTCTACTGCTAAAGGCAACCCAGAACTTAAAGAAATATTCGGGATAGGTTTGGAGGCTATAGTTGGGGGTAAGCTGGAATATTTGGGCTGTTCTAGTGTTTCTAAGACTTGCAGAATTTCGGCGATATTTTGTGGGCGATCGCTTGCTTTTTTAGCAAGACAAGCCATGATTAAATCATTGAGTTTTTGAGGTAGTCTCAGAGCTGGATTAACATTTGCGATCGCCTGTGGTGGTTCAAAGTTATGTGCTTTATACCAAGCACCAAAATAGTCAGTTTCTGGTTGCCAGGGTTTTTTACCTGTAAGCATCTCAAACATCATCACACCCAGGCTATAAATATCAGAGCGACTATCTAATTTTTCCCCATCCAGTTGTTCTGGAGAACAGTAGGGTAAAGTGCCATGAAACTCTCCACTTGTACTACCTGTAGATGCATTGTTTAAAAATTTAGCAATACCAAAATCAAGAATTTTAACTAACTGACCCAATATTGGATCGGGGACAACTAATATGTTAGCAGGCTTGATATCTCTATGAACTAATGGATGAACTTTGCCATCAATTTTTATACCTTGATGAGCGCACTGCAACCCCAAACAAATTTGACGTGAGATAGTCACGAACATGGGTAATTGCAATGGAATTAAATCTTTTAAACTTTTACCGCATAGATATTCCATGACGTAAAAAGGTTTTCCCTTTTCACTTACGCCATAATCATATGCTCGCACAATATGTATGCTTTTTTGGCTTAAACCAGCACTCATTAAAGCTTCACGGGCAAAGTCTTCTTGCATTTTTGAATTGGCAACAGTCCGCAGCAAAAACTTGATAGCAACTGGTATTCCCCCTAACAAAATATCATCTGCTAAAAAAACTTCACCCATACCACCGCTGCCAATTAACTGCTTAAGTTGATAACGATTGGCAATCAAGTCCCTACTGCTCGGAGACACCAATGGACTTTGATTCACTTTTATAACCTCTGCTGTCTACGTAAATTAAAATTATTTATAAGTTTTTATAGAATACAAAATATGGTTTGTCAAAATTTTATTGGCGTGAGAGTAATTTGAAAAAAACTTCAAATAATTTAGCTAGCAAAACTTTTAATCCTATATCTTCTTTTTTGTGTTGTGTTGCTAATTTTTGGAGTGTTTCAGATTTTAACTTTTCGTATTCTAATTTCAAGATGTTTTTAGCTTGTTTAGGTAAAAGCGAATTATTTGATTTTTGACTCAGGGCTAGCCAATCTGTGAGTTGTTGACGTTGGTTAGCTGTAATGCTTAAAGTCATAACATGAGAACAACGGTTCGGCTCTTCTAAGGAGAACAATAGCAGATGATAATAACCTACTTCAGCTAAAGTTTGTACTATTCTTTGTCCTTTATTATCTTTCATATCTAAAAAATAAGATAGCCACCTTGTTAGAGAAAGCTGACTATCATACAGTACAGTAACCCATAGAAGCATGGGGTAAATATTCATTTTAGTTACAAACTCAGTACTGTGCTTTTTATCTAAAAACTTGGTAATTTCTTGTTTAGGCAACATAGCCCAAAAGGTTGGTATCGTGCCTTGTGTAGTAGTTAATAGATAAGGAAAACCAATTGGTGCAACTGGTTTATTTTTAGGCCAATTCTTTTGCAAACACTCTTTCTCAGATAATGAAGTTATCGGTACTAATTGCACTGGAGAGGAGGGTTTAATGCTATCGCTTGTAATAAAAATATTACTCTCAAGCTGTCCTTGAACGTTTTCTAAACAGTCTAATATTTCACTGATATTTTGCGGGCGATCACCTACTTCTTTAGCTAAACAACTCATCAATAAATTTTGTAAATCTTGTGGTATTTTTACTTGCGGGTTTACTTCTTCAACTGTTGGTGGTGCTTGAAAGCGATGTGCTTGATACCAAGTACCAAAAGAGTTACTTTTTGTGTGAAATGGATGTTTACCTGTTAGCATTTCAAACATCAGTACACCAAAACTATAAATATCAGAACGTACATCTAATAGTTTGCGTCCTTCCATATGTTCTGGAGAACAGTAAGGTAAACTGCCAATAAAAGAATCAGTAAGTGTCATTCCACTTCTTTCTGTCAAAAACTTGGCAATACCAAAATCTAATATTTTGATAATTTCACCTTGTTTATCATCTTTACTAATAAATATATTTTCTGGTTTAATATCTCTATGAACAATCGGATAAATCTCTCCTTTAAGGCTAATACCTTGATGAGCGCATTGTAAGCCTAAACAAATTTGATAACAAATTTCCAAAAATCTTGATAGTGTTAATGTCTGAATCTTCAAAATTTGTTTTAGATTCTTACCTGAAAGATATTCCATTACATAAAATGGAGTTTTGTCATCAGTAACACCATAATTTAATACACGAACAATATTTTTACTTTTACGACCCAATTGAGCGCCAATAAAAATTTCTCTAGCAAAGCGTTGTGACATATGCTGATTCGCCAAACTGAGTGATAAAATTTTGACGGCGATTTGCATACCACCTTTAGCAGTATCTTCTGCTAAATAAACTCTGCCCATTCCTCCTATACCAATTAAATCTTTAATTAAATACCGATTGTTTAAAAATTTACCCAGATAAATATCTGATTCGGTTTTTTGCCCTACTATATTATCGATTTTATTTTGTAGCATTAAAATAATTCATTACAAATATTGCAAGCCAAATATTGAAAAAGTTCTCGTTAATCATTAACTTTATTTAGAAAAAACATCAACAATTTTATAAAAGTAATCAACTAAAATGATAATTTTTACAAAAAAGTTGAGTATTATTTTAGGTAGTGATTAACTTTCTGAAAAAGCTCTTAAATATTAGTAACATATTGATTAATGTTCGTGGTTGAGAAATTACACTGAAACCACAAGTAGAGTGGGTTAATTTACCTAGTTTCAGCCGTAAAACCACTGATAATAAGCAAAAATAAAAATATATGAACAGGGTCAAGACGCGTTTCCGAAGTGACTCCGCAGGAAGATCACGCCTTTACCTTAGTACAGCTAGAAGCTTATATATGGTAAAAACTGACGTAATAACCTGATTAGTGGTGTTTCGATTTTAAGTTTAAAGGCTAATATCTGGGTGCGTTGTAGTGAATTAAAATTGTTGTCACTGACAAGAATTAATGCACGCTGTCCATCAGGTAGCTTAGGCCCAAGGGTTAAACCTTCGATATTATCTAGCAGCACATCTATGGTTCTCAAATCCAGTAGTAGTTTTTTATGAACTGGTTTGATATTCTTAGCGTTAACTGCCAAAAGGCTATCGATAGTATGAATATTATCAGCTCCTTCTAAAGAAACTTTAAATAGAAAAATAGCGAATCCTAAGCCCGTAAAAGAGCGTTCTAAACTCAAAAAGTGACCTTGATCGTCGAGAGCAAGTAAATCAGGTAATCCACTAGCAAACTTACCTGTAAGATTAAAAAACGGTGCAACTGGTTCAGTTTTGTAAAGGAATTCTTTTTCTGGTTGATTAGTGAGTAAGTTATATTGCAAAATCCGGGAAGGAGTACCCAAGTTGGGTTTAGCCGCTGGGCCATCCTGAATTAGAGCATTTTCTGTAGCTGTAAACAAATGCTTTTTGTTAGGTGTGATGGTGAGGCTTTCAAACGCTAAATTGTTGCGGATACCCTGTTCACCAGTTTTATCTGGTAAAAATTTGTTTGGTATAGGAAGTGTTGTAATTTCCTGACCCGAAGTTACTGAAAACTTTTTAATAAAAGGATTAATCAATTTCCCAGCATCACCTTCTGAAGAAATGAATACAGTTGCTTGGTTGCTAAAAGCAATACCTTCTGTATCTGTCTCACCAGCAGGAAATGATTGACCCCTCTCATTTAATAATTTAGTTACACTAACAGGAGCAACTCCATTATTTTGAAGCGAACCCTTACTTAGGTTAATTTTTAGGGTATAGAAACGGGTATTAGCTTTTTGTCCCCGGTCGTCAGATATAGCATAGTAAAGGTCATTTTTCTCGTCATACGTAATTCCAGATAATCCTCCAACTTCAGTCTTTTGGAAAGATAATCCTGTCGGAAAAGTTGCTTCTCCAATAAACTTTATCTCACTAACTTCAACAGCATTAGTAGCAAGATTTATAAATGCAAATAAGAGACTGATAATTAGAATTAGAATTAAAATAAAAAAGTAAAAAATTCGCCTAAAAGTGAAGGTTTTTTTGATTAGCTGCATAAAGAGCTATTATTAAAGTAGAAAAATCATTAATAAGATATCATAATAAAGTCAGAAATAATAATTAATATGTTATACCCCTGACCAACTGAATTAAGGGTATATGGAGATTATTGTTTGTGTAATACTTGCTAGAAGCGCTCAGCTATTGCGCCCTTACCAATAATTCGTGTTCTATTTATGCAAGTCGCAATTTATACTCATTTTGAACAAAGTTGACGAACCACTCTTTTACTTTTAAAGTGGCACGACAGTCGTCTTCGTTGTAGCGTTGGATCATTTCTATTAAACTATGATCGCCTGTTTGTAACCACTGATCATACCAATAAATACACTTAGCGCCACTAGCTTCTTTATCACGCCACTCAAATCCTAACCAGCGGGCGATCGCTTTGAGGGCATAGCTTTCTACTGGTAATGCTACACTTTGGGTTAATTGTTCATACACATCCACAAACCGACTCAAAACCGGGCGTACAGAGGAATGTGGGGTACGATAAAGCTTTGCTAAACGTTTGACTGTATCAAATTCGTACACACAAAAATGATAAATTGGCGCTTCGGGATATTGCCAAACTAAATCGAGAAATTGCTGCCAAATTAATTCTTCATCTTCTGGTTTTTCTGCCAAAAATGAATGAAACTGTTCTGTATTAGTTTGCCTGTTAACAATTAAAACTCCCAAAAGATAATCTAAATCTAAGTCTGGTTGTGCCTCAATATCAAAATAAATCTCGATGGGAGCCGTGTATGTAATATCTTCCGTAGGTAGCGGATAAGGTAAGATAAAGGGTCGTTTTTCAAGCGCAGATTTAGCCTGTACTACTAGCTTGGGCGCTATATCGCTGTCGAAACCGAGGAGGTTTTCTAAAACGGTGGGACTGGTGTTGGACAAAGATTCTAATGTGGTGATGTCGAGGGCTTGGAGTTGAGTGTAGCGAATTGGTGTTACTCCCGGTAACAACGAGAGATGTTTTTCAGATTGGGCGATCACATAACAATGACTATACCAATGGCAAAGACTGCACTTTTGCCGGGAAATAAATACCTCTGGCGCATCTGGTGACTCTAAAACTTCAATAAACTCCTCTAAAATCTGCTGCATTTGTGGTGTCCATTTAAGCAGATCCACCGCATAACTTTTTTCTTTGGTTCGCAATATTAGGGAAGCAGTTTCTGGCGCAACTTCTTGTACTATTCCCAAGACTTTGGCATGAAATGCAGCGGTAACTTGATATTCTTGCTTCGGGCGCTTACCTAGTTCAATATTAGCCGGGACGTACAGCCACTCTCCAAAGCGAGACTGTCCTGGCTGTTTTATTAGTAAATTTGGACGACTTAGCAGAGTGTATCCTTCAGAGTAATTTGCTAACAGCACTCCTTGATGGATGTACTCAACCCCTTGCTGCATCAATTCTAAAGTCGCCGCTTCTGCTGTTTCCCACTTTCCGTAAGCATAATCTGGTCGGTGATAAGTGATCTGTGCCAAAGCACTCAGCTGATGGGCAATTTTATCCTGTTGCAGTTTCGCTAGCAACTCATTGGGAGCATCGCGCTGAGTTCTGTCACCGTGGATATCTAGAAAAGTTCGGCGCTTACAGCGTTGATATTGCAGTAGAAGTTCAGCATTAATTAACATTCCTTTAAGTTAACAAGAATTAGCACTATCTGGCAGTAAACCAGATAAATTGTGATGAGATGAGGGAGATAATTATTCACCCTTGTACAGACAGACGCGTCATGGCGCGTCTCAACCCTTGACCCTTGACCCTTGACTATGACTAGTATTTCTGTTGCCTTAACCAGGTTGCATCGCCATCGAGAGCAATTTCCCGCTTTAGCAAATAAAACTTATTTTAATTATGGAGGCCAGGGGCCGATGCCCCAAGGGGCAATGGATGCCATTACCCAAACCCAAGCTCACATTCAGCATATAGGCCCCTTTGGTAATGAAGCATATCGCTGGATAGCACCCCAGATTGAAGCTACCAGAGGAGCGATCGCTTCGGAGTTAAACATACCAACTGATACAATCACTCTCACGGAGAATGTGACTGTTGGTTGTAATATCGCTATGTGGGGTATTGAATGGCGTGCTGGCGACCATATCTTGCTTTCGGACTGCGAACACCCAGGCGTGATTGCCACAGCACAAGAAATCTGTCGGAGATTCGCTGTAGAAGTTAGTACCTGTCCTCTAAAGGCTACTTTAAATGAAGGCGATCCGGTGACAGTTGTTGCTCAACACTTACGTCCCAGTACTCGCCTAGTGGTCTTAAGTCATGTTTTATGGAATACAGGTCAAGTTTTACCTCTTGATAAAATCTCTCAAGTATGCAGGGATAATAATTCTGCACTGCTGATAGATGCTGCCCAATCTGTTGGTGCATTACCTTTAAATTTAACTGAATTAGGGGTAGATTTTTATGCTTTCACCGGTCACAAATGGTTATGTGGCCCTGCGGGCGTAGGTGGTTTGTATGTTCGACCAGAAGCGCGAGAAAATTTGAAACCAACATTTATTGGCTTGCGTGGCTTAATTGTAGATAGTCAAGCCCAACCTGTGAATTGGCTTCCCGATGGGCGACGATATGAAGTGTCTACATTAGCTTGTTCTTTATATGTGGGGTTGCGGGAAGCGATCGCAATCCATCAGCAATTGGGAACTTCCCAAGAACGTTATGAGCAAATTTGCCACAATAGCGAATACCTCTGGCGAAAGTTAGCGGTGCTAGGTAATGTCAAATGTTTGCGAACTTCTCCACCCGAAAGTGGTATAGTCTCTTTCCAACTCGCCAATAATCAGCCGCAAGCTAGTTTCAAATTAGTACAATTTTTAGAGTCACAAAAGTTACTAACTCGGACAATTGCTAACCCCGACTGTATACGCGCTAGCGTCCATTACTTTACTTTAGAATCGGAAATTGACTTATTAGTTGAGACGATTCAAAGTTTTTGTAAAAAACAAGATCAGTAATTCTTAAGAGAGAACAGGTAAATCCCCATAATTAAAATTAGGGGATTTGAAGCGGACGTATTTTTTCTTGCGCTGTGCGTCTCGAAAAAAATATTTTTATCTCTTTTCATAAATAAATTTAGAGACTTTAGACCCAATATTTTGGGCAGGTTTTTTCCTGTTCCCTCTTCCCTCTCCCCTACCCGAAGGGCTTGTTAATTAAGATATTCTCCCACTCCCCCACTCCTAAATGGAACGCCCAATTTTATACATAGCTATCACAAATCACGGCTTTGGTCATGCTACTCGCACAGCATCCATAGCTGCAACAATTCAAAAGTTGTGTCCAGAAGTCTTACTAATTTTGGTGACTACTGCTCCACGCTGGTTGTTAGAGTGTTACATAGAAGGTGATTTTATCCATCGTCCCCGCGCTTTTGATTTGGGTGTGGTGCAAACGGATAGTTTGACAATGGATAAAGTAGCGACTTTAGAAAAGCTGCTGGATATTAAGAAAAATCAGAATTCGTTAATTGCCTCAGAAGTCAATTTCATCCGCCAAAATCGCGTTAATCTTATCTTGGCAGATATTCCTTTCCTCGCTTCTGGTTTTGCTAAGGCTACAAATATTCCCTGCTGGATGATGAGCAATTTTGGCTGGGATTTGATCTACCGAGATTGGGGAAATGAATTTACAGGTGTTGCTGATTGGATTAGTGATTGGTATTCAAAGTGCGATCGCTTATTTCGTTTCCCATTTCATGAACCAATGCAGGCTTTTGCAAATATCACAGATGTCGGCTTAACTGGTGGTTCGCCTCGTTACTCTGTGGAAGATTTACGTTCTGTTTGGGGAATAACTACCCCAGTCGAAAAAACTATTTTGCTAACCTTTGGCGGCTTGGGTTTACAACAAATTCCCTACGATAACCTGCGGCGATTTCCAGGTTGGCAATTTATTGTCTTTGATCAATCTGTCCCTAATCTACCGAATTTAGTGAAAATTACTAGCCGTGAATACCGCCCTGTAGATTTTATGCCTATTTGTGGGCGAGTGATTTCTAAACCTGGTTACAGTACTTTTTCTGAAGCCACATTACTAGGAGTACCTCTCATTACCATACCGCGTGAGGATTTTGCCGAAGCAACTTTTCTATTAGAAGGCTTAACTAATTACAACCAACACCAAATTCTCACCCCATCTGAGTTTTTTCAAGGAACTTGGGATTTTCTCCATGAATTACCCCAACCACCAAAGCAACCTCAAGCAATTTCTAAGGATGGTAATGAAGCGATCGCTCAATCTGTGATCAACTATTTTCGTAGCAATTAAACCTTAATCTTTACCAATTATACTAAATGGCTAAAACATATGCTGATTCAATAGCAGCACAATAAGGGGTAGTAAACAACTTCTAGCAAGCGTTTTGAAGTGGTATATTATAATTACGAATTACTAATCAATTAGTATGGCTCACTACCAAAAGCTACTAAGAATTTCTACTACTGGGAAATCTTTTCAAAATATCACCTCAAAAATTGAAGCTATAGTTGCAGAGTCAGGGGTAGAAACTGGTCTTTGTACTCTATTTTTGCGTCACACTTCAGCTAGTTTAGTAATCCAAGAAAACGCTGATCCTGATGTACTTGTGGATTTAGCTAACTTTATGGCAAAACTTGTGCCAGAGTCAGGCAAATACATTCATGATGCTGAAGGTTCCGATGATATGCCAGCGCACATTCGTACTGCACTCACACATACTTCTGAACATATCCCCATCAATCGCGGTCATTTGGTATTGGGAACTTGGCAGGGAATTTATATTTGGGAACATCGTCAACGCAGTCATTCTAGAGAGCTAGTTGTTCATATTTCTGGATAGCAATTTATTAAATTTTGGAGATGTAGTTAAACATATTTAAGGTGTTACAGTATGAACTTTAAACACCTTATTGTTTCTGAGTATCCTCTGAAGATAACTTGTAAATATTCTAGTGATATACGTTAAACCCTGGACAAGCCACTTTTGCAGTATTAGGGATGACGTAATTTCTTTATAGACAATTAACTAAACATACATTGAGCATTTTATGTATGTTTGTAAATTTAAAAGTTAAGTTTATTTATACAACTTTAATAATTCATTTGTTTTATTATAAAATAACATTTATTGTAATTTGCTTGGGCAATTTAAATTACTATGAAGCCAAATATTAAACCATCTGACACTTTCCAATTTATTGACGAAATTCTTGCCCAGCAGTCTGTTAACCTGTTATCACTGAATCCTCAAAAAACTTTAATTACCAGCTTTGCAGAACTGGGAAGTGTGATTGCCGAGAAAAATAGTGATATTCAAATTATCGCAACTATTCAGGAAACATTAGAATCTATAGTCTATACTCAGTTGCAAAACTTTCCAGAAAACATATTCTGGGATTTTGATTTTATGGTAAACAGTATGCTGAGGCAGGCTTTAGTTGCAGAAGAAGGTACTATTACTTTTTTAAAAGATTTTGGTGAAAAAATGGTGTCTCTGACAGAGATGTTCGGAATCAAAACAGAAATCCGTTTCCGCTACGTTCACGATTTTATGTATGGATTTGAGTGGGCAAGATGGGTACAAAAAGAGCCACATAATCGCGCACACATAGAGCCATTCAGTCTAATTTTTTTAGATTATTTACTTGCTAAAGGTAAGGAACTTTTACAACGTATCAGTCACGGTCAGATAACGTGTTATAAACTGTGTGATACAGGTTATCGCAATCCGTTCAGTTTTTCCCGTGAACCAGAAGATGAATACCGTCTACTAACTTATTTAGCACAGGAACAACTCATCCCGGTAGCAGTGTGGAACTGGAATGCTAGCCCTGTATGGAATAAACCTTTCCAGGAAATGCGCCAGCAACTAGCATTAAAATTAAATATTCAACCACAAAAACACTGAGAAGAAATTCAAAATTCTAGAACTTAATTGCGGCAAGTATTTAGTAAATTGCTGTATACAAAATAATTGCTGAAAAATATTAGTATGAAAATTATTGATTTAATCACTTGGTTTGAAGAATGGGCCAATCCTGCATGGTGTGACAGTTGGGATAATTGTGGTTGGCAAGTTGAACCAGGAGTGTTGCAAGAAAAGGCACGGGTATTAGTATGTTTAACACCGACTTTGGCGGTGATGCAAGAAGCGATCGCCCTGAATGCTAATCTAATCTTTGCCCATCATCCTTTAATTTTTAATCCTCCCAAGTCTTTACGCACTGGGGAACCAATCGCCCAAATGGCTCGGTTAGCTTTTACTCACAATATTGGTATCTATAGCGCCCACACAAATTTTGACCAAGTACAAGATGGTACTGCTGACGTGTTGGCTCAGATTTTAGAACTTAAGGAAGTTACTCCCATAGTACCCAAGCAAGCAGGATTAGGATATGGACGTGTTGGTGTGCTTGAGCCATTTCTGACGTTACAAGAGTTACTCGCAGCAATTCAAACCCGACTTGCTACCCCAAATTTGATTTTTTCTCCAAGTGCTGATTTACAGCAGACAATTTCACGAGTTGCTGTTTTGGGAGGTTCGGGAGCTAGTTTTATTTCTGAGGTAGTCAAAACTGGCGCTCAAGCTTATCTAACTTCTGACTGCAAATTTCATCAGTTTCAAGAAAGCCGCGATCGCAATCTGATTTTAATAGATGCTGGACATTATGCTACTGAGCGCCCTGCTTGCGATCGCTTGGTGCAAAAATTCCAGGACTTAAATATAGACTGGGTGCAATTGAGTCAAAAGGATGAGGATTTTCGCCACTTTTTTACCTAAGTAACTGTAAATTATGATTTATTAAGTTTTAATTATGCAAAAATATTATCCACATTTTTATGTATAAATAATTACTGTATGAATATAATTTCCAAATGTAATAATCATCAAAAGCTTGTGTTAATTGATTCATTAGTTGAAAGTATTTTAACTCTGTAAACCCTATATTATGATTTAGCGCTGTGATTTCTATCACATAAATTATGTAATTGTAATCACTGGAGTCTGCTGTTCTGCATCAATTAGCAAAAGAGAGAAATGTTACACACTTGAAATAACAAGTTCTCACTCTGCCCTAATCACGATGATTCGTACACTCGTTGAATCTGCTTTTCAAACTGGATATCTTAGTGTTGAATCTGAGGGACTACTCCAACAAGTGCTGGCCACCAAATGCTATCAACCAGAGGATTTGTCTGCCCTTGCAGCTTTATACGATGCTGTTCGCGCAGGTAAAATTAAACGAGAAGCATCTTCGTCGAATTTGCTCAAAGAATTTCCCACAACACCTAAATCTTTCTGATACAGTCTTTAAAGGTACAGGTTACAGGGGATAGTGGATAGTTTTCTTGTCCTCTGTAACCTATTCTCTTATAGGTTCCTAACTTTTAATGACAGACGTAATTAATCGCGTCTCTACTCCTAAATTCTGCTGAGATTTCCGCAATTAGAGACTATGGCGCTGTATTACTGTATTGTGGATTAGCATTGGAGGTGTCACATCGGCCAACAACCTTAAATTTAAAACTCTTCGGGTGTTGTTGTCGAAAACCGTTAAGGTCAGCGAGAGAATGAGTTAAGATCAAATACATAGGGAAAAAAGTAAAGCCGAGTCCCCGGACTTCCCACCAATGCCAATGACTACAAACAGGCAACTTAAACAACCGCAATCAACGCTAGTTTTGGAGTATTTATTATTACATAATGGTAGTAAGGACTCATCAACAGGTATTAACTTGGGTAACACAAATCCCGAATTGTTGGACTTCTATAGAAGTAAACATTCTCTAGAATGACCCTGGAAGAGATTGAGTTCAACTGGTGCAGTAACCATTGGTTTATGACCCAAAATTTCCTGAGATTCCGACAATTAAAAGTAAGTCTTTGGATTGGGTTACCAAACACACTGGTTATAAACCGTGAAAGTAACCTGATTAAGGGTGAAATCTACTGGGGTAAGACCCAATTTTTGACAAGTTTAACTACGTTGTTTAAAAAGGCAGAAGCAGTACATGCTACACCGCAAGATTTATCAACTGTGTTGCGATGGGCGGGAGGTATGTGTTTTCTTGCGGGACCAGCAACGCTGGATAGAACGCGCCCGCATCCTCGACATAGAGGGTGATTTAGTGACCCTACGTTATGAAACAGAAGAAGAGGACGAAACTTGTTCTTGGGAGGAAATGGTTCGTCTCGAAAGCATTGGGGCTGTAACACAAAAATTAGCTTCAGTGCCACGCGGTAACGTAGAACCTCTCCTAACAGAGGATTGTCCTGAAGCTGAGCGCATCCGCAACCATTATACTGACTCGAATCCAGAATAATTCAATCAAAAAGTCAAGAGCGGAGCCGGAGACGCTCCGCCTCCGGTCAATAGTTAAAAAACCCTAGACTATTGACTATCATTCAAACCCTCAAAGGCAGGACAGTAACCTTCAAGGGTTACTTTGAAGTTATACAACGGGGAAGCAGGGTTCCAACAGCGCTGTCCTCTTTGATGCCGGCAAGTGCCGCAGCAGTCTAGATCAGACCAAGTATAGCGATCGCTACTTTGGTTGAGCAGCTCTCGTTGGGACAATCCCCGTAAAACTAATTCTTCTCCCTGCCAACGGGCTTCAATTAAACCAGTATCGGCAAACTGCTGCCAGCGGGAATCGGCTGTCATCGCTTCGGGTAAAGTAATTGTGATTACTGTTCCCAACTCTGTCAGCTCGCCTTCATAGTTAGTCTCTGGGGCTGCTGGCTGTAAAAACGTGTCCCCAATAGGCAAATCCACTAAGGTTTGAGCAGCAGGAGAATGTACGTGATAGCGGTTTTGTAACTCCTCTAAACTTGTTAGGTCTGCCAAATAAGCAGGAGAACCGTGAACGAAAATCACGTGTTGGGGTCGTAAATTATGAATTAGCTGGGTAGTACCAGGGCCATCACTATGTTGAGCAAGGAGATAGCTTTCGACAGTGGTGGGTGCTAAGTATTTTTTGTTAATTTTTATATCAATTTTTTCTGGTAGGAGAATAAGCCAAGGGCCAGTGTTGGGTTGGCAATAATCACCTAAATCAGTTATGGAGTCGGTAAGAACAATACAAGGTGATTTACCGACAGTAGCACGATCTTCTGGTTGTAAACGACGCACGCGAGGACGCACCCGTTCATCCCAAAACAAGGGCTGATGGCGGGCGAAGTTCTGTACTGATGGGGGTAGATGGGGTAGCAGTTCCAAGTAAGCATCGCAGCCAGCAGCGACAGCACCGTCTACCCAGATATCTAAATCCCGGCCTGTGAAGTGGTGATGAGAGCGTAAGAGCATCAGCAGTTCTTGTCCTAATCCTAAAGCCGGTGTCGGAAGTAGTACAGAACAACGGTCAGCGATCGCGCGATTAATTCGCTCTGCTAGTTGATTTTCTTGGTTGCGGCGGTGAGGATGGCGAGATGTACCATAACTACCTTCAATGATTAAGACATCTAAGTCTAGTCCCCGCAGTTCTTCTAAACGCAAACCTTCTACCAGCCGGGAGTTTGATAAGAAAAAGTCACCTGTATACAGTAACTTGTAAGAGCGTTGCCCAGTAGTATATGTGAGCAGAATCGCCACTGCGCCTGGAAGATGTCCGGCAGGAAATAATTCTGCTACTAAACCGTCTTGAAACTCTACAGGCGATCGCAATGGCAACGCTTGACAAAATTGGGAAATTTCTTGAGTGTCTTGGTCTTGCCAATTCAGTGGCAGTAATTTGCTGGTTACCTCGCTTGCATAGATAGGTAACACTGGAAAAGCCTGATGCAGCGACAGTAAGCCTTTAGAGTGATCTGGATGTGCATGAGTAATCAAAACTAAATCTGCCGGTAGAGGGGAATTCACTCCATGTGGGGGTATACTTAGCCCCTTCCCCAGCAATGAAATATCATCCAAACCGCAGTCTAACAGGATGCGGTGTGGCCCCATCTTTACTAATAAGCACACGCCCTCATCGTGATGCTGAACACTATAGGGCAAACATTCTAATTCGCTACCCACTTCCCCAGCATCAACGCGAGAGGATGTCGACAGATTATCCCTCATGTCTCTTCCCCTCAAACCTCGTCGCTATATAAATATCCCAAAAGCCAAGAATTAGACGGATTTTGGTTTTGTAAATTAGGGGTAAGTTTCGCCGTGCGCCCCTACACCCTGAAAATGTGGATTTTTGATTGGGGAGGACACCTGCACCGAACCCGCACTGATTCGGAAAAGTTGGATAACGAGAAGCTTTCAATCTACTTGCTAAGGGACTTTGCGTTTTTGCCTTGTAAAGTTTTGAGCGCAGGGAGGCTACCCACTTTTACAGTAAGCTACTCCCGAAGTTTCAAGCCAAGGAAGCCTTAGCTCAAACTTCTCTTTGCGTCTAAAAGCTTTCTTCAATGTGCAGAGCCATTGCCATGATAGTTATCTGAATCATAAAATCCATTTTTCGTGCCAAAAAACAAACACGAAATACTAAATATTACTGTTAACCCAACTAAAATCAGTTTTACATCCATGTGTTTGCTGCCCTCTACTAAAGACTTTCTTATAATAATTTAGTGCTTCTGCAACAAAGCAGAATCACTAGAAAATCTTTACTATGCATATGTTGATTGAGCAATAGGTAAATTTACCACAATCAGTCAGATTGTAGAACCTTTCGGTTAACCTGTCTATCTATCCAAGTAATGCTTGCTAAGCGATCGCTGACGGGGAATTAAAAATTGGAAAGTCATACCCAGCTAACAATTCCTCATACATCAGCCCTAGTTTATATATAACTTTTACTTAAATTTTGCGGTTTAACTATGATTAATTTAAATTAAAGGTTGATACAGACAATATCTGTGTGCTGTTACAGCGTTTAGCATTTAGACAAGAACCGTCATAAATCAAGAGGTAGATAGAACTATTAGCAAACAGACCAATAATAAACCCACCAATAACATTAAAGCCTGATTGCGTTTTATCCAGTTTTTCACAGTTACCGCAAAGCTGTTGGCATTACGCTGCTTTTCTAACTCTAATTTCATCTCTTCACTATTTTGGTAGAGGGTACAGTCTTTAGCATAGGGACGTTTAGGAAAGTTACAGGTATCGTCAATATGGTAAGTGCAGGTATCACACAGATACGCATCCCCAGTAGCACGGTACAGAGGAATACCGGGATGACCGTAAGCTTTGAGCGTTGTACGACAATAGGGACAATTAATCGCTTGACTATCAATAAGTTGATGACAGCGGGGACAGGATACAGTATCCAAAACCTTAAGTAAAAATTGGGTAAGTAAACATCTTGATTTTAGCCATTTACGGGGATTGGGGACTGGGGATTGGGGATTGAAAATTGATTAGTTGTTCTCCCCATGCTCCCTGCCCCCTTCTCCCTGCTCTCCTAATCATCTGCGAGGTTTGTTATGCCAATCTACGTTTACTGGGGTGAAGATGATTTTACTAGAGAAAAAGCAATTGCTCTGTTGCGCGATCGCGTTGTCGATCCTCAATGGGCAAGCTTTAACTACACTTCATTCCTTCCAGATCAACCTGATGCTACGATTGGGGCGTTAAATCAAGTGATGACACCAACTTTCGGAGCTGGTGGGCGCTTGGTGTGGCTGATCAATACGACTCTCTGCCAGCAATGCCCAGACAATATATTGGCAGAACTAGTGCGAACGCTGCCAGTAATTCCCGAAAATGCATTTTTATTGCTCACCAGCCGTAACAAACCTGATGAACGCCTCAAATCTACAAAATTATTAAAACAATTTGCCGCCGAGTTTCGAGAATTTCCGCTCATCCCGCCTTGGAAGACGGAATTACTGGTGCAATCTGCAAATCAAGCGGCTCAAACTGTGGGTGTCAAATTGACTTCCAGGGCTGCGGAATGGTTAGCAGAATCTGTAGGTAACGATACACGACTCCTTTACAATGAAATAGAGAAATTACGGTTATACGTTGAGGGCAGTAATAAGCCTATAGATGTAGATACTGTTACTCAACTAGTAAGGAATACTACTCAAAACAGCTTACAATTGGCAGCAGCAATCAGAACTGGAGATACAACTAAAGCTTTGGGAACATTAGCAGACCTGATCAATGCTTCCGAGCCTGGGTTGCGGATAGTGGCTACACTAATTGGTCAATTTCGCACTTGGCTATGGGTGAAGGTCATGATGGAGAGTGGAGAGCAAAATCAACAAGCGATCGCTTCAGCCGCTGATGTAGCTAACCCTAAACGTATTTATTTTTTACAGCAAGAAGTCAAGTTGCTATCTGTACAGCAGTTAATTTCTTGCTTACCTTTGATACTAGAGTTAGAAGTGAGTCTCAAGCAAGGAGGTTCAGAAACCTCAGTACTCCAGACTAAAGTAATTGAACTTTGTCAAGTATGTGGAGGTCGTTGACAATAAATATAAAAGTTTGTTGGATTGAATGTTGCCCGGAACTTCCTCCTCCTCAAATAATTCAAAATAGTTATTAAATCCCTATTACAGTTAAGCCTCACACACAATATGAAAAACATTTCATCTTTCTTTGCCGGCCATAGCCGAGAGCGATGTCTGACGACAAGCTCTACCCTTCTTCTGTCAGAGACCGGAGGTGAACAGGAACACCAAGAGCTACGGGAGCCGCCTCTGTGTAACGGACGCACCAGAAGGCTGCGACCCTCCCACCGTTACGCGTCTATGCTTTCCCAGTCTCTGCTTTTGGGCGTGATAACGGCTGTCGGTTTGTTTTCTAACTCTTTTTCTGAGAATTCAAAAGTTTACCCTCAAACACCACCAGTTAATAATACTGAAATTAACAGCTATGCCCAAGCTGTGCTAGCAATGGAGCCTGCTCGTCAACACGCTTTTGAAGAAATAAAAAAAATGATTGGTACTGGAGAAATTCCCCAAATTATTTGCAATGATCCTAACAGCATAAATCGGCTTCCCCAAAAGGCTCAAGATATAGCAGTAAATTACTGTGTTCTTTCCCAAAAAATAGTTCAAGATAATGGTCTAAAGAGCGACCGTTTTAACCAAATTACTATGGAAATACAAAATAACAATAGTTTAAAACAACAAGTTTACAACACATTATTACGCTTGCAACAAACTCCCGATTCTCGGTAGAGCTAATAAACATAAAAAATTTGAGCCGTATGATAAAAATCAATTACATGAAATAAAGTAATAACTGTTTTCATCAGTCTTAGTAATAAATGTTTTTTTGTAAAATTGTATTTAGTGAAGCTTGATCCAATAAAACGGAGGAGAAATAGCTAAATAACTATTTTTGCTACCTAACCATTTAGTTTAATTTTATATGATTACGTTACATGAAATTAATATTAAATTCTGTAGGTTCTGTTAGCTAAAAATACTGCATCATCTAAAAATTTTTTGTAGTGCGTAATGCCTGAAAGCTAATCAATGATCTTTCGTAACTCTCCTGTATATAGTAATCTTAATTGATTCATGAAATAGTTAAATAATTATTATTTTGCCAGCAGTTAACGAATAATTAATTAGCGTATTTCACAAATCAATTCTGATTGTAGTACTACTCATTAAGTGTCATGAAGTTTTGTCGCTTGCTATGAATATTTTTCATATGCTTCTTTACCGTATTGAGGGTAATGTAAAGCTTGGCAGCGATTTCTTTATAGCTGTAGTTACCTCTATAAAGAAACCAAATTTCGGATTCTCGCGGTGTCAATTCAAATTTTTTGACTTCAGTTAGTACTAAATTCTTAAGAGACTCGTATCTATTTTCTATTGTCACTAGTAAGCAAGGTACTTCAAACCAATTTAAATCTAACAATCTTACCCGAATACGAAAAACATTTGTCTTGTCAAACACTATTTCGTCCGAGAGAATAACAAGTTGCTCAGGAAAATGCTTGCAACTGTCAAGTAATGATTGGCAAAGATGCCAGATAGGTGATGGAACAAAAGTCTGCTGGGAATTACTTTGATTGAATTGGCAACAAAAGCGAAAAGCAGATGCATTAGCATGAAGAAGTTCACCAGCCTCAGTTAAAATCAAGATAGCATCTTCTAAGCCTTCAATTACTTCTTGCAAAAAATAAGCTCGTTTCGAGTCATATAAGTTAATATTATCTGGCTGTTGTGGTTTAGCTACTGTTTTTACCAGTGTCTTTGTTATGGTAATCATATGAGATACTGCAACGTCCAAAATAAGGCTTATTTGTTAGATTCATCAGAATTTAAATCAGCACACTCACTTTTCTGTATGATTATCTGGCTAGATTTAGTAAATATTACAGATTAATCATGCTAACAAAGGTAGATGCTCGTATGACTTACAACATCAACTTTTACAAGTCGTGTAAGTTAACAGTTTCCATAACCTCTTTGAACTAGATAAGGCTACGTCATCTAAATACAAATCTAAAATTGGCTATTTCGGATTTTGCTTTTATTAAATAGTGATCGCTTAAATAATTAGTAAACATTTATACTATGTGAAATAGATCCAGTTAAATATATTTTTGCTATAACTTGTCTAAAAAATAACCAAACTTTGAATGAATAAATTTTTCTTACTACGCATAATTTGATGAAAAAAAGCTGTCGTGCAAAAATGGTGCATTTATAAATTTATTTAACTAAAATATTAGCTTTAATTTCATATTGAGGAAGTAGGAAAACTCATATAAAACTCATAAGTACTTCGTTAAGACGCACAGATATACGCCCAACGAGCATCAAAAATGAAAACTATAATCACTAAAATTTATCAATTCAGTATCAGGTTCAGGTGCGTTTAACAAGGCTGGCAACTACTGTAGCTAATTCAGCCGGCTCAATTGGCTTAGGTAAATGCATCTGATAACCTTCTTGTATAGCTCGCATTCGATCCTCTGCCCTAGCATAGGCTGTCAAAGCTGCTGCTGGAATATTACCTCCTTGTTGTGGTGGTTGCGATCGCAATTTGCGGATTAAAGAATAACCATCTTCTGTGGGCATACCAATGTCACTGACTAAAACATCTGGTTTCCACTGAGGAATTAGCTGCAATGCCTCTGGGACTGATGCGACTGCCTGAACTTCGGCTTGGTACTGTTGGAGTACTGTAGCGATAAATTCACGGGAATCGACTTCATCGTCTACAACCAGTACTCGCACACCTACCTAGCAGGGAGAGGATGGGCATACTTCTCTACGAGAGGCTGCGCCAACGCCTGTGCTCAGTAACCGGGGGGGCAGGGGAGGAAGGGGGCAGAGGAGCAGAGTGTTGACTTTTCAATAGTGGCAGATTAACTGTAAATGTCGCGCCTTGCTCCTCGCCTAAACTATCTGCGTAAATAGTACCACCGTGCAATTCTACTAAATGACGCACGATTGCTAATCCTAATCCTAATCCACCATAGGGTCTAGTGCTGGAACTATCTGCTTGACGAAAGCGATCAAAAACATAAGGGAGAAAATCAGGACTGATGCCAATGCCTGTATCACTTACTTGGATCTGAGCATAGCTGGTAATTAGTGAGTCAGGGCGAGCTTTTTGGTTTCCCAGATCAGCGACAGATGTTGTTGTAGCGTGCGTTTTGCGTTCACTCCCAAAAGGTAGTTGTTCCTTCTTATTACCCACTAGCTCTTCACTATTAACGATAGTTGTTGAAAGCTTGATTTCTACCACACCGCCGTTTAGGGTAAATTTAATGGCATTAGATAGTAGATTCCAAATTATCTGTTGTAAACGCTCGGCATCACCAGAAACTAAGAATTGAGTATTGAGATCCTTGGCATGGCTGAGAAAGCTTTCCTCAGTATATAAACTTAGACATTCTTGATCTTCGTCATTAACTTCTACGAAAAATCTTAAATCTATTTCCTTTGCTTGAGCAGCTAGGCTGACAGTCTCAATTGCTGACTCGATAATTGGAACTAAAGCGCAAGTCTGAACATCAAGACGCAATTTGCCTCTAATCACGCGCGAAATATCTAGTAAGTCTCCAATTAGCTGAGTTTGTGCCCTAGCATTGCGTTCAATTGTCTCCACAGCTCTTGCTATTTGGGTTTCGCTGAGCTTGCGGGAATTTAGTAACTGCGCCCAGCCAAGGATAGCATTGAGAGGCGATCGCAATTCATGAGACAATATAGCCAGAAATTCGTCCTTCATGCGGTTTGCCTCTCGCAACTGCTCAGTTTGTTGCTGCAAAGAAGCAATTAAACTAGCACGTTCCATTGCGATCGCTATTTGGTCGCACGCTGCTTGCATCATCCCTTTTTGATTGTCGGTGAAGCTCAGCCGAGTCCGGCTACCAAAGGAAAGAGTACCTAAAAGCCGTCCCTGGACTAGTAAAGGGTAAGCATAGTAAGCTTTAATGCCTAAAGAGCGAATCAACTCGGTTTTCGGGTCAGTCGATTTTTGGACATTCTCTACAGCAATTGGATGGCGATTTTGCGCTACAGTACCGCAAATCGCTTGCCCAAATGTCAGCGATTCTATTTCCTTTGCTCTTTCCCCAGAAATGCCACTGTAGGACGCTAGCTGCATTACCTGAGAGTTGCCTTCAACCAAATAGTTGAAGTAAATATCCAAGCCAATTTGCTCTGCGAGTTTTTGGAAAACACTGTCAATTAGTGCCATCGGTTGCTGGCTGGAAAGTAAATCGCTAGCTGTATCAAATAGTAGTTGCAGCCTTTTGTAACCTAACGAGAGGGCTTTTTCTACCCGTTTTAGGTTGCTAATGTCCTGGAACACTAAGACACAAGTAGCCGAATGTCCGTGCATTGCTGGCAGGGTATCAGCAAATATCAGTAAGGAGCGCATACCCCCACTAGTGTGCCAGTCAATCTCCAATCCATCTAGACGCTCCCCACGGGCTACCCGCACTCCTGGCATTTGGTCATTAGAAATGCGATTTCCTGCTGCATCTGTGTAATAGTAAGCAGTGTGATACTCTGTACCTGGTACACCTGTAGGAAATTTGCCTCCTGCTAATTCGTCAGCTGCTCGATTGGCGAAAGTTACCCGTGCTGTTCCTGGTTCAATAAATAGCAGTGGTCTAGGCATCAGGTTTAGTACATCTTCCAACCATTTCTGCTGATTGTGGAGTGCTTCTTCTACTTGCTTACGCTCTGTAATATCTAAAAATGCACCTACACTTCCTCTAGTCTTACCTTCCTCGTCAAACAATGGTGCAACACGCACTAACAAGCTAACGATTTCTTTATTTTCACGAACTATATCAATTTCAGAGTCTAGAACTTCCACACCATGAGCAGCAGAGTACTGCATGGGGAGTTCTTCTGCTAACAATTCCTTGCCTTCACGGTAAACTTTATAGCTTGTCGGTCTTTCTTCACTAGGGGCGCTGAGGGAAGCATTGATATCCGGCGGTATCCCCAACTGCTTGGCAAAGGCAGGGTTAATCTTAATGGTGTGACATTCTGGATCTTCAGCAATCCCAATGCCAACTGGAATCACTTCTAGTAAAGTTTGTAACTCAATTACGCGTCGCTGTAAATCCTTGTTTAGTTGTAGTATTCGTTCCTCAGCCTGCTTTTGTTCTCTAATGTTGCGAGTTACTGTTGCCAAGCCAATTGGCAGACCTGTCTTATGATCGTTGACAGTAAAAATATTGTATTCAACTGGTATTCCTTCACCAGTCTGGAGATGCCGAAAGCGGAATTCTCCTTGCCAGCGACCTTGTGTCAATACAGTCGGCAGAATATGTTCTTGAATATAGGCTTTGTCTTCGGGCATTACGTAATCTAATATTACTTTTTGCCGTATATCTTCTTGACTGGTAAGCCCTACTAATTTTTGACCTGCATCATTTATATAGAGTAATTCCCCCTCAAGGGTGGCGATGCCAATAAAATCAGAGCTATTTTCTACCAGGGATACTAATTTTAGTTGCTCAACTTCTGCTTGCTGGCGATGGCTTAAGTCGAGGATAAAGGCGACTGACTCTTCTTTATTTTCTCCCAACAGTACGTAACCAACTAAAACTGGGATGCGGTTACCATCTTTACGTATATATTCTTTTTCATAAGGCGTACAAGCACCTGTAGTATTTGCTTTTGCTTCTAAGATTTTTTGCTCATCCAAGTATAAATACTCGGCGGGGGTGATGTCCTTCCAGCTAATATTGCCTGCTAGCAAATCCTCGCGTGTGTATCCAATCATCCGCAGAAATTCGTCGTTCGCCTGCTGGATACCTCCATGAACATCGCCGAACAGAATACCGATAACGTTAGCATCTACGAAACTTCCCAGTTTATCTTCGTAGGCTCTGAGTGCTTCCTGAGCAAGATCGCGTTGGCTACTCAGGTGTTCAATAACCGCCGCACTCTGCCAAACCAACACGGCAAAAACCACAATTAAAACGATCGCAAATACCGATATTGCAAACGCTGGATCGTATTTTCCTACCCGTAGACCTTCAACGATTAACCATCCTACTCCAAAAGGTACTGCGATCGCGGCAACTAACAAACGACGTGCAAGTAAGCCCCCAAAAGTATCACTTATGACTATCCTCATTAACCCCTGTTCTGCCCGCGCCCAAAGAATCCCCACACCCAGCACTATGAACAATAGTGCTGTGTGTAACGCCATTGATGTTGTATTCCATACCATTTCGTAGAGAAATTTCACTTGGTACACATAACCAATCAGCACTTGTAAGGAAATCAAAGTAGTTATCAGAGCCAGAATCTGGGCATACCAATAGCTCCGGTCAGTTTTTTGATCAACTAAAAGCTCTAAAGCTCTACCAATTAAGATAAAGTTCAGTGCAGTGTTCAACCCCATTCGCCCCGGATGGGATGTCGTCACAGAAATTGGCGAGTCACGGAACAACAGTTGATCAATACCTAGATTCCAACCGAATAGATATTGGCTGAGTGTGAAGGAAGCAATTATGGTGACCGTTATTGCACATACCCTGGATATGAGAAGAGTGGGGGCTGTGGGAGAGCTAAGTGAATAATTATTCTTATCTCCCCCTCCTTTGAAAGACAGCCATAGCGATATACCAGACAGCACAAAACACAGCGCCGTATTAGCTTTCATAGTGCTGGGACTATTAGGAAAGCCGTTTTTGAGAATTTCAATATCAAGCCACCAGCCAACTAGTACTAAGCTGCCAATTAAAAAGAGGAGCGCACTCGCAACTTGTGCCACCAATAAATGTGTAGGGATTTGACGCAGCTTTTGCAGCTGCAAGCGGTTGACGTTTAGCATTCAAGGTATTGTAACCGCATCTAACTAAAGCTATAAAATCGGGTATTTCTTACGGTTTGATGGTTTATACCCCCTGTATTGTATGTTACCCCTTGACTAGATTTTCATCTACCTAGAAGCATATTTATTGTTGCAATGTTAAGAGTTGGGGACTGGGGGCTGGGGATTGGGGACTGAGGACTGAGGCTGGGGGATGGGAAACAATAGTAAAGAATTGGTTGGGTTACGTGAGTATCAAGTGCGAGATGCCAAAATCTTCAAACGACATTAGATTTTGATCTGCTTGACCAGTTTTAATTAAAAATTAAAGATTAAAAATTCAGAAGAATAATTTTTAATTGATTTATTTTGGTTTTGGGTACAAGCGCCCAGTGCATCAAGGATTCAGTGGTCTATAAGCAGTGGTGGATTCAAGCCCCGACTGATAGCGCAGCTAAGCTGAGTCTCCGTATCGCTAACGCGGAGCATCTCGTAGAGAGCGTCTTGCAATTTTTAATTTGACATTTTTAATTTTTAATTGGCTTGACTCTCCAGCTAACTAGAGATTTTAGAATAGTATCAACAAACCATCCAAATAATTCCTATGCAACTTTCGAGTCTAAGAAAGAGCTTTTTGACATTTATTTTAGTAGCGAGTGCTTCTTTTTCTTCTAGCCTACTGACAGCCTGTTCTACAACCAGTTCCGAAAACCAAAGCCAAGAACCAAACGTTGCTATCACTGGCATTGATAGTGCTGACAAGCAATCAATGAACCATCACAGTGGCATGAACCACAGCATGGGAATGTCTCTAGGCCCAGCTGATGCTAACTATAATCTGCGATTTATTGATTCAATGATTCCCCATCATCAAGGCGCTGTGGAAATGGCAAAGGAAGCACAAAAAAAATCCCAACGCCCTGAAATCAAAAAGCTAGCAGCAGACATTATCAAAGGACAAAATCAAGAAATTACACAGATGAAACAGTGGCGCACAGCCTGGTATCCCAAAGCAGGAGATCAACCAATGGCTTATGATGCCCAACAGAAAAAAACAGTAAGAATGTCATCAGAGAATATGCAAAGCATGATGATGAATATGGACTTGGGTGTTGCTGATAAAGAATTTGACCTGCGCTTTATAAATGCGATGATTCCTCATCATGAAGCAGCTGTGACTATGGCTAAAGATGCTTTGCAAAAGTCTCAGCGTCCAGAAATAAAAAACTTGGCTCAGGCTATTATCAAAGCGCAAGAAACCGAGATTAAGCAAATGAAACAGTGGCGAAAAGCTTGGTATAACCAGTAAGTTATGGCCGAATACAGTTCAGTTAAGCATTTCTTCCTTCTCTTTGCGCCCTTTGCGTCCTTCTCTGCAAGACGCTGCGCGAATGCGGTTTGTTAAAAAAATTAACTTTGGCAAAGAGCTTTAACCTTAACTGAACCGTGAGGATGAGAGAAAGATTCTCAAACTTTCTTTACCCTGCAATGTTGATGTGGTGGACTAATAGTCGCTTTTCAGAATTTCAGGCTATGTGGCTTTCCATCATCTTGAAAGCGCTGCTCTCCAACACCAACGAGTTCTACAATCACTTCCCGACGTGGAGGTGTCCATTCCCCGTCTCTGGCTCCAATTTCCACTACTGTTTGATTGTTAACAGTAGATACATTTATATTGATCAGTGAGTAATTATTATTGTGATAGTTGCTTGTTTGCCCATCATCCTCAAAAAACTTATATTGATTATTACCAGACCAAACTCTCAACCTTAGCTGGTCGAGTGGGTGTTCATCAACATATTGCTGGACGGGTTGCATAGGAATAATCGCACCGCCACGGACATATAGTGGCATTCTTTCTAGTGGCGCATGAGCAAGAATGTGAATAGGCCCTTCATAAGATTCGCCACTCCACCAATCATACCAAGTGCCTGCGGGCAAGTAGACAGAGCGATACTCAACTCCAGGGCGGTAAATTGGTGCAGCCATCAGCGATGCACCTAGCAATATCTGATCATAGAGGGTGTAGGTTTTAGAATCGTTGGGAAAATGGTAGAGTAAGGGTCTTAAAATCGGTGCGCCTGTTGTTGCTGCTTCCCAAAAAAGATTGTAAATGTAGGGCAGTAGTTGGTAACGTAAGTTAATGTATTCTCTACAGATATTTTCAACGCGATCGCCAAATACCCAAGGCTCATGACGAGCGGTAGTCATTGCCGAATGACCCCGCATCAGTGGGTAGAGCATTCCTACCTGCATCCAACGGGCAAATAATTCTCCTGTGGCATTACCAGCAAACCCGCCAATATCGCAACCCACAAATCCCACGCCCGAAAGCCCCATGTTGCACAGCATAGGCAGAGACATTTCCAAATGCTCCCACAACGATTGATTATCCCCCATCCAAACAGAAGACCAGCGCTGCACACCCGCATATCCCGATCGCGTCAACACAAATGATCGCTCTGTACCCCGCAGCCGTTGTAGCCCTTCATAAGACGCTTTAGCCATCATCAACCCATACAAATTATGTACTTCTAGATGAGTAGAAGTAGACACGGAGACATTCTCCCCTGCCACCTGCCCCTTGATCCCCGCCTCCTCGTTCCCCTGCGGTGCATCCAGAGGAAACCAAATTTTTTCCCCACCATCGCCAAAGGGTCGATTATCTATGGCAGGTTCGTTCATATCATTCCAGATTCCTGCTACACCTACGTCAGTGAGGCTTTTGTGTAAATCACTCCACCAGTCACGCACATCAGAACGCAAAAAGTCAGGAAAAACAGCTTTCTCAGGCCAAACGTAGCCGTGGAACAACTCGCCATTGGCTTTACGCACAAAGTAGTCGTTTTTGATTCCTTCGTCAAAAACGTGATAATTGGCTTCTGGTTCATACTTCACACCAGGATCGATGATTGTAACTGTTTTAAAACCATCCTGTGCCAAGTCATTGATGAGTTTTGCCGGGTTGGGAAAGCGTTGGGGACTCCAAGTAAACACTCGATAACCCCGCATATAGTCGATATCGAGATGGATGACATCGCAAGGAATGCGGCGCTGGCGAAATTCTTGCGCTAGTTCTCGCACAACAGATTCTGATTCGTAACTCCAACGACATTGATGATAGCCAAGCGCCCATTTTGGCGGTAACTGCATTCTCCCAGTTAGCTGAGTGTAGGTGTAGAGGATTTGGGCAGGTTCAGGGCCATAAATAATGTAATAATCTAACTCGCCGCCGCGAGTTTCCATTTTCCAGACACCCGGTTGTTCAGCGCCGATATCGAACTGGCTCCAAAATGTGGTATTGAAAAAGATGCCATAGCTAAGTTCTGGACGCAAAGCTATAAAAAACGGAATTGCCTGGTACATTTCATCAGTAATGGCATCGTAATCTAAGGCATCAACCGTCCAGTTGGTTTTTACCTCGCTGAGTTTATCGAGAAAACCTGTACGTTCACCAAAGCTGTAGAAATGTTCATCAGCTGCAATTTGCTTCCACCCTGCAACTGCACCCAGACGCCACCCCATCCCTATCTCTGCATCTTGGGCAAATGGGCGGTTAGCTTTGTCGAAGCAAGCAATACGGCAATTTTCCCGTTGCACACACACGCGAATTTGTTCTGTTTTGATTTCTACTGTTGTTTCAGTTTCTTGCACTGTAAAAGGTGTTACTTCCCATTCTGAATCATCCAATGCCACTGCCCAAGAACGGCGCGGCATAAATTCGCCAGTTGGTGCTAAACGCACACGGATTAAATTAGGGGCAAGTACACTGATGGTGAGGCGTGAGTTGCCGCAGTCAAAATTGATGGTATTATCACTCCAATTTACAGCTTGCACATTACCAATAGTTGTCCAAGGTTGATTGGTTGTGGGTAGTTTCCCGAAATATTGCGGCATATGACTACTTAAGTAAGTTAAATCTTTTTCGCATTTATGATTACAGACATATGCCCTCTCTCACTCTTTCTTTCGCTAGAAATTGTATAAAAATTTAGCAGATATTTTTTAGCAAGTTAATTTGTAGTTGTTCTAGCTAAGCAAAGCTCCTTTAGGGAATTAAAAATTAAAAATTAAAAACCCTATAGATATGTGATTTTTTTGATAGAACTCGTGATTTTAGTAATGACAGCTTCTAGATTCAGAGTGAAAACTACTATGGCTGTTTGTCTAATGACTTCAATTCATCTAAACTGCAACGCAGACGCGGTTTGTTAGGGTCAGTCAAATCTAGCTTATCCCAAGGTACTGTATAACCACCGTGGATTTTATGCGCCCCAAGTAAATGTAAAATTCTTAAGCCAACTGTCCAAGCGGATAAGCGTTCTAGGGCAGCAGTATATCCGATAAGATATTCTTTAACAATCCATTCTTGACCTTGTTGTTGGGCGCGTACTTCTTCAATGCGTCCTACTGTTGTACCTGTTGAGTCTAATACTGGTTTACCTAGCAGTAGTTCTAAATGGATTTCACGAGTTGTCATTATTATCCACCTGGAATTTTTGTGATAATGCGATCGCGCAACCATTTTTCATAGGCTAAGGCTGGTGTTGCTTGGGCTTCGACATCAACTTCGACATCAATACCAATATCCCGCACTTTTGACCACGGAATCCGAAACGGTTGACTTTGCTTCGCGCCCCATTTACTTGTAATTGCTGCTACCCAACTAGCCAAGCGCGGATTTAGCCGTCTAGCTAGGGTTGTGACTCCTACTTCGATATAAGCAAGTCTTGGTGGTTCCCCGTCTCGCAACTCCATCACAATGCCATCGACTTTACCCATTTTGCACTGATTGCGGTCAACTAATTGGTTATCTAAAACATCTCTAATAACATTCATTTTTTGTTACTTCTGGTTAATTGTTGATGGATTTAGCGAACCGCTTTCTCGTCGAGAAGGCGTAGAGAAAAAAAAGAAATCTTGGCATTGCTGAATTTAGGATATTAATTGGCGTTGCATTTTATTATGCAATGTCCATACGCCAGTCTACAAAAATTCGGGCGAGAGGAATAAGTAGCTATTAAGAATGTTTGGATAGTAGGTGAACGATCTCACTCACGATTTCTTGTGGACTCTCAAGCTTGACTAGAAATCGATCAAAGCCGGCATTCAAAGCTTTGTGACATGAAACTTCTCTTGTATAAGAAGTAATGGCAATTGCTGGTAACTGTCGTAGCAATAAGCTTGAATGCAACCGAATTTGCTTAATTAACCAATTTCCATCATGATGAGGCAATTTTACATTGGATAGCAGAATATCGGGATGAAACGATTCGAGAGTGGCGAGGGCTGCTTCTGCGTCGAGCAAAGCAATTACCTCTGCACCTGCTGTTTCCAGTATGAAGATGAGCAAATCTGCAATATCTGGCTCATCCTCTACTAGCAAGATGCGGATACCAACAAGGTGCTGGCACGAATTTAACTCGCTTTCTTGATTACTCGTTTGGTTCATTGTCATGTCGTGTTTTTATTTTTTGATGTAGCTTACCTCTTCTATTGCAACGTAGAGAGTGGAATCAGCCTTCAGTCTAATTAAACAAATTTGGGGAAAAAAGCATTATCAATATGAAGAAGTTAATTCACTTTTCAATATTTACCATGCTATCAGGTGAGTTATGCGCTCACGGCTTATGTAGCAGTAAAAGAAAAAGCTCGTAGTTATATCACATTTTTACTAATTGTAGTTTTCAATCAGCAGCACCGAATTTATAATTTAAAATCTGTCTTGAAAAGTTATGATCGGAGTAAGCCTATACTCAGATTTGCTACAAAATCTAAAATCGATTTAACCTCCAATAATTTCTAGAGGAATAGCAACAATAGCTAGCACAAAGGTCAGCACAATTGTAAAGATAACAACGCTGTTACTAATCCAACCATTACGATACTTGCCAACATATAATTCATCGTTCATCAAAACTAAAAATGGTATGATAACAGGCGGCAAAATCACTGCTGTAATTGCCATTGAAAACAATGTTAATTGCAATGGGTCGATACCAAATACCATTAACAATGAGGCAAGAAAAACAAACACTGTGTAGACTAGGCTAAAGCGTGCAGCATCTTTTGGTTTAAGATTTTCGCCCCAATTCCAACCAAAGGCTTGAGCAACAATATAGGCAGTATCCAGGCTTACTTCTAGTGCAGCACCAAAGCAAGCAATGCCCAAGGAAGCTGCAAATAGTACAAAGCCCCAGTACCCAAAAGGTTCTGTTAACATCAACGCCGCCTGTTCGTAGCTATCAACCTGAATACCTTTAGGTTTGAGTACCAGTGCAGCCACAATCAGCACTCCCAGCGATACAATACTGCCAAAACTCATGCCTAAACCAGCTACGGCACGATTCACACCGACATGGCTTTCATCCCACTTATCTTCTACTGCACCAGATGAATAGAAATAAAATAAGTAGGGGCTAATCAATGCACCTAAGATTCCAACGGCAAGGTATAAATAATGTGGGGTATCTTGTTGTGGCAAGGTTGGTAATAAACCCGCGCCAATTTGGGTTAACGATGGATGCAGTTTGAAGGTAGCAACGACGAAAACGAGTGTAATTAGTCCTAGTAAAGAAATACCGTTTTCAATAATGCCAAATGTACCTTTCCAAAGTAGCAACCAAATTGCAAAGGCAACGGGTAGAGCATACCATTGAAAACTGATACCTGTTAAAAGTTGTAAGGCAATACACACACCCCCAATTTCGGCAGCTAGAACCAAAAAATCTACGGCAATTTCTGCGAATAAGGGTATAACATAAAAGTTGAACCCAAAGCGTTCCCGGACTGCGGCAGCTAATGTATGCTTGCTTACTGCTGCCAAGCGGCCAGACATTTCTACTAAGAAGATTACGCAAATTGTACCAAGAATAATCGCCCAAATTAGTTGAAAGCTGAATTCAGATCCTGCTTCTGCAGCTGTGGCGATCGCACCTACATCGAGAAAGCCGCCGATACTGGTTACAATACCAAGGGCGATTTCAAAAATTTTTTTCATTCGTTTGCCTTAATATTGTTCTTAACCTGATTTAGCGATCGCGCTTCTGTCGCTAACTCTCTGAGTTGTCGTTGCACTAGTGTACGATTTTTTTGTGTCACTGCTATAGATATTTGCTTGGTTGTATTCGCTAACTGCAAAGTATCAGCCAGCAGCACTGATTTATAACGCTCAGTTGTATCTGAAGATGGCTTGATTTGGACTATGTTGCCTGATTCTTTTATTAGTTCTTCTTGAGCTTTTTTTAATGTTTGTTGAGCATAAGTACTTGGTACAGCTTGGCGTACCCAGGCATCACCAACCATATTGGCTGTGGCAGCCCATGAAGTTACATTTTGTGCTTCATTTAGCATATTTTCTGTGGGTGTTTTGCCACCACA
Organism: Nostoc sp. UHCC 0302; assembly: GCF_038096175.1. Lineage (NCBI taxonomy): Bacteria > Bacillati > Cyanobacteriota > Cyanophyceae > Nostocales > Nostocaceae > Nostoc > Nostoc sp. UHCC 0302. The sequence continues at coordinate 381,471 of NZ_CP151099.1, forward strand.
AGAAGTTACTAACGTCAACACTAGTAAATGATTAATTAGAAATATTAATTTTTTAGATTCTGGCATTTTCTGGCTCTTCATAACCTACGAATATAATATATTTTTGTCATTCTGTTGATCACTGTGTATATCTATCTAACAAAATATTTCGATAGGTTAAATTAATCAAATTTTTTCTCTTGTCTTCTTCCTTGAGCATTAATTTATCAAGATAACTGATAAAGAATTGTATTTATTTGAGAATAAGCACTTGTTAGCTCCATATACTGGGTTGTATTACCATAGTTTGCAATTTGCACCTTCGGAGGTTCCACAATGGTTCACACTTACGAAGTATTGGTTGATATTAAAGAATTTCTTGGTCAAACGAATAATAATTGTCAATGCGGGACAACACGGTACGAAATCAACGCAGAGTCAAAACAAAAGGCTGATGGTATAGCACTAGTCCAGGCTAGGAGCGATCATCCTAAAGGCACTGAATATGATGTTAGGGTAACAAGGCTACTTAGATAAACAGAACATTATATGGAACGGTAAAGTTCGTTCTTGCTATTATTCATCTTGGACTACATAGCAGTATCAATAAGAGCGTTTTGCTAAACAATAGTTCGATAAATAGGCTTCCATCTAATTGATATCTGCATGGTAGCCAGAAGGCTGAATCCAAGTATGAATTAAACGATAAGCGTTCGCGAAGCGTCTCGTTGGCGCAGCCTCTCGTAGACAAGAGAAGCTTAAGCCTTCTCCTTCTCCTAAAGGGAGAGGCTAGCGCGAACGACTACCGCAAGAATTGAAACATATTTCAGGTTATGTACTATCGGCTTAAAACCTGATTACTCAAAGGTTATTCGGTAAAACAACTTTGCCTATTTAACATTTAAATAGGCAAAGTTATTTGCATGAGTTATTATCCTATTATTAATAATCTCTATAAAATATAAAAGTGACAAAATTCTGTGATGAACTAATACATAACTGGTTAGAGGATGGACAGCGTATAGGAGAATACTATTCCCAACTCATTTTAAAGGAAGGATTAGTATCAGCTAAAAGTATTGGAGAAAGAAACGAACAGAGAAATTTTCACTTTTTTGATAAGCTCTTTGAAAGAGTTACTATTGAGCCAGGTTTTTCAGTTTTAGATGTTGGTTGTGGTAAAGGAGAACTTCTTTACTACTTGTCATCGCGCTTCCCAAACTTCAATAATTACAACTATTTTGGTATCGATATTGTCCCTGGATTTGTATCAGAAGCAAAGCAGAAATTCCCTTTAAGAGAGTTCCAGTTAGTTAATTTTATTGACCCCTCATTTTCCCCAGAAACTAAATTCGATATTGTGTTATCTTTGGGAGTTTTAGTAACAAGAGTAAGGTACTATGACTTGTTTTTTGAGTATTTTTTGAAGAAAATGCTTAAGAATGCTAAAAAGTATGTCCTGTTTAATGTTATTTCTTATATTGAGCCATCCTCTCCCAATTACTCAGATATAAATGGCGTTGGACACTCTACAGTTCTTAGTGCTGAAACTTTTTACTCGATCATGGATAATCTTGGCTGCTACGACTGTAAAGTGGAACCTTACAATATCTATCCAGATGCAACTGACCTTTTCGTGCAAATCCAGTTAGAGCGTTAACTACTCAATCGTTGCCTATCTGCACTTTCGGCTATGACAGGCGTTCCGCAATAGCTAACACTGTTATGATTACTAGAATTTATGTTTTGTTTAGATTTGCATCTAATTAGTGAACTTCTGTAAAATTTAAGGTTTTCTTTAGATTTACTCATCTAGAATTACTTTTGAGATTCTTACCAACACTGTCAAAGTCTGGCCCAAGCAAGGAGCGGTTGAATGAAAATATGTCTCGTAAACTCAAAAACATTACGTTATCTTTGGTCTATAGTTGAAGAAACCCAGGCCAGCACACTTCTTGGACTCAACGATACAGATTTGGTCAAGCAGTTGTTGGGACAGGTTGAGAGTACTAAAGCTCTCGACAGTGAAGAGACTACTACTCTAAAAGCTTATATTTGCTCTAAAACTTCCCTAATACGCGATTTGGCGGAGGCGCGTTTAGCATAAGAATTCTCCAAGGGAATTCGTAGAGGTATATTGCAGTACACCCTTACTTAGATTCTATCTACATTTCCAAACGTGCATCTCTAGCTTTATCTTGGGGGATTAATATTAGTGCCTTGTACATGACAAACTTTACAGGTGTAGCGTCAAAAGCGCCTTGGTTCAGCTTTGAGCCAAGGCGCTTTGGCTATGGCAAATGTTTATGCATCACGCACCGCCTAAAATTAGTGGATGGTGCGCTACTTTCAATTATCACAATTTATAGAATTTAATATTTATTTTATGGTTAGCTAATAAATATCTAAAACACACAACAATTAGTAGAAATTTACAATAGATTAAGTGAAAAAAGTATTGATTTATATATTGATAATGTAGCCGAAAAATTAAAGTAGTTTATATTAACAAGCTGATCTTAAGAATAAATTATCTTAAACATAAAGTAGACGAAAAGATAATCCTAAAGAATAACATTGACTATTCCTATTGGTTATTTGTTCCCCGTAATAAGATGACGAATTAGGGAAATTTTCGCTTCTTCTCCCTAAACCATATTGGAGAACTAACCTAACCTACTTATGTTTTAAGATATACAGAAATCAATCTTGAGTAAGAACATTTTGTTGAAAAAGTATGCTGATGATACTTTTATTAGTTAATTTATCGTAGTGATGAGTTCAATACTCTGTGGTACATTGATTGTGTATTTCTTATCTACATTTTTCCTTTGTACTATGTTATACAATAGTAATTATCAGGCTGAGTAATAAACTGGTCAGCAGGATGAAAATGCTATGAAACTGGATATCTATACTTGCTTGACACTATAAAATTAATCAGGTTAAGGAGAAGTAAATAACCATGAGCAACTTGACATCTCTACAGACCGAAGTTGAAAAAACCAAGAAAAAAAATCTAGCTTTAGCTCAAAAACCTCGGAATACAGATGATATTGTACGTGCTTATCTACAAGAGATAGGGCGTGTAGATTTGTTGACTCATGAGGAAGAGATTATTTTTGCTCAACAAGTGCAGCAGATGATGAATTTACTAGCTGCTCAAGAAGAATTGGCTGTGAAATTAGAGCGCGAACCTACACTGCAAGAATGGAGTGATAGGATGAATTTAACTGTCGAGGAGCTGCAACAAGGCTTAAGACAAGGACATCGAGCTAAGCAGAAAATGATTCAGGCTAATCTCCGGTTAGTGGTAGCAGTTGCTAAGAAATACCAGCGGCGCAACTTGGAGTTTCTGGATTTAATCCAAGAGGGTACTTTAGGCTTGGAGCGAGGTGTTGATAAATTTGATCCGACTCTTGGATATAAATTTTCTACTTACGCCTATTGGTGGATTCGTCAAGGAATTACACGTGCGATCGCTCAACAAGGACGTACAATTCGGTTACCCATTCACGTTTTTGAAAAATTAAACAAAATTAAACGCGCACAGCGAGAATTATCTCAGCAATTGGGACGCGTTCCTACTACTGCTGAAATAGCTGACACATTATCTTTAACACCCAGCCAAGTTAGAGAGTGTTTGTACCTAGCGCGTCAACCCTTCTCCCTAGAGGCGCGAGTTGGAGAACAACAGGATACAGAATTGCAGGACATATTGGAGGATGACGGACTTTCTCCAGAAGACTACGCTACAGAAGAATCTCTGCACCAAGACTTACATAACCTGTTGTCAAAGTTAACTCCCCAGCAGCGAGAAATATTAACCTTGCGTTTCGGCCTTATTGATGGGCATGAACTTTCTTTAGCACAAATTGGCGATCGCATGGGTATTAGTCGAGAACGGGTGCGACAGATTGAGCAAAAAGCACTCAGTTTACTAAGACGCCAAAAGGAACAAGTGCGTAGTTATCTAGCTAGCTAAGGTTGTTTTTTATTAATTTAAGGCAGCCAAATTCAAGAAGACACCCTTAATAACTGTATTAATATAGTTATTTAAGGGTAAATCAACATAGCTATTTTCACAAAAGTTTGATATGACTACATCTCAGACAGTGCAACAATTGCAAGCGCAATGGGTGACGCCAGAAAACTTTCGGCGTTATGGACAGGTAATTTTTGCTAGTCAAGATGGTAAGGCTTACGATGCAGAAGATGCCAACTTAAATCTGCAACATGGCATTCCCCGCTTTTATATTATGCGCTTAGAAAAGCGAGGGCGGAAATTTCATAAAATTACTCGCCATATGCAATGCACTCAGTGCTTGGGTTCTTTGGAGGGGAAAGATTGGTTAATTGCAGTTTGTCCTCCTTGTAACGATGTGAATGAACCAGCGTTAAAGGAGATTGCAGCTTTCCGAATTCCAGGGAATTGTTTTATCAAGTTAAATGAGGGAACTTGGCACGCTGGGCCATATTTTGAGCATGAGGCTGTAGATTTTTATAATTTAGAGCTTGCTGATACGAATGTTGTGGATCATTTTACTCATGATTTTCTCAAGAGTAATCAGGTAGAGTTTGAGATGGTGTAAGTGAACTTATTACGTCTATTTCATTGGATTGTTCAGTTGCAGAAGATTTTAATTTAGCTGATTTACTATTATTCTTAGGCTGTTTTCTTTTAACACCTGTAACTTTTTCTCGGATTACCTCTAAGTCTTCTGGTTTGGCCCACTGACGGCTGTGAGTGACTCTGTACTGATCTGTGCGTCCTTTCCGCTTTTCCTGATTTAAAAAACCTGCTTCACAAAGAAACTTGAGTGCATACTGGGCTTTGCGAACACTCATCTTGCAGATTTCTGCTGTCTTATTCAAGCTAGCAAAATACTTACCATCAAGTTTTCCCCCTGTTCTGCGAACTGCATGAGCATAGATCCGAAACTCATAAGGGTCTAAGCCATATTCGTCAAGCAGGTTGTGAACGAACATGACTGAATCTGGCTGGCTGTTGGTTTTTGGAAGATTTTCTCCCCCTGCTTGAGAGCTTTCTTGCGTTGGCATATAAATCTCCTACATAGTGCATTTATTTTTATAATACGGATACCCATGCACTACGTGCCATAGTTCTGTTATATCTTAATAAGTTATAACTTTTAAGCTAATAATGCATCGAGTATTTAGGTTTTCATGATTCAAGAGATTTCCATAGCTAAATTTGTTATCAAACTTGCCGGACACTCCTTGCAAATGTTCGGTTAGCTCATGCTAAGATGAAAATAACCTCAACTTTGAACACCTTTGTATAAATAATTTCCGATAATGCCTGCTCAAGGCGGCATAAAAGTGAATTTGTTAATGCAAAAGAGGCTCTCGCGCCAACGAGAACCTCCAGTGTTCAAATAAGTTTGCAATACCTGCTGCACAGGCAAAGCTATTTTCCAAAGCAGTTTAACCATTTCAAGTAATTTTCCACACAAGGAGAAAAAATTAACTGATGGTCACTTTGTTGTACAACAATTATAACCCAATACCGAACATACCGGGAACCCTGCGGCTTTTAACTCAAGCAGATGTCTCCTATGGTTGTTTGTGAGGAGAAACAATGCCACTGAGAATAAGAGCCACTCGCGAAGAATTTGAGGCGGCTTGTGCTAATGGCTGCGTCTATGGAGAGATAAGAGGTAAAGAGGGTCTTTATGTTTACGCCGAGTTGGGTAGGGAACAAGAATACATACAGTCACCAAATGATAATCTGATGACAGAATATAGGATTTTCAATGGTTGCGATGTCTACTTTGCTAGAACTAGAGAGCAACTAGCTAGTGGAGAGTTTGAAGCGGAAGATTTGCCTAACATAACAGTAATTATTTACTGCTAGTAGAGACTGTAGCATTATCGATTGGTGGTCTCCGCAGTTTTTTACGGCGAATTTCGATGCGCTCTTGGTTTTCATTAAGGTAATCTTCTAGATTTTCTAGACTTACCTGTACACTGTCTCCACCTTTTAAATAAACAGTAGGCATAGTATTTCTCCAATGGCCTCTTTCTTATTCTATTCATCTTGTAGCGTTCATGCAAGAAAATAGTTAACAGGGAGAGGTATTTTTTCTGATAGATATATGTTCAGCCCAGCTTACAATTTTTCATTACTCAAAAATACGCAATTGATATTTATAAGTTTCCTGTGTATTGATATCTATAAGCACAGATGGATTATTAAATTCTACTTGATGAATTACTGAGTAAAACTCTTTGATAATTTGGCGTAAACCAAAAGTTTCCTCGCGAATATTTTGTAAGTGCGATCGCATATCATTTCCAAACAATAATGGATGCCCCATTTTACCTTCATAGGTTGGTGCAGTAATCAAGGCTGAATTATCTTTGTGTGCTTGCAGTAATGTTTGATAAATCTCTGCTTTTCTAGGTTGATCAACTGCTGAAATCGCTAAGACTTCAAAATCTGCTGGAATATTTTGCAACCCTGTCAGCAGAGAAGTTGTTTTTCCGACTTTAGAATGAGGATTAATTACAGTCAAACTGCCGATAGGACAATCTTTTTGTCTATAGCTATTGTGTGAACCAAGTACTACTAAAGGTGTAAAATCGACGCTTAACCACTGTTCTATTTGATAAGTTAATAAGGTTTTACCTTCACCCCAAGGTAGTGAAGTTTTACAAGTACCCATGCGAGTTGATGCACCCGCGGCGAGAATGATAGCAAACTGTGTCAATCTTTTACTCACGTGAGATTTTCTCAGATAATGAAATTCCACTACCACCACGTCGGACTTTAATTAATTCAGCACAGATGCTAACCGCAATTTCTTCTGGTGTTAAAGCACCAATATCTAAACCAATTGGTGCATATATCTGATGTAAAAATTCAGTTGTAAAACCTTCATTTTGCAGTGTTTTGTACACAGTGGTGACTCGTTTTTTGCTACCAACCATACCGATATATTGCACTTGATAGTTACATAAAGTTCGTAATGCTGCTAAATCATGCAGATAACCTCTAGTAACTAAAGCCACATATAAATTAGAAATTTTCTCTAATATTTTCTGAATTGAGGTGATGGGTTCTGCTAGCAATAGCGATGCTTCGGGAAATCTTTCTTCTGTGGCAAAATCTGGGCGATCGTCTTGTACAATAACTTGAAAACCTGCTATTTTAGCAATCTGTGCTAGAGAAACTGCAATATGTCCTGCACCAATAATTAACAGTGTTGGCGGTGGTAGTAAAGGTTCAATTAATTCTGTGGTTTTTAGAGATGTTATTAAGTAAGGTTCTGTCAGTAAATAAGGTTTTTCATTTGGAGTAAAAGGTGTGGCGATCGCACCCATTCCCCCAGATGTTAAAGTATCTATAATTTGATTGACTAAATTTAAGCTTTCAGAGCCTTTCCATAACTCTAACAATACCAGCATTGTGCCACCACAAACGCCTTGAGTTTCTCGTTGCGGTACGCCAGATAAATCAATTTCTACAAATTGTTTTTCACCTGTTTGCAAAACTTGTAAAGCCTGCTGACAAACTTTTGCTTCCCCAGCACCACCGCCAATTGTTCCATAGGTTTTACCATCAGCGCTGATGAACATTTTCGCGCCGACTTCTCTGGGTACGGAACCTTTGGTGTTGGTGACGGTGGCTAGAACTACAGCATTTTGTTTTAAGGCGGCTGCTAGTTGTTGGTAGAAGTCAAGCATAAACAAACCGCAGAGGCGCAGAGAACGCAGAGGAAAGATTTTAAGTAGGAGAGTCGTTGAGTTGTTGCCAAACTCTTTCGGGTGTCATGGGAAGTTGGCGCAGTCTACAACCTGTAGCGTGGGCGATCGCATTGGCAATGGCAGGCGCTGTACAATTAGTAGTGATTTCTCCTACACCTTTAGCACCAAAGGGGCCGTAAGGGTCGGCTTGTTCTATTAAAATTACTTCTATTGGAGGTATATCTGCCGCTGTGGGGATGCGATATTCTCGCAATGTGGGATTAATAATACATCCTTGTTCATTAAATAATAGTTCTTCACTTAAAGCATAACCAATTCCCATCGCTATACCACCAGTTGCTTGTCCGTGGCAAATTCGGGGATTAATTGCTTTACCTAAATCAATCGCTTGTACACATCTTAAAACTTGAACTTTACCAGTTTCTATATCAACTTCTACCTCTACTCCTTGAACAGCAAAAGTTAATGTAGATTCATCTGCTGCATAAGAAACTTCAACGCTGGTTTCTCTATTGTCGACGAGTTTTTCTGCGGCTAATTTCACAGCTTGCCCAGAAATATAAATTGTAGCTGAAGCATAAGAACCCGCGTCAAAAGGTGTTTGTTGAGTATCGCCAGCAATAATATTAATATCAACAACTTCTACACCTAAAACTTCTGCTGCTATTTGCCGCAAAGTAGTATCTGAACCAGTACCAACATCTACAGAACCAGTTTTCAATTCATATTTACCATCAGGTAAAAGTGATAATTTGACTTTAGCAACGTGGATTTTAGATAAGCCACTTCCTTGCATCGAAACGGCAAATCCTACACCACGACGGCGAGAACCTTCTACTCTCGGTGGTGTACCAGGAATATATCCAAGTGATTGCGTAACTTTTTCCCAGCATTCAGTAACAGCGTAGCTACCAATTAAGTTAAAGTGGCTTTCTGTCCTACCTAAAGTAATTAAATCCCCTGGACGTATCAAGTTTTTTAAATGGATTTCTAAAGGGTCAATATTGAGCTTTTGGGCAATTTCATCAATTTGGCATTCCATTGCAAAAGTGCCTTGTGTTGCACCATAACCGCGAAATGCACCCGCTGGCATTGTATTTGTGTAAACTGCAAAACCTTGTAATCTTTTATTTGAACAACGATACAAACCTAAAGGAATATAACCTGATAAAAATACCACCGTCTGTCCATGATTTCCATAAGCACCAGTATTACCAATTACTTCCATTTCTTGGGCAACAAGTGTACCATCTGTTTTCACACCAGTTTTTACCCGAATTGTCATCGCATGGCGGCTGTTAGTAGCAGTAAATTCCTCTTTTCTAGTAAATTCCCACTGCACGGGTTTACCTGTTCGCAAGGTTGCTAAAACACATAAGTCTTCTGATAAGATTTCTTGTTTATTACCAAATCCACCACCAATTTGTGCTTTGTAAACCCGGATTTTATCTTGCGGTAAATTGAAAAGTTGTGAAAGTAAACGTTGGCAGTGAAATGGTACTTGGGTACTAGAACGTACAACTAGATTCCCATCTGCTTCTAACCAACTAATAGTTACATGAGGTTCGAGGTGGACGTGTTGTACTGCTGGTAATTGGTATGTGTTTTCAACAATTAAATCTGCTTGGTTAAATCCTTGTTCTAAATCACCAGATTCAAGAAATATTTCCCCGGCAATGTTGCGATTTCTATCAGGGATTTGTAATGATTCTGGTTCATCATGAATTACAACCCCGCTATTATTCATTGCTTGTATAGGGTCGATAACGTGGGGTAAGATTTCGTAATCGACAACAATTAATTCACAAGCTTTTTCGGCAATATGAGGTGTTTCTGCAACTACAGCAGCAACGCGATCGCCTACAAATCTTACTTTATTATCTAATAAATAATGATCTAATGGATCGGGTACTGGTTCTGCGTGTCCGGCGGTGGTGTAAGGTATCCTGGGTACATCTTCGTGAGTGAAAATGGCAACCACACCAGGAAGTGCTTTGGCTTTTTGCGTGTCAATTTTGCGAATCAGGGCGTGAGGATGAGGCGATCGCAGTAACTTAAGATGTAGTAATCCAGGTGGTGAAATATCTGCCGTGTAAGATGCTTTACCAGTCACAATTGCCGCACCATCTTGTTTAGGAATGCTTTCTCCTACAGATGCGCCATGTCGCGTCTCTACCCTGCTCCCTGCCTCACTTCGACTACTTCGACTACGCTCAGTACAAGTACGCTCAGTGACCACCTGTCTTTTAATACTTTCAATAATCGCTTGATATCCAGTGCAGCGACAGAGATTTCCTTTTAAAGCTAAACGCAGTTCATCTTCTGATAATTCTGGCAATTTGGCTGCACTCATAATCATCCCCGGAGTGCAAAAACCACATTGAAAGCCTTGTGCTGCTAAAAAAGCTTGCTGTATAGTTGCAAGTTCACCGTTCTGAGCAAGTCCTTCAATAGTAGTTACCGATTGATTAGCAACACGCATTGCTGGATAAATACAACTATGAATAGGTGTATCATTTACCCAAACTGTACAAGCACCACAATCACCAGAATCACAAACACGATGAACACCAAACCAACCAAGCTGACGTAATAAACTTAAAAGGCTGGTTCCAGGATGACAAGTTTCTCGATAAGATTGAGAATTAACTATAAATTTTAAGTCTTCCAGCATTTTTAATATCTAATACTAAATTCCTTTAGTAAGAATTATTTTCCAAAATCATAAATTCATTGAGCGTAGCTATATCAAGCTTTTTTCATATATCTTAATTACGAATTACGAATTACGAATTACGAATTATTGTAGTGTGCGCTTGATTAAAACTACCGTCACTTCTCGCCGATAATCTGAACTAGCTTTAGCATCTGTAATAAAATTGAGCTTTTGTAAAAATGCAAAATTTGGCGCTTCTACATTGTCAAATCTCCACAGTAAAGGTGCAGCAATACTAGCAGAAATCACACAATTTATCTGTTGTTCATTCCTAGCAGTTACTACAATTACCAAAGCAGGATCTGTCGCCGCTATACTAAAGCGTTGATAATTAACTTTCCATTGTAGATGCGACAACGGGATTAAAACCCGCCTTAATATTTCTCCTGGTTGTAAAATTGTCTGGCGAGAACCAATTTGAAAATCTTTCGCTGCAACTTGATGTGATTCTCCTTTAATATTCCAAATTTCATAAATTGCACCTAATGCGACCATTACTGGCGCTAAAGTTCCCACAGATAAAGCTAGACAAATATTACCTCCTACCGTCGCGACATTAATTACTTTTAATGATGCTGCTAGCGCTGTGACTGCACTTTTTAATCCCTCAGCGGCTGTCCATTCTGGTAACCAGGGATATTCTAATAACTTAACTAACGGACAAGTCGCTCCAATAATTAAATAATCTTCGTTAACCTCAATCTCTGACCATCCTAAAGTTTGGATATCTATCAGTGTTTTTAGATGTGTTTGTGGTTCCGAAAATAGCCATGTTCCACCTGCTAACCAAGCATAGTCTGCACTCCAATTAGTCAGAGTTTGAATATCATCAAGACGTAAATAAGTTTCAATGTTTGGCAAATCCATTGATTAATTGAAATAGTTTTTAGCCTATAAATTTAGATTAAACTAAGTTAATTAGCTACATCTAATTGAATTTCATAACCTAAACGTTTAGGTAACGAAATCTTATAAACATCGCCTTGATTCATTTCATCTGGAGTTTTCATTTGACTTAAAGCAGCGACGACTTCATCAGAATTAGCTGTCAAGATTACAACCGGGCGATCGCACGCTATGGGAAAATCATGCCAAGAGCCAAGATGCAGCAACAATCCATAACCAGCCGGAAACCGCAGCGCTTTAACTTGATTTAAATCTGGCAAGTTTTCGTTATGTTCATGATTTGGCGGAGCCATCACCATAATAAATGGTGCTTGTCCTAAGCCGATAAACATTTGAGTCATGTGCATATGGCGTTCTAACCAAAGAATCGGCGGATATCCTGGCATAATTTTTGCTGTTCTAAAAGTTGCCGTTCCCCGGTAGGTAAAGTCAATATTTTCGCCTTCTATGACTCTTCCTTGATAAAAAGGAATTCCTAATCCTGGTTTGCTGACATCATCGCCTAATAAATATCCATAAGGTTTGATGTTTTCTGAGTCGGCATCAATTACAGGGATTTTTAAAATTTGGGTTTGTGAATTTTTCATAGTTTAAACATAGCCGTCATACATTACTAATGTATCGGCTAACAATGCCAATGTAATCTGTACAGACACGATTAATCGCGTCTCTACTCTGAGCATTATTAATGTAACGGCTAACAATGCTAATGTAACGACTGACAATGCTAATGTAACGGCTAACAATGTCAATGTAACGACTGACAATGCCAATGTGACAACTAACAATGCCAATGTAACGGCTAACAATGCCAATGTAACGGCTAACAATGCCAATGTAACGGCTAACAATGCCAATGTAACGACTGACAATGCCAATGTATTGGCTGACAATGCCAATGTAACCTGTACAGACGCGATTCATCGCGTCTCTACCCTGGACAATGCCAACGTAACGACTGAACAATGCCTACGAATTGCTATCAGCAGACCCAACCAAACTATGAATTGCTTGCACTAAAATGCTTGGCTCTATTGGCTTAGAGACGTGTTGCTGAAACCCTGCTTTTATTGCCTGTTGCTGATTCATCTCACCAGCATAGGCAGTTAAAGCGATCGCTTTTATCTGCTTACCGTACGGCAACAAGGCTCTGACCCATCGGTGAGAGGTTAGAATAAAGTAAATTTTGTCAATCAGTTAAAATACTCAAAAAAACTTTAATGAAAATGATAATCGTGCGTGGGGGAGGGGAAGGAGGCGAGCGACACTCGCCTCCTTCCTCTCTATTTGATTATCATTATCTATAAGTTTTTAACGGCTAAAATGTGAGGCAAAAAAGTATTGTAACGAGAGAATAAATTTTTCAAAAGTGAGTTTCATTATTATTGTAAATTCAGTAATCAAATGCGGTAATGAAAAGTGCTTGTTGACTACTATGCCCAAAGCTGCAAAACGAAACTCCGACCACGCGCAAAAGCATAATACTCCTACCATAGATAATGAAGCGATTGCGTCGCATTTAGAAGAGTTACTAACTCCAGCTATCTTTGCTCAACAAAAATACTATAAGCAGTTAGGTTTACGAGATAGAATTATCAACCTATCCTTCATGGTAGCAGCAGTATTAACTTTATTGTGGCGACAAGTTCCTGGAGTTCAAGAATTAACAAGGCTTTTAGCAAGAGAAGATTTATTGTGGTGTCGTTCTAGAATAATTGCTCAACAATCTCTTTCTGAAAGATTTTTAGTATTCCCATCTGAATTATTTGAGCGAGTATTTAAAGATTTACTACCTCAGTTACAACTTAATTGGCAACGACGGCTGAAGCGACCACTTCCTGATAGTGTTAAATTTGCACTTCTTAATTTTGAACGAATTTGGATAGCTGACGGGTCTACATTAGAAGCCTTATTCCGAAAGCTAAAAAGCCTAGAAGACTTGAAAACAGGTCAATTAGCAGGAAAGATTTGTACAGTTATTGATTTAGTCAATCGCTTACCTATTGAAGTTTGGTTTCACACTAATCCTGCTGCATCAGAAACTAACTTTGAAGCTCCATTGCTGAAACTACTACCTGCTAAAACTCTGATCTTACTTGATAGAGGTTTTTATCATTTCCACTTTTTACAACAACTCATTAACCAAGAAGTTCATTTTATTACTCGTTTAAAAGCCAAAGCATCTATTAAGTACTTAAAAATTTTCAGCTATGACCATTCAGTTAAAGACCGATTGATTCAACTTGGAACTGTTCGTCGTGGTGCACCAGTGCTTACTTTACGTTTAATAGAAATTAAGGTTGGTAAAACTAGCTATTCTTATATTACTTCTGTCCTCGACCCACAAATCTTACCTCCTTACGTTGTCGCAGATTTATATCGCCGAAGATGGAGAGTTGAAGAAGCTTTTTACGTGGTCAAGCGTTTATTGGGACTGTCATATTTATGGACTGGTTCTATTAATGGTGTGAAGTTACAAGTGTGGGCAACTTGGCTCTTTTATGCAGTATTGGTTGACTTGGGAGATGCGGTTGCAGACGAATTATCTTTGCCATTTGACCGCATTTCTTTAGAGATGATTTTTCGTGGTTTATATCATTTTAGTGTCGCCTATGATAAAGGTAAGGCGGATGACCCAATTAAGTACTTCGCTGCCAAAGAAAATCAAGATTTAGGAGTAGTTAAAGCCCTGCGAAAACCAGTCTCCAAGCTGGATTTATCGCCTTTTCCCGCACCCTCTTGACAAAAGTGCAATCACTCTAACCTCTCACTGATGGCTCTGACCTGCTGTATCAACATATAGCCATCTACATCTGGCATTCCAATATCACTGAGCAGCACATCGGGTTGAGACTGAGTAAGAACGCCGAGTGCTTCAGAAGCTGAAGACACGGCTGTGACAATTGCCCCAGACTGCTCTAGTACAAAAGTAGTCAATTCTCGTGTATCGGTATCATCATCTACTACTAAAATTGTTACATTACTTAAATCTAAAGCCGAATCAATCGCTTTGTTGCCTTGATTTTCTGGTGACTGAGTGGACATTAACGGTAGCCGAATTGTAAAAGTTGCTCCTTGCCCAACACCTAGACTTTCTGCTTCAATTGTGCCACCATGCAACTCGACCAAGTGACGCGCGATCGCCAACCCTAGTCCCAGTCCCCCGAAATTTCTTGTGGTTGCCCCATCAGCTTGGCGGAAGTAATCAAATACGTAGGGAAGAAAATCAGGAGTAATACCTTTGCCCGTATCGCTGACAGTAATTTGAGCATGAGAGCCAAGTTGCTCTAAAGAAATGTTCACCTGTCCCCCTTCAGGCGTGAACTTCACAGCGTTCGAGAGCAGATTCCAAATCACTTGTTGCAAACGAGTTACATCACCCGCAACCTTACCATCCTTGGCTTTCAGGGCTGCCTGCAACTTGATTGACTTGGCATTGGCTGCCAGCCGCACTGTTTCCATCGCTCCTTGTATTGTGGCTGCAAGATTGACCGGAGCGACATTCAGGCTGAGTTTACCCCGAAGAATTCGGGAAACATCTAAAAGATCGTCAATCAGTTCCGATTGCAACTGGGCATTGCGTTGAATAGTAGCTAGAGCTTTTGCTTTCTTTGCTTCATCTAGCTTGTTACTCAGAAGTAGACTAGACCAACCCAGAATTGGATTCAGAGGCGATCGCAATTCGTGTGACAGTACTGCTAAAAACTCATCTTTAACGCGGTTTGCAGCTTCAGCTTCTTCTCGCAATGCTTCTGCTGCTGAGCGTGCTTGCTGTTCTGCTTCATATAACTGGGCATTTTCAACTGCGATCGATGCCATTTGTGCTAACTGCACGAGGATGGCTTCATCTGCTGCCGTAAACTCACCTTCGTATTTATCTGAAAGCTGGATCAAACCAATGTTCTGTCCGTTTCGCCCTCTTAGGGGCGCTGCCAGCCAGCCCCTCAAAGGAGGGTGATTCTTTGCTTCCTTGCCAAAACCTTGCCAACGGGGATGAAGTTCTAGTTCGGCTTGTGTCATCCGCATCGGGCGATTCAGACCACACACATAGGCGTAGATTCCCGACCCATCTGGCTTTTCATCGTAGTCTCGCCACTGGGCGTACTTATCAGATAGGTGTATGGTGTTAATTGCCTGTCCCCAGTTTTGGTCAATGCTCATACTGGTGACGCACTGGTGAACGCCAATGATTGATGCTGCCTGCTCGTTAATTACTTGCAAGACTTGTTCAACAGAAAGGGCAGAATTAATTGCCAGCGCAGCTGTTGTCAATCCCTGCAATTGGTTGGCATAGTGGCGTTCACGGGCAAGGAGATATTCACGCTCCAGTTCGGCTTGCCTGCGGGCGGTGATATCACGAGAGATGCATAACAACCGTTCAACTTGCCCATCAGTTCCCTTAATCGGACTAACTTTGTTATCCCACCACTTCGGCTCGCCTGTTAGAGTTGGACGATAGCCTTGAAAAGTGCAGACTTTACCTGCTTTGGCATTATCGATTGCCTTCAATGCGGCTTGCCCATCGGCTCCTTGCCAAAACTCGACCCATGAACGGCTGAGGAATGGCCTAATGTCATGGATGCCAAGCAACGCCTGACCTCCAGGACTCATGTACAGGATTTTCCCTGACAAATCCAACACTTTTATGCAGTCGTCGCTACTGTCAAGGATCTGCCGATTGAAATCCTGACTTTGGCTCAACGCTGCTTCTGCTCGTTTGTGATTCGTAATGTCAATCAGTAACCCATCCCACACGTTTCTTTCTGCCGTTCGCACAGCACGGGAACTGCCATGAATCCATTTGAGTTTACCCGATGGCGTGATTATCCGACCCTTCCACCGCCAAGGTAGGAAGTTCTGGATAGCATGAGTCATGGACGTTTTAAATGATGGTAAATCTTCTGGATGAACTAATTTTATAAAGGAATCAGCATCCTGGAGAATTGTTTCAGGCTCTAATTCCAGCAGTTCACGGGAAGCAGAATTCACAAAGGTAAACCGATGGGGGCTATCCGTGCTGGGTAAGTAACGATAAACCATACCTGGTACATTTGCAACCAGTGCCTCAAACTGAGTTTGGCTGTGGTGGAGTGCTGCACGAGTCGCTTGCTCGTGGCTTCGAGCTTCAAGAGCCGTTTGATGCAGATGGATACTTTGTAAAGCAGAGGCTGTAAAGCCTGCCAAATTGCTAATTACCCGCTGATCTTCAGCATCAAACTGTCGCGCCTCATTATGCGACAGAATCCAAAGAGTGCCTAATGGTTGATTGTTTATAAACAGCGGAATCAGCAATCCCTCAACAATAGGGAACTGCGGATGGTGCAGATAGGTGAAATAGCGTTCTGGATGAGCATAAAGTTGCGGTTGCCCAGATTGAACTGTGGTGCTACAGGGACTAAAATTACCTGGGGTAGTGCTTTGCTCTAAAAACTTTAATGCGCCTGCGATCGCAACCCTGCGAAACGCCGATTCGCCATTGGGCGCTGTTTCCAGCAAGCTCACCCCAGCGCTATCGGCTCGACATAAATCGACTGCAATCCTAACAAGGGTTTTGAGTGTGGATTGCGGATCATTGATGAGTTGTTGGGCGAGAGTGTGGAGAGCTTGGTTTTCAGCCGCTAAATCTGGCTGTCTCGCTGGACGACTAGCCAGTGCTTCTGTGATCAAGACATCCGCTTCCATGAATGCCTGAGTAATTTTTTGGGGTAAACACATTAGATATACGCAACTCGACTGCCTTTAACTCAAATCAAAACGCTAAGTAATTAATTATTAGACTTATAACAGGTTGAATGCTGCATCTAGCTAAGAGTAGATAAATTTAATATCCAGCTAATGTCCAGCTTAAGCTACCAGCAATAACTTTTGAAATTCCTCAATTGCTTTAAGATACGCATGATAATAATCTCGGCTATCGCCTAACTAATTAAAAGAGCTATAAAGTAGAAGCCATTTTCACTTTTAGTAAGAGCTAGTAAATATAAAAAGCTCATTTTCTCAAAATATTTTATCTGTTATGGAAAACTTAACTAACTAACTAAAGATGGATGAGACTGGTGCAGAAACTAATCCTTCTGACTGCGGCGGGCGGTTACGCCATCGCTTCGCTATCGATGCCTAGTTCAAAGCTAGCAGTCCTTAAATAAGCATTAATGAGAATTAGTTAACAAAACTTAATTATAAAAAGGTAATAGTATTAAGAATTAATAGTATCTCTTGACTAGCTTAAGTTGCTTGTTGACCATTCATAAATACTTTCACCTGTGGTTAACCAAGTATCAGGTTGTTGTTTAATATGTAGTAAACATTGTTTTAGATATTTTAATCTCAGCGGTTGACCAACAATAAACGGATGTAAACCAATCGCCATTACTCGCCCTTGCGATTCTCCATCTTGCCAAAGTTGGTCAAATTGGTCTGTTATTGCTTGAGCAAATTCCGCACCAGAAAAACGGTTACTTAAGCACAAGCTAATATCATTTGCTTCAATAGTATAAGGAATCGCTAACAAGCGTCCATTGGATACTGGATACCAGTAAGGTTGGTCATCATTTACCCAATCAGCAGTATAAACAATCCCGGCTGAATGCAATAATTCAAAAGTGGATTCTGTAATTGAAAACCCTGGCGTGAGCCAGCCTTTAGGTGTTTTACCAGTGGCTTCCCGTAGTAAATTTAAAGTTTGAGCAATTATTTTGATTTCTGTTTCTTGATCCATCCCACTATGACCAGTGGAATTATTAATTCCATGCGCCATTACTTCCCAACCATATTGCTGTATGGCCGTCATAATTTCGGGATAAAGTGTACAAATTTCGCCGTTAACTGCTGCTGTTACTGGAATTTCTAACTCTGCAAATAGTTCAAATAGCCGCCAAACTCCAACACGATTACCGTAATCTCGCCAACTGTAATTAGCAATTTCTGGATAACTATTTAAATGTGGTTGAATAGCTGTTCCTAGTTTACCAAATGTGAAATGTTCTACATTCATTACCACCCATACAGCGACTCTGGCATCATTTGGCAGCTTGAACACCGGACGTTGTGTAATCGGTTGAAAAGATGGAGGATACATTATTTAATTCGTAATTCGTAATTCGTAATTCGTAATCGAATGTTAGTTTAAATACAGCGGATTTCAAGTGAATGAAGTACACAATATATAGATAGATATCAAAGTCAGGTATAAAGCCTGTTTTAATTCCCAATTCTGACTCCTTAATTCTGAATTCTGCTGTATTCAGCCCTCAGCATTGTCAATGAGTAGGACGAAAGGGTTCTCCTAATGATGCAGGTGCGCCTAATTGCATGGGTTTACCATTCCGTGAAATGAACACCAATACTAGGATGGTAGCCAAGTAAGGTAAGGAAGACAACAGATAGGGAGAAATATTCACTCCTAGTCCTTGAAGAATTAGCTGTAAGGCACTAACGCCACCAAATAAATATGCACCAAGGAGAATTCTTTCAGGTTTCCAAGTTGCAAAAACAACAAGTGCGATCGCAATCCATCCTCGTCCTGCTGTCATATTTTCCGCCCATAATGGCGTATACGCAAGAGATAAATAACCCCCCGCTAACCCTGCCATAGCCCCACCAAACATCACTGCTAAATAACGCACTCTGCTAACAGGTAAACCTAAAGCATCAGCAGCTTCTGGTGATTCACCGATACTTTGCAATACCAAACCTGCCCGTGTCTTTCGCAAAAACCACCATACTAGTATTACTAAGACAACTGAGATATACACCACAAAATCTTGCTTAAATACAGCTTCCCCGATCACAGGAATTGATTTCAAAACCGGAATATTAATAGGTTGCAATCTGGTAATTGTCTTGCCAATATAACCTGCACCCACAAAAGCACTGAGTCCTGAACCAAAGATACTAAGGGCTAAACCTGTTGCCACTTGATTGGCAGTTATAGTAATTACTAACAGGGCATGAATCAAAGCGATCGCTATTCCTGATAACAGTGCTATCAACAACCCTAAGTAAATATTACCTGTGACTGAAGCGGTGATAAAACCAGCCACAGCCCCAACTAGCATCATTCCTTCAACGCCCAGGTTTAACACGCCTGCTTTTTCGGTGACTAATTCTCCTAGTGCCGCCAAAATTAGAGGTGTAGCTGCCCGTAAAATATCACTGATGACCAAGCTGATAGTTTGGATGTTCATCCTGTGGAACTGTTGGTGAAACTGCCGCATATTGCTCTTCAGATTGCATTGCCAGCAGTTGAGGAATTGTCACAAATCGATAGCCTTTAGCCTTTAGACCAGTGATAATTTCTGGTAAAGCTTCAACAGATTTGCTACGGTTGCCGCCTCCATCATGCATCAACACAATTGCACCAGGTTTTGCATACTTCAGCACATTTTTGACTAGCATTGGCACTTGTGGGGAACGACGTTGAGCATCACCCGACTCTTCTGACCACATCATGACAGCATACTTATGATTTTCGGCATATTGGGCTAATCCATTATTCAGGAATCCACCAGGGGGACGAAATAGAGTAGTTTTTTCTCCTGTAATCTTGTAGATGATGTCTGCTGTGCGCTCAATTTCACTAGCCGCAGTAGCTACATCCATATGACGATACCAATGATGCCATGTGTGGTTACCAATTACATGACCATCAGCAGCTACTTCCTTGGCAACCTGGGGAAAATATTTCACCATTTGCCCAACCATAAAAAATGTCGCTTTAATATTATTTTTCTTCAATATTTCTAAAATCTGTGCCGTGTTTTTCGGGCCAGGGCCATCATCAAAAGATAGGGCGATTACTTTCTCATTTGCTTTCAGTTTTGCTTGATAAACAACTGTTCCCTGAAATGCTTTTGGTATTTGATTTGTTTGGTCTGCGAGAGTCATCGCCTGTGCGGATGAACTCATCACTTTGTCATGAATTGCTTTAGTGCTTTCGTTTTTTAACTTTGGTATTCCTAATAGATGCTCAAATCCACTACTACTGAAAAGCAGACTGATACCTGTAGTAATAGCAGCAGTAATCAATGTAATAGTTACTAATTTCAAAACCATAAATAATTTACGGGTAGACACATTAAATCTCCTCAAATATTAGTCAATGGACAAGAGTCAACAGTCAACAGTTATTATTCTCCCTTGTCCCCCTTTTCTCCGCTCCCCCACTCCCTCATAGCCTTACTCGCACTCGGTTGTAAATTAATATATCTGCCGCTAGAAGAAAAAAGAATAAAATACCTTGGAACATTCCAGCTAAGGCTAGGGAGAGTCCCAATTTAATCTGGACTAATTCGCCGCCTACGTACAAAAGTGCCATCAGCAGACTAGAAAAAATAGTAGCGAGTGGATTTAGGCGACCAAGAAAGGCGGCAATGATGGCAGTATAACCGTAACCAGGAGAAATGCTAGGACGTAGTTGACCAATAGGGCCTAGAACTTCGCACACACCAGCTAAACCTGCTAATCCACCGCTGATTAGTAGAGTTAGCCAAATTATGCGATCGCTCTTTATCCCAGCATATACTGCTGCCTTGGAACTAGAACCCACAACTTTTACACTAAAGCCAAAAAACGTTTGTCGCAGCACTCCCCAAATTAACACCGCTACCAAAACCGCCAAAATTATACCCAAATGCAACCGTGTACCAGCAATTAATGGCGCTAAGCTAGCAAATTCTGAAAAAGGTGCAGATTCAGGAAAGTTAAATCCTTTGGGGTCTTTTAATGGTTCATGTACCAAGTAGTTTAAGAGAGAAGCGGCTACATAATTTAACATCAAACTCGTAAGAATTTCATTTGTATTAAATCGCATTTTCAAAAAAGCAGTAATGCTTGCCCAAGCCACACCGCCCAACACACCAGTTATTAAACTAATTGGCAGTAAAATATAGTTATTAATATTTGGAAATGTTAAAGCTACAGCACCGCCACAAATTGCCCCAACGGTAAACTGTCCTTCTGCACCAATATTCCATACTTTGGCTTGAAAACACACAGCTAAACCAACAGCAATTAATAAGATAGGTGCTGCTTTCACAGCTAATTCTGTTACTCCATAAAAGCTACTTAAAGGAGAAATAAATAAGGTTTGTAAAGTAACTATCGGAGGTTTACCCAATAAACCAAATAGCACAACTCCTAAAATCAACGTTCCCAACAGTGCAGCTAGGGGTGATAACACTTGCCATGTTTTTGAGGGGATACTGCGGGATTCGAGATAAATTAGCATAAGATGTTTAAAAAAGCGCTTTCAAAGCCAATTTTCCCTCATTTACCTAAATTAGGGAGGATTATTGTTTAATAACAAAGAATTTAAGAGTAGAGACGCGATTATACTCTTACGAGAAGCCGCACTCCCTGCGTCTACGCGTCTGTACAAGAGTCAGAATGAATTCTCCCTAAGTGAATTTTGAATTTTGAATTGATTTATCACCCGCTACTTGCATTCGGAATTCTGAATTCTGACTTCTCTTTTAATTTATGCTTCTTCATATCAAACCTCCCATCCAGCGGCCAATTTCATCACGGCTAGTATCTATAACTGGCTTGAAGGCAGAAAGTTGTCCTTTATAGATTGCACCAATGCGATCGCACAATGCAAATAATTCATCTAAATCTTCCGAAATTACCAGCACTGCTGCACCAGCATCCCGCATCTCAATCAGCGCTTGATGAATACTTGCAGCGGCGTTAACATCTACACCCCAAGTAGGATGGGCAGCAATTAATACTGCTGGATTTTGGGATATTTCCCGCCCCATAATAAACTTTTGCAAGTTGCCTCCCGATAAACTAGCAGCAGAATCTACCACTGTTTGATTGACATTGAAGGCATTACAAATTCTCTCAGTCCAAGCTTTTAATTTGCCAAAGCGAATCACACCCCGACGCACCAGCCCTTGCCCGTGGGCTGTCAATAAGGCATTTTCTAGTAAACTTAAACTTGGTACTACACCCTTTTCTAGGCGTTCTTCTGGGACATATGCCAATCCTAAGCGGCGACGCTTGGCAACATCACAATCACCAATTGGCATTTCACCCAACATAATCATTTCTGCTGGAGAACAGATTATTTCACCACTCAAAGCTGATAATAATTCTGTTTGTCCATTACCAGCAACTCCAGCAATACCGATAATTTCGCCTGTGCAAACTTGCAAATTGATGTGCTGCAACGTTGTGCCGTAAAAATTTTGGGGTTTGAGACACAAATCATTTACCAACAAGCAGACTGGCCCCGGTGGTTGATTTCGCCGTGGTTTGCTAGCTGGCACATCAGAACCAATCATCAACCTTGCAATACTAGCTGGCGTTTCCACTTGCGGGTTACAGTGGGCAACTACTGCACCTTGACGCATTACAGTAGCATGACTGCATAGAGATTGCACTTCTGGTAACTTATGAGTGCTGAATAAAATACTGCAACCATCAGAGGCAATTTGCCGCAAAGCAGCCAAAAGTTTTTCTGTTTCTTGGGGAGTGAGAACTGCTGTCGGTTCATCTAAAATTAGCAGCTTTGGACGTTTGTATAGACAGCGGATAATTTCTAAGCGCTGTTTTTCACCAACTGAAAGAGTGTAGACTGGGCGATCGCAATCTATACTTAGACCATATGCTGCCGATAAAGTGAGAATTCTTTTAGCAATTCGTGATAAATTCCACTTTTCGTTCGCAGGAAGTGCTAGGGCTATATTTTCTGTAACAGTTAGAGTTTCAAATAAATTAAAGTGCTGAAATACCATCCCAATCCCCAAGGATATTGCTTGGGCGGGACTGTTAATCTTAACTTCTCGCCCTTCCCAAAAAATATCTCCAGCATCAGGACGCACTAATCCATAAATAATCTTCATCAGGGTACTTTTACCCGCCCCATTTTCCCCCAGCAGTGCATGAATCTCTCCTGGTTGAATCGTCAAGTTAACCTGATTATTCGCCACACAACCCGGATACGACTTGCTAATATTCTTTACCTGTAACCGAGAAAGCAACTCATTCATTTAGGCTAGGGATTACGAATATTTTTTGTACAGATGCGATGAATCGCCTCTCTTATCAGCACTCTTGTACAGACGCGTAGACGCAGGGAGTGCGGCTTCTCGTAAGAGTAGAATCGCGTCTCTACTCAGCAAAAAATTTTAATTCCCTTTTGTTGACCCTTCAATTCCTTCAACATACCAATCCATTGCTAGTTGTCCCTTATCATCTAAATTCTTACCCTTTGGTACTCGGACTACCCCTTTTTGGTCTTTCACAGGGCCATCAAAAGGATGGGCTGTACCCTGAATAAACTCATCGCGCTTTGCATTCACTAATTGCTGCACATCAGCCGGAATCGCCTGATTCATTGGAGAAATATCTACCATGCCTGCACCAATACCATCCCAAACCTCTTGTGATTTCCATGTACCATTAATCACAGTCAAGGTCGTATCTGTATAAAATTTGCCCCACTTATTAATTGCTGATGTCAAGTGCGCTTTTTGACCAAACTTACTCATATCACTGTTATAGCCAAAAGCGTAAATGCCTTTTTCTTCAGCGAGTTGCACCACAGCAGTAGAGTCAGTATGCTGCGTTAGGACATCCACGCCTAAATTTACCAAGGCTTGAGCTGCTTCTCTTTCTTTAGCTGGATCATACCAACTTTGCACCCAAAGCACCCTAACTTTTGCTTGGGGATTTGTTGCCCGCAGTCCTTGGGTAAATGCACTTATACCCCGAATTACTTCAGGAATGGGATACGCACCAATAAAACCAACTATATTCGATTTTGTCATCTTGCCCGCAATCATACCAGTCAAATAGCGGGGTTCTTCAAACCGCCCTAGATAAGTGCCGACATTGATAGCACGTTTATATCCGGTACAGTGTTCAAAAACAATTTTAGGAAAATCCTTAGCCACTTTAATTGTCGGGTTCATGTAACCAAAGGAAGTTGTGAAAATCAACTTGTTGCCATCTAATGTTAATTGGCGAATTACCCTCTCTGCATCAGCACCTTCGTTGACATTTTCGACAAAGGTAGTTTTTACCTTATCCTGAAGATTGGCTTCCATTTCTCTGCGACCTAAATCATGAGAATAAGTCCAGCCAAAATCGCCTACAGGGCCAACATAAACAAATCCCACTTTTAGAGGTTCAGTCATCACTAAAGGGGACGCTAAGGGCGATTCTGTACCAGAGGAATTAGAATTTCTACCCTGAATACAACTAGTTAAAGCAAAACTA
The DNA here is from genome assembly GCF_038096175.1 of Nostoc sp. UHCC 0302. NCBI lineage: Bacteria > Bacillati > Cyanobacteriota > Cyanophyceae > Nostocales > Nostocaceae > Nostoc > Nostoc sp. UHCC 0302. The sequence goes on from NZ_CP151099.1 coordinate 406,030, forward strand.
TATCCTGCTAAAGTGGCATACTTGAGAAAATTCCGGCGCTCCATATTCATCGATTTTTTACGGGCTTAAAGATTTTTCTGCTGGCTAGTAGCGACAGGCACAGTTTAACATCAAGTAGTTGCTTGATTTTAGCTTTTTATTCTTGTAGCTCAGTAACTGAGAAAAGAAAGAAGATAGTGCTGAATATTATACAAAATTAGTAATCATTCTGGAGGCGATGACAGTATTGCCCTCATAGAGGTTGGCAGTAAAGCATTGCTGAATTGATTATCTGCATGAACGATGGGTAGTTGATTAATTGTAGGATGTTTAGAGTGTGTGCGATCGCTTAATAACTATAACCAACTACTCACAAGACTATCCACATCTACCATGCAGATTATTATGCAACGTCGCACAACTTCCATAAATTTTATCTTTACTGTGACTGATTTAGATGCTTTGCTTGACTACTAGGGTTTAGAGCAAGCTTTGCCACTGATTTATAATTTTTACAAACTTGGTTTCGCCTAAAACCTCAATTTTTAAGCCATCCGCTAAGGCTGAATAAATCCCAGCTACAGAGCTTGTATAAACAGTAGTTGGCTTAAGTATGTTCTGAAACTCTCTCTCGTAAAACTAAATACCGATAATTGCCGCCTGCGAATAAGGGAATAAGCCAAGCAATACAAACATTTTCATGAACAGACATATCAAAATATTTCCATTAGTTGATTTGCCTAGTGCATAGATATTTGCTTGAAACTATGTCCACTATATATTTACGAATCTCTTAATTCAGAGTTACAAATTCCTATTACAGGAGAAGGCTTTAGGGACAACTTCACTACCTAGAAAAAAGGGACGGGCAAGATACTCGTCCCAGAAAATCTACTTTTACTCAATTGATTAGGACTTATGCAAAAAGGTTTTTTGCTTTCATGCGTAAGTCTTGTTGATCACAAAGCCTTATTGCACTTGAGTGGGGAAAGCACCAGGTTGCACAGCTAAGTTAAGACTTTGCCCATTGCGACGCAATTCTAAGCGCAAATTTCCTCCTACTTGACTATTTTCCACAGCTTTTTGCACACCGCTAGCATCTGTGACTAGTTCACCGTTGAGCTTTTGGATAACATCACCAGCACGTACTCCTGCTTTAGCTGCTGGGGAATTAGGCACTACTTTTACAACTAATACGCCTTTATCTTCCTCTACACTCAAACCGCTATTGGGATCTGAGTTGATATTTTGTTTTAACTGAGGTGTTAACCCTATCATCTGAATTCCCAGATATGGATGTTGCACCTTACCTGTAGCTATTAATTGAGTAGAAATACGTTGTGCGGTGTTGATAGGAATGGCGAAGCCGATTCCTTGCGCCCCTTGGATAATAGCTGTATTCATCCCAATCACCTCGCCACGGGAATTTAGCAAGGGGCCGCCGGAGTTACCAGGATTAATCGCCGCATCTGTTTGAATAAATTCGACTCGCTTATCAGGTGCGCCTATTTGATTGCTAGTACGTCCAGTAGCACTAATAATTCCTGTAGTAACAGTATTATCTAAACCAAGAGGGTTGCCGATCGCAATCGCCCATTCTCCGGGTTGCAGTTGATCTGAGTTACCCAATGCCACTGTTGGCAGATTATTGGCCTGAATTTTTACAACAGCAACATCTGTTAATTCGTCTTTCCCTAACACCTTACCTTGTAAGGTGCGCCCATCCTTGAGTGTTACTGTTACCGTATCAGCACCATCGACTACATGAGCATTAGTCAGAATGCGTCCATCAGCGCTAATGATAAAACCTGATCCAGTACCCCGTTCTACCCTATCTTGAGATTCTGGCAATTGCGAACCAAAGAAGCGGCGTAACAACGGGTCGTTAAATTCCTCTGGTATCTGAGCTTTTACGGTTCGAGAAGAGTTAATTCGCACTACAGCAGGGCCAACCCTTTGTACAACCCCGATTACAAAGTTAGGATCTGTACCTGCTGCTATTGGAGGAGCAGCATTTACTCGACTCCCTGCCAAGTTAGAAGCACTCTCAGAAATTTGCCGAGAATGCCCAGCCAGATAGCCTCCTGCCAATGTCATCCCCGATCCCAGCAGTACGAGTGATAGAGACGCAGTTGCCTTTTTCCAGGGTGCATGATTTTGGTATTTGGCATTAGAAGCGTTATGTAAAATGCTATTTGATGGGTTTTCTCCATCGCGAGATTGGTTTTGCATTTGCTGTTTGGATGGATATCTAGACTTACTAATAATTGTAGATATTGTTTTTGACGCTTTTGTTGCAGGGGTATTGCGCTGGTGTGAAAAGTTAAGTATTGTACATCACTTTGAGTAAATTTTAACGGGCATACGGCATTGAGAGTGCTGAGACGCGATTAATCGCGTCTGTACAATTGTCCCCTCTGCCCCACCTCGGCTACGCTCGGCGACCACCTTCTCCTCTGGCTTTCCCAGGATAAACTCGTCCTTTCCAAGCACCGCCACGCCCTTGCCAGTGACGTATTGCTGAGTCTAGAGTCATCAGGGTATAGAGAAATGCGATCGCAGGTAAGCTGAAGATAAACCAGAGCGAAATTTGATAAAAGCGGATTGTAGGATAGTAAGCCAGCGACATTAACAACCATGTTAATAAACCCGTAAGTGCGATCGCCCAATTCCCTAAAATCGCACCCAAAATTACACCCACAGGTGGAAGCAAATAAATTAGAGTCATTCCTAACAGAGTTCCTAACAGCAGCAATGGAGAATAATTCAGTTGCGTATAGGCAGTACGAGCAACCATATCCCAAACCGTTCCCAAGGAAGGATAAGGACGCAAGCTACGAGTTAAAGTACTCAAACCAAGCCAGATATGTCCTTTCGAGGAGACAGTGGGAAAAGAATTACTTTGTCCCCCACTCTCCCACTCTCCCACTCTCCCACTCTTCTTAACCGCCTCAGCCAGGGCGCAATCGTCGATTAAAGTTTGGCGAATCACTTGAATGCCGCCAATTCGTTCTAAGGCATCTTTGCGTATTAAAATACAGCCTCCAGCGGCTGCGGCAGTTTGATTATTTGGATCATTTACCCAACGAAAGGGATAGAGTTTTTGGAAGAAAAAGACAAAAGCCGGAATTAACAGTTTTTCCCAAAAGCTTTTACATCTGAGTCGTACCATTACAGAAACCAAGTCTAAATCTTCTTGTATGGCTTTGGCGACTAAGCGACGGAGATTACCAATGTCATGTTCAATATCTGCATCGGTCAGGAAGAAATAATCAGGTGTTTGTAGAGACGTTGCATACAACGTCTCTACAGATTTTTGAATACCTTGCTCAACAGCCCAGAGTTTACCTGACCAACCTGGAGGTAATGATTCACCAGAGATAATATGCAATTGCTGGCTTTTATTCACAGCGTGGGCAACCCCTTCGGCAAAATTGGCTGTGCCGTCTGTGCTGCGGTCGTCTACCAAAAACACATTAAAAGTACCAGGATAATCTTGAAGTAAGAGCGATCGCAAAGTAGTTGGTAACACATCAGCTTCGTTACGAGCAGGAACCACTGCACAAACCACAGGTAACGATTCTAGCTGAGTTTCTGCAACCTCTACCTCTAATAGTTGATCTGCCCGCCAAAACTGCCCCCAAAAACTCAGTAATCCTAACCAAATGGTCAAGGATAAGAGCATCAATCCTAATACAATTGCAACCATGACTGTTACTACACTCCAATTCAAAATTTAAAGGGATTGGGGACTGGGAAGTGAAAATTATTTTATTTCCCTCTTGCTCCCCCTCCCCCACTCCTTTTATTCTCCTCTTGCAAATTCTCTGTGTCTCAGACAGAATACTATGTCTACTAATAGAGGAAAAATTTTTTCTCCATACTGCCGTGTTCATAACTAGATGTTGAGTGTTGAGGTTGAATAGTATTTGATGCAAACACAAGACAGGGTAACAGTCAATCAAGTCGCAGATGCGATCACAGCTAGCCAGAACTATCTTCTTTCAATTCAAAATCCAGCAGGTTACTGGTGGGCAGAGTTAGAATCCAATGTCACTATCACTGCTGAGGTTGTTCTCCTGCATAAAATTTGGGGAACAGACCAAGCAAGACCTTTGCACAAAGTTGAAGCCTACTTACGTCAACAGCAACGGCAGCATGGGGGCTGGGAACTGTTTTATGGAGATGGCGGAGACCTTAGTACCTCAGTTGAAGCCTACATGGCACTGAGGTTACTGGGTGTATCGGCAAACGATCCGACGATGCTCCAAGCGCGAGCCTTTATTCTCAAGCAGGGTGGAATCAGTAAAACTCGGATTTTTACCAAGCTTCACCTAGCCTTAATTGGCTGCTACAATTGGCGCGGCATTCCCTCATTGCCACCTTGGGTAATGCTCTTGCCAACATTTTTCCCCTTCAATATTTATGAGATGTCTAGCTGGGCGCGTTCCAGCACTGTACCCCTGCTGATAGTCTGTGACAGTAAACCGATCTTTCTCACAGCTCAAACTATAAACTTAGATGAGCTATATGTTGAAGGTATTGATCGAGTCCAGTGGGAATTACCCCAGAGTGGTGATTGGACGGATTTATTCCTCACCCTTGACAAAGGGTTCAAGTTGGCAGAAAGCCTCAATTTAGTACCTTTTCGTGAAGAAGGTATCAAAGCCGCCGAAAAATGGATTTTAGAGCGGCAAGAAGTTACAGGTGACTGGGGTGGCATTATTCCTGCCATGCTAAATTCAATGCTAGCTTTACGCTGTTTGGGTTATGACTCAAGCGACCCAATTGTGGAACGAGGCTTGCAAGCGATTGATAACTTTGCAATTGAAACAGAAGATACCTACCGGGTACAGGCTTGTATTTCACCAATTTGGGATACAGCTTGGGTAATACGTGCCTTAGTAGATTCTGGCTTTGCACCAGATCATCCTGCTGTCGTGCAGGCTGGAGAGTGGTTACTGCAAAAGCAAATTCTGAGCTACGGAGATTGGGCTGTAAAAAATCGTCAGGGAAAACCAGGAGCTTGGGCGTTTGAGTTTGACAATAACTTTTATCCAGATGTGGATGACTCTGCTGTAGTGGTGATGGCTCTACATCAGGTAAAACTGCCTAATGAAAAATTAAAGCAGAATGCGATCGCTCGCGCCCTAAATTGGATTGCATCTATGCAGTGTAAAGGTGACGGTTGGGCAGCTTTTGATATAGACAACGATCAGGATTGGCTCAACTCCATTCCCTATGGAGATTTAAAAGCCATGATCGACCCAAATACGGCAGATGTTACCGCGAGAGTAGTAGAAATGCTGGGTGCTTGTAACCTGTCAATTGATGCTCATAATTTGGATAGGGCGATCGCCTATCTTCTGCGTGAGCAAGAAACTGAAGGCTGTTGGTTTGGTCGTTGGGGAGTAAATTATATTTACGGTACTAGTGGAGTATTGTCAGCCCTTGCTTTGATTACTCCTCAAAAGCATCGAACAGCTATAGAACGGGGGACAGCTTGGTTAGTTGGATGTCAAAACTCAGATGGTGGTTGGGGTGAAACTTGCCACAGTTACAACAACCCCAGTCTTAAAGGCCAAGGAAGCTCTACTGCATCCCAAACAGCTTGGGCTTTAATTGGGCTTTTGGCAGCTGGTGAAGCGACGGGTAAATTAGCTCTTGATGCCATTGAGCGAGGAATTAGCTACCTTTTTGCAACACAACAGCCAGATGGTACTTGGTACGAGGCAGACTTTACAGGTACTGGCTTCCCAGGACATTTTTATATCAAGTACCACCTCTATCAACAATACTTTCCTTTAATAGCTTTAGGTCGCTATCAAGCAGTTATTAAGGGGAAATGAGGGCAGGAGGCAGGAGGAGCAGGGGAGCATACTTCTCTACGAGAGGCTGCGCCCTAAGCGCAGCTATGCCGCAGGCTTTACGACTGCGCTCAGTAACCGGGCAACAGGGAGCTAAACTCTATCCCCAATGCCCCATGCCCAATTCCCCAATCCCCAACTTAAACTGTTTGAGGTTCACTTCGAGAATAAAGGTGATCGCAATAAAGCGCCCAAGTAACTCCAAATAAACCACTTAAAGAACCTGCGATCATAGCTGTTATACCCCAACCCACTGGCCCCAACCAGTCTGTAATCTCACTTAGAAGGGCAGTAGTGGTTTTGGTAACAAGATAAGCTGTGCCTGTAGCAGCAAGGGTTACTACACCCAACTCTACTAACACATCTACAATTCCCTTACTGGATAAATCTTCCTGAAAATAGATTTTCCAAATAGTGGTGTACATAGCGATATCAGACGCAGTTAACACAATCTGTTTGGGAACTTCTATTCCAGAGGTAGGCACTGCTGAGGCAGTACCACTACCAACAGCGTAGGTAGCGATCGCCAAACCAACTTCTAATCTTTTTTTGCCCAGACTACTCACGGTTTTGTCTCCTGTAAATATTGCTTCTGCAAAATTTACTTGCATGGGTTGCAGCAACATCAACCCTCTACAGCCAGCTACCCTAACTAGGTTAGACTATCTCTTCACGAGTCAATCCGCAAAATTTTTTCCACAAAGACACCGTTCTCAAGCAATCAGGCATATTCGAGAGCAATCTCAGCCAGACAAAAAATCTGATACCAATTCAATTAATGATCACAACAAATCGTTTGCTAGAGACGCGTCATGGCGCGTCTCTACCTCTTCACTATTCTTTGTCAGTGTTTGGTTTTTCGCTAGGGCGTTCAGTGGCGGGAGGATGATCAACGAATTCTTGGGTTCTTGTTGTATTTGTTGTAGCGCCTTCCAGCAAAACGTCTTCAGAATCTACTGATTTGTCAGCAGCAGACGCATTTATCTGACCGGATGCATTGACGTTAGGTTTATCAGAAGTACCTTTATGATTTGCATGACCGCTGGGCATAGCTATTTCCTCAACAGTAGAAAGGTGAACATACCTTTAACCTAAACTCGTTTGTTGTGAGGAATACACTACCAGAAGGCTTAAATCTAATGATTAGACTACTTGTTACTAGTGAGAGTTTCGCAATCCCAAATTCTAAATGGTATTAATCCACAACTAGCCGCTTAGCAACCAAGTACCGACGCTCTTCCTTGTATTCTACAGCCCACTTCGTTGCCAAATTTGGTTGAGTTTGGGTTATCTTCTCAGTTTGATAAGTATTGAATGATGAAATTAGCTGTAGAAGAAATTAGGCAAATTGAATATCGATGACGGTTATTATGGGAGAGAATTTGCAGGACAGAAACAGATAGTTCCCAACGAAATTAAGCCATACACTACCTCACAATGCAGTTATTTTTGATTTTCTGCGATCGCGAGTTGAGGCTAATACCAATTTGAATAAATAATGTCACAGATAGGCCATCGTAGAGACGTTGTAATACAACGTCTCTACCGAAGGATTGATTGCAATTATTAAGTATGTTTTGCAATTCAGATATTACAAATATTTTTGGATAAATGAACGGCATCTTTTGTCTCACACAATTACCATCGCTTTTGCGTGAAACAAAATTCATACCATTAATTAGCAATACCAAAAAATTGATTCCTAACTAATGACTTAAAGCTAATCCAACTCCCGCCGTCCTTCTAAGGCTCTAGCTAGCGTTACCTCGTCGGCGTACTCCAAATCACCACCAACAGGTAAACCAAAGGCAATCCGCGTTACTTTGGTAAATGGTTTTAGTAGTTGACCAAGGTATAGTGTTGTTGTCTCCCCTTCCACACTCGGACTAATTGCCAAAATCACTTCTTGAGGTTGTTGCTTACTCACCCGCCGTACTAAAGCTTGAATAGTCAGTTGTTCTGGGCCAATGCCATCTATTGGGGAAATCACTCCACCTAATACATGATACTTACCTCTATACTCGCGGGTTTTTTCTAGCGCAATCACATCACGGGAATCTGCGACGACGCAGATAGTGTTGTTATCACGGTTAGAACTGCGGCAGATTTCACAAACCGGCTCGGCAGATAGGTGAAAGCAGACAGAACACAAGCCGATCTGTTTTTTTGCCTCAATTAGAGCTTGTGCCAAAGCTTCCACTTCTGCTTCTGGTCGCTTCAAAATATGCAAAGCCAGTCGCTGGGCAGATTTAGGGCCCACTCCTGGTAGGCGTTGCAATTGCTCAATTAACCGTGCTAAAGGACGTGCGTAAACCGTTGTCTTGTCTCCCTAATGTCTTTACCATCACTATGATGACATTTTTCTGGTAATCCCATCTTTTTAGGATGGCGCTTATATAGAACAAGATTAAATTCCAAATGTCGTAAACACTGTGAGAAGCAATCAGACACTGTAAAATTGAATCAGACTTGCAAAGATAATGTTAGCGCTCCTGCCATGAAGACGTTAGCCAAATTGTCTGTAGATAATTATCATGGCATGATTGAAGCAGCGGTTGCTAGCAAGCGAAATTGTTGAGTTGCGGCATATCAAAAAGTAGAACAACCCTGTTAGAGTCCCTCGTATGACATCTTCCCTACCAACTGCTAACAATCTTTCTGTTCTATATGAACAAGACTATTACCTCTGGTTGGAGATAACTGCTAAACTTTTGCGAGAAGGAAAACTGTCAGCGCTTGATGCCGTTAATTTGCTAGAAGAAATTGAAGATATGGGCAGGAGCGAGAAACGGGCAGTTTACAGCAACCTGAAGATTCTATTGATGCATTTCCTCAAGTATAAATATCAGCCAGAGAAACGCTCAAATAGTTGGGTTGCGACTATTGTTGAGCATCGGCAAAGGCTAAAAAAAGCATTCCACGAAAGCCCTAGCTTGCAAGCTTATTTTACTGATATCTTTAATGAGTGCTACCAGGATGCAAAAGAATTAGCTGCTGCTGAAACAGGACTAACAATTGATACTTTTCCAATTGAAACTCCCTTTAATCCTAAAGAAATTCTCAATTCTAACTACTTACCAGCACAGGATGAGAGTGAAGCTTAACATCGCACTGTACCAAACAGATAGTTTGAGAAACTATAAATTTCAAAAACAAAAACGCCCCCCATTTCTGGGAGGCGTCTTTGATTTAGTTAATCTTGAGAATTAACCGTTGATAGCAGGAGCAGTTAGGGCTACAGGAGCAGCTTCAGCAGAAGCCAAATCCAGAGGGAAGTTGTGAGCGTTACGCTCGTGCATGACTTCCATACCCAGGTTGGCGCGGTTGATGATGTCTGCCCAAGTGTTGATTACACGACCTTGTGAGTCAATAATCGACTGGTTGAAGTTGAAACCGTTGAGGTTGAAAGCCATTGTGCTGACACCCAAAGCGGTGAACCAGATGCCGATTACTGGCCATGCTGCCAAGAAGAAGTGCAAGGAACGGCTGTTGTTGAATGAAGCGTATTGGAAGATGAGACGACCGAAGTAGCCGTGGGCTGCAACGATGTTGTAGGTTTCTTCTTCTTGTCCAAACTTGTAACCGTAGTTCTGTGATTCTGATTCGGTTGTTTCACGAACTAAGGAAGAGGTTACCAAAGAACCGTGCATTGCACTGAATAAACTTCCGCCGAATACACCTGCTACACCTAACTGGTGGAAGGGGTGCATGAGGATGTTGTGTTCCGCTTGGAAGACAATCATGAAGTTGAAGGTTCCGGAGATACCCAAGGGCATACCGTCTGAGAAGGAACCTTGTCCGATTGGGTATACGAGGAATACTGCGGTTGCTGCTGCAACTGGTGCAGAATATGCAATTGCAATCCAAGGACGCATTCCTAAGCGGTAGGATAGTTCCCACTCACGTCCCATGTAGCAGAATACACCAATCAAGAAGTGGAATACTACCAATTGGTAAGGGCCACCGTTGTACAACCATTCGTCTAAGGATGCTGCTTCCCAAATTGGGTAGAAGTGTAAGCCGATGGCGTTAGAAGAAGGCACAACTGCACCGGAGATGATGTTGTTGCCGTATATTAAGGAACCTGCTACTGGTTCGCGGATGCCGTCGATGTCTACTGGAGGTGCAGCGATGAAGGCGATGATGAAGCAGGTGGTTGCAGCTAGCAAGGTGGGAATCATCAGTACGCCGAACCAACCGATGTATAGGCGGTTGTTGGTGCTGGTTATCCAGTTGCAGAACCGTTCCCATACGTTGGCGCTTTCGCGTCTTTGTAAGGTTGCTGTCATGTCTTTATGATTGCGGTTAGTTATGTATGTATTTAGGCAGTTTGTTTTCGCCTATGTGATTACTTTACATTACTTTACATTTTTTCAGCAAGTTTTTAACTTTTGTAAAGCTGATGACTAGTATCAGTTTTACTTATTTAAGAACCAGAGTTAGCAATTTCCCATATTAGCTAAGTATTTCCTTTCGTAAGGTTGGGCAATAGAACCGAAGCGATCGCCCTTCCCGCAAAAGAGAAACTTGGCACTACTAAGCTGCTAGCTGCGTCAACTATTCTATTGTGTTAAGCCTGCATCAGTTTCTTTGGTGCAGCAATTTAAAGCGCATGGAATAAATGACCACTAATTTACAAATTCTTTAGCAAGAAGAAATGTTTATAGACCATATGAATAGTAGATTCCATGACACAAGTATGCGATTGCATAAGTGGGTGGCTAACAGATCATTCAAGCCTATGCAATTAAGTTTCATTCCTCAAGGTTGGTGGCACAGAGGTGTAGCGACTTTCCCAATCCTCGTTTTGATATCGTTTGTTATGGTGTTGCTGCTGGACAGTTTCACGCCAGCAATCATCGGAAACGGGCACTTCAGCGCGATCGCACAGTTACCTTCAATCGAGCAGTTACCCGCGATCGAGCAGGCACCTACAATCGCGCAGCCGCCTCGTCAGGAAATTCGCGGGGTTTGGATGACCAGTAATGATTTCGACACTCTCAAGGATCGCCCCAAAGTTAAAGAAGCCGTAAGCCAATTGCGGGAGATGAACTTTAATACAATTTATCCTGTGGTGTGGAATTCTGGTTATGTAATGTATCCTAGCGCTGTAGCACGACGTGCAGAGATCCAACCTTTTGTTTTGCGAGGCTCAGATGGGCATGATATTCTCCAAGACCTGATTACCCAAGCCCATCGCCAAGGCTTACTCGTGATTCCCTGGTTTGAGTTTGGTTTCATGGCTCCCCCAACGTCGGAACTGGTATTAAATTATCCAAATTGGTTTACACAAAAGCGGGATGGTAGTCAAACTTCAATCAGTGCTGCTGGTGAGGTGATGTGGCTCAATCCATTTCATCCTCAAGTGCAGCAGTTTATTACCAATCTCGTTCTTGAAGTGATGACTCAATATGACGCTGATGGTATTCAGTTTGACGATCACATGAGTTTACCCTACGAATTTGGCTACGATAAATACACGCTTGCTTTGTATGCTCAGGAAACAAAGAAAAATCCCCCAGCTAATCCCCAAGATCAAGCATGGATGCGTTGGCGAGCCGATAAGATCACAGCTTTCATGGTACAACTCAATCAAGCTGTCAAAGCGAGAAAACCCAGAGCAATTTTCTCTGTTTCGCCCAACTATTATGACTATGCTTACAAGTTTCAACTGCAAGACTGGCTAACTTGGCTGCGGCTGAATATTTTGGATGAGCTAATTGTGCAAATTTATCGTCCTAATCTGCAAAGTTTTATCGCTAATCTTTCCCGCGCAGAAATTCAAGAAGCGCAACAAACTATACCAACTGGAGTTGGAATTATGGCAGGTTTACGAAATAACCCAGTTCCAATACAACAAATTTATTCCCAAGTACAGGCAGCTAAAGAACGTGGTTTGGGTGTAGCCTTCTTTTATTATGAAAGCCTTTGGAATAATGCTCCAGAATCTGTGACAGAGCGGCAAGCTGCATTTCAAAATCTTTTCCCTAATCCTATGTTCCGCGCTAGGCTGGAATAGCTGATTAATTTCTCCTCACATATCATATATAGATATTGTTCAAGCATTTACTTTCCAACAATCATCACTTGAAATAACAAATAGATTAAAATTTATCAAGCAAGCTGATGTAATAAAAAATAATAATCAAGTCACTTATGGCTACTGAAACCAGTCTGCAAGGAAATATGCGCCAGGGTAATCTTGGGGACAACTTCGCCCAAGAACAATTTTCTGACAAAGAAACATTCCAATGGACAAAGCAGTGGTATCCAGTAGCCGTTGTAGATTTCCTCGATCCTTCTCGTCCCCATGCCATGCAATTACTGGGAAAGGATATCGTCTTGTGGCGGGATGGCTCCAGTAAATGGCGTTGCTTTGAAGATTTTTGTCCCCATCGACTAGCCCCTCTTTCGGAAGGGCGTGTTGAGCCTGACGGTACGTTGTTATGTGCTTATCATGCTTGGCGCTTTGATTATCAAGGTAACTGCATTAGTATTCCTCAATCAAAAGATCAGCAGACAGAAGCTAAGAACTGCTCAAATCCTAAGTCATGCGCTGTCGCCTATCCGACACAGGAGCGCCAGGGTTTATTGTGGGTATGGGCAGAGGCAGGTTCTCAGGCTCAACTTGAAAGTCAATCGCAGACACCGCGCATTGTTCCAGAACTAGAGGAAGACTCACAAAGAGTTGTCCAGGGGTTTTGGAATATCCGCGACCTTCCTTATGGATGGGACTTTTTCATGGAAAATGTGGCAGATCCTGCTCATGTGCCAGTTTCCCACCACGGAATTGTCGGCAATAGATATAAGGATGCTAAATACTACGATATGATTCCAGTCCGGGAGATTTCTACACAAGAAGGATTCTCCTATGAAATCACTCCTGTGGCTGCGACAATTGAGCAAGCAGTTCACGACTTTCAACCGCCCTGCCACATGAGAATCGTTTCAAAGTCTCATGATGGCGGTAAGCTAATCCTAGCTTTATATGCTATTCCTACGCGTCCTGGATGGTGTCGTCATATCGGTTGCCAAGTTTTTGTGAAGAATGAGGAAGGGAAGCTTCCGCAAGGTTTGGGAATATTTGGCTTACCGTTACCAACTTGGTTAGGTCATGTGTTGTCTTCTTTGTTTCTGCACCAAGATATGGTGTTTCTCCATTATGAAGAGAAAATTGTAGCGCAACGCAGTAAAGGCAAATGGCTAGATGCAGTATATACGCCAAATCCTCAAGATAAGATGGTAATTGCGTTTCGCCAATGGCTGGAGAAGCGGGCGGGTGGTGGTATACCTTGGAACTCAGGGCATGGCGCTGACTTACCCCCAGCAGAGAAAGACAAGCAAAAACTTCTGGATGTGTGGACAACACATACTCAGCAATGCATGGTTTGCCAAAAAGCACTGAAAAGGATTAATCGCCTGACTGTGTTAGCTTATGTAGCTGCTGCTGTGTGTTTTTGTTTGGGTTTAATTGTCGATGCCAGGGCTGTGGCCTTGAAAGGTGCGATGTTAGGCCAAACAACCACTTCCCTGTTAACTGTTGTTCCTCCAGCAGGCTTTTGGTGGGCGCTTGCTGGAACAATCATATTTGCAGTGGTGGGGTATTTGCTGAAGAAATTAAGCCGACTTTTCTATGTTTACGAGTTTGAACACGCTCACAATGATTGATTAGCGATTCAATATTCAAAACATAGCTACGTAGCAGTTAAATATGAATCATTGATTGGTTTAAATAAACCCAGTACCATATTAGACTTGTCACCCTAGTATGTGTTTTCTACCTCTGTTGGGAACTTGCTAGTTTATCTGCAAGTTTGATATTGCCTGGCGACCCTTCCTCAAAAATCGAGCCAGCGATCGCATGATCTAAACGCGATCGCACCTTTGCTAACAAATTATCTGGCAAAGGAACGTAGCCACTTTCTGAGATTAAGAAGTGGTTAGCAGGATTTAGGTGGTAATCTGCAAAAGCTTTCACGGCAGGATTTTCTTTAAGAGCTGTTTTGCTGACGTATATAAATAGGGGGCGGGAAAGGGGATTATAGCTGCTGTTGGCGATCGTTTCTGGGCTTGGCTGTACACATTTACCTTCTTTGTTCTCAATAGCAAGAGCCTTGAGAATGTTCTGATTTTTTAGGTAGCGGGAAAAAGCTGTAAAGCCAAGACCACCAGGTTCAGATGCGACTGTCTGAACAGTTACGCTTTCCTCTTCACTAGTTTTGTAATCGTTGCGGATTTTCCCGCTTTTGCCAATTATTACCTCGGTGAAATAGTCTACAGTACCAGTGCCTACAGCAGGGCCAGCCAGTATCAGCGGATATTGATCTGGGTAATCATTATGAACTTGGTTCCAGTTAACGATTTTGCCTGACGCAGCAGACTCCCATATTTTGCTCAGTTCTTGAGGTTTGAGGCAAGTAGCCCAAGTGTTGGTGCGATTGACTACAAGCGAGATGCCATCGAGGGCGAGAGGTAATTCAACGAATTCAATATTATTTTTTTGACAGGCTTCAATCTCGGACTTTTTAATCGGACGGGCTGCCATTGAGATATCAGTTACGCCAAGGCAAAACCTTGTAAAGCCGTCTCCAGTACCGCTCTTCCCAATAGCTATTCTTACATTGGGGTTTATTTTTCTAAATTGTTCTTTCATTGCTTCGCTAATGACAGAAACCGTACCAGAACCGTCAATCAGCACATTTTTACTTGTACCTAAGTCATTGTTGCCATTTACTCTGCTGTCTGGTGAAGTATAAACTTGCCTTTGCTCACTGTTACAAGCACTCAAGCTCACCAATAAGATAGTTGCTAAAAAACACTTAATATGATGCATTATTTTAACTATAAATAGATACAGCCAATTTATATGTAGATTATATGGAAAAGTGTCAGAATACTTTACTAGAAAATTTATCGAAGGAGACAAGGGGAATTGTCTCCCCATTTCCTTTTAAGGCGACAACGCCCAAAGGTTTAATACTTCTATCACTTTTTGGTGGATTTAAATCAGGTGGGATTTGAATTCCCTATCTGATTTGTCCTCCGAAGTTCTGTTCGCTGGTTTCCAGCGCTCAGGCTTCTTTTTTTGTCCCTTTCTTCAATTACGCTTCAGATAACTGGCATTTATGAAAAAACATACAAAGCAAAAAATAGTATTCTTTGCCTTATTAAGCTTTTGTGGCATCACCCTTGCATTAGCTCTATTTGGGTTTTATACCTATTGGCACACTGCACAGCAGAGACTTCAAAAAGCTAAAAACCAAGCTCAGCGAGAAGCTGTGCTAACGACTCTGGAAATCGAGAACGAACTGCGTAACACTCAAGATAACTCCCTTGCTCTTGCTAACTCCCTCACGACGGGTGAAATCAACGATGAGCAACTATCAGCGCAACTCCAACAAAAAATCGAAAAAAACCCTTATCTTGCTACCTTCGGTGTTGCCTATGAAGCTGGTGTTAGTAGGAGCAAATCCTCAAAGTTAGATCCGCCTGTCTATCTAAGGGTAAATAATAGTGTGCAATTGGGGCAACAAGAGAAGAATGATGACAACACAAAATATCCCTGGTATCGCAAGACGTTGCAAGATGGAGCATCTTGGGGAGAACCCTACCGCAGGTCACAGCAGTCTCTCTTGACTGAACCCATAGTGGGATTTTATGCTCCGTTCTATCGCTTACAGGGCAAAGAAAAATTGCCGCAAGGAGTTCTTTTTAGTGAATATTCCTTAAGTCAAATACAACAGCTGATTGATTCCTTACAACTGGAACTAGGAAAAACGGGCTATGCCTTTGTTCTTTCTAAAGATGGAACTTTTGTATATCATACAATTACTGATAATGTCAAACAGCAAAATAACTTGGTTGAAATTGCTGCCAAGCAGAATAATAAACAGCTTCAAGCATTAGTGCAAAAGGCGCTTCAGGGTAAGGAAAGTGAAGCGGAGTTGTTCGATGAAACTACAGGTCAAAATTCGTGGTTTTTCCTGCAACCAACGAAGTTGAATGGCTGGGTGGTAGGAGTAGTCTTTCTCGAACAAGAAGTTTTACTAGATGACCAAACTAAGCGGCAAACACTAATCTTGAGTTGTTTAGCTTTGGTTTGGTTTTTCATTTGTTTATCAATTCTCATGTTGCGAGCTTATGAGTTTCGTACTAGCCGAGTCTGGATAGTGTCGTCAATCTCTAGTATCTTGTTTGCCGCAAATATCGGAATGATTTGGAAATTAGCTTTGGGCGATCGCAATTATATAACCAATCACAACGTCCTGCTTAATCAAGCACAAGTTGATAAATTATTGGCTCCCCAAGTCAAGTTAAATAAAAACTTAAACCGAAAGCCACCGCTATATGTGCCTACTGGGATTTTTATTCAATCCTTAGAATTTGAAAGTGCTAAGAAAGTTTTTATGACGGGTTACATTTGGCAGAAGTATACTAAAGGTATTCACGATGGGTTGACTCGCGGTTTTATTATGCCGGATGCTGTCAGTGCCAACGATGTAGAAATCAAGGAAGCTTACCACTATAACCAAGGAAATGTAGAAGTTATTGGCTGGTATGTGGAAGCTACAATATTGCAAAATTTGGATTACTCTCACTATCCCTTTGACTACAAAGATATTCAAATTCGGCTATGGCACAGTGATTTTAATACTCAAAGTCATTTAAACCGCCAAGTGTTTCTCACGCCAGATTTTGAGAGTTATAAAATTATTAATCCTAGCGCTCATCCTGGTTTGGATAAGAGGCTAGTTTTGGATGGCTGGCAGATTGAAGATAGTTTTTTTGAATATCTTTATGCAACATATGATAGCAATTTTGGGATACCAAATACTATTTTTAAAACAAATGTTCCTGAACTGAATTTCAATATTACTACTAAGCGCCAAGTTATCAGTATTTTTATCTCCAGAATCGGGCCGCTGTTTGTAGTCGTTGTCATGCTGTTTGCGATGTTAGTAATTGCCGATAGAGATAAAGCTATGGAGGTTTTGGCAGCTTGTGCTGGTTTTATTTTTATTGTCATTCTTGACCAAATTTCGCTTAGGGAACAAGTCCTTGCCAAAGGACTTGTTTATTTCGAGTTTTTCTACTTAGTTATTTATTTATACATTTTTGTAATCACTATTAACGCTGTTTTAATGCTCGTTAAACCAGAATTAAAGGTATTACAGTATCAAGATAACTTGATAGCTAAGATTTTTTACTGGCCTTCTCTTCTGAAGCTATTACTGTTAATTACAATTTTTATATTTTTCTAAAGTGATTTGCTAGAGCAGTCTATTTATTCTTGCTGAAATTATAAGAACAATGTTCGGTAGGATAGGAATTAAAAATAATGTAAAGCAATAAATTATTTAACTCCAGCGAGGAATTGCAAGCCAAATGCTATATATTGATTATCCATCCTCTCCTGTACAATTATCACAATTTATCGCCAAGCACCAATGTCGAATCAGCAGCATACCAAAATTCTTCTGGTGCATATTGCAGGTGAACTTCAGCACCAGACCAGATAAATGTACCTAACAAATCCTTATAGTGGTCAATTGACCTCGAAATAGCTTATTACAGATATATTCAGTGAATACATTTGTATAAAAGTTAGCAATTATGAAAGCTGCTAAAGAGGACATTCCGTTCAAATTACGCCTTAGAGCGTTAGATGTTACAAAAGGATTCGTGATGATTGTTATGGCGACTCGCCATTGCGCTTTTTTCTTTTCTACGAACTTATTACAAATACCATCAGATTTATTTGACCCGTATATATTTTCTACTTTCCTACTATGTTTTGGTATCGGAAATGGCTTGTCACGCCGTTTCAAAAAACCCGGAGTCTTAGGCAAACTCTTACTTGTCTATCTGATTGGTGGATTACCAAGTGCAGTAGTTAGTTATCTGTTGAAGAATAAAGAAGAGAGTTGGAGTATGGTTTTCACTATTGCCCGTGACCAACTAATTAATGCAGTAACATTACAACATAGACTACCTTTTGCTGATTTTCTTGTACCTTTCATTGTAGCCTTTGCCGTTTTTCTAGGTGTTCAATCTTTCTTTCGAGATTTCAACCGCCTCATGCTGTTTACAGCTTTAGGAATTTCTTTCCTTTCTTATATTTCAGGCTATGTTTTGGCTCAGATAGCTCCTAATTCAATTTTTCGGGATTTTTACAGCCAAGGGTTTCGCTGTCTTCAAAGTATACCGATATTTATTACAGGTATTTGTCTGGGTCTGTTTCTCCAGAAAAAAGCCAAAATGCCAGAATTTAAACCACACATATTGGTATTAATCACGCTCAGCTTTTGTATACTTATTATTGCGGCTGATTGGCAATATCAGCACCAAATGTATAACGGTAGAATCTGGAAAAAAAGTGGAGAATTAAGCTATTTGCTAATTAGTACTATCGTTTCACTTCTCTTTTTATTTATTGTTGATAGTAGTATGAAATCACGTTTTATACAGAAGCGACTTTCTTCAGTTCTAATTTTCTTAGAAAAAATAGGTGAGAGGACAATGAAATGTTTATGGATACAATTTTTATTGTTTCCAATAGTGGGCTATATTGTTTCTATTAATTTTGTTCATCCAGTAAATATTTTACTAAGCCTAGCTACCATCGGCTTGATGTGCTGGCTAACATTAGACGATCGCATCTATAAAAGATTGTCAATTACGTTAGCAACTAGAAAGTAAATATGGAGTTTTTATCCTAATTTAATTAAAAATAATGTCCTTTGGAGAGACGGCGATTTATCGCATCTCTTCTCTTAACCGAACCGTATTGGAGGTTATTGTTGTTGACGAATAAGTTAGGATTGGCATAACTCAATATTTGTTACTTACTTTCCTCCAGTATTAATGTAGAATCAGCAGCGCGCCCAAATTCTTCTGGTGCATATTGCAAGTGAACTTCAGCACCAGGCCACAGATATGTACCAGGAGTCACAGAACGGACTAAGTAATGCAGGCTATAAACTCCTGGTTCTAAGTGGTCAGTGTAGGCGATAATGCGATCGCGATATATATTTCTAAAACCAAGTTGCCAACTATCTGCTTTAGCTTGTAATGCAGCTGTAGTAGTTTGAAAACTCGCATCCACAGCTTCAAACCCTGCGGGTAGGGGATCTTTAATGACTACATGATCTATGGGATGATCAGCGATGATTTCTAAACCAATATCAAACACTTGTCCAGGTGCTAAAGTCAATGCTTTATCGAATGCATAAAGACCTAACTTTTGCAAGACTTTCTCTTCATTTACTTTGCGAATTTCCCTAGTTACTCGTAAACCGTTAAACCTCCCTGATTGATTTCCCTGCAAACGATAACTATAGTTAACTAGATAGTGCAGAGTGCCATTACCTGATTTTTGCAGTGTTAAATCGTGACGCCCACGAGGTAAATTATTCATCGGTACATTTAGCTGTAAGCTAGGATTTTGGTAGCCATTAAAGCGATTTTCTCCCAGTTTTTTACCAGCTAATTGCACTGAAGCGATAAAATTAGGTGGCGTGGGTTGCAGTTGGCTATATTCTACTAAAGCTGTTAGTGCTTGAGCATTATTATAGTTAGTTTGCCATGTACCATCGCGACGCAATGCAAGAAGACTTTGCAATAACTTATCTATAACTTCCGGTTTACTTTGTTTAACAATAAACAGACGTAAAGCTTGCGCTTGCGCTGTGGTGGGTGAACTCATCCATTCCCAACTTTGGGGTAAACTCACAACTGCTGTGCGTCCAGTTTCATATATATTTTGTTGGAGTTTGTTCACCATTTGTTGAGATTCATCTTGCCATTCGGGAAATTGAGATAAATATCGCGCTAGTTTAATTTGAGTTACTAAATCAAAGTTATTCCGCTGTTGATAAATATCTGTAAGGAAACTATTACGTTTGTCTCCTAGTTCTGCTAAAGCGATTAAGGCATTGAGTTGCAGTTGACTTTTACATAATTGCTGTTTGCAAAAGTCATATTGTCCGGGGTTTGCTAAAACTTTTTGCAAATAAACCTTAAGGCGAGACACCATTTTAGCATCTACTAAACTGGGGAATGCTTGACTTGTTTTAGCTAAAGATTCTGCTGTATAAGATGAAACCCAAGGGTCAGATTTTTCTTGTCCAGGGAAAGCAGCAAAACCACCGTCAGCGAGTTGGAGTTTTTGTAATTTATCTAAGTAAGGAGTAGGGAGTAGGGAGTGGGAGAAGACAGATTCTCTATTCCCCATTTTTGTGTAAGAGTTTTCAGATTAGCAGCAATTATTAACTGACTCGCGGCTGGTTCTGCGAATGGTAAATCATCATCTTCTAAAACTTGTTTAGCTGGTGTTTTAATTTCTGGTATTAATGTACTGGCTAACTGAATATCTAAACCTCCCGCATTAGGAAAGATATTTTTATCAACATTCAGGGGAATCTTTATCTGTTTTTCTGTGACACCAGTCTCAACGACTTGTTCTGTAATTTCCAGTGGCTTAATTTCTAAAGGCACTTCAAACGCATCTGCTGAATTATTTAGCTGAGTAGTAAAGCGAACTTTACCGACTCCTACACTTTCTGCAAGCATGGGAAAACGATAAGCATGAGTAGCAGATTCAGCTTTGGTTTGCAGGGATGCGGCTTTGGGATTATTTTCAGCAAACTTGACTGTACCGTTAAGTTCACTATTAATTGCTAGTGTTCCTGTATTGCCAGTATTGTTAGTGACGGATAAGCCAGCGAGAATGCGATCGCCTGGACGGGCAAATTGTGGCAAGATGGCATTAGTTAGCAGTGGCTTTGTAGTGATAAACGTTGCATCACCATTGCCGAACCGTAGATTTCCATCAGTAGCGACAGCCATCACTCGCCATGTTGTTAAGTTATCCGGCAGTTTAAAGCTTATCTGTGCATTACCATTAACATCGGTGAGAACAGAACCGTTGTAGTAAGCCAAGGGTTGAAAATCGGTGCGGACACGCGTATTTGCTGCACTAGTTGAGAAACCACCGCCATAACCCCAACCTTTGGGTTTAGCTATATCTTGTGGTTGAATTATCACATCTGGGCGATTATCGCTAAAGCGGGTAGAGATTGGCTGTTCTGCATAAACAGTATCCACTAAATTCGGTGGGCGATAGCCAGAAAGTTGTAACACCGCTTCATTCACCACCATGACTGTAAACTGTCCTTGGGTGGGCTTACCTTGATTATCTTGAAGTTCTAGTTGTACTGTCTCCTCTGCACCAGGTTCTAAGGATGCTTGCACTGGTTTAACTTGCAGTTTTAAATACTTATCTTCTAAGTTGACTTTAAAAGGTGTAAAGCCAATTTTTACCAATTTATCTAAACTTCCAGCTTCTACTTGATTAAGCGGTTTACCTTGTCTCACTAACACAGCTTCCACAGCTGCATTTGGCAACATTTCCGGCGTGACTTGAAACTGAATTTGTGGGGCGCTTCCCTTGACTTTGGTAATCTGCTGATAAAGGGGTTTATCTTTAATAACAGCAAAGTATAATTCGGCATCTGGATAGGGAGATTGAATTAATGCAGTAGCAGTTTCTCCCGGTTTAAAGTCTGTTTTATCTAGTTTAACCTCTAAGATATCTTGTTCTCTAGAACCCCAAAATACTTGATTTTCTCCAGTTGCCCAAATCTGTAAATCTGTGGCGCTTGATTCATCTCTAGTATTGCTAAAATTAGCTCTAATACGGTATGAACCTGACTCAGTTGGTGTTAGTGTTACCGATTGCGGATTATTGGCAGATGTAATTTCTACTTGTCCTACTGTCTGATATTCCACTTGATTTTTTGGTGTTCGGCTACCTTCCACTAATTGGGTGACACTACTATATTTCATCTGTTGCAATTCTAGACGCACCCGTTGGTCTGTAATTGGTTTTCCTGTAGGTTCACTAACAATTACTTCAATAGGAAAAGCCTTACCAGCATCAGCGACAAAATTACTTTTTAACCCAATCAAGCGATTACTTGGTAAAGCTGTAAAAGTTTGAGAATTTGCTACAGATAGATTAGAAACATCAGCAACCTGTACATCTACTTGATAAGTCATTGGGTATGGCAAATCTTTCGCTACAGTTATAATTTGGCTACTTTTACCGCTAGCATCTAGCTTGGTATTCGTTTGCACTACATCACTAGATATAGTAGGGGCTTCTTCTGGCCAAAACCATTGCTTACCAAAAGTAAATCCTTCCCAACCTTTAGGGATAAAATTAGTCTGCTGACGAGTAATAAAATATTTTGCTTCTCCACCTTCTACAGGCGCACCAAACAGATAAGTACTTGTAGCTTTAGCCTCAACCTTTTCATCAATGAGAGCAAATTCTTTATCTAAGTTGAGTTCGACTTTAAAATTAGGCGGTTTAAACTCAGCGACACGAAATTCACCAGAAATTTCTTGCCCGTTTTTACCCTTAGCTTGGATTGTATAATAACCCAAACGCTGATTGGTATTGATTGGCAATTCTAAAGAAAACGTCCCAAATTGATTTGTAGTTTGCGTCCCTAAGTTTGTCTTTTGTCCATCAGGATTTATCAGAGTTAATTGATATACAGCATTTTTATCTTGCTGAATTGTGCCATTTTGTAAGTAATCTGCAAAACCAGTTAACCAAGCCTTTTCTCCGGGTTGGTATAACTGTCTATCAGAGAAAATTACCCCGCGTGATTCTGGCTTACTATCTTCTTGCCAGCCTGCATCAATACCGTAACCATAAACACCACTATATTCTTCAGTTCTGGCAAATGCCCAATCTTGATTTTCACGGGCAATAACTAACAATTGTGGTGATTTAACAGAACTTTTTTTATCAGGATAACATTGCTGCAAACCTTGAATATTAATTCTGAAAGTTCCATTTATATCAGTTTTCCCTGTTGCACAAGGTACTGGTTCAGGACGCGATTCCGTATCTAATTTTGATTGATAAATTTCAATAGCAGCATCTTTAACTGCTGAACCATCACTCAGATGATTGACGCGAATTAAGCCTGACTCAGGAAACCACTGTGTAAATACACCCAAATTCGTCAATTCAACCATGCCATAAGTTATCGGTTCTCGCCACAATTCCTTACCATTCTCTTGATACTTATTAGTACGGGCTTGTACTCCATAAGCTAACATTCCTGTAGCAGACTTAATTTTTTCTTGCAAAGGAACAGTAACTTCAACTGATTGATTGTTTTTGCTTGCTACCTTGAAGCTTTCCCATTCCGAAGGTTTTGGTAATAAGTTATTACTATTATTAGAATAAACTAAATCTGTCGGTTGAACTACTTGATAAGCAGCTTGATATTTTGCTTCTGGCAAATTTACTGTACTAATATTTAACCGTAAGTCTTTACCTGCTGGGAAGATATTCAAATTTGATGGTGTCCAGATATCACCAGCTAAATCTCCAGTGTCATATTTAACTGTGACTGGCTTACTCAAAGTTTGCCCAAATTTATCTTTAAGATTTCCGCCGATAGTAATTGTATAAGTCTTAGCTGGTTCTAAAGCATAAGGATTGATTGCAACAATTCTATCTTCTTCATTTACTTGCAGAATTCGTGGAATATCTTTAGGTGCTGGATTAATTTTAATATTTTCTTTTACGGAATCTGTTACTAAGATATTATTAAATTCCAACTGCGGACTACCTTTAATAAATCTGCCATAGGTTCCCGCTGCATCTGGCTGTCCATAAAAGTTAATTCCTTGAAATGTCAGAGGTGAATAAGTTGTTAATTTACTGGCAAACTCTTTTGCTGTAGATAGATTACCGTAAGCTGGACGTATTCCAGAAGCAAATGCTAAGCGGTAACGGGTTGCTTTTTCGAGGGTTTGTAGAGGAATAAGATTATAAATCCAATTGCGTGCTGAAGCGTCAAATTTTTCTAAAGAATCTTCATTTTCTGATGGTTTCTCTTCTTTAGCTAATTCAACCTTAAATCCCACACCTTTATCTTTATCTTCTGGAGTTAGCTGTAAATGTTCTTGCACAGAAGCTAAATCTAGTTCTACATTTGAGGTGAACTCCAATTTCTGCTGTAAATCTATTGGTTCTGCGTCAGCTTTTTCAATTAGATTCACTCCAGGTAAGTTAGTCAGTTTGATAGGTTCTGTGTTAAAAGTCCAAGCTAAATCTTTATCTAAACGATGATTTTTTAAATCTGTTAATCCTGCTTTAAGAGTGACTTGAACTCTTGTTGCTATTGGTAAAGCTTTTTCACCTTGAAACCCTACCATACGTGGCGTCAAAAAACGAAATTGACCGGGTAAAGGTGGCCAAAGAGTAAATTTTTGTAAGAGTTTTTGCTGTTCTGGGCTATCAAGACTCTCAACTGGTATTAAAGCCTCTCTAAACCGGATGCGAATTTGGTTTAGAGGTTTAGTATCCCCAATAGGACTAATTTGTTCTATCCAGTCTGGTAAAGTTGGCGGTGTAAGTGCAGAAACTTCTGGAAGTTGTTCTTTACCTGGGGCAATATTAAAAAAATTACAGCCTGCGATCGCCAATAAAACTACAATAAAAAGTAAGAATTCTTTCCAAAGTCTAATAATCATCTTTAAGTAATTAAATAAAAATTTATAGCCAACAAAATTTGGTAGTCCCCTCTTAAGAAGGCAATACCAAAATTATTAGTTATTTATACCAAGAGTTAGGCTGCACGCAGCATTATTTACATAGATAACCAATCCAGTAGGCTTGTTCCGAAAAATCACTACAATTCTTAACTCCAAAAGCTTGGAACCCCAATTGATTAAAGAAGTCGGGTATCTTGAGCTTCATATAAATTGTTAAGTATTTAACAAATTTACTGATGTAGCTATAATTACCGCGTCAAAATTAAGATAAGTTTTCCTGGGTAAGGGATTCCTTGATGAAAATTAAGCACCAACTTCGGCGTTTGTTGCATCGCAAAACTAGTAAAGTTATCTTGGCTGTACTGCTAATATGTTTGGTAGTACGCTTACTTCCTTATTTTGCGCCGATTCGTACCGCAGACATCGCCCAAAATCAACTGGCAATGCAGTTTAGCGATCGCAATGGGCTACCATTAGGAACATTGCTCACTCGTGATCAAGAGCATACAGCTGTAGTGCCATTAAATCAGGTTTCTCCCCAGTTTATCCATGCAATTTTAGCTGCTGAAGATGCTAGCTTTTATCATCATGGCGCATTGGATATGAAAGCAGTGGCCCGCGCCATCAAAGAAGCTATTCACGCGAAAAGAATTGTTTCTGGTGCTTCGACAATTACTATGCAGTTGGCGCGGATGTTAGATCCTGTTCCCCGCACTTTATCAGGTAAAGTGAATGAGATTTGGTTATCTTGGCGGTTAACTGCTGGGATGAATAAAGATGAAATTCTCTCTGCTTATATTAATCGGCTGCCAATGGGCGGGAATATATATGGTGTAGAAGCAGCAGCCCGTACTTATTTTTCCATACCAGCTAGTGATTTAAATCTTGCCCAAGCTAGTCTTTTGGCTGCAATTCCCAATAATCCCACATACTTTAATCCTTATGAACATTGGGAACGGTTAAAGCAACGGCAAAAATACGTCCTGAATCGGATGGTACAAGAAAGGTACATTACTACCCTGATTGCAGAACGCACATCCGCCGAAAAAGTTGTGTTTCAGTACCGCCAGCCGGGAATTGTTGCCGCCCCACATTTTTTATTTTGGCTAGCTAGTCAGATACCCGCAACCTCCCTAAAAAAAGAGGGTTACGTTCCCTGCTTTTTAAGGGGGGTTAGGGGGGATCAATTTCTTATCCGCACCACTATAAATCGTCCCTTGCAACAGTTTGTAGAAGCACAGGTGCAGCAAGTAATTTCTACCCTAGCTGCTAACAATGTCCATGATGCAGCTGCTTTGGTAATTGACAATCATACTGGTGAAGTTTTGGCTTATGTTGGTTCACCTGATTACTTTAATGAAGTACAACTAGGACGCAATGATGGAGTACAAGCACTGCGTCAACCGGGTTCTACCTTGAAACCTTTTGTTTATGAATTAGCTTTAGAAAAAGCTGCGATTCGCCCAAACACCATTTTGGCAGACGTACCTGCTCACTACGCTATTCCCGGCGCGAAACTTTATAGCCCAACAGATTACACTGAAAAGTTTCTCGGCCCTGTGCGCG
Source organism: Nostoc sp. UHCC 0302 (assembly GCF_038096175.1). NCBI lineage: Bacteria > Bacillati > Cyanobacteriota > Cyanophyceae > Nostocales > Nostocaceae > Nostoc > Nostoc sp. UHCC 0302. The sequence continues at coordinate 432,024 of NZ_CP151099.1, forward strand.
TACGTGTGGCTTTGGCGAATTCATTAAATGTACCAGCAGTCAGAGTATTAGAGAAAGTAGGTGTGCAGACTTTTTTAGAACGTTTACATGAATTGGGATTTGCACACCTCAATCAAACCGCTGAATATTACGGTTTAGGCTTGACTCTCGGTAGTGGTGAAGTCAGTCTCTGGGAATTAGCCCACGCTTACCTAACTTTGGCACAACAAGGACAAGCCACTCCCTTAGTAACCACAATTCCCCAGTACCCAGTCCCCACTACCCAGTACCCAGTACCCAATCCCACAACATGGCAACTCATCACCAATATATTAAGTGACAGCCATGCTCGTGCAACAGCTTTCGGTGTAGACTCTGTGTTAAATTTACCCTTTCCTGCTGCTGTTAAAACTGGCACATCATCTAATTTTCGCGATACTTGGACGGTTGGCTTTACTACCGATTACACCGTTGCTACTTGGGTAGGGAATTTCAACGGTGAACCTATGCGACAGGTTTCAGGAGTTACAGGGGCAGCGCCTTTGTGGAATCGGATTATGTTACACTTGCACGAACATCAAGAACCAAGTGATTTTCCGCCTCCAGAAGGTTTAGTACAATTACCAGTCTGTGCAATTTCTGGGTTACGTCCAACACCAGATTGTACCTCAGTAGTACAGGAATATTTCTATCCTGAAGACAAAATTGCTTACGATCGCAACAACAATTTCAATTTGCCGCCAGAGTATAATGAATGGCTGGCAAGACAGCAGCAATCTAATTTTGCTGGTAATTTGAGAATTGTATCTCCTCACGATGGTGATTTATTTGTGTTGTATCCCGGTGAAGAGGATAAGCAAAAGCTGGAGTTTAAGCTAGCAGGAACCAAATCTGCATCTGTAGAGTGGTGGTTGAATGGTGAAAAGCTAGATACACAGTCAGCTAATTCTGTATTTTGGTATCTGCGTCCTGGTAACTGGACTTTAGAAGCTAAAAGTGATGCAATGAGCGATAAGGTAAGTTTTCAAGTCGAGTTAGCCAGGATAAAACCCACACGCCGAGGTTTTTCTGTGGGTAATTCTGACTTCAAAAGCGATCGCCCATAATCATACCAATTTGTAATTTGTAATTAAGACAGCAAAAGCTGCTGTTACAACCTAATGAATGTTTCTAACAGCAACTTGAGCATCCATAAGAACACTTTAAGCGTTTCTAACCACACCTTAAGCGTTACTTATAACTCAATCAATATTTTTAACAACAGCTTTAATTTTCCTAGCAATAGCATCTGTTGTGGTAACAAATGTTAACCCGCTAATTATCATGTCTACTTGTGAGCTTGCTTTAGCTCAAGTTTATTATTACCCAATATGGTAAATGGGCGATCGCTTAGGCAGTGGCTGTACTTGGATTTGCTAAGTTAACTCAACCTAGGCATCTGTCGTATTTCTTTTAGAATAAACCATTGGTATATCCGTGCGATCGCGGAAAAATTAATCTCTTCCTTGAGAAATTTGCCGTTTGGAAGTTGATGTTATACATTATTGATGCTCAAGTTAGAATAATAGATTCATCTACTAATGACAACTACACAGACTGCTCCCAAGACAAAAGAACATAAATCCGCTAAGAAGAAACACCAGTCTTTTCCTAGCATGGATATTGGTACTCCTAAAGTACCACTCCGCAAACGCAACCAGCCCAAGCAACAGCATGAGTTACTCAGTGATTGGGAACACGCAAGTTAATTTGCTACTTTAATTCCCAATCACATAGCTGAGACGTAGGTGACATCCGAGGGAAACTATATTGATAAAATCCCTGAATATCCAGTGAAGCATTGCGGTATAGAATCCACTTAGCAGCATCCTCGCTATCATTTGTGGTACTAACTACACGTCCTTGACTAACTGTCAAGCGCCCTTCAGAATCCCACGTAAATGCAGATTCAGGCGTGTTTTTCAACAGATTTACACCCCATGATATCGCTAAAGCTTCACCTATGATATGGTTGCCGTTGACAATACCTCGAATACAGATAAAGTGATCTGAGTGAGGATAGCCATAATATCCATCAACACGATTTTCGACTTTACTAAAATTTAAACAAACTCCTGCTCCATCTCGCCAGTCTTGAGGATCGGGTTGACTACACAACTGGTAATTACCATTTGCTAAACTTGCAATGTTGACTGTTTGAGCTGTAACCCAAAGGTTTTGGAGTGGTAGAGATAGACTCTGTTTGTCTTTAACTTGGCTGTAAGAAATTAGCGAATCTGTTAACAGTGCTGTAAAGACTAGACTCAGCAACAAGAAATTGCTTCTAATCTGCATAATCTCACCTCCAACTCTTGGCAAGGCTGGCTTTTTTAGGAGATTTGAGATTGGAATCAGTTAATCTCTAAATAACTGGAGCCGCAGACACTGCTAACAACATTAACAGTAATAAAATTAGCAGACTGATTTTGACGAATAAGTAGGTGGTAATATCAGATAAGGGAAAAATGTCAATCATTTTACACCTCCATTTGCAAATCTTGTGGAGTTATCTGAGCCGTTGAGCAAACCATGTAAAGAGAGGCTACTTTTTATCTAGCCTTGGTTTGCTATATCTCTATTATCTCTCAATAATAAACTTGTTGAAAAAAGAATGTAACAAATCCTTTGGTAGAGATGCTCTCTAGCAGGCCTCTACCAAAGGATTTGTCAGCCTCCCAGAATCATCTGCTATTCTTCTTGCACATCAATCCAGATACTCCCTTCATCGACGCGAATCGGAAACACCGACAGTAATTTTTGTTTGGAAATCAATGAAAATACCTTGCTGATACCGGGCGGCCAAGGACACCACTCTTTTACCTCACCAGTACGCAGGTCAAAAGCACTGCGATGTGTAGGACAAACAATTGCTCCATCTTCAGTAATTTTGCCATTTTTCAAAGGCAATTTTAAATGAGGACAGGCGTTGTTTACGGCATATAGCTCATTTTCATGATTCAAAAGCAGGATATTCTGCTTACCAACTTTTACCACCTGTCGCCCACCGGGTGCAAGTGCATCAACTGCAAGAACTTTAGTCCAGCTCATTAGGTTCTCCTCTCCTAATAGACCTGCTTTCAGTTTCCCGCAATTGTGACTCGTGCGATCGCTTTAACTAGCTTTACCAATTTCTATAGCTTCAGGAATTTCAATTAATTTCCCAATTTGAACATCGTAGAGATAGCCATAAATCGGAATTTCCCGCGGTACTAATGGGTGATTGCGAATCCGTTTCACATCAGCATACACACTTTCTGCTTGCTCACCAATAGTTAACCAATCAATGAATTCAGCTTCACCCGAACCTTCTCCAGAGCCAACATCATGCCAACCCGTCGCGTCTATCTTGGCAGTTTTTAAACTATTAGCCAGTAGATTTCTCATAACTTTGTCTGTGAAGGTTTCCATACCACAATTCGTGTGGTGAATCACAAACCATTCACGAGTACCCAATAGTTTGTAAGAAATGACTAACGAGCGAATAGCATCGTCACTAGCACGTCCACCTGCATTTCTAATCACATGGGCGTCCCCTTCAGCTAATCCAGCAAACTTTGCTGGGTCAAGTCGCGCATCCATGCAAGTCAGAATTGCAAATTTACGAGCCGGAGGAATCGTCAGGTTGCCTTTATTACCAAAATTTTCAACGTAAGCTTGGTTAGCTGATAAGACTTCTGTTAATATTTGACCCATAATTTTGACTTTATGTCTTTGCAGACGAAAGTTTAACCAGCAACTTAAAGGCATTAACCTAATGTTGCTGATTTAAACTACGATAAATTGATAGAGTTAAAGTACTTTGTAAAAGTACTCTCCCACGAGTTCATTTAAAAAGCAAGTATTATTTTAACGTGAGTTCGATGAACCTCTCCCTCCCAACCTCCCTCTCCGAAGCGGAGAGGGAGGAGCAACGAAAAAATCATCGTTTTACTCCCCTCTCCTCGTAGGAGAGGGGCTGGGGGAGAGGTCAATATTGCACTTGTCGAACTCACGTTATTTTATATATTGCTTCTCATCTTAGAGCGATACCTACGGTAGACCTTTGAGATGTCCGCGTAAAATTTCCTGAATCGCCTGTTGCACAGCCTCTTTACTCAAGCTGCCATCTACTCGTACAATTCGCTCTGGATAGGATGCAGCTAACTCTGTATATCCTTGTTGCACACGCCGATGAAAAGCGATTGTCTCTTGTTCAATGCGGTCTAATGTTGGTTCGCTTCCTCGTTTGCGGGTAAGTCCTATCTCTACATCAACATCTAGCCAGATAGTTAAGTCACTTTCTAGTCCACCAGTAGCAATATTATTGAGTTGATTGATTAAACTCATATTTAAACCCCGACCATAGCCTTGGTAGGCAATAGTAGAGTCGGTGTAGCGATCGCATAAAATATATTTACCTGCTGCCAGATTTGGCTTCAGCTCTTGTTCAACGTGTTGCGATCGGTCAGCAGCATACAACAAAAGTTCTGTAACTTCAGCAACTGGCTTGCCCTGAGCGGGGCCGAAGGGTTTATTCTCTACTTTCTCTAGCAACAGGCGGCGAAGATGCAAACCTAACTCTGTTCCCCCTGGTTCACGAGTTGCAACCACAGAAACACCCAAACTTTGCAGCCATTCCCCACAAAGCAGCATTTGACTGGTTTTACCGCAACCTTCTACCCCTTCAAATACAATTAATTTGCCACCCATGCTTTTTTAACTTCGCTGCAATAGACTCGTTCACTCACGTTTTATCAAGAATAGCGCGAAGTGTAAAACCTAGCTCTATGGTTGATAAATTAAGCTTGGGACAAAGATTAGGCAGAAATCACCAAATTGTGTAAAGATAAAGAAAAGCTTAAGAAGTGAGAGACTCATGATAACTGCCAAAATGATGCAACACCTATGGGCTGTAATCGAGTCTACACACGTCAGCACTCTGCTCCAGTTTGACGATGCGGCTTTAGTAAAATTGCTGCTTCAGCAGTTAAAAATCAACCAGGGAATTGACGAGCAGACAGATAGCAATTTGAATAATTATATCAAATCTAAATTACCGCTAATTCGTGACACGGCTGAAGGGCGGTTAACCTTCGGGCAAGATAATTCTTACCAAGAACAAGACGTATGATTTTTTGCTAATAAGCATTTTAGGAGAGTTAAAACAGTTCAATATGATGAATCACTGGCTAGGCATAGCCCTGGTAGCTTATCTAATTGGAGCGGCGATTGAAGGGGTGAGTGCAGCCAGTCAGTTATCTCATTCATTACCTGAGCTAACTAACAGCACACAAGACCAGGCGCAAAAATCTGCTACTTCACCTAACTCCAGATGGCGAGTTTTCGCTGCGATCGCCTCGGTAAGTATATGTGGAGCATTCTTCTGGCCCTGTCGTCTGCTGCACCGTTCAATAAAAAGGGACGTTTGACGAAATAATGTGTAATTTATAGGAATTATTTTTAATCTTTGAAAGTTGAAATTTTCATCAAAATTTGCTCAGGATGAATCAGTGCTATTTGGAAGATATCATTACTGATCAATGAGAGTTTAACTATACCCTTAAGCATCGTATTTAGTTGAATATTACCGAGATTGAACTGAGTATTTTGACTCGTCAATGTCTTGACTAACAGATTCTTATGATTGCAATTACGAATTGCTTTGACTAATCCCACACGCTCGATGTAGGAGATTATTAAAATGTCGTTATACTTCCTAAACTAAATAGTCAAGCTCAAGTTCGATTCCCTACTCTAAGCACTCATGGAAAACTTTATTTTTTACAACCCAGTTAAAATCCTATTTGGCAAAGGTCAAATAGCCAATATTACTGCTGAAATTCCTGCTGATGCCAAAATTCTCATAACTTACGGCGGAGGCAGTATTAAAAGCAATGGTGTATACGACCAGGTAAAGTCTGCGTTAGCTGGACATAATGTGATTGAGTTTGGCGGTATCGAACCAAATCCTCACCTAGAAACCCTCTTGAAAGCTGTTGAACTGGTACGGAATGAAGGCATCAACTTTCTACTAGCAGTAGGTGGCGGTTCTGTTCTCGATGGCACTAAATTTATTGCAGCTGCGGTTCCCTTTGTCGGCGACCCTTGGGATATCTTAGCAAAGAACGCACCTATAACTGCTGCTGTACCTTTAGGTGCTGTGTTGACGCTTCCAGCAACCGGCTCAGAAATGAATACTAACTCGGTCGTCACAAAGTGGGAAACTCAGGAAAAACTGCATTTTAGTAGCCCCTTGGTGTTTCCGCGCTTCTCTGTTCTCGATCCAGAAACGACTTTCTCGTTACCTGTGCGGCAAATTAGCAATGGAATAGTTGATGCTTATACCCATGTGATGGAACAGTATTTGACTTATCCAGTAAATGCGCCATTGCAAGACCAGATTGCTGAGTCAATCCTCAAAACGCTAATTGAGGAAGGGCCAAAAACTCTAGCTAATCTCCAAGACTACGATGCACGGGCTAATGTGATGTGGTCTGCGACATTAGCACTAAATGGGCTAATCGGTGCAGGAGTACCCCACGATTGGGCAACCCACATGATTGGTCACGAACTCACAGCAATACATGGTCTTGATCATGCTCAAACTTTAGCGATTGTCCTACCCAGTACTCTCTCAATTAGACGCGATCGCAAATGGCAGAAACTCTTACAGTATGCTGAGCGAGTTTGGAACATTGTTGAGGGAACTGAGGAAGAACGAGTCACGGAAGCGATCGCTAAAACTCGCAAATTCTTCGAGTCCGTCGGTGTACGCACTCGCCTGTCTGACTATGGTGTCGGACTAGAAGACACCATTCCCGTAATTATTGAGCGCTTTGAAAAACGTGGTTTTGTCGCTTTAGGCGAACATAAAGATGTTAACCCTCAAGTTGTTGAGCAGATTTTAACTCTGTCTGCATAAGGGTTGGGGACTGGGGACTAGGGACTTGGAAGAATAATCCATGCACAATAATACCCAATGCCCCATCCCCTATTCCCTATTCTTGACTATCAAAGACTTGTCGTGGTAATCTCAAACAGACCAATTGGTCGGTAATTCTTTAATTAAATGACCAAAGGCGAAGAAACAAAAAGCAGAATTCTTGAACAAGCGGCGGAACTGTTTAACCAACAGGGTTATGCTGGTTCGTCTATTTCAGACATTATGCGTGTGACTGGATTGCAGAAAGGAGGAATTTACAATCACTTCCAAAACAAAGATGAGCTAGCATTACAGGCTTTTGACTTTGCGATCGCCCGCACTCGGCAGTATTTTATAACTGCATTGCGAAGTAAACGTCATGCAATAGAACGCTTGCAAGCAATTATTACAGTATTTAGCAGTTTTACAGACAACCCACCAATTCAAGGAGGATGTCCATTGCTAAATACTGCTGTTGAGAGTGATGATGCTCATCCGGCGTTGCGCGATCGGACTCAACAGGCGATGAACTCGTGGTTACATTTGATTCGCCGAATTATTGAAACAGGAATTGAAAAGGGTGAAATTAACTCTGATGTGAATGCTGATGAAATCGCCACTATCATAACTGCAACTCTAGAAGGAGCGATTATGATGAGCAAGCTATACGGAGATTCTATTTATATGCAAAGAGCAGTTAACCACCTGAATCAATACCTAGAAAGTCATCTTTAAATTTATGGCACAAATCAAAGTATATGGTCTAGCAGAAAAACTTAACCCTATCAAAGTAGACCTATCGCATATTATCCATACTTCTGTTAGTGAGGTGTTACAACTTCCACCTGAAAAACGATTTCATCGTTTTTTCCCTTTGGATAAAACGGACTTTTATTATCCCAATGACAGAACAGAAAACTACTTAATTATCGAGATTAGTATATTCGAGGGACGTTCAAAAGAAACAAAAAAAGAGCTAATACATAAGTTAATTAAAGATATAAATCAAAACTTGAATATTTCTGTTAATGATATTGAAATTACAATTTTTGAAACGCCTAAATCCAACTGGGGTATTAGAGGGTTTCCAGGCGATGAATTAACCCTAAACTACAAAGTAGAAGTTTAAAATTGTTGGTGAAAATAAGCAATAATTTAGCAGTTAATTAAAAATTAATCCTGCTGAAAAAACTAGGAATTTAGATAAGTTTATTTGATAAACAGACCGTACGGTCTTAAAAGCAATCTTTAGTAGAACTTATGCTAATAACCAATAACTTAGAGAGACCTTTAGCAACTTAAGATGCAATTCCTTATGCTGAAATTTTACTACAATCCCCTCTCGCCTAATGCTCGTCGTGTATGGCTCACCTTATTGGAAAAAGAGATTTCCTTTGAGCCAGTCTTAATTAAATTGGATGGGGATCAACTCCAACCAGAATTTATAAAAATCAACCCATTTCATCATATTCCGGTTGTGGTAGATGACGGTTTTCGAGTAGTTGAATCTTTGGCAATTATGGACTACTTAGAAACCAAATATCCAATGCCTGTAATGTTACCTTCCGAACCTCAAGCATTAGCAACTGTGCGGATGGTGCAAACGGTAACTGCTAATGAATTATTTTCGCAAGTGATTTCACTAATTTCTGAAAATGAAGACTCACCAAAAATTTTGCAAGCAAAGCAGCATATTGATAAAGTACTAAAACTTTTCACAGATTTATTAAGTAACTCTCCTTATTTTGGGAGCAAACAGTTAACCCTAGCAGATATAGTTGCTGGGATAGGTGTACTTTCATTACCTCCTTTGGGTATCAATCTTAATGATTACCCTAAGCTAAATGAATGGTCTGAACGTTTAATGCAACGCCCAGCATGGCAAAAAACTCAACTAAGCGCTGAAGAGTTTGAAGCATTTAAGCGGCGAGTCAGAGTTTTAGTGAAGTTGCGTAGGCGTGAGATTGTCAGAGGAAATAAAGCAAATGTTAACAAATAATAAGTTTTTAGATATGATCTGTGCATCAGGCAGTTTTAAAGGTGTATTTGCTCAAGGTGTGTATTGCTATAATTTTTAATGGAAAAGAAAAGTAATAATTATTTGAAGAAGAATGCAGAATTCAGAATAAGAAAGTGGGAGACTTAAACCCACTTATTTATCCACACAGTCGTACAGAATTCAATTGGATAATTCTGGTGACTGTCTTCTAAATTATTTGCTGTTAAACTATTCGTATGATAATAGTTGCTATTATAACTAATGATATATCTATACCTTCAGCAAATTATCTTTAACTAAATCAAAAATAAAAAAATTGACTATGGATAAACAACCGATACAAGTAATTGGAGGTGGGCTAGCTGGAACAGAAGCAGCGTGGCAAATAGCTCAAGCTGGAGTGCCAGTTATTTTACATGAAATGCGCCCAAAACGCTTTAGCCCAGCGCATCATACAGAACATTTGGCGGAGTTGGTGTGTAGTAATTCCTTTGGGGCAATGGCAAGCGATCGCGCCGCCGGATTGTTGCACGAAGAGTTACGCCAACTCGGTTCCATAGTGATTTCTAAAGCGGATGAACACGCCGTCCCTGCTGGTGGGGCGCTAGCTGTAGATAGGGGACAATTTGGGCAAGACTTGACTCAAACTTTATCTAGTCATCCTTTAATTGAATTTCGTCGAGGGGAAGTGCAAACCATTCCTGAAGGAATTGTGGTTTTGGCAACTGGCCCTTTAACCAGCCCTGACTTAGCGGAAGACTTGCGTCGCTTTACAGGGATGGAATACCTCAGCTTTTTCGATGCGGCTAGCCCGATTATTGTCGGCGAATCGATTAACCGCGATATTGCTTTTATGGCATCGCGCTATGACAAAGGTGAAGCCGCCTATCTTAACTGCCCGATGAATAAAGAGCAGTATTTGCGGTTTCGCGAAGAATTATGTAAAGCCGAACAAACGGAACTCAAAGATTTTGAACGGGAAACGGCGAAATTTTTTGAAGCTTGTCTACCCATCGAAGAACTAGCACAACGCGGCGAAGATACAATGCGCTACGGCCCCCTCAAGCCAGTAGGGTTATCGGATACCCGCACAGGTGAGCGGCCTTATGCTGTGGTGCAGTTGCGGCAAGAAGATAAAGCCGGTCAACTGTGGAATATGGTAGGATTTCAAACTAACCTGCGTTGGGGTGAGCAAAAGCGAGTATTTCAGCTAATTCCAGGGTTAGAAAAAGCTGAATTTGTGCGTTTGGGAGTGATGCACCGCAACACGTTTATTAATGCTCCTCAATTAATGTCTGCTAGTTTGCAATTTAAGCAGCGTCCCACATTGTTAGCAGCGGGGCAGTTGATTGGTACTGAAGGCTACACGGCAGCATCTGCCGGCGGTTGGTTGGCGGGAACTAATGCAGCGCGGTTAGCTTTGGGTAAAGAAGCATTGACTCTACCAACAAGCACAATGATGGGAGCGTTGTTTGAGTTTATCAGTTCTGCTTCGCCTAAGCATTTCCAACCAATGCCGCCCAACTTTGGGATTTTTCCAGAACTTGGTGCGAAAATCAAAAGTAAACAGGAACGTTACGGACGTTATCGCGATCGCTCTTTAGCTGACTTAACAACCTGGAAAGTCAATAGTAATTAAATAGAGCAAATTTTACTCCTAACTTCCAACCCCTGCTGTAAATCCTAGTCTCAATTTGTGGGATACCAAATAAACTGCCCCATCTTATGATGTAGCCAGCTTTACCGCCAACATATACCAAATCATGCAGCTAATTCATGCGAAAAATATGTGGTACGAAGTTTGCGCGGCCAAGCAAACATGAAAAGCATAACCCGAACAATACGAATTCTGGCTATTTCAGGAAGCCTCCGCAAGATTTCATCAAATACTGCCCTGCTTCAAGCTGCGATCGCTTTAGCACCAGAAAATGTTGAGATTAAATTGTATGCTGGACTCGGTAATTTGCCACACTTCAATCCTGATTTGGAAGCAAATGAACCGCCTTCAGTAACAGATTTGCGGATGCAGCTACGGTGGTCTGACGGTTTGCTGATCTCAAGTCCAGAGTATGCACATGGCGTACCAGGTGTATTGAAGAACGCGCTGGATTGGTTGGTGAGTGGAGAAGAGTTCGTAGACAAGCCTGTTGCATTGCTTAATGCGTCGCCGCGGTCAACGCACGCACAAGCCTCGTTAATCGAAATCGTCACGGTGATGTCAGGGCGAATTGTTCCTGAAGCATCAATCACTGTACCACTCCTCGGTAAAAATCTTGATGCAGTTGGAATAGCTTCTCATCCAGAGATTTCTAGGGCGCTACAAGCAGCTATCGTTGCCTTTGTGAGCGAAATTGAGCGCCGACAAGCCGAAGTGAAATATTAAGATGTAATACCAATTTGAAAAAATAATTTAACAAATAGCCCATTTGTAGAGACGCGATTCATCGCGTCTTCACCCAAGGATGTGTTGCAATCAATTAATTAAATTGGTATGAGTAGCGATCGCTTGCTCAAGCTTCTGTCCGTAACAACCAAAAGCCACTGTAAGTCATCCCAGAATCATCTGGCTGTACTAACAAAAAGTGCAATCCCAGACTTGCCTGTTTACGCTGTTCGTAGGCTTGGGCTGCTGTGGCAACTTCTGAATCTTCAAATGTCGCAACTATCCACCTATCGACTAAACCAGCTTCTAAAATTAAGCCATCCGGTTCACCAGAAATATAATTCAAGGCTACGGGACGGGCTTGATGCAACCATCGTGCTAAACGCATCGATTGCCGTCCACCATAGATAATGACGCCGGGAACTGCGACTGTTGAGGCTAAACCCAGATTTATCGGTTTAAGAAATTCTGGCAGATGCAAAATGGGAATGGGGCGATTGCTAAAACTTGTTTCCACTTCACTAGCAGCCAAACTTGCGAACCGCCATTGTTCTCCCAAGAGGTTTTCTGGCAATGGTGCAGGAGGTGGTTTATCTATTGCTAAAGGATATTGCTGTTCCTGCAACCACTGCTTCAATGCAAAAGTGCGGCGGGTGGGTTCGACGTTAATGCCTAAGTTCCGTCCAGCCGCTTCAATTAAACTTAAGGACTGAGGACGAAACACTTGAATTATATTCGGTAGTTTTCCACCAGCGGCTAGTTCGAGTTGAGTTGCAACCCAACTCGAATTTGCTTCTGATTGTAGACAAGTGGCTTTGTATTCAAAGCTACGAGTTGGGTCACAAATTAATAAATCCCATAAAATTTGCCCTGCGGCGTTCCGCTGCGGACTACGATAAAAATCAGCTTGCCAAATTTTCATATTTTTTTTTGCCTCATGCAGAGGAGCCAGTGCGTTGGGCGGCTCTGCCGACTTAAAGCAACTGGCGTCGCGCAAAGTCGCAAAGAAGAACGCAAAAGTATGGTGTAAATGTGAAAGACTTTACAACCACTTGCCCATACCAATAACATTACTATCTGAAAAGCCAAGTCTTTCGTAGAAAGCTATAACGGATTTATTGGGCGATCGCACTTGTAGATTCACTTTTAGACAGCCAAGCTTTTTTAATTCAGCTTCAGCAGCTTTCATTATCAGTTGACCGATACCTTTGCGCTGATATTCTGGCAATACTGCTAGGTAATTTATCCAACCGCGATGCCCTTCGTAGCCAGCCATAACTGAACCAATAATTAAGTTATTTAAGGCTGATACTAAAAATAAATCTGGCTGAAATTGCAACTTTAACTCAATGTCGCGTTTTGGGTCGTTCCAAGGTACAACCAAATTGCAGCGATTCCACAACTTGATAACCTGCTGTTGATCATCTAACTTATAGAGTCTTACGTTAAGTTCTGTAATTTCTATATCTTTGAAATTGCATTCCATAAATTTTTATTTTTTACATTTTTTCTAGGTTTCTCTGATGCAGGGTTGGTAACGCACACTGATGAGAGCCTTTGGCAGGCTTATGAGAAAGCCAAGCAAATGAAAAAGCAATTCCAAGTGGTAAACCCAACTCTTTCGTCAGAGGAAATGCAGTGGTTTGTTAATTTTTACAAGTCGATGCATTAGCATAACGAGTTGATGTATTGGCATAACGAGTTGATGTATTGGCATAACGAGTCGATGTATTGGCATAACAAGTCGATGCATTAGCTCAAGACACTTTAGCTTGCCAAGGGGAGGATTGGAGAGGAGTGTACTTATTTAACGTGAGTTCGACAAGTACTATGTTGACCTCTCCCCCAGCCCCTCTCCTACGAGGAGAGGGGAGTAAAACGATGATTTTTTCGTTGCTCTTCCCTTTCCGCTTCGGAGAGGGAGGTTGGGAGGGAGAGGTTCATCGAACTCACGTTTATTTAAATTTAAATGCAAAGCGCTGTATCTGTGCAATAAGCAGTGTTTGCTAAATTACAGATAGCTGAATCTACGCGATTCCACACGAGTAATAACAAATGACCAATACTTCTCTACGAGAGGCTGCGCCAACGACTTCTCTACGAGACGCTACGCGAACGCTCAGTACAAGTGACCAATGACAAATGACAAAAAAAGGGGTAGGTAAACCCACCCCTCTATTGACCAGGAAACTAAAATGTTCTACAGCAGAACTTTAGCCAAAATCGGTTCTACACTCTTAGAAATCTCTGGGACATATACTTGTGACACGTAGTCAGCAATCATTCTATCTGTATTAAACAGTGGCGCATTTGTCCTAATTGATGCTTTCATCATCTGTACCCAACGATGAGGAACACCTTCAGCATCTTGGTCATAGTATAGAGGAACGATTTCCTCTTCTAAGAGCTTATACAGAGACTGCGAATCAATCCGATCCTGCAATTCTTGATCGCTAGTATTAGCATCTTCACCAATTGCCCAGCCGTTAATTCCTTTGCCATCGCTTCCAGCTTGGTAGCCTTCGCACCACCAGCCATCTAGCACGCTGCAATTAATGCCGCCGTTGAAGCAGACTTTTTGTCCACTTGTACCAGATGCTTCCAGTGGACGACGGGGATTATTCAACCAAACATCGACACCTTGCACCAGTTTTTGACCAGTGTAAATGTCGTAATCTTCAATAAAGGCGACTCGGTTGAGAATTCCTGAATTCTGACACCACTCCATTAAACGCTGAATGATCCGCTTGCCTTCTTCATCAGCTGGGTGGGCTTTACCTGCAAAGATAATTTGTACTGGACGTTGAGCATTGCCAAAAATTTTCAAGGCGCGTTGTGCATCGCGCAAAATCAGATCCCCGCGCTTGTAAGGGCTGAATCGTCTGGCAAAACCAATAGTTAGTACATTGGGATCAAGCAAGTTATCAGTAGCTTGAATTAATTCGTAATTTTCGCCACGCAACTCCCGCGATTTTTTGATTTTATATCGGGTGTAGGCAATCAGCCGTTCTTTGAGAATCAGATGTCGCGACCACAGTTCCTCATCGGGAATCTCTTCAACTTTCGCCCACATCTTGGGATCAACGGCACGAGTTTTCCAGTCTTCTCCCAAATACTGATTGTATAAGTCACCTAACAAGGGTGCTGTCCAAGTGGGTGCATGAACGCCATTGGTAATGTAACCAATTGGTACTTTGTCTTCTGACTGTTGGGGAAAGAGAACTGTCCACATTTTGCGGGAAACTTGACCGTGCAATTCACTCACGCCGTTACAAGTACGGCACATTCGCAGTGCGAGAACGGTCATACCAAATGGTTCCCAGGGGTCACCGAGTCGTCTTGCACCTAATGCCAAAAATTGCTCACGGGAAAGCCGCAATTGTGGCCAGTAGCTAGCAAAGAAAGAGTCAATTAAATCAGGAGAAAAGACATCATGACCGGCGGGAACGGGGGTATGGGTGGTGAATACACAGCTGTTCCGCACCGTAGCTTCGATATCGTAGAAGGATTTGCCAGTCTGTTCAATTTGTAAGCGGGCAATTTCTAGAGTACAGAAGGCGGCGTGTCCTTCGTTGAGGTGATAGACAGAAGGTTGAATTCCCAAAGCATTTAATGCTCGGACGCCACCAATTCCTAAGACGACTTCTTGGGCAATACGAGTTTCTAAGTTACCGCCGTACAGGTGTCCTGTTAGCCAGCGGTCGATGGGATCGTTGTCATGGCGATCGCTATCTAGTAAATATAGAGTTACTCGCCCAACTTGCACTCGCCAAATTTGCACTTTCACATTTCGCTGGCGAACTTGTAGCTGGATGGTAATTGCTTCCCCTTGGTCATCTTTAATTAACTCTAGGGGCATCCGTTGGAAGGGATTATCAATGTAGTAATCTTCTTGCCAGCCTTGGCGGTTCAAACGCTGCCGAAAGTAACCTTGGCGATACAGTAAACCAACACCAACCAATGGTACGCCTAAATCTGATGATGATTTTAGGTGATCCCCAGCCAGAATGCCTAAGCCGCCAGAGTAAACAGGTAGGGATTCATGGATGCCAAATTCAGCGCAAAAATAAGCTATGGGGCGGTCTTGGGAAACTTGCGGTGCAACCTTACTCACCCAAGTATCTTTCTGTGCAATGTATTGGTCAAACTCACGCGCTAGGGCAGAAATCTGCTTTAGGTAAAATGGATCTTCCGCTAATTGGGAGAGACGTTCGTAACTTGTCGACTCTAAAATTGCTACTGGGTTATGTCCGCAGCGTTCCCACTCTTGGGGATCAATATTTTGAAACAGCGAAATGCGATCGCCACTCCAACTCCACCAATAGTTATAAGCTAAATCTGCCAACCGCTTGAGCGGAAAAGGTAACTTTTCGCTTAAACGTCTTGCTGGGCTGATTGCAGTGCTGTTAGCCATACTAAATCTATGTCCTCTCGCCTAACTTTTTCTCTACGTGTTGAGGACTGGGGACTAGGAAAAATTTGCTTGATATTAGCTCATTCCCAGTTCCTAATCTCTAATTCATGATCCCCAATCACTAATTCCCAGTTCCTAATCCCTTCAGGTTGATCACACCGGAGTTTTCATGATTGAATTCTCCCCTGAAGTTGGAGGAGTTTATTGACATCAAACTTATCCTAGTGATGGATTTTTTTCGTTTTTGTATTCTAAGAATTATCCATGTTTTTGGAGCAATTTCATCTTTTTTTATATCAACTTCATTCACATTTTTTTAAATATCTTGTTTTATTGTTAATTTTTATTTCAAATTAACAACTAGATGCAATATGACGCATGTGACTTAATAAATAAGTTGTCATAACAAAACTGAAGATACTTAGGACTTACGAACTGTCACGGAAGAATCAAACCGCAGAGGCGCAGAGAAGCCAGTGCGTTGGGCGGGTTCCCCGACTTGTACCCCTAGCTACGCACAGCGTCTCCGACAGGAGAAGCGACTGGCGCGACACAGAGGAATAAGAGTTTGAGAGATATTTTGCGTAAGTCCTAATACTTTATGGCTAGTAGTTTGTGCTGTCTTCGCTAAAGCGCAAACTACAAACTTGAATTTATTTATGTCTATCTACTGATAAGTCAGTTCTAGCTAGAGTTGCCGTTGCAAAAAGATAATGCCTTTTCTACGCTTATAGTAGCAATTGTTAATCACGATAAAAATCATATTTGTTAATGAATAACTAAGGATAAAATCAAAATTAACGAAATGTGCATACTAACATCCAATTTCTAGAAAATAATCAATTACTAGCTAAAAGCAGCTATTATGATAAATTTCTAATATTGCATTTGTAAATTAGAGTTAATTTAATATTAAGAAATTACTAATACAAATTTTGTTTTATTAACAAAACCATGCGATCGCATCGAACCCATTTCCTGCGGTTTCTTCTCCAGTCTGAGCCAGGGGAGCTAGCTATTGCCAATGGCTTGCGAGCCGCCTTAGCATTGGGAGTTCCCATGCTGATTGGACAATTTACTGAGCAAAGGCAAAGCGGATTATTTATCGCTTTAATGGCTTTCTCTGTAAACATGACAAATATCGGCGGCCCTTACTGGATAAAAGCTACGGTAATGGCTGCTGCTACCTTGGGCATAGCTGTTTCAGCGTTTGTGGGTACTCTAGTGGGTGGAGTCCCAGCACTGGCTGTGGTGCTAACATTTCTCTGGGGACTTGGTTCAGGTTTTGCTTCCCTGTACGCTAATGGTGGTGCGAATGTAGGTTTGGTAATCGGAATATCATTTATTTCCACGATCGCGCAATCGGGAGACTTGAATCTCGCACTCATGCGATCGCTATTTTGCCTGATTGCAGGTGGATGGGCAATGCTACTTTCTTTAGTAATGTGGCCTTTTACACCTTATAAACCCTTGCGGACAGCTGTGGCTGAATGCTTCAGTGCGATTGCAAATTACATTCAAGCATTTCCAGCTAAAACGACTGGAACTGAGAATATTCTCAAAATTAGAGAGGCACTAGAGACAGCGCGGACTGCTTTGGGTACAGCACGCCTTGGGCAACAAGCTCGCAGTTGGATGGATGAGCAGTTATTAGTATTGATTGAGCATGGCGATTGCTTGCTCGGTTCAGTTATTGCTTTAATAGAGTTACTAGAAGTTAACTTAGAATATCAGCAATATCGCGCAGTCCAACGATTAGTGGACGATGCACTCGCACAACTATCACTCAGTCTTCAAGCCATAGCAAAAGTCATATCTGGCAAGGCTGCTAGCATCGACTTCGGAAATCTTCACCGCATCCATGAGGCACTCAAAGAACAAGAAAATCTGCAACGACAAGCCATTTCTGGTAGTGAAACAGACTACACAACTCTAGTTGCTTTAACTAATCTCGTGTTAATGCTCGAAAAGCTGTTGAAGCAGTTGCAGCATACAGCAGAGATAGCAAAATCTTTAGAAACAGATAGTAAAATCAGAAATCGAGATGTAGAGCCAATTCTTGTAGTTGTAGAACAGCAGCGATCGCTTTTAAGTTTACTCCAAGATAACCTCACCTCAGACTCAGCAATTTTTCGCCATGCATTACGCATTGGTGTAACTCTAGCTTTAGGCGTAACAATATACAGCATTACTAAATTACCAATGGGGTATTGGGTGACGCTAACAATTTTGCTCGTCCTCAAGCCAAACTTTGGTGCAACTTTCCAACGGTTTTTTCAACGTGTCGGCGGCACTATCTTCGGAGTAGTGTTAGCAGCTGTTTTAGCTGCAACTATCACGAGTAAATCTGTATTAGAAATTATCATTGTGCTGACGGTATTTTTTGGGATTTCCCTAATCAGCATCAACTATGGGTATGCGGTGGTTTTTTTGTCAATATTTGTTTTATTAATAACTGATATTGCTCATCCAATTGGTTGGCAATTTTCTGGCTTGCGAGTCTTGAATACACTAATTGGCGCAGGACTAGCTTTTGGAAGCCATTATTTGATGTGGCCCAACTGGGAACGTCAGCACTTACCCAATCAACTTGCCACTGCTTTACAACAATGCCGCAATTACTTTATCGACGTGATGGCTGTCTACCAAGGTACAAAAGAGCGTGATACCATCATCGCCCAACGGCGACAAACTGGGCTAGCAATTGGTAATGCTCAAGCTACATTTCAAGGGTTGTTACGCGAACCTCAAGTACAAATAGAATTAGTAGAACCTATGATGACGCTGCTGGCGTACATGGGACGTTTTATCAATGCAGTCACAGTATTAGCAGTACATCTCGAACATTTTCAAGGAACTCAGCCACTACCAGAATTAGAAAGCTTTGTCCGCCAAATTGCGCTGCTACTAGAGCAGTTAGCTGATGCAGTCCAGCAAGAAATTGCCCCACCACCCTTACCAGACTTAGATCAAACGCTGCAAAAAATTCAACCCCAACTAGAAGCATTGCGTACAGCCCGCATCCAAGAGCTAACTGTAAATCAAGGACATACTCCTGTACGTCAAGCGGTAATTGATTACAGTATATTAGATATAGAAATTGACGAGATTGTTCGCCGAGTAACTGCTATGCACTCAGCTATAGTACGACTAAGTATGTTAAATACTAAGGCGATCGCATAGTAGCAGAAGTGATTTTTGGAGTAGGGTTTAATTACTAAACTCGACCTACGTATTTAAAATACTACTAATTTTTTAGTTTCTAAAAAATTAAATTGATGTATTTAGATTTACCTTAAATAAAAAAAATATTTTATACAATGAGTTAAAACTTAAATTAGTTCTATATCAAAAGCTCATAATATAAATGATTAGTTCAATATTATCTTCATAATTTATTCGTAAAATTAACTTACTATGATTTCAGTCAGATGAAGCAGTAGTAAATTATGGCTAAAAACTTTCCCTGTTTTAATCAGCTAAAGAAAACATGGTGATATCTATATTCACACTTTTGGAAACAAACTAAACTAGATTGATTAGGTAAAAGTAAAATCTTAAACTTATATATCTATTGTTAGTACTCTGCTCAACATAAGGAAATAGCAGAGGCCTTTTTGTTTTGTAGATATATACATCACGTATTTCAAGTTGGTAAAGCACACAACTCAAATCGCAAAGCCAGGTGTAAATACTACTATATATACATCTGAATTCTGACTGGTAAACCTTCTAGCAGAGCTAGTCTCACCGCGTTGCTTCCTTGTGATTTCTGCTGTGTTACAAGAATAAAGCATTAGAATTTCAGGCATTTTGGGTAATTGGGAATGATTAGTTTCATAACAACATCTCTATGAGATTAATCCTGAAGAAAAAATCCAAAATTACACATTGAACTCTACATCATGAAACTCTATACGCCTAGTGAAATTGACCAACTCCAGCAAGAGCTTCCTTACTTGGTTGAAATTCGGCAATGGTTAAAAAGTTTTGTAGCTAGACCTCATCCTGATGTAGGTCGGCCTGGCACTGTTTGTCCTTTTGTGCCAAGAGGATTAAAGTTAAACTACATTCGGCTGAAAGTTATTCGTGATCAAAATTTGGTTCAGCAACAAATTGCAGAGATAGTACTACCTTACCTAAATACTTTCCAAGAGTTAGAACCAACAGAGGGAGATGCGGCTCTAAGTAAAGCTATATTGTTTATCTTTCCTAATATCAGTCCTGATGATGCTCCTAGATTAATTGATAGTGTCCAGAAACAACTTAAGCCTTTCTTTGTTGAGTCAGGACTAATGCTAGGAGAATTTCATAACCGCACTGAAAGTCCTGGACTACATAATCCCAATTTTCGACCGCTTCGTAGTCCTATACCCATGCTAGTTATCCGTCCAATGACTGAAGCTGATCTAACTTTTCTGATAGATGAAAACCCATATTTACGCATTAAGTATCTCGAAGCTTATTTAAAACATATGAAATTTGCATATGTCCAAGAGTTTGAACAGAAAATTAGAGATGAAAGCAAATTGATTCAAGCTAGTGAATTGCTGGCATCAACAAGAGCAGAAATTGCTATATACAGCAGTATTCAAGAACTAGGAGTTAGTACCCAAAAGTAAAAGAGGCTTTGTATAGCTATTGAACTTAGTACAGCATTTCATTAATTCGTAGCGAATTATCTTTAAAAGTTCTGTGTTTTAAAACGCTACGATTTTCTGTACTTCATTGACTTGCAAACTGTTGTAAATCAGATTACACAGATTTAGAAAAGTTTGTGTAATCTGATTGGGTTAGAAAATAATTGTATTAATAATAGAATATGCAGACAGAAAATAATAGCTTATATGGGGCGCAACATTTTTCGATAAATCTTTTAGATGAAACCAAAAAAAGTCAGATGCCAACGGAATTGATTGAGAGTGATACACAATATGTTAGGCATCTGTGCGTACATCAAATATTTGAGCAGCAGGTAGAAAAATCGCCTGAAGCCATTGCTTTGGTGTTTGAAAATACACAACTCAGCTATCGGCAGCTAAACCACCGGGCAAATCAGCTAGCACACCACCTGCGTAGCTTGGGTGTCGGTACTGAGGTACTTGTTGGGATTTATCTAGAGCGTTCTTTAGAGATGGTAGTGGGAATGCTGGGAATTCTCAAAGCTGGAGGCGCTTACGTGCCTTTAGACCCGGCATACCCCTCAGAACGCCTAACTTTTATTTTGGAAGATACACAGACACCTGTGATTTTGACCACAGAGCGATTACAAAAAAGCTTACCTAATCATGAGGCACAAGTAGTTTGTCTGGACTCAGATTGGGAAATAATTGCTCAACATCATCAAGAAAATCCGGTTTGTAAAGTAACAAATAATAACCTAATCTATGTAATCTACACATCTGGTTCCACAGGAAAGCCCAAGGGTGTAATGATTCCCCACCGCGGTATCTGCAATCAACTCTACTGGAAGCAGACAACCTTTGGATTAACTCAAACAGACAAAGTTTTACAAACCATTCCTTTTAGCTTCGACCCCTCAGTATGGCAGATATTCTGGCCATTGTGCTTTGGGGGACAGTTGATTATGGCTCGTCCAGGCGGACATCAGGATACTGCTTACCTTGTCAAGGTGATTGCTGAGCAGCAGATTACTATTATCGGCTTAGTACCTTCGTTGCTGCGTGCTTTCTTAGAGGAGGATGGCATTGAGAAATGCAAGTATCTGAGACACTTTACCTGTGGTGGTGAAGCTTTATCAGTCGAACTTATAGAGCGCTTTTTTACCCAGTTGAATTTAGACAATGTTCTGCATAATTGCTATGGCCCGACAGAAGCATCTATTGATGCGTCCTTTTGGACTTGCCAGCGCGATACTAATTATGCTGTTGCTCCGATTGGTTGCCCTATTACCAATACACAAATTTATATCTTAGATGAAGATTTGCAGCCTGTACCTGTTGGTGAATCGGGTGAACTGCATATTGGCGGTATTGGTTTAGCACGAGGCTATCTCAACCGTCCCGAATTGACCGCAGAGAAGTTTATTCCTCATCCTTTTAGTTCTGAAGTTGAGGCGCGTGTCTACAAAACTGGGGACTTGGCACGTTATTTACCAGACGGTAATATCGAATTCCTTGGTCGCATCGACCACCAAGTTAAAATTCGTGGCTTCCGTATTGAATTGGGAGAAATTGAAACTACCTTAAGTCAATATCCCACACTGAAACAGAACATAGTTATAGCCAGAGAAGATATTACTGGAGAAAAGCGGCTCGTGGCTTATGTAGTTGCTAACGCCAAGCAAATTCCAACACAGAGCGAATTACGCCGCTTTTTGCAGGAGAAGTTGCCTGAGTATATGGTTCCTGCTGCTTTTGTGTTTTTGGACACTTTGCCATTAAATTCTAACGGCAAAATAGACCGCCGTGCTTTGCCTGCACCGGATATTTCCAGTTTCAGTCAGTCAACTAACTTTGTCTCGCCCCGGAACTCTAATGAAGAAATTTTGGCTGCTATCTGGGCAACAGTTTTGCGCTTAGAACAGCTAGGCATCCACGACAATTTTTTTGAATTGGGAGGTCATTCGTTACTGGCTACTCAAATTATCTCACGGGTACGGCAAGCTTTCTCTGTGGAAATTTCGTTACAAGTTCTGTTTGAGAATCCAACGATCGCTAGTTTAGCTCAAACTATTTCCCAACAGAATCAAGCAGATCATCCCCAGAACCAGATTATTTTACAACAAGCAAACCGCAATTGGGCCCCTTTATCTTTTGCTCAGCAAAGAGTCTGGTTTTTGCAGCAGTTGGAACCAAACAACCCAGCTTACATCATTGCGAAAGCGCATCGCTTAACAGGTAAGCTAAACGTGAGTGTATTACAAAAGTCATTAGATGCGATCGCATCTCATCATGAAGCACTACGAACAAATTTTATCTCATCACCAGATGGTAGCCCGATACAGGTAATTGGCGAACCTCGCTCAGTTGAACTCAAGGTACTGGGGACTGGAGACTGGGGACACTTCCCTGCGGGACGCTTTGCGAACGACAAGCTCAGTGCATCGCTGGAGACTGGGGACAAGGGAGATGAAAAGGATACAACAATGCCTCATGTCCAATGCCCACTTGCCCTGAGCGAAGCCGAAGGGATGCCCAGCCTCTTAAACCACGAAACACAACGCCCCTTCAACCTAGAATCAGATTTGATGTTGCGTGCTACTTTGCTCCAGATAGATGAACAGGAGCATATATTGTTGTTGGTGATGCATCATATCGCCTCTGATGGCTGGTCGATGGGCATTCTCTGGCAGCAATTAGCCGCCGTCTATGAAAGCTTTTTAAATGAGAATCCCTTCCCTTTAGCAAAACTGCCTATTCAATATGCTGATTTTGCCATTTGGCAACACCAATGGCTATCTGGTGAGGTACTTACCAGTCAAAGAGACTACTGGAAAACTCAGTTAGCAGGTGCTAATACTGTACTGGAATTGCCCACTGATTACCCGCGTCCACCAGTGCAAACCTACCGGGGGGCGGCTCAATCATTGATGCTACCCCAGACTTTGAGTGCATCACTCACAGCACTTTCGCGTCAAGAAGGTGTCACCCTATTTATGACGTTGCTGGCAGCATTTGCAACAATACTGCACCGCTACACTGGGCAAGAAGACATTCTCATTGGTTCTCCGATTGCAGGCCGCAACCGCTCAGAGATTGAAGGGTTGATTGGATTTTTTATCAACACTGTCGTTTTACGCACTGATTTGTCTTACAACCCCAGTTTTCGTTCACTACTAAATCGAGTTCGGCAAATGGCATTGGGTGCTTATGCTCATCAAGATATGCCCTTTGAAAAACTGATAGAAGAACTGCAACCAGAGCGAGATACCAGCCGTAACCCACTGTTTCAAGTGTGGTTTAATATGCTCAACTTGGGAGATTTTCAACTAGAACTGTCTGGACTTACTGTAGAACCTGTTGTCATCCCAGAAGTTGCTTCTAAGTTCGACTTAACCCTGTATGTAGTAGAACAAACACAGGGAATCCAACTAGAATTGGTTTACAACGCTGATTTGTTTGCCTCAGAACGTATGGTGGAAATGTTGCAACAGTTCCATTATTTGCTGAATCAAATTGTGATTGCTCCTGAGAGCCAAATTAGTTTATATTCCCTGGTAACGCCAGAATCTCGGTATTTACTGCCAGAAGCAAGCACAGTTTTACCACAGCCAGATTATGAATTGGTAACAAAAATGTTTACCGCTTGGGTAAACAATACACCAGATAAGTCAGCACTTCATCAAGGCGATCGCATTTGGAACTACAAAGAATTACGTAAGATATCTCAAGGTTTAGCACGGGTGTTGTTAGCCCACGGAGTCGAGCGGGGAGATGTCATAGCTGTATTTGGAACCCGGAGTTTTGGACTTATTGCTAGTATACTTAGCGTGTTTTTCAGTGGAGGTGTGCTACTGACTATTGATCCGAAACTTCCCAGCCAGCGCCAGCAGTTGATGTTAAAAGAGGCTCAAGCTAAATACATATTATACGTAGATACTCCGCGCCCAGAAGATAAGGAAACATGGGATTCTTTACCAATCATCTGCGTAGATTCAGACACAGGAGAAGTAATAAATTCTCTCCAAAAGAGTAGTGAAAAAATAGACTTACCAGAAATCGTTGGTGACGATGCCGCTTATATTTTCTTTACTTCTGGGACTACTGGCGTTCCTAAAGGAGTTTTGGGGTGTCATAAAGGGATTTCGCATTTTTTAAATTGGCAGCGACAGACCTTTGGTATTACGCCACAAGACCGTGTTGCTCAATTAACAGGACTTTCTTTTGATGTCGTTCTCAGAGATATCTTCTTACCTTTAACTAGTGGTGCAACCTTATGCCTGCCGCCAGAGGGAGATAACTTAAAGCCGACAACAATTCTGCGTTACTTGGAACGTGAGCAGATTTCTGTGCTACATACAGTTCCTTCACTGGCGCAATCTTGGTTAGCTAATGTGCCACCAGGAGTAACTCTGCGTTGCCTACGCTGGTTATTTTTGGCTGGAGAACCTCTCAGAGATAGACTTGTACGTCGATGGCGGGATGCTTTTCCAGAAACTGGTGAAATTGTCAATCTCTATGGCCCTACAGAGACGACTTTAGCCAAATGTTATTACCAAATACCTGCGGAACCTACACCAGGAATACAGCCAATAGGATTGCCGCTTCCTGAAACTCAAGCATTAGTTTTGACACCAAATCATCAACTATGTGGCATCGGTGAACCAGGTGAGATTGTTTTGCGGACACCATTTTGCAGTTTAGGCTACATCAACGCCCCAGTAGAAAAACTGGCTCGATTTGTCAAAAATCCCTTTACAAATAACGAACAAGATTTACTTTATTACACAGGCGATCGCGGACGCTATCGTCCAGATGGCTGTTTAGAAATTCTCGGTCGCCTTGACCATCAAGTCAAGATTCGTGGCATACGTATTGAGCCAGGGGAAATTGAGACGGTGTTAGCCCAACACCCAAATGTAGACCAGAATGTAGTGATTG
The DNA here is from genome assembly GCF_038096175.1 of Nostoc sp. UHCC 0302. Classification (NCBI taxonomy): domain Bacteria; kingdom Bacillati; phylum Cyanobacteriota; class Cyanophyceae; order Nostocales; family Nostocaceae; genus Nostoc; species Nostoc sp. UHCC 0302. Next base: position 457,302 of record NZ_CP151099.1, read on the forward strand.
CTCGTGAAGATGCTGATAGCGATCGCCGCTTACTAGCTTACATTATCCCAAAACAAGAGGCAGCATCTACCATTAGTGACATTCGGCAATTCCTTTCCACAAGGCTGCCGCAGTATATGATGCCTTCAGCTTTTGTCTTACTGGACAACCTACCCCTGACAGCTAATGGTAAAGTAGATCGTCGCGCTTTACCTGCACCCGACTTCTCCAGGCAACAACCAGAAACCACCTTTGTGGCTCCACGGAATGAAGTCGAACGCCAGCTAACACAGATTTGGGAACAAATTTTAGGTGTCCCATCCATTGGCGTCAAAGATAACTTTTTTGAGCTAGGAGGACATTCCTTGCTGGCAATAAAACTGTTTTGGCAAATTGAGAAGACATTCAACAAAAATCTGCCGCTAGCCATTCTTTTTCAATCGGGTACTGTAGAAGCCTTAGCGAAAGAATTAGCAACAAACAACGCGTTAGCAAATACTTTTGAGCAACAGGACAAATTAAAAGCAAGTTGGTCAAGCCTCGTAGAAATTCAACCCAATGGTTCTAAACCTCCTTTCTTCTGTGTCCACGGACTAGGTGGAGAAGTTCTCTGCTTCCGTGAATTAGCAAAGTATCTGGGTTCAGAGCAACCATTTTATGGACTGCAACCACAAGGACTAGATAAAAAACAGCCTCCTCATACCCGACTTGAAGACATGGCATCACATTACATTCAAGAAATCAAGACCCTTCAGCCCAATGGGCCTTATTTTCTTGGAGGGTACTCTTTTGGTGGTGTAGTAGCTTTTGAGATGGCTCGACAACTTCATGAGCAAGGTGAGCAAGTTGGTATTCTAGTTATCCTTGACAGTTGTCGTTCAGGGTATAGCTGGCCAGCACCACTTCTCAAGCGAATTTCCCAGCATTTAAATAATTTTATTCAAAAAGGGCCTACCTACCTTTGGCAAAAAGCTGTCGGTTGGAGTCAGCGAAATAAATCCCATCTCCAAGATAGATATAAACAATATTTGGATATGGCAATTGGTTTGCCTGAAACTGACAAGCATCTAGAGATTATTGACGCTAACGGCCAGGCTATTTCTAAATATCTTTTTCCAGTTTACCCTGGTCGAGTTACGCTCTTACGAACTGAGGATCAGAATCGAGGCGCAGATGTAGGCGTGGAATACGATTTGCAATTTGGCTGGGGTGATGTAGTCACTGGAGGATTAGATGTCCATTACATTCCCGGATCTCATATTTCCCTACTCTATGAACCTCATGTACAAGTGTTAGCTGAGAAATTAAGAAATTGCTTAAACCAAGCTGCTTCTCAAGGGTGAAATTCTTCTCTTTGTGTCTTCGTGGTTAAATAAATTTATTTTAATCACGAAGACACTAAGACACAAAGTCAACTTACATATCTTCTAACTCGATTCCTTTGGTTTCTTTAATAAAGAAGAGAACGAAAAACAATGAGATAGCCGCTGCCGTTGTATAAAGTCCATAGGCAGCACCTAACCCGAAATATTGCAGTATGGGAGGAAATGTTGTAGAAACGGCGAAATTCGCAATCCATTGCATTGCAGCAGCAACTGAAAGTGCCGCTGCTCGAATTCTGTTATTAAACATTTCTCCTAACAGCACCCAGGTGACTGGCCCCCAGGAGAAACCAAAGCAAAATACATAGAGGTTGGCTGCTAAAAGAGCCATAATACCCGCGGAACCGTTGAGAGTAGGGTTGCCAGCAGCATCCACTGGAGCAGTTCCAAAAAGAGAAGCCAACGTTCCCAAGGTCACAATCATGCCGATTGACCCTAGAATTAACAAAGGCTTGCGACCAAATCTGTCTACAAAGGCGATCGCAATCAGGGTAGTAATAATGTTTACAGCTCCTGTGATCACTGTAATTGTTAGGGAATCTTTTTCGGAAAATCCGACTGCTCGCCACAAAACACTGCTGTAGTAGAAAATTACATTAATACCAACAAATTGCTGAAGTACAGATAAGCCGATTCCTATCCAAACAATGGGCAATAGTCCACCACTTCTGCTTAAGAGGTCGGAGAATCTAGGCTCACGTTCTCGCATCACTGTTTGCCGAATTTCTTCGATTTTGGCCAGCACATTCCCCCCCAAAATCTTGGTCAGAACGCTAGCAGCTTCTGGTTCCCGTCCTTGGGCTACCAAATAACGAGGGGATTCAGGAATCGTTAAAGCAGCCATCCCGTAAAAAACAGCTGGAGGGACTGCTGTCCAAAACATCCAGCGCCAAGCAGCTATTCCAAACAAAAACGGCGATTCTGCTGAGCCTGCTGACACAGCGATAAAGTAATCGCTCAGTAAGGCAATGAAAATTCCCACTACAATCGCTAGTTGTTGTAGAGAACCTAGTCTTCCGCGCAACTGGGAGGGAGAACACTCGGCAATGTAAGCTGGGGCAATTACACTGGCAGCCCCGACTGCAATCCCACCCAATAATCGCCAAAAGATAAAATCCCAGATAGTGAAGGCAATCCCGGAGCCAATGGCGCTCAGAGTAAACAACGCCGAAGCGACGACCATTGCCTTGACGCGACCATAACGGTCTGCAATCTGTCCGGCAAAGAAGGCTCCGATTGCCGAGCCTAGTAATGCTAAGGACACTGCAAAACCAGTCACCCAACTACTGGTGTTAAAGGCTTTTGATAAAGCTACAACCGCACCATTAATCACTGCTGTGTCAAAACCGAACAGAAAGCCGCCGAGGGCAGCAGCACCAGCAATCAAGATGACATAATATGTGTTGGCTTTCCGAATAGTAGTAGTCATGGTTATATGTTGTATATCTAGTAAGCATGTTTTCTGACGTTGCTGAGTAGAAGTATGAGTTTTGCTCACGCAAAGTCGCAAAGGAAGAAAGTTTTGTGATTCAGCAACGCTAATTTTTCACCGTCTAGAACGTCTGCGAAGTCTATCAATCATTACTGCGACAATGATTACTAATCCTTTGACGACTAGTTGCCAGAAGTAAGACATATTCAACAAGGTCAAACCATTGTTGAGAATCGCAATGATTAATGCACCAAGCAGAGTTCCGCCGATAGTACCAATACCACCTGTAAAGCTGGTTCCACCAAGGATGACGGCTGCGATCGCATCTAATTCGTAACCCTGTCCTAATATGCCAGTAGCACTATAAAGACGGCTGGCACTCATGATTCCTGCTAAACCTGCAAGTAATCCACTGACGCCATAGACAAATAGTAAGACGCGGTTTACTTTGATACCTGTTAATCGTGCTGCTCGCTCGTTGCCACCAACTGCATAGATTTGCACTCCTAAAACCGTCTGTCGCAGAACAAACCAACTAATTGCGACAGCGAGTAGGGCAATTATCACTAGCCAAGGAATGGGGCCTATATAACTATTACCTATCCAGGCAAAATTGATATTGCGGTTGATGACTGTTGTACCATTGGCAACCAAAAAGGCAGCGCCCCGCAAGGCTGTCAATGAACCCAGGGTGACAATAAACGGCGGCACATCTAAAAATGTAATCAGAGCGCCGTTGACTAAGCCTAAAAGCAAACCTGTCAGCAACCCAGCAGGCACAGCTGCCCAGCCTAAAACCGGAATTAGCGATACCAAAAGCGCAACTACGGCAGAAACAGCCAATATCGATCCAACTGAAAGGTCTATACCTCCAGTCAGAATCACAAACGTCATTCCTGTTGCCAGCACAATGTTGATTGATGCTTGCCGCAAGATATTAACGACGTTACCACCTGTGAGGAAATTGGGAGAAAGGAATGTAAATAAGATGCAAATAAGTACTAAGATTGGCAGTATACCGGCAACTTCAAGTAAAGTGCTGATTGATTTACGACCGCCCGATGTTAAATTTTTGTCTGCTCTATTGTTGACTGGTCTGACTGTCTGACTCATGATGCTAATACCTCCGATGCTCCAGTGGCGTAATGCATAATTTTTTCTTGGGTAATTTCTTTACCAGGACTGCTGTCTAGTTCGCCTACAAGCTTTCCTTCTCGCATCACGAGGACGCGATCGCTCATTCCCACAATCTCCGGTAGTTCGCTGGAAACCATGAGAACAGCAACGCCTTGGGCTGCTAACTCGCTGATAATTCGGTAAATTTCGCTTTTAGCGCCAATATCTACGCCGCGTGTCGGTTCATCTAGCATGATTACTCTCGGCTTAATGGCTAACCAACGCGCTAGTAGTAGTTTCTGCTGATTACCACCAGAAAGATCCACGGCTCTGATTTCTAAATTCGCCAGCCGGATATTGAAGTCTTCAACTGCTTGTGTAGCCAACAGATTGACAGAACCCCAATTAACGATGCCAGCTTTTGCATCCTGTTTAAGTGTGTTAATCGCTATATTCTTGCGGGAACTCATTTCCAGAAATAAACCCTGGTCTTTGCGGTCTTCTGGGACATAGCCAATACCCGCAGCGATCGCATCACTGGGCGAATTAATATTCAGCTTCGAGCCATTGAGGAATACTTCGCCACTCGCTTTGCGGTCTGCACCAAAAATCAGCCGGGATACTTCTGTGCGTCCCGCACCAACCAACCCCGCCAAACCAACAATTTCTCCAGCATGAATTTTAAAACTAGCTGGCGAAATCTTGCGTCCGTCGCTGATGTTTCTCACTTCCAGCACTACTGGCCCAGGATTGGTTTGCCGTTGATGTTCATAAAAGTCTTGCATAGAGCGACCAACCATCATCTGCACCAATCGCTGTGGAGAAATTTCTTCTCGTGTGAGACTGCCAATATATTGACCATCGCGCAGTACACTAATTCGATCAGCCAATGCATATATTTCTTCCATGCGGTGACTAATGTAGATAATTGCAATGCCGTCATTCCGTAGTTTGCGAATTACCTCAAACAAACGCTCAGTCTCGCGGTCAGACAATGCTGCTGTTGGCTCATCCATTACCAAAACGCGGCTATTGTCTTTCAGCGCCCTGGCAATTTCTACCTGCTGCTGTTCAGCGATAGACAACGTACCAACTACAGTATTTGGTGTAAAGTTAGCTCCCAGACTTGACAGTACTTGCTCTGCTTCATGTTGCATTGCTTTACGGTCTAAAAACTGACCCCGCCGCAACTCGCTACCCATAAAAATATTTTCGGTAACGGTTAAATTGGGTGCAACATTCAGTTCTTGATAAATAAGATTAATACCCGCCTTACGTGCTGTAGCCGGATCGGTAATTTTCACAGGGTTACCATTGATGCGAATCTCGCCTTCATCGGCAATGTAAGCCCCAGCAAGAATTTTCATCAATGTACTTTTACCTGCTCCATTCTCACCCATGAGAGCATGAACCTCTCCTGGATAAATTGTCAGATTGACATTTTGGAGAGCAGGTACACCATGAAATTGTTTGACAATCCCTTGCATTTCTAATACAGGGATGATGGTTGATGCATCAGGAAATGAAGTTTCAATATTTGTTGTCATAAGCAACTCCTACAAAAGTAATTCGTAATTCGTAGTTCGTAATTCGTAATTAAGAGGTGTTAGATTTCTTCTGCATTTACAGTTTTAAATTTCTTGGGAATTTTAGAGAATTGGTATTATAAACCTCTTTCCTAGTACAGCACGACGGAAATAAACCACCTATTGAAAATGCCTGTCACCCTTGCAGCAACGTAATTACGAATTAGGAATTACGAATTACGAATTAGGAATTACGAATTACGAATTCTGCGTAGCGGTACTAGTCACCATTTCCCTTACCAACCTTCAGAGGTGCTGACGTTTTCTTTGGTGATCAGCTTGACTGGAATCAGAATGGTGGGGTTAGCGGGTTTTTTGCCATGCAGGATGTCGTTACCAACTTGAACTGCTTTTTGAGTCATCCCTCTGGGATTTTGAGTAGCAGTTGCAGCATATAGACTATCGTTAGATGCGATCGCTTGGATTGCTTCTGGCGCACCATCAACCCCAACAATGAAAAATTCCTTGCGTTTTGCTTGGTTAGCTGCGAGGTCTACTCCCACACCACTCGGATCATTGATGGCAAAGACAGCATCTATTTTCGGAAAGGTTGTGAGCAAATCACTCATTACTCTCAATCCTCCATCACGGCTGCCTTCAGCGTTCTGGTCTTTAGAGAGTATTTTGATATTGGGATATTTAGCCAAGACTTTCTGACAGCCCTCGACTCGTTGAATTACCGAGGTCACCGGAGGCCCGTTAACTATTACGACATTACCTTTAGCTTTGAGGCGATCGGCAATATATTTGCAAGCCACTTCTCCAGCTTGCAAATTATTGGTAGTAACTGTGGCATCTACCTCTGCATCAACGCCCGTATCTACTGCAATTACAATCTTTCCTGCTTGCCTTGCTTTATCTATTGCTGGTCTAATTCCTTTACTATCAGAAGCATTCAGTATAATTAGGTCAGTATCCGCAGCCACGAAATTTTCAATTTGATTAGTTTGTTGGTTTAGGTCATAACCACTGGAAACTATAGCAACTTTGACATTATTACCGCCAATTTTCTTGGCTTCTGCCTCAGCTCCCTTTCCCATCACTACGAAGAATGGATTACTTAAATCGCCAACAGTAACGCCAACCGATCGCAATTTTACATTCTGATTACTATCTTGACTTTGTGAACCTGTGTTAGTGGCAGTATATGTATCAGTTTTAGTAGCACTCTTATTATCAGAAGCAGCATTTGTACAGCCTCCAACAGTACCACCAACAATACATAAAATGCTAGCTACAACCGCAATCCTTTTCACATTCATCTCTCTCCAAAAAGTTATTCAATTACGAATTACGAATTACGAATTACGAATTAGTACTACCAGCCTTTGTAACTACTAAGATTTTCACGAGTGACCAACTTGACTGGAATCATAATTTCAGTTGACTCAGGTTTTTTTCCCTGGATGACATCATTACCAACCTGAACTGCTTTTTGAGCCATCCCTGCTGGATTTTGAGCCGCAGTTGCTGCAAATAAACCATCTTTGTCTTCCATTGCTTTGGTTGCATCTGGCGAACCGTCAACCCCAACAATAAAAAATTCCTTGCGTCTGGCTTGCGTAGCTGCTAAATCTGCGCCAACACCGCTTTGGTCATTAGTGGCAAAAACAGCATCAATTTTAGGAAAGGTGGTGAGTAAATCGCTCATGACTCTAAGTCCTCCATCCCTAGTCCCTTCGGCGTTTTGGTCGGAAACTATTTTTATATCAGGGTATTTAGAAAATGAATTCTTACAGCCACTAACTCGCTGAATTATTGAGTCCATCGGAGTACCGTTAAGGATGACTACACTACCTTTTCCTTTGAGGCGATCGGCAATATATTGGCAAGCAATCTCTCCAGCTTGCGTATTGTTAGAGCTAATCATCGCATCCACATCGGCATCAACAGCTGAATCTATAGCAATGACAACTTTACCTGCAAGCTTGGCTTGATCAATTGCTGGTTTAATTCCTTTTTTGTCAACAGCACTAAGAATGATTAAATCAGTATTTGCAGCAGTAAAATTTTCGATTTGGTTGGTTTGTTGGTTTAAATCAAAAGCACTAGAAACTGCATTAACTCTGATATTACCCCCGATTTGCTTTGCTTGTGTCTCAGCTCCCTTCTGCACTGCAACATAAAAGGGATTACCCAAGTCGTTAAGCACAACGCCGATTGTTTGTAATTTTCCCTTTGCAGTACTACTCTGACTTTCTAAACTAGTGTTAATAGCAGTATTAGTATCAGGATTAGTCGCAGTATTGCTATTTTGAGAATTATTTGTGCAACCAATAAAAGTGGTACTGAGGAGGGTTAATATGCTGGCTGCGATCGCCTGAAGCGCACCAGAGGTAATCGGAATTTTTTTCATATTCATCTATATCTTAAAACGTATTTGAATTTGAAAAAGATTAGCACAACCTCAACTAGGTCTGAAGTTTTCAAACCTAACCTAGTAATACTCCTAGTTATTGCAACAAAAACTCTTCTCAACGTTTTATAATGTAACGAGATGCGAGTTTATGCTGTTAGTTTCCTGAATTAGATGTTTTGGGTATTAAAGCAAAAACATGAGTACTACTCTACTTCCAAAAGCTACAATAGTTATGTAAAAATACTTGTGGAAGTATTAGTGTAGAAAACAGATTTTTTTAAAGATTTTAGAGCATTTTTCATCAAACATCCGAATTTGTATTCAGTTTGACGTTCTCTTAGTTTATCTTGCACTGTTACAAAAATGATCCCCGTTTAACTATCTTTACAAAACATCCAAAGCTATTAAATTTTAAGGATATTTAAAGTCTTTATTTCAAAAAATTAAATTTTATACATTGATAGATAAAAATATCCTTAAAGTAAGTTTTCAAACTCGCTCAAATATGCCTTTCATATATACTTACTTATTATGCCTCTTAATCATCTTAGAGAAAGTTTGAAAAGTCTCTGAGCAGTCCATAAGCAGATAGAGTTCTTTACATTCATGTATTTCCAACTATTTTAAATTTAAAATTTTAACGTTGCTGGCAAATATTTAGCCACTAAATCCTCATAGTATGGTCTGAGTTTTTGCCAATCAGGAGGAATAGGATTTTTGGAATACAAATCGTAGGGATTAAATAAATTCACCCATTTAAACATTTCGCGATCGCATTTATCCATTAAATGCTCGTATGCATTTTCGCGGTGTTGAGGATAAAATGAGTGATAGCGGAGAATATATAATGCTGGTTCCGGCAAATAGTTTTTCATGATGTAATATATGTATTCATCATGTCCCCACGACATCTGCACATTACTCAACCCGCAATTTGGCTCGTAAACACCATATTTGCCGTTATATTTCGGGTTATTGTAATCAGGATTTTTCCTAAAAAATTCAGAGAAAACAATTTTATCTGAAAATGCACAACCCACAGGATATGTATCGCCTACGGTAGACCATTGAGGTTCACCAAATAAACAAAGCACCTTCCCCATATCGTGAAACAAGCCAGTAAGTACCATCCAATCAGGATGACCATCGGCGCGAATGGCTTCTGAGGTCTGCAATAGATGCTGAAACTGATCTAAGCTTGTATCTGGATCTGAATCATCGACCAACTGATTCAAAAACTCAAACGCGTCCCAAACAGACATTTCTCTTTTATCTAACTTCAGAAAGTCTTCTTTTTTATCTACTACAAATTGATATGTTTGATTACTATGATTTAAACGATAGAACTCTTTCACCGTGTCTCTAGTAGGTGTTTCATAATTCCTATACTCTTCGGTTGTTTTGCCTTCTTTAACTATGCTGTCTGGATTAGGATAGCGATGAAGCAAATCTTCTTCCCATTCTTCTAGCGAATTCAAAGGATTCTCCGGGTCTTGAACAGTAGAACTATTGAGAGTTTGAGACATATCTTTCTAGTTCTCGATATGAATTTGTTGAATGGTAGTTTTTATTTTATGCACAGGTGTGCGGAAACTATTTCAGGCTCATTTTTAATTTTTGCACACGTGTGCAAAAACGTGTGTTAAGTTTCTTTTCTATTTAGACACTTCGCATACCTCAACTTCTTAAAAAAGCCAGGAATCTGGACAGCACCAATTTCCACATAAATTCGAGCCGTAGATTTCAAACACTTTTATTAAAATCTATTAACAAATAGCTAATAACTCCTAATAATATAGATATAATGCACACGTGTGCAATTAAAAGTCTAGATCGCAAATGAGTAGACGAAGAACTTCAATCGAAGATATTGCTCGAAGGGCAGGCGTTTCTCATTCTACAGTTTCACGTGCTTTGCGAGATAATCCTCTCATCAGCCTCCAGGTACGAGAGGAAATTAAGCGAATAGCACAAGAAATGAACTATGTACCCAATGCTATTGCTCAAAGCTTGCAAAATCAACGTACTAATACTATTGGGGTAGTAGTAACTTCAATAGCAGATCCCTTTTTTGCTGAGGTAGTAGAGGGAATCGAACAGGTAGCTAAACCAGCAGGCTTGAGCGTTGTCTTAAGTACTTCACATCGAGACATAGAGCAGGAAATAGCTGCAATTGATAATTTTCATCGCCGCAGGGTAGATGGAATTTTGATAGCTGATTCACGAATTAGTAAACAGCATACAAAGCAACTATCGCAAATTGCTGTACCAACAGTTCTAATTAATAGCCAGACCGAAGATGCATCTGAAATATTTTACTCAGTCGCAATAGACGATCGCTTAGGTGGGAGAATAGCTGTAGAGCATCTAGTAAGTTTAGGGCATACTTCTATCGGATACCTTGGTGTAGGCGATAAAAGTAGATCAAATCAGCAGCGTTTAGAAGGATATCAAACAGCTCTTACTGAAGCTGGTTTACCACTGATTGATGATTGGGTTGCAATTAGTGATGACTATGTAAGAATCAGCGATGTTACTACCGGACAAAAGCTGCTAGCTAAACTAGCAACTGCTGGGGTAACTGGCATCTTTTGTTATAACGATATGGTAGCTGTTGGCGCTTTGTTAGCCTGTCAAGAACAAGGTATTTCAGTACCGCGAGATTTAAGCATTGTTGGATTTGATGGTATAGCTTTAAGCCGTTACATTACACCGCCACTGACAACAGTTTCTCAGCCAATGTTAGAAATTGGCGGCTCTGCCATGCAAATGTTACTCGATTTATTAGAAGAAAAAACTGTAGAAAACCGGGTTTTATCTCCTTTTCTAGTCAAGCGTGGTAGTAGTGCGCTATCAAAGACTCAAGTATAAACTTAGTGCCTTTGTGCATTGGTAGTTTAAAGTTTTTTAACCACAAAGATAAAAAGCATTTTTATTTTCGCTATTTTTAACTGGACAAAAATATGTTGACTAAAAAAAGGAGTTTATCTTATCGCTGCTTTTCCCCAGAACCAGTTCAAAGACAACTAGCCCATGAATTTTTTGAAAGCATATCTGCACTACCGCTAATTTGTCCACACGGTCACGTAGACCCAGGATTATTAGCTAATCCAGCAGCCCGTTTTGGTTCTCCGACAGAATTATTTATTATCCCTGACCACTACATTTTGCGGATGCTCTATAGTCGGGGCATATCTCTGCAAACCTTGGGCATACCTACCAACAATGGTTCGCCTGTCGAAACTGACCACCGCAAAATCTGGCAGCTTTTCGCCGAGCATTTTTATCTATTTCGCGGTACTCCCTCCGGGTTGTGGCTGAAAGATGAACTAAGTAATGTCTTTGGGGTAGATGAGTCTTTAAATTCTGCGAATGCTGGATATATATATGATTACCTAGAAGAGCAATTGGCTTTACCTGAATTCTCACCTCGCGCTTTATTCAAACGCTTTAATATTGAAGTTCTTTGTACTACCGATGCGGCTAGTGATAACCTTGAGAACCATAAATCGCTTCATCAAGAAGGTTTTACTCAAATAAAACCTACTTTTCGACCAGATGCCGTAATTAATTTGGATACTCCTGGTTGGCGCGAAAATCTTGCCAAGTTAGAAAGTACTGTAGGTCAAGAAATCAGCAGTTACGCTACTTTTGTGCAAGTTTTGGCAGAACGTCGAGCTTTCTTTAAAAAAATGGGTGCGACAGCTACCGACCAGAGTGCAGCTACACCTTATACTATGCTTCTTTCTGACCAGGAAGCAGAAGCTATTTTTGCAAGGGCATTAGTTGCCAAGCTAAATCCAGGTGATGCAGAGCAATTTACTGGTCATCTGTTTATGGAAATGGCTCGGATGAGCGTGGAAGATGGTTTGGTTATGCAAATGCATTGTGGTATTATGCGTAACCACAATTCAACTTTGTTTGAGCAATTTGGATCTGATAAAGGTGCTGATATTCCCCTGCAAATCGAGTGGACTCAAAATCTGCGTCCGTTGCTATCAGCCTACGGTAATAATAAACACTTCCACTTAATTCTTTTTGGATTAGATGAAAGCACTTACAGCCGGGAACTGGCTCCACTAGCTGGTCATTATCCTGCTGTGCTGCTTGGGCCGCCCTGGTGGTTTAACGATAGCGTTAATGGTATGGAACGTTACTTCAATCAGGTAATGGAAACTGCCGGACTTTATAACACTGCTGGCTTTAATGATGATACCCGTGCTTTCATTTCCATTCCCGCCCGTCACGCTGTCTGGCGGCGTGTAGCTTGTAACTGGTTAGCTGGATTGGTTCTACGTGGGTTAGTTGAGGAAGAGGAGGGCTACGGCATGGCTCGCGCTTTAGCTTACGACTTGGCTAAGAGGGCTTATAAACTTAATTCGTAATTTAGAAAGTCAGACCAATTTGAAAAATCATCACAATAGATGAAGAATAAAACCGCAGAGGCTCAGAGAACACAGAGGAATAAGAGTAAATCCTATAAGCAAAGGAATCTTTGATGCCAGACTCAATTTTAAATAAACTTTTTAGCCTAGAAGGGCAGGTAGCAATAGTCACAGGCGGGTCTGGTGTGCTTGGTGGGGTAATGGCGCGAGGTTTAGGCCTTGCTGGAGCGCGAGTAGCTGTTCTTGGTCGCAATGAGGCCCGGGCGATCGCTGTAGTAACTGCTATTACTGCTAATGGTGGAGAAAGTATAGCTGTATTGGCAGATGTCAGCGATCGCACCCAATTAGAAATAGCCAGAAGTACTATTTTAAAGTGTTGGGGTCAGATAGATATTTTAGTGAATGCCGCTGGTGGAAATGTTGCATCTGCCACAATTACTACTGATGCAACTATTTTTGATCTGCCACACGAGGCATTTGAGCAAGTGGTGAATCTAAACCTGGTGGGTACTCTATTACCTTGCCAAGTTTTTGGTCAAGCGATGGTAGAAAGGGCCGGAATGGATACTCCGCCTCATGGTTGTATTGTGAATATTTCTTCTATGTCTGCTATCCGTGTCATTAGTCGAGTGGTTGGTTATTCGGCTGCGAAAGCCGGGATAGATAACTTTACTCGCTGGCTAGCTGTAGAACTTGCTCAAAAGTATGGAACTGGGTTACGAGTAAATGCGATCGCACCGGGTTTTTTTATTGGCGAGCAAAATCGAGATTTACTCCTAAATGGAGATGGAAATTTAAGCGATCGCGGCCAGAAAATTATTGAGCATACCCCCGCCGGACGTTTCGGAGAACCCGAAGAATTACTCAGCACTTTAATTTGGCTATGCAGTTCTGGTTCTAGTTTCGTCAACGGCGTAGTTGTGCCAGTAGACGGTGGGTTTAGTATCTACAGCGGAGTTTAATCATGTATTCACTAGCTGTAACTAACGGCACACTCTTAGATGAACAAGTTTCTGAACTAGTTCATGAAGCTTTGGCAGACTCTAAATTAGATGGACAGAGCATCCTAGTGTTAATTCCAGATGGAACCCGCACTGCTCCCATACCTCAAATGTTTCGATTGCTCCATCACGAGTTAGGCAAAAGAGTTGCCGCATTGGATTTTTTAATCGCTTTGGGTACACACAATCCCATGAGTGAGGAACAAATCAATCATTTGGTAGATGTAAAACCAGAGGAACGAGAGACAATTTTTAAAAATGTTCGGATTTTTAACCACCTTTGGAATGTACCAGATACCTTTATTTATTGTGGAGTGATTTCGGCAGATGAAATAGCAGATATCAGCAGTGGAATGCTGCGTCAAGCTGTTGAAGTGCGTGTTAATAAACTTGTAACGGAATATGACTTGATAATTGTTTGCGGCCCAGTTTTTCCCCACGAAGTTGTAGGTTTTTCTGGTGGAAATAAATATTTTTTTCCCGGCATTAGTGGTCAAGAAGTAATTAATTTATCACATTGGTTAGGCGCTTTGATCACCTGTTACGAAATTATTGGTACACTAGGAATAACATCAGTTCGGCGCTTAATAAACCGAGCCGCTAGCCTAATTACTACCCCGAAGCTTTGCCTAGCAATGGTAGTTGCACCGGGAACAAATCAGTTAGCTGGACTTTACATAGATCAACCAGATTCAGCTTGGGAATCTGCTGCAAAATTATCGGCAAAACTGCATATTAAATATGTAAATCAGCCTTTTAAACAAGTGCTTTCCATAATGCCCCAAATGTATGATGACATTTGGACGGCGGCTAAAGGGATGTATAAGCTAGAGCCAGTAGTAGCTGATGGAGGTGAGGTAATTATCTATGCTCCTCACATTACTGAGTTTAGCTATACACATGGCGAAATCTTAGCCCAAATTGGCTATCATGTGCGGGATTACTTCCTCAAACAGTGGGACAGATTTCAAACTTATCCAGCTGGAGTGCTAGCCCATAGTACTCACTTGAAAGGTATGGGTACTTTTGATTTTTTAAATGGGGAAAAAGCGCGAATTCGTGTCACTTTAGCTACTGGTATTTCCCGCGATCTCTGTGCGGCTCATAACTTGAATTATCGCGATCCAGCTACCATTCAACCAACAGAATGGGCGAACCGCGAAGATGAAGGTATCTTGCTTGTACCAAAAGCTGGCGAGATATTATACCGTCTCAAATAGTTATAAAGTTTACTTTCAGATTTCATCCCCTTGACAAATTAAATAAACTTTATTGTTAATGGTGCTTCAAATTTTAGCTAATAGTTGCACTTAACTTAATAAATTGCTAGCAGTCTAAAACTATTACAAAAACTACATACTTTCGTTACTGTTAGCTACTTTTTATAACTCTTACAAAAGCCTTAATTTTAGACTTTCTCTCTGCGCCTCTGTCTTGGAAAGTTCTGTTCGGAGGAAACCTCCGCTCAGACTTTCCGCTACGTCTCTGCGTGAGGTAAAAAAATATTTATACAAGAAGGTTAATAAAATGAAAAACTTAAATAGAACAATCCAATTAATTACGCTAACCTTGACATTCAATTTAATTGGGATTAACACGTTATTAGCTCAAGAAGCTGATGGAACTAATGAAACAAATGCAGAATTAGTTAAATCATCCCAACTAGTTGATTCTAAATCTGCAATTGATGCAAACACTCAAAGGCTTTTAACTAAACAGCTTTTAGCACAAACTGATAATTCTTCTAATTTCCCTGATGCGTCAGAGAACACAGTCAATAATCAGGGAATGAGCCAAGTTAATTCCGTTTCTAATTTATCAGATGTGCAACCTACTGATTGGGCATTCCAAGCATTGCAGTCTTTAGTAGAGCGTTATGGAGTTATAGCTGGTTATCCTGATAGTACCTTTCGAGGTAATCGGGCGCTGACTCGCTATGAATTTGCGGCTGGTTTGAATGCTGCTTTAGATCGGCTCAATGAATTGATTGCAGCGGGTACTGTTGATTTAGTCAGAAAAGAAGATTTGGCTACAGTGCAAAAATTGCGATCGCAGTTTGCCCAAGAACTTGCTATGTTACGTAGTCGTGTGGATACCCTAGAAGTTAATACAGCTAAACTAGAAGCCAACCAATTTTCTACCACTACCAAACTTAATGCTGAGATAGTAGTTGGTTTAGCAAGTGTCCTAGCTGGAGAAAACGCCAACAGTCAGGCATTTGACAGAATTCCTACCTTGGCTTACCGCGCACGGCTGAATTTAGATACTAGTTTCACTGGCAAAGACCTCTTAACAACCCGCTTACAAGCTAGCAACGTCACACCCCTTGGTAGTACAAACAGTGGCTCAACGCTGACTAATGAAGGTCGGCTAGAATATGACGGCGATAGCGGTAACAACTTGGGAATTGGACTACTGCGGTATCGCTTTCCTGTTGGCCCCAACACAAATTTTTACCTTGCTGGAACAGGTAATGGTTTTGTTGACTTGGATGCTTCGGCTCAATTAAACCCTTACTTTGATGGCGGAGCAGTATCGCTATTCGCTTTACGCAACCCAATCTATAACTACAGTGGTGGTTCAGGAGTGGGATTGAGACATTTATTTAGTGACAAACTCGAACTAAATTTGGGCTATTTGACTCCTGGTAGCAATGCGGGTAAACCTAGCTCTAAGAATGGTTTATTTGATGGTGTTTATGCAGCTATGGCTCAAGTAATTATTAGTCCTACTGATAACAGCAAAATTGGTCTAACTTACATCAATAGCTATAGTCCTTCTTACTTCACCAGTGGAGAAGGTTTAGACCCTGCTTTAAATCCTGACTTCATACCCTTTGGGACTAGCTCCGGCAGTAATCTGTCAAATACCAACTTTGGCAGACCAGTTGCTATAAATGCTTACGGTTTATCAGGAACCTTCCAACTCAGCCCCAATTTTGCCATAGGTGGCTGGGTGGGATATGCTAATCAGCGTTATATCAGTAGGGGAGATGCTGATGTTTGGAACTGGGCAGTTACACTAGCTTTTCCTGATTTGGGTAAAGAAGGAAATTTAGGAGGCATCTTGGTGGGAATGGAACCCAAGGTAACGAACATTTCTAGTAGTGTGAATGGTGGTAGAGCAGATCAATACACCTCACTGCATCTGGAGGCTTTCTACAGATATCAGCTAACAGACAATATTCAGATTACTCCTGGCGTAATCTGGCTAACTGCTCCAAATCATGATGAAAACAACGATGACATTGTTACTGGTGTAGTCAGAAGTGTCTTCAGATTTTAGTTAGTGCAACTTTGTCAAAAGTGGAGTGAAATTAAAGGTGGGTAAAAATACGGCTCAAAAAATCCCCTTTTAATTTCTTGCCTCTGTGTTTTCTGCGCTTCTGTGGTTAAATAAATGACTTTTAAACCGCAGAGGCACAGAGAGCGCTGAGAAAAAACAATCTTATTTTACGAGTCATACCAATTCACAAAAATCCTGATACATATAGATTTCTCGTAGGGACACGGCATTACCGTGTCCCTACCAACGTATTTCTATCATTATTAAAGTGAAATGGTATCACCTTGAAAGAGCTAGTCCAAAAAACCTTGACTGTTGACTCTCATGCCAGAAGATATGTGTGCCAGTTGCGTAAGTCTTGCATAAATATATAGAATTTCTCTGTATATTAACCAGAGATGGATATTATCTAAAAAAATTATGTCTATTATAAAACTCAAAGCTTACAACTCTGATTTAGCCTCACTCCTAAAGTGAATAGCCAAAAAAATTCTGTCTAATAAATAGTTGTTCTGGCTAGTGATAGAACTAAAATATTTGCTAGCCATAATAACACTCGTTGAAACTGACAACACTGTTGACTGCACAGCCGCAGTTAACAGTGTTGGGGTTCAACATTAACTTTTGGTGAATAGAGGCAAAATGAAGACACCTGAATCAGAAACAATGCTGGGACTGCAAGCACTTAAATCATTGAGAACTTGCAAAGAAAAGGATTTTGCTCGAAGCATAAATCGTAAGCAACGAGGAATCCGATTGCCTAGTATCATTAGAATGGGTGGAGCAGTTTTTACACTGCTAATTTTATCAACAGGTTGTGGCAACCGCGAAGCCTTGTTGAAAGAAATTACTGAATTTGATGATTCTGTTCAAGTAGGAACAGAAGCGATCGCTGCTTACTACACTAGCCTCAATGAGCAGGAACTTCAACTCTACTCGCTGATTATTGAACTGAATCCCAATTGCGAAGTTGGTGACTTTATCAACTATAAGTGTTTAGATCCTGACTTTAAACCTCCAGGCGATCGAAAAGATTTCTTTGTTTCACCTCTTAAACAACTCCCAATCCCTACAGAAAGCATACAAGCAAGAGTTAGTCTGTTGAAAGAACTGGCAGATTACAGTGAGTCTCTCTCAGCTCTTGCTGGAGATAATCCTGCCGAAAGATTTCAAGGAAGTATAAAAACACTTCAATTTCGTCTTGTTGCTCTGGAAAAGAAATTTGTAGCACTTCAAGGAAAAGCTGATAATATACCAGACTCAACTATCTCAAAGAGATATCTTGGCCCAATTGGTTCTATCATCGGTGTTCTAGGGAAAATAGCTATACAAGAAGCTCAATGGAGTGAAATTCGCAAGTCAATCATAGAAGCTGAAAAGCCTGTTGAGACAGTCTTAACCGCAGTTGCTGAGGATCTCGATGCCTATGCTTTGCCAATAGTGACAACAGGAGCGAATGAACGCTACTCCATTCTCATAAATTACTACAATCGGAATCGGCTAGAGTTTAGCCAAAATGAACGTGAAGATATTCTCGAAAAAATCTTCGATTCCAAACAAGCTTATGATTTGGCTGTTATTAATAAACCGTCTGAGATTCCCAACGGTCTTAAAAATGCACACGCTTCACTTGTTAAATTAGCTAAATCAGATGGATCTCTGAAAGACTTGTCAGAACTAAGGGCTTGGTTAGAAAAATTTCAAGATGATGCCGAAGAACTTAAAGAAGCAGTTATTCAATTAGCACAAATTCAAAGAGGAAATGGAAATGACAAAACTGGAAATTAAATCCTTAGCAGACAATGTTGAGATATGTTTTGCTCATTCTCGTGATAATGCCACATTTACTCTTGAGCAGCGTGATAAGTGGCTTTATCAAGGAGTCAAACTACGAGAATGCTTAAAGAACCTGATTAGCAAGGAGATTTCTCAAGCCGCTGACTCTAAAGTTATTGAAGCAAATACTAAACTAAAATCGATTAATCAACGACTACAAGATAAGCAAGAATCTCTCAATAAATTTTCTGAGACTGTTGAAGATATAACCAATGTGGTAGCCATTCTAGATATCATTATTGGATTAGCTGTTTGACTGATAAAACTAAGCATTTACTTATCTACCAGATGTACTTTAATCGCCTCTAACTTATGGCTGCTTTTTTGGTTCATCTTAGAGCGATCGCATGATGCCGAATGTGGTCTTCTATAAAACTGGCGATAAAATAATAACTGTGGTCATAGCCTTCTTGGTAACGCAAGTTTAGGGGCTGGTTCACTGCTGCACAAGCCTGCTCAAATACTTCTGGTAACAATTGTTCGGCTAAAAATTTATCAGCAGTGCCTTGATCAATCAGAATTGGACTGTGATATCCTACTTGCCTAACCAATTCGCTAGCATCATAAGCACGCCAAGTTTCTTTGTTGCTACCAAGATAACGGCTGAAAGCCTTTTCACCCCAAGGACAACGTATAGGTGCAGTGATAGGTGCAAAAGCTGAAACTGATTTATATAAGTTGGGATTTTTCATTGCACATACTAGCGCCCCATGTCCCCCCATTGAATGACCAAAAATACCTTGTTTATCAGCTAGCGCTGGGAAGTGTGCAGTCATTAAAGTGGGTAATTCATCGACGACATAACTATACATTTGGTAGTGTTGACGCCACGGTTCTTCTATTGCATCAACATAAAAGCCCGCACCTGTGCCAAAATCCCAATCATCATCTTCACCTGAAATCCCAGTATGACGCGGGCTAGTATCTGGTGCAACTAACATCAAACCGTACTCAGCCGCATAGCGTTGCGCTCCTGCTTTCGCCATAAAATTCTCTTCGGTGCAAGTTAAACCGGAGAGAAAATAAAGCACTGGTACAGGTTTTTGAGTAGCTTGTGGAGGTTGATAGACAGCAAAGCGCATTTCTCCATTGCAAGTTGAGGAGGGATGAGAGTAAAAGCCGAGTTTGCCACCAAAGCTTTTAAATTCTGAAATTAGTTTAGGATTATTCATTTATTCTATTAAATCATCTGTTGCTGCTTCACTTGGATAAAAGCGATCGCTCATAATTTCTTCTAGGGTAAAACATTCGTTGTTGCTGTGAAGTCTAACAAGGGCTTGTACATGGGACGAAGACCAAAGTCGGTTATGTTGCAAACTCCGCCTTGTGGTGAAACTAATCGTTTAGATAAAGCGGTCAAAGCAGAAATTTAACTGGATTAGAAATAAAATATATACAAAGCCTAACAAGGCTTTTGCAGCGGGCTGATTTTTCATCAAGGTGGGTATTACCCACCCTAATTAGAATCTAACAATTAAAAAGTCACCACACTCCGAATTGATTCGCCTTTGTGCATCAATTCAAAAGCATCATTAATTTGCTCAAGCGGCATTACATGAGTAATCAAATCGTCGATATTTATCTTACCTTCCATATACCAATCGACTATTTTCGGCACATCTGTACGCCCCCTAGCGCCACCAAAAGCCGAACCTTTCCAAACGCGCCCAGTCACTAGTTGAAAAGGACGAGTACTGATTTCTTGCCCAGCACCAGCAACACCAATAATCACGCTGACGCCCCAACCTTTATGGCAGCATTCTAATGCTTGACGCATAACTTTGACATTACCAATACATTCAAAACTGTAATCAGCACCGCCTTTAGTTAAATCAACCAAATAAGAGACTAAATCGCCCTCTACTTCTTGGGGATTGACAAAATGCGTCATGCCAAACTTTTCTGCCAAAGCACGTTTGCTGGGATTAAGATCCACTCCCACAATCATATTGGCTCCCACCATCCGCGCTCCTTGGATGACATTCAAGCCAATACCGCCTAAGCCGAAAACCACAACATTTGCTCCTGGTTCCACCTTAGCTGTGTGGATGACTGCACCAATACCTGTGGTTACGCCACAGCCAATGTAACAAACCTTATCAAACGGGGCATCTTCCCGAATTTTGGCCACGGCGATTTCTGGCAGCACCGTATAGTTAGAAAAGGTAGATGTACCCATATAGTGATGAATCATCTGCCCATCAATACTAAAGCGACTAGTGCCATCAGGCATAACACCGCGTCCTTGAGTCTGACGAATGGCTTGACAGAGATTAGTTTTGAAGCTCAGACAATATTCGCATTGGCGGCATTCTGGAGTATATAGAGGAATTACATGATCCCCTGGTTTAACACTGGTGACACCAGCGCCCACCTCCACCACAACACCAGCGCCTTCATGTCCCAAAATTGCCGGAAACAAACCTTCGGGATCGTTACCAGAAAGAGTATAAGCATCGGTATGGCAAACGCCGCTAGCTTTAATTTCTACCAACACTTCTCCGGCTTGTGGTTCCGATAGGTGAACAGTTTCAATCGTCAACGGCTTACCCGCGCCGTAAGCTACTGCTGCTTTAACTTCCAACGTCAGCCCTCCTGTAATACAGTTGCTTTAGAAATAGCATGAAATGGGGAATAGGGGGCAGGGGGCAAAGGAGCAGAGGAGATATATTTTGGAATGCAACAATTGGTGTTTGAGCCTCGTAAATCAAGCCCGGAACTCCATTATTGAGCTTTTGAACCTCGTGAATCAAGCTCGGAACTCCATTAATGAGCTTTTGAACCTCGTAAATCAAGCTCAGAACTCCGTTCCCCTGCCCCTTGCTCCCCTACCTCCTTTCATCTTCACAAATTTTCTCAGTATAAGAACCGCTCTAACGATAGTCTTGCTTTGTTAAAATGACATTCTCTAGTTAGATTGATTAAAGGCGGCAACAGCTTTTTGGCAAGTACGTAAACAATTTGCCAGCAGCAACCCCAAATAGTTTGTCTATTTCTTTATTAATACAATTTGTTACAGCCTATGAACCCTGCCCTGACTCAAATTGGCGCTCAAATGTCCAACCTGACTGGTGTAAGAGCGATTATGAAGGACATTATTGAAACATTACGAGCTGGTACGGGGCAGCAGTTTATTAATTTGAGTGCTGGTAACCCATTGATTTTGCCAGAAGTCGAGCAGTTGTGGCGAGATTGTACTGCTCAACTTTTGGCTAGCTCAGAATATGGAGAGGTAGTTTGTCGCTACGGTTCAAGTCAAGGTTATGCGCCATTAATTGAAGCGATCGCTAACGACTTTAACAAACGCTACGGGTTAAATTTAACTGAGCGTAATATATTTATTACCCCCGGCAGTCAAACTCTCTACTTTTACGCTGCCAATACATTCGGTGGTTACACTCCCAACGGCGATTTAAAACAAATCGTTTTACCTCTAAGTCCTGATTACACAGGTTACGGTGGCATTTGCTTAGTTCCAAAAGCTTTAATCGCCTACAAACCAACTCTAGATATTGATGCAGCTGCCCACCGCTTTAAATATCGTCCTGACTTCAGTCAGTTGTCGATTTCCGAAAATACTGGTTGCGTCATCTTTTCTCGCCCTTGTAACCCCACAGGCAACGTCCTTAGCGACGATGAAGTCAAAAAAATTACCGCCCTTGCTGCATCTTATGATGTGCCAGTATTAATTGACTCAGCTTACGCACCTCCTTTCCCGGCATTGAACTTTACTGAAATGACACCAGTGTTTGGCAGTAATATCCTGCACTGCATGAGTTTATCGAAAGCAGGATTACCAGGAGAAAGGATTGGGATTGCGATTGGGGATGAAAAGTGGATTGAAGTACTAGAGTGTTTCCAAGCAAACGCGAGTCTGCATTCTTCACGTTATGGACAAGCGATCGCAGCCCATGCAATCAATTCTGGTAGATTAGTAGATATTTCTGAAACAGTCATCCGTCCCTTCTACCAAAATAAGTTTACTGTTTTAGAAACCAGCTTAGAACAAGCAATGCCGAAGAATCTACCTTGGTTCCTCCATCGCGGTGAAGGAGCTATTTTTGCTTGGTTATGGTTAGAGGATCTACCCATCACTGACTGGGAATTTTATCAGGAACTCAAGCAAGTGGGTGTGATTATCGTACCTGGAAGTACTTTCTTTCCTGGTTTAGAGGAAGAGTGGCCACACAAACACCAATGCTTCCGCATCAGCCTCACAGGTAGCGATGAAGAAATTGCCACAGGGATGCAGCGCTTAGCAAAAGTAGCTGAACAAGCTTATCAACGTGCGGCTGTGAGTGCCTAGTTAGAGGGCAGGGGAGCAGGGAGCAGGGGAGCAGAAAGAGAATATACTACTGACCAATGACAAATGACAAATTAGATGAATGGCTAGAAATTGGTAAA
This sequence comes from Nostoc sp. UHCC 0302, assembly GCF_038096175.1. Lineage (NCBI taxonomy): Bacteria > Bacillati > Cyanobacteriota > Cyanophyceae > Nostocales > Nostocaceae > Nostoc > Nostoc sp. UHCC 0302. The sequence goes on from NZ_CP151099.1 coordinate 480,067, forward strand.
ATTGTTTCCCCTCAAGGCTTATCTGGGGAGGTGCGAGTTTATCCTGACTCGGACTTCCCTGAACGATTTGAGGTTCCAGGAAAACGCTGGTTATTGCGTGCTGGTGAAACACAACCGCAGCCAATAGAATTACTTTCAGGACGTTACATGGATGGGAAAAACTTGTATATCCTGAAATTAGCTGGTGTAGAAACTCGCGAGCAAGCTGAGGCGTTGCGCGGTTGTAAATTAATGGTTCCAGCTAGCGATCGCCCCGAATTAGGCGAAGATGAATATCATGTACTCGATTTGGTTGGTTTATCAGTTTTCATGCAAACATCTGGCGAACTAGTTGGCACGGTGGTAGATGTCATCGCCGCAGGGAATGATTTATTAGAAGTGGAGTTTGACCCCTTGTTTGCTACTGACAAGGAACAAACACAAACGACAAAGGAAAAGCCAAAAAAGACTGTTTTGATTCCTTTTGTGAAAGCGATCGCGCCAGTAGTAGACTTACAATCTGGTCGCATTGAAATTACTCCGCCACCTGGGTTATTAGAAATTTAATGATTAGTTAACAGTCGCTCAAAATCGGCAGGTGTAAGAAAAATTCAAAATATTTTTGGGGATTTTTATTTTGAATTTTGAACTGCAAAAACTTGTCAAGAGTAAGATGACTCTCATGGCCCAAAATAGTAAACTGGCATACTGATGAACTCATCAAAATCCTTTTGTAACGGAGTTTGACATGACTTTAGCCAGTCCTCCACAAATAAAGCCTTTAACAGATGAGGATTTGTACAAGATCAACGCCTACTGGCGTGCAGCTAATTATCTTTCAGTTGGGCAAATATATCTCCTCGACAACCCACTGCTAAAAGAACCGCTAAAGCTGGAACACGTCAAACCCAGGCTCTTGGGTCACTGGGGAACAACACCAGGTTTGAACTTTATCTACGTTCACCTGAATCGGGTGATCAAAAAGTATGACCTGAATACCATCTACATTGCCGGGCCTGGTCATGGCGGCCCTGGATTAGTAGCCAACACATATCTCGAAGGCACATATAGCGAGTACTACCCCAATATCTCCCAAGATGAAGAGGGAATTCAGAGACTCTTCAAACAGTTCTCTTTCCCTGGTGGTATTCCCAGCCACGCTGCACCAGAAACCCCCGGTTCTATCCATGAAGGTGGTGAACTGGGTTATGCTCTCGTCCATGCTTACGGTGCTGCTTTCGATAACCCTGATTTGATTGTGGCTGCTGTTGTCGGTGATGGCGAAGCTGAAACAGGCGCTTTAGCTGCCAGTTGGCACTCCAATAAGTTTCTCAACCCAGAACGTGATGGTGCGGTACTTCCGATTTTGCACCTCAATGGTTATAAAATTGCCAATCCAACATTACTGTCACGCTTAAGCCAAGATGAATTAGAAAGCTTATTTGTGGGTTATGGTTACAAACCTTACTTTGTTGAAGGCTCTGAACCCACAGATGTCCACCAGCAGATGGCGGCAACTTTAGACACAATTATTTCCGAAATTCAAAATATCCAGAGAGAAGCTCGTGTGCATGGCTTCAGTAAACGTCCCCAGTGGCCAATGATTGTCCTAAGAACCCCCAAAGGTTGGACAGGCCCCAAAGAAGTGGATGGGAAAAAAACTGAAGGTTATTGGCGATCGCATCAAGTTCCTTTTGGCGAACTCTCTAAAAAGCCAGAACATATAAAACTCTTAGAAGAGTGGATGAAGAGTTACAAACCAGAAGAACTCTTCGATACCAACGGTAAGCTGATTCCTGAACTAGCAGAACTCGCTCCCAAGGGATATCGACGCATGGGTGACAATCCCCACGCCAACGGCGGTATTTTGTTGCGCGACCTGAGAATACCCGACTTTAGAGAGTATGCCGTAGACGTATCCCAACCTGGAAAAGTTGAAGCCGAAGCTACTAGGGTGACAGGTAAATTTCTGCGGGATGTGATGAAACTGAACCTAGAAAGCCGCAACTTCCGCGTCTTCGGCCCCGACGAAACCCAATCAAATCGTTTGGATGCCATCTTTGAAGTCACAGACCGGACTTGGGTTGCCGAGATTCTCCCAGAAGACGAACACTTATCCCCCAATGGTCGGGTGATGGAAATCCTTAGCGAAACTTCTTGCCAAGGATGGTTGGAAGGCTATCTTCTCACAGGTCGTCATGGTTTCTTTTCATGTTATGAAGCCTTCATCCACATAATAGACTCCATGTTGAACCAGCACGCCAAATGGTTGAAAACTACCCGACACATTCCCTGGCGTAGACCAATTGCTTCCCTTAATTACTTGCTTACTTCGCACGTTTGGCGACAAGACCATAACGGTTTCTCTCACCAAGACCCTGGTTTTATCGACCATGTAATCAACAAGAAAGCTGAGATTATTCGAGTATATCTGCCTCCCGATGCCAACACTCTGCTATCGGTGACTGATCATTGCCTGAGAAGTCGCAACTATGTCAACGTCATCGTTGCAGGCAAGCAACCAGCATTGCAATACTTAGATATAGATGCTGCTATTAAGCATTGCACCAAAGGTGTTGGTATTTGGGAATGGGCAAGCAATGACCAAGATAGCGAACCAGATGTGGTAATGGCTTGTGCTGGGGATGTTCCAACTTTAGAAACCTTAGCTGCTGTCGACATTCTGCGCCAAAACTTTCCAGAATTAAAGGTGCGGGTAGTTAATGTAGTCGATTTGATGACATTACAGCCAAAAAGCGAGCATCCCCACGGTTTAAGCACGAAAGACTTCGACACGATTTTCACTACTGATAAACCGATCATCTTCGCTTTTCATGGCTATCCCTGGCTAATTCATCGTCTAACTTATCGCCACACCAACCACGATAACCTCCATGTCCGCGGTTACAAAGAGGAAGGAACCACTACCACCCCCTTTGATATGGTTGTCCTCAACGATCTGGATCGTTTCCACCTTGTCATGGACGTAATTGATCGTGTACCGAAATTAGGGTATAGAGCAGCTTATGTCAAGCAGCACCTCCAAGATAAGCTGATTGAACACAAGCACTACATTGAGGAGTACGGCGAGGATATGCCAGAAATCCGTGATTGGAAGTGGCCGTATTAAAGCAGGGCTAGGAACTGGAGACTGGGGATTGGGGAATGGGAATATGCAAGCATAGTGAGCTTTTCCCGGATTTAGGATTTTAGTGGCGGGTTCAATTCCTTACTAAAATCAAAATCTCCCCGATACCCCATACCCAGCCCCTTTTTTCTGCGCCTTTGTGTTTAAAAACACTACGAATGCGAAAAACACTGTACTAAAATAAGCCAGCACACAAAAACACAGAGAAAATTCCTGAGAAGCTCTAATAATCCTGATAGTATTTTTCAAAGCTTATTGACATAAATCCTCATTAAGCTGCTAATATACTTTAAGCTTTTCAAAAATATTCTCGGTTAATATCATGCAAGCATGGCTGTTTAGACTCTGGTATCACTTGCTTAATGGTCAAAAAACACCCAGTTAACTGACCTTTAAAGGCTAACTTTGCGTATTCACGTTGCTCATGCAGTTTAGTTGTTGCGTAGACATCTGCGACAACATTGCTTAATTTGTTTAAATATCAATATAACTTTTCTCAATTGTGGGTACTTGCGCCAAGGTTATATCCAGAAAAATGGCATTGCTGAGTAAAGGTATGAATTTATATCACGCAGAGGCACAGAGAATAAGAGTTTGAGAGATTGAATTTTTGACTTTCATACTCAAATTCAGCAACGCCAGAAAAATAGCCATTTTTGCATAAGTTTTACTAATCGCAAACTATTTACCAGGTGTCAAAATGTCAAAAAAAATTGGTTTATTCTATGGAACTCAAACTGGCAAAACTGAAACTATTGCTGAAAAAATTCGAGATGAATTTGGTGGTGATGTTGTGACATTACATCCCATTTACGAAGCGGAAACTACCGATTTTGATGAGTATGAATTACTGATTGTTGGGTCTCCCACTTGGGACATTGGTCAACTTCAGAGCGATTGGGAAAACTTTTACCCCGATCTAGATGAAATAGATTTTAACGGTAAGCTAGTAGCCTATTTTGGTGATGGTGATCAATATGGCTATAGTGATAACTTCCAGGATGCAATAGGAATTTTGGAAGAAAAAATTTCCCAACGAGGTGGTAAAACTGTTGGGTATTGGCCAACAGATGGCTATGAATTTGAGCAATCTAGAGCTTTAAAAAATGGAAAGTTTGTCGGTCTAGCACTTGATGAAGGTAGCCAATCTGATCTAACAGACAAGCGAATTAAAGCGTGGGTTACTCAGTTAAAGAAAGAATTTGGCTTGTAAAGAGTTTATCAGGGCATGATACTACCATGCCTTTATTAAGTGAAATTGAATTGACAAGAACCTGTTCAATTTATAACTCTTAATCTAAAATTGATAAACAAAATTTAGAGGTATGATAACTATTTATGAATGAATCATTTGATGTTCTTTGGTTAAATGCCAGCCCAAGTTTAAAGCGTTTTAATAAACCATTACTTGAATATTTATCTGGGCAGATAAGAGTTGCTGAGTGGGAATATTACCAAACCAAAGATGAAGCTAGCTGTATAGATCAAGCTGTGGAGTTACTGCATGAATTTTTAGAAACTTATCCTGACTCAGTACATTTAGCTGGTCATGGCATGGGTGGGACGATCGCCCTAACATTTGCCCGTAAATATCCTCAAAAAGTGCGATCGCTAACTTTACTGGCTGTGGCAGCTCAACCTGCAAATACTTGGGACGCTCACTATTACTTTCAACGGCAACTTTTTAGCCTCAGCCGTGAACAAGTTTTAGCAAATAGCGTTCGCAGTCTCTTTGGAAATCAACCACCTCACACTGCTAAGAAGTTAGTAGCTGCCTTAGATAAAGATTTAGAACAATCTCCCTCACAACACTCTCTGTTCAAGTTGGTTCATTTACCCAAGGGTGGGGTTTCTATGCCAATGATGGTATGTGGTAGTAAGAATGATCCGATAGTTGACCAATGTGCATTAAATGATTGGCTGAATTGGTTTAAGCCAGAAGATAGTCTTTGGGAATGTGCAAAAGGATATCATTTTTTTCACTATTTTTACCCTCAAGATGTGGGTGAACAAATTTTGAATTTTTGGCAACGCCAACATCCGCAGTTGCAGACAGTATCTGTGCTTTCTTCCAATACTTCTATTGTTTAGTAATCGTATTTTGATAGTATTTATCAAGTAAATCTTAAGTAGTAGCGTGACAAGTAGTTAAGTAGGGTGTGTTACGGCTTTAGCCTAACGCACCGCTAGATAAAATGGGGTTGGGCGCTCATGCCATATTTCTTGTAAAAAATCATATCAAAATATATGCCTAATATACCCTGTAATAATTTTATTCTTACTTTGTAGTTACAGCACTTCCGGCAGCTATGAGGTACATCCTAAAAGCTGAAAGCGATGATAGGAGAGGGGCAAGGAGAAAACTATATTGCATAATAGCCGGAAGCGCTGTAGACACAGCACAATGCATTATGCATTTTGGTTAGTGATAGTAAAATTATTTATACTCGCAGGCTTTTAGCTCAATTTGCAATTCGGGTATTACCCACCCATACAATATACAACTACATCTCCTTACTGCGTATTACTCGGCATTCTTTTTTCTAATTGGTATAATAATCGCTATATTTGTTACTAATTGATAACTTGGCTACAGAATTAGTAATATATCTGTTGCTAATCTTTAATTTAAGGCTTGAACAGTATAGCTTAATCATAGAAGTGCCAGTAGTCATACAATTTTGCTGAAAACCAGAAACTACTAACTGTTAAGCAACTTATACAGCATGAATACTCATAGTCTGTCACATCTACGAAGCCGTAGGAAGCAAAACATTCAGGTTTCTTTCCTTGATGAACCATTGGAAAAATGAGTCAACCATCAGTTATGACTCAAACCTTAAAATATGCCAAGTAAATATGCTTTAGCTAGCTGAGGCTGTCAGGATCAGAAAGTAAAGAGTAAAAGGCGATTTCTTTTGACTTGGGACTTTCTCCTTTTGTTCAACTTCTCACAACAGGAGGTTTAATCTTGGCTAAATTGAAAGTTGCTATCAATGGTTTCGGTCGGATCGGGCGACTTGTATTACGGGCTGGCATCGATAACCCCAATATTGAATTCGTGGGTATTAATGACCTAGTACCACCAGATAACCTTGCTTATTTATTTAAATATGATTCAACCCACGGTCAATTGAAAAGCAAGGTTGAAGCCAAGGAAGACGGTATCGTTATTGATGGGCATTTCATTCCTTGCGTATCAGTAAGGAATCCGGCAGAACTGCCTTGGGGACAATTGGGTGTAGATTATGTAGTTGAATCTACGGGACTGTTCACAGGGCAGGAAGGGGCAACAAATCACCTCAAGGCTGGTGCAAAGAGAGTTGTAATTTCCGCTCCTACCAAAGATCCAGATAAAGTTCCTACTTTGCTGATTGGTGTCAATCATCACTTATTTGACCCTAGCAAAGATACGATTGTTTCTAATGCTAGCTGTACAACAAACTGTCTAGCTCCCATAGCTAAAGTTATTAATGATAACTTTGGGTTAACCGAAGGGTTAATGACTACAGTTCACGCTATGACTGCTACTCAACCAACTGTAGATGGCCCTAGCAAGAAAGATTGGCGGGGCGGTCGGGGTGCGGCCCAAAATATTATTCCTTCCTCTACAGGCGCAGCTAAAGCCGTAGCGCTGGTTTTACCAGAATTGAAAGGCAAGTTAACTGGGATGGCATTCCGAGTTCCAACTCCTGATGTCTCCGTGGTTGATTTAACCTTCAAAACAGCCAAAGCCACCAGTTATCAAGAAATTTGTGCTGCGATGAAGGAAGCTGCTGAAGGTTCACTTGCAGGAATCCTGGGCTACACAGATGAAGAAGTAGTATCTACAGATTTTCAGGGCGATACTCACTCCAGTATCTTCGATGCAGGTGCTGGTATTGAGTTGAATTCTAACTTTTTCAAAGTGGTTGCTTGGTATGACAACGAGTGGGGCTACTCTAACCGTGTGATAGACCTAATGTTGTCGATGGCACAAAAGGAACAACTCGCTTCACCAGCTGCTGTGGTTTGATGATAATTAGTCATTGACTTTTGACTCCTGTACAGACGCGACGCCAGTCGCTACAACGGGGGGAACCCCCACAACGCGCTGGCTCATTAATCGCGTCTCTACTCTTGACTAGGCAATTTTGGGATTTAGGGTAAATATTACGTACCCAATGTGACTTAATAAAAAGTACTTTTAGACAGCGCAGGAGTGATATTAAACACGTGCGAATTTGGACACCTGCATAATCGTTTTAGGTGTCTTAGTCGCAGGTAATGGGGTTAAAACTCGTCTTGTCAAAGTGAGTTATACCAATTCTCTCAAATTTGACTACATTATGTCCTTACGACGCATCTGTAGCTCGATAAAAGCGAAGTTGTATTAAGTGAAAGAGTTAAATCTAACTCTTCTTTTATAGAGGAATTTTAAAAATTTTAAGTTCTAAACTCGAAGTTCCGAGTTCCAATCTCGAAATTTCGAGTTCCAAACTTGAAGTTCCGAGTTCCAATCTCGAAGTTCCGAGTTCCAAACTTGAAATTCCGAGTTCTAAACTCGAAGTTCCGAGTTCCAATCTCGAAGTTCCGAGTTCCAAACTTGAAATTCCGAGTTCCAAACTCAAAGTTCTGAGTTCCAAGCTCAAAACTCCGAGTTCCAAGCTCAAAAGAATACAACTTGCAAGATTATCCATGACCATTTTGACAAAACTTGGCTAAAACCCCAGGCTATTCCTCAACCCTTAATCCCTATGCGTCGAACTAAAATTATTTGTACTGTTGGCCCTGCTACATCTGCACCCTCAAGGCTACAAGCCTTAGTAGAGGCTGGTATGAATGTAGCTCGACTGAACTTTTCCCACGGGGCTTATGAATTCCATGCCCAAACAGCTCAGTATCTCAGACAGATTAGTACTGAGCAACAAAAGCCGATTGCAATTATGCAAGACCTGTGTGGGCCGAAGATTCGCTTAGGTACTTTACCACCAGAAGGGCTAAATGCAGAAGCAGGGAGTGAAGTTACCTTTGTCTTACAAGAAGAAGGCAATAGTCTCGATGAACTACCTTTACCATTGCCAACTTTGTTTGCAATGGTGCGTCCAGGCGAACCGATTTTGATTAATGATGGTCGCGTCAAGTTAATCGTTACCGATCGCGATGCCGATCACATCCGCGCCCACGTAAAAATTGGCGGGTTAATTTCGACACACAAAGGGGTAAACCTTCCAGAAACTCCTTTACCCGTGAGTTCCATCACCGAAAAAGATTTACTAGATTTGCGCTTTGGGATTCAGTTGGGCGTCGATTGGGTGGCTATTTCCTTTGTGCGATCGGCACAAGATTTAGAACCTGCGCGGCGGATGATTGAATCTGCGGGGGCTTCAATTCGCTTGATTGCCAAAATCGAAAGAGCCGAAGCATTAGAACAGCTTGATTCCATCCTGAAAGTTGCTGATGGAATTATGATTGCCCGTGGCGATTTGGGAGTGGAAGTACCGATTCACGAAGTCCCTCTGATTCAAAAAGACATTATTCGCCGTTGCAACCATGCTGGTAAGCCAGTGATTACAGCTACGCAAATGCTGGAATCGATGATTAGCGCTCCTGATCCCACCCGTGCTGAGGCTACCGATGTTGCTAACTCCATCTTGGATGGTACAGACGCGGTGATGCTCTCTGGCGAGACAGCTGTGGGACAATATCCGATCGCAGCAGTGCAGATGATGCACAATATCGCCCTCCGAACAGAACAGGTGTTGCAAGAGGGTAGTAGACATTCTTGGTGTCATGAGGCAGGCTCGTTGAGCGTGACAGAATCTGTCGCAGAAGCAGTATGTCGTATTGCCTACGAAACAGGCTCACGGGCAATTCTTTGTAACACGTCCTCCGGCAGTACCGCACAACTGGTGTCTAAATATCGACCCACTACCCCAATTATTGCACTGACCCCTGACCCCACTGCTTACCGTCAACTAGCCCTTTCCTGGGGTGTGGAACCTTTACTGATTCCACCAGTTCATAATGCTGAAGAAATGTTTACAAATGTAGTGAACACAGTTGTAGACAAGGGTTTGGCGAGTAAGGGTGATAAGGTAGTGATTACCTCTGGTGTTCCAATTGGTAAATCAGGAACAACTAGTTTAATCAAAGTGCATTCCATTGGACAGCCAATTTCGGCATAAGCCACATAAAATAGGTCTGTGGCTATGGATATTAAACAGAATTAGGCAATCATGAAGAAAAATTGCCAGAATCAGAATTGAAAGAACAGTAGAAAGTGTAAAGAACAAGGGAATTTAAGTAAGTAAGTCCTAAACAAACATCCATCACGGAGTATTTTATGCCTAAGAGTTTACTGGAACAACTGAGAAAAATGACTGTTGTGGTCGCGGATACAGGGGATATCCAGGCGATTGAAAAGTTCAAACCCCAAGACGCTACCACCAATCCCTCCCTGATTACTGCCGCGGCGCAAATGCCAGAATATCAGGAAATTGTCGATCAGACTTTACTCCAAGCCAAGAAAGATGCGGGAGCAGGAGCAAGTCAAGCACAGATAGTTTCTTTGGCTTTTGACCGTCTGGCTGTTGCCTTTGGACTCAAGATTCTGCAAATCATCCCCGGTCGCGTATCTACAGAAGTTGATGCTCGCTTATCCTACGATACAGAAGCTACTGTTACCAAAGCTAGAGAATTGATTGCCCAGTATAAAGCGGCTGGAGTTGATCGCAATCGTGTCCTAATCAAAATTGCCTCCACTTGGGAAGGGATTCGCGCTGCGGAAATTCTCGAAAAAGAAGGTATCCACTGTAACCTGACTTTATTGTTTGGTTTGCATCAAGCGATCGCCTGCGCTGAAGCTGGCGTTACCCTAATTTCTCCCTTCGTCGGCCGGATTCTCGACTGGTACAAGAAAGATACCGGACGCGATAGCTACCCAGCAAATGAAGATCCAGGAGTTGTATCTGTTACCAAAATCTACAACTACTACAAAAAATTCGGCTACAAAACCGAAGTTATGGGAGCTAGTTTCCGTAACCTTGGCGAAATTACCGAACTTGCAGGTAGTGATTTGTTGACAATTTCTCCCTCGCTTTTGGGAGAATTACAAGCAACAGTTGGGGAATTGCCACGCAAACTTGACCCCGCTAAGGTAGCAAATTTAGAAATTGAAAAGATATCTATTGACAAAGATATCTTTGCTCAGTTGCACGCCGCTGACCGCATGGCATTTGACAAACTAGATGAAGGTATTAAAGGGTTTACCAAAGCGCTAGAAGACTTAGAAAAACTTCTTGCAGAGAGACTGACTCGCCTTGAAGGAGTAGTAGCTAGTCATTAAGATTGGGTAGGGGTATACAAATGTATGCCCCTACAGCCAATTTATTCGTTGCAAATATCTTGAAGTTGCTTTAGAGGTTTTCACTACAGTCGGATATAGATTCCTGATCTATATGGTCGTCTATAATAGCCATCCGGTCTATAGCGTGGGCGTCCATAATAGCCACGTGATCTATAGCGTGGGCGTCCATAATAACCACGTGATCTATAACGTGGGCGTCCATAGTAACCACGTGATCTATAGCGTGGGCGTCCATAATAACCACGGGATCTATAACGCCTTTGAGCAATCAATAGCTCTCCGGTTTGACCTTCAACTAAGTTTGTTTCTGTGGCAACATTTTGTTCATTGAGAGTGCTACTCACAGAACTAGCCTTTGCTTCAGCTAACAAGGGCGGATAAGCGAAAGCAAATAGCAATACCACTATTGAGGATAGTTTCTTGAAACTTTTCATTTTTCTACCTACACTGGATATTCGCTAAATTTATTAAACACTTTTCATTTAGATAACGATAGAACCCATAAATTGAAAAAATTTAAAAGTGACTAAAGTCATGAAAATACTCGTATTAAATGCTGGCTCAAGCAGCCAAAAAAGTTGTTTATATGAGATAAAAGATGAGGCTTTTCCTAATCAAGCACCTCAACCTCTTTGGGAAGGGAAAGTTAACTGGACTCAAGACCGCGGTGTAGCAGAAATTCAAGTAAAAACAGCTACAGGCGAAACGCTGCAAGAAGAAATTTATGGCGATTCCCGACAAGCACACGTCGCCTATATGCTCTATACTCTCAGTCGCGGTGCTACGAAGGTAATTGGTCAATTGTCAGAAATCGATGTAGTCGGGCATCGTGTAGTACATGGTGGGCAAGATTACCGAGAGAGTGTGGTAATTAATGAGGATGTAAAAAAGGCGATCGCTCGTATTTCTAATTTAGCTCCAGCACATAATCCAGCTGCATTAGAAGGCATAGAAGCGATTGAGAAAAGCTTGGGAGATGTCAGACAGGTAGCAGTATTTGATACTGGATTTCATGCCACTTTACCCGATGCAGCGGCAATCTATCCTGGCCCTTATGAGTGGGTAGAGCAAGGTATCCGTCGTTATGGATTTCATGGCATCAGTCACCAATATTGTTCTCAACGTGCTGCCCAAATCCTAGATCGAGATTTAGCATCGCTGCGGATAATTAACTGCCATTTGGGTAACGGTTGCTCTTTGACAGCAATTAAAAACGGTCGCAGTATTGATACCACGATGGGATTTACTCCCCTGGATGGATTGATGATGGGTAGTCGTTCTGGTTCAGTTGATCCAGGAATTTTGATTTACCTGTTGCGGCAATCCAATTACTCAGCCGAAAGATTAGATTACGTACTAAATAAAGCTTCTGGCTTACGAGGAATTTCGGGAATATCCAGCGATTTACCCCAAGTAACCGAAGCGATCGCTCAAGGCAATTACCGCGCTCAACTCGCTTGGGATATGTACATACATCGCTTGCGGTCTGGGATTGGTGCAATGCTTGCTAGTCTAGGGGGATTAGATGTTTTGGTGTTCACCGCAGGCGTAGGCGAACACTCTGCGGGGATTCGCCAAGCAGCCTGTGATAACTTTGGATTTTTGGGGTTGAAAATTGACCCCCAGAAAAATCAGCAGCAGCCTGTTGATCAGGATATTGCCACGTCTGAGTCAACAGTGCGAGTGTTAGTTATACATACTCAAGAAGATTGGGCGATCGCTCAACAATGTTGGCATTTATTAAAAGCAATTAGGAATTAAGAATATCAGATTTAATCTCATACAATTCACACTGTATAGACGTTGCATTGCAACGTCTATATTTTTTATCAAGACAGTAACCAACGTATAAAAGCTTTACCAATTCGCCCTAGTACAAACCTAAAAAACCATTGCAATAGTGGCCCAACTAATGACAAAAATAGTAAAATTAATAAATTTCTGGGACTAAAAATACTAGAGGTGAGACAAGTGACTCCCCACGCCAGCCAATTTCGATATTGAGAACTTATAGTAGTCCATCTAGAAATTTGATTAACAAGCAAATAGCGGATAGTAGCAAATATAAAAGATATCAATAGCCCAGCAATTATTGATAATGAAATTGTAAAATGTAATTTCAAAGCTAAAAAAGTACCAGGCAATAGTGAGGCTAGCTCCCAAGCTAATAGGTTTAATTTAGTCCGAAGAGAGTTTAGTATTTGTTCAACTAGCCAATAATGTACGGAAACAATATTCAAACAATCAGGATTTTGGATAAAATCACTCCTAATTTTATGAATTATATCACCATAAAATAAGATATTGCTTTGTAAAACAATATCTTGATCTTTCCAAAAATATAAAGGTGATGCATTCTCTTTATAATAAAAATTAAAGGTGAGTCCATACTGCAATCTCGATTTATTTTTTGATTTGTTTTGTAATAATTTACTCCACAATAAATTAATAAAATTTACTATAAAAGTATCGTCAAATATATTAAAACTTTTTTTAGAAATTACCAATTTTTTCGATGGTACAGTATTATCGCTGAAGCAAGTGTAGTACCAAAGGTAAGCTAGTAGTTTTGGCGGAATGTATAGAGAGCAGTCTATTTCTCGCCCTTGCTCAATTTGTTGTAAAAGTGCCTTATTTAGATAAAAACTATACTGTGCAGGCTCAACTTTAAATTCGAGTTGAACAGGAGTGTTTTGAGGTATTTGCAGAAACAAAGATAGTTGAACTTCAGATTGATTATCTGTTTGTGTTTTATAAGCTTCCATTTTTGGATAATCTTGCGATACTTTGTACAATACCAATCAGAAAATCTAGTGTTCCGCGCCACTGTTTCTCTCCAGCAACTATTCCTTCGTTGTGTATTTTTAAGATTAAATCTCTATCGCCTTCAGATAATTGAAATAAATTTTTATGGTAACGACTGATAATATCTCCATCTAACTGCAAAACAGTTTGAGCATAAATAATATCAATATCTACGCTTTTAATGTTTCCACCATCAAGCGCAGCTTTAAGTTCAGACATTTTTCGCAGAGTACGAATAAATTTATCATTATTCAAAAGATTATCAATTTCTCGCCATTTATCCCTCATGTTTTTGAGATTGCTATTATCTTCTTCATCTGGAACAGGAGTAGGAGCAGGCAGTATTGGTCGAGCTAACTTTATATAAACACCATCAGTTTCAACAATATTTGCTCTATGTTCTGCTTCATATTTAAGACGCTCTTGATATTGTATTACCCTGGGGTCTGGCTCACCAGTTTCAGCACTTTGCTCAAGTAGAATGTAAAAATATTCTCTTTCTAGCTGTGTAAATAAACTTGTATAACGCTTGCGTAATTCTTGAGCTTGAGTTTTTTCTGGTTCTGTTAAATCCTCTGGATTTGGAATTCCTTTGGCATTAAAGTAGTCTTTGTCATTTATTGAATAAATCTCTTGATATGCTTGCCAAGCATTAAACTTTGCGCCAGTAATTTGCTCAACAACCATCGTGTTCACTTCTAAAGCTGTAATATCATCAACTAATCCATTTACAGATGAGACTAGTTTCTCTAGCAAATCTCTGGCTTGCTGTTGAATATTATTAGCCATAGTAATAATTCCCTTAATTTATCTAAAGTTAATTAACCTACAGGTCTAGAGGTGTTGCTGTAGGTGTTTTTAATTTGACGATTTATAAATACTTAAAGTATCCGAGAAGTCGATTGTTGTGACGTTTTACGAGATTTAAGAATTTCTATAAAAAATGCATACAACTTCTGTAAGCTTTCTATATTCTTTTGCATAATCTCGCGACTGTCTTTAACTTGAGTTAAATGAAATTCGCGCAGTTCTGCATAAGGGCCACTACCAACAAATTGATTACCAACTTCATTTATAATGTCGCCATCGATCAGATTGATTACGGTATGTATTCTATTTCCTGGTTGAGCAATTTGTCTTTGTCCTGGGTTTTCTAACAGAGTAGATGACTCTGGAACCCAAGTAGTAATTTCTAACTCGACAACTTCAGCGATCGCTGTTTGAATAGTATCAATAATATCGTCAATGCTAAAGTCGTCTTTTTTAGCACTCAACTTCTTGACTTTTATTTTAAACTCAACACTTGGCTTGCTAATTTGCCCATTGTTTTCGCTGGCTTGAGTATAAGTTTCTGTATTGTCGTTAACAGTATTATTTACCATGATCTTGCGGTTGTGACAGGTTTAAAGCCAAACAAAATCTAATTTTATATCATCTTGAAAGGTTCAATGCTTTTACTTAATAAAAGTAACTAAAGTCAAAAGAACTTAATCATTTGATAATTTCCTTGTAGAAAAAATAAAATTACGATTTCTAAAAGCTAAACTTATCTCACTATTAAGGCATTGGCAACCAAGAAATACTTTGCTTTTTCCTGAGTCATTGTTTTCTTTGTATATTTTATTACTTTTTAAAATTAATAATGCTTAGATGAAAGTTTGCGATCGCGTAGCTTAGCTTGCTGTGCGCCCTTTACAGCACTTCTAGACAGTCAACTACATAAGTGCTTTTAATATAGATGATAGCCTCAGTAATTTGCTTTTTCTATGCCACTATATATACAAATAGTTGGCTCTGCTTAGATAGCTCGAAAAAAATATGTTGTTGATATCTCGAAAAGCCATTGCTACACCTTTTGTAGTCTGTGTGTGCATCTTAGGAGTTGGCTTAATTCAATTTCCCCGACTACAAAAACTGCTAAATAGCAAACAAGCTGCTTCCTTAGAGACTTTAGAAAAAGATATCAAATCAGAAAATATTCGTCTTAATTTCTTGAAAAAAATACCCAGCTTTGGTTATGATAATTTAATCGGAGATTGGGTATATCTTAGCTTTTTACAATATTTCGGTGATGATGAAGTACGTGACAAAACAGGTTATAGTTTAAGTCCAGAATATTTTGAAGTTATTTTAGAACGCGACCCGCGATTTTTAGCGGCTTATCTGAGCCTTTCTACAAGTACTTCGTTATATGCTGCCATGCCAGAAAGGTCTATTGCAATGATGAACAAAGGGTTAAAATTTCTATCTCCCTTAGTCCCAGAAAAATCATATTATGCATGGCGTTATAAAGGCGTTGATGAGTTATTATTTTTAGGCGATTCTCAAGCTGCTGAGCAATCTTTTGGAATGGCGGCAAACTGGGCTAGTATCTTTCCAGATGAAGAGAGTAGGAATATAGCTTTCACTTCTCAAAAAACAGTTGAATTTCTCAGTCGGAATCCTCAGAGTAAGTACGCTCAAATTGCTACTTGGTCAATAGTATTAAATAATCCAATTGATGATAAAACTCGGAAAAGGGTAATTGCTAAAATCGAATCTTTGGGAGGTAAGGTAGTTACAACTCCTGAAGGTAACCAAAAAATTATATTTCCGCCTAAAGATTGAGAAATTAGTCAAAAGTCAAAAGTCAAGAGTCAAGAGTTATTCTCCTTTTTACCCCCTACTTCCATTGAGGTTAGTGTTATTTATTGGTATAACGGCACATTAGTTGAGTCTCAAACCCTAGAGTTAGACATTAACGATCCGGGGTTACTTTATGGAGCTACTGTTTTTACAACACTGCGGGTTTATGATAACTCGCTCGATAGTAGGTTAACTAACTGGCAGGTTCATTGCGATCGCCTACTTTTTTCACTACAAACTTTTGGCTGGCAGCAACCAAACTGGAACCGTGTGCGTCAAGGTGCAGAAATCATCCTGCTAAACTTCCCGGTTCTCAGAATCACTCTTTTTCCTGATGGGCGAGAATGGATAACTGGCAGATTTTTACCGCAGGATTTAACAGAAAGACAAAAAAATGGTGTAGCTTGCGCTATCGCCCAACCAGAATTTTACCGCTCTCTTCCCGCTCATAAAACTGGAAACTACTTGAGCGCTTGGTTGGCAAAAACAAATATCCAACCTTTAGATGCCCAAGAAGCGATTTTAGTGGATATTGCAGGTAATTGGCTGGAAACTAGTACAGGTAACCTCTGGGGATGGTGTGATGGCAGTTGGTGGACACCACCTTTGAGCGCGGGAATTTTGCCAGGAATTTTGCGATTCCAACTTATAAATTGGCTACAACACCAGCAGCAGGCGGTACGAGAGCAACCTTGGACTGCGGAGTTAGTTCAGGGCTTTGAAGCGATCGCCTACACTAATAGTGTGGTAGAGATTATCCCCATTCATACTGTTTGCCAGCCCTCTGGGTCGTTACAATATAATCCTTACCATCCCAGTTTTCAGCAACTTAGGGAACTATTTCTAGCATGACAGGAACGCCATTTTGTTATACCTTAAGATAAGTTAACATAATTCTAATAATGCCCTCTCCTATAAGAGACGCTACGAGAACGGAAAAAAAATACAGGAGGATAGACCTCGGTGAATAAACGATGGAGAAACGCGGGGCTGTACGCATTGCTGTTTATTGTTGTCATTGCACTTGGAACAGCATTCTTTGATAAACAACCTCAAAGCAGAGAAACATGGCGGTACAGTCAGTTTATTCAAGAAGTTGAAAAAGACAGAGTTGAAAAAGTCAGTTTGAGTGCAGATCGGTCTACAGCGCTGGTCACACCTAAATATGACCCTAATAAAAAGCTGGTAACCTTAGTCAACGACCCAGATTTAATCAATACTCTGTCTGCCAAAGGTATTGATATTAATGTATTGCCTCAAACCGACGAAGGATTTTGGTTTAAGGCACTCAGCAGCTTATTTTTCCCTGTATTACTTTTGGTTGGCTTATTTTTCTTGCTACGCCGCGCGCAAAGTGGCCCAGGTAGCCAAGCCATGAACTTTGGTAAGTCCAAAGCCAGGGTACAAATGGAACCACAAACTCAGGTGACATTTGGTGATGTTGCTGGCATTGACCAAGCCAAGTTGGAATTAAATGAAGTCGTAGACTTTTTGAAAAATGCCGATCGCTTTACCGCTGTTGGTGCAAAAATTCCTAAAGGTGTATTGCTAGTAGGCCCTCCTGGTACAGGTAAAACCCTCTTAGCACGTGCTGTAGCCGGTGAAGCAGGCGTACCGTTCTTCTCCATCTCTGGCTCAGAATTTGTAGAAATGTTCGTAGGTGTAGGTGCATCCCGCGTCCGCGATTTATTTGAGCAAGCTAAATCTAATGCTCCCTGTATCGTCTTCATCGATGAAATTGACGCCGTAGGTCGTCAACGGGGTGCAGGTTTAGGCGGTGGTAACGATGAACGGGAACAAACCCTCAACCAGTTACTCACAGAAATGGACGGTTTTGAAGGTAACACTGGCATCATCATTATTGCCGCTACCAACCGTCCCGATGTTTTAGACGCAGCATTGTTGCGTCCTGGTCGCTTTGACCGTCAAGTTGTCGTAGACCGTCCCGACTATGCTGGACGTAGCGAAATCCTGAAAGTTCATGCCCGTGGCAAGACTTTAGCCAAAGATGTGGACTTGGATAAAATTGCTCGTCGTACCCCTGGATTTACTGGCGCAGATTTATCCAACCTACTAAATGAAGCCGCGATTTTGGCAGCACGCCGAAATTTAACCGAAATTTCGATGGATGAAATCAACGACGCCATCGATCGCGTATTAGCTGGGCCAGAGAAGAAAGACCGGGTAATGAGCGAAAAGCGCAAAACCTTGGTTGCATATCATGAAGCTGGTCACGCCCTAGTTGGTGCTTTAATGCCCGACTATGACCCTGTGCAGAAGATTAGTATCATTCCTCGCGGTCGTGCAGGTGGTTTAACTTGGTTTACCCCCAGTGAAGACCGGATGGATACTGGTTTGTACAGCCGTGCTTATCTAGAAAATCAGATGGCAGTAGCTTTGGGTGGTCGCCTTGCTGAAGAAATTATCTTTGGTGAAGAAGAAGTTACTACTGGTGCTTCTAACGACCTACAACAGGTAGCGCGGGTGGCACGACAAATGATTACCCGATTTGGCATGAGCGATCGCTTAGGGCCAGTTGCCCTCGGTCGTCAGCAAGGGAATATGTTCCTTGGTCGCGATATCATGTCAGAGCGTGACTTCTCTGAAGAAACCGCCGCTGCCATTGATGAAGAAGTCCGCAAACTTGTGGATATCGCCTATACACGCGCTAAAGAAGTGTTAGTTAAAAACCGCCACATTCTAGATCAACTAGCGCAAATGCTGGTTGATAAAGAAACAGTAGATGCTGAAGAATTGCAAGAAATTCTGGCAAATAACGATGTAACAACCGCCGCGTTTGCCTAACCAACTTGGTTAAAATTTAAAATCTAGATTTAGGGTAATTCTGAGACTTGTCAGAATTACCCTAATTTTTTTCGTGGTCATCTTATTATTAAGCAATGGTTGCATCACTAAAGCAATGGAGGATTGAAAAAATGAGTAATTCAGATTCAGAACTTCTGATAATTTTCAAAAAAGCTGCTCACGGTTTATTCATGCTAAGTGAGTCAGAGCATCCCTTCATACCTTTTATATGGTCAATTCCAGCCCAGGAAGATTTAAATTTTAAAAAAATATTAGAATTAACAAATCATCCTCAAGATTTGCAAATAGAAACAATTGAACTAGATTATCTATTTCGTAACTGCATTCAAGAGAAAGACTGGCATGATGAACAGCAGAAACGAAATGTGGTAAAGTATCGAGAACTTGTAGAGACCATTAAAAGCCATCTCACTGATATAAAAGTTTATCGGATTGGCTCAATAAATATTGATGTATACATTGTAGGTAAAACTGAAGAAGGTAACTTAGCTGGATTAGAAACCAAAGTAGTTGAAACCTAAGAATTAATACCAATTCTGTATAAAGATCCATAGTAACAACCCCACCGCCAACGGCTCCTCCCCTTAGCAAGGGGAGGTTGGGAGGGGTCAAAATAATCTTATTGATTATCAACTCTAGCCTCAACTACAGATTGAGTACTTAAAGAAACATTAGATAAGAAGTTGTAACCTGTATTAGCTTCAATTGAATCAACACTAACTCTGTATGTTCTCCAGCTATTGTTTCTAATCCCTTGGGAATTAGGCATATTAACTGCAATAACTCGTGTACTAGTATTTACACCATTTACTCCAGTTCCTGGTGTATCTAAGACCACTATGACTTTCCAAGTTCTCGCTGGTACTTGAATTTTCCCACTAGCAATTGTACTGGCTGAGCCGTTCGAGCCGCTCCCACCAACGCCGTATCCACCAGAAATAATATACAGTTCTTTTCCTTGACTTACTAAGTCTCTACAGTAGTTTTCTAGTGACGCCCATGGCCCTTGATTATTATCAGGGGCTTGTGGAATTATATTTGTCATTAGGAAGGTTGCAGAGTTATCTGTAACTGTCCTTGTTCTGTCAGCGGAAGCTGTCATATGTCCCCTGTCAAATCCGCTACCAGAATAGTCCGAGCTAGTTACTCTATACCACGCAGCAGGTAGTGAGGTATCAGGACGAAAATCATCTTGGCGTGGTGCGCTTCCTAGCCAGTAACCATTTAATTGCCAGGATACCCAATTGGGAATTCTAGTACTATTGTTGTATGAAACTGCATACTGAGATTTATTCAACAAATAATTATTGGGGTATGAGGTGTTTTGTGTTGCGCCACTGGGGTTCCCCAATGTTAAATGAACGCTAGATGATTGGGCAGGGGCTGGTTTTTGCCAATGTTCAAGCAGAAGTATAAACAAAAAGACAGCTGCAAAAGGCAGAAGAAAATTGAAAAATTTGATTTTCTTCATGGCGTAATTATGTTTTTGTTACGCACTTAGTATTGAATTTTCATCACATTAATATCAAGTATTCCTGAATACAAAAAGAAAATTTGCTGAGGAAAATCTGCGCTTATATCCTTTAATCAAGTGTTAACCTTATGTCAAAGCTAGAGTTTGTGTTAATAGCTCATCTAAGAAGTCCTATAAAAAATCATAGATAACATTATTAATACTCTGTCAACAAAAAACTTTTTCTCACTCTATCCTTTATGCTCCATGTAGATTCTTTCCTCCGTTTGCGCTTGAATAATAAAACCCTCACGCTGATAAAGTCTGCGTGCTGGATTTATAGCTAAAACTCTCAGACAAAGGCTTTTGGGTCTCAACACCAATACGGTTCAGTTAAGGGCTACTCGTACAAAATTTTGGGTTTTCAAGACGCGATAAATCGCCGTCTCTACAAGTTTTTTGGTCTTATCGGAACCGTATTGGTCTCAACACACCCTACATAAAATTTATTAATATAGCTAGAAACATTAGCATAGACTTACTTACTTTCACTAAGTTCCTTCATTAGGAATTTCAATAAACTCTCATTTAATAACCAATTACAGATATTGCTTTCTCAAACTGGGGTTTGCTTTCTCATTTCACAAGATTTAGTAAGCATTTACAGATATTGCTTACTCATTTCAGTAGATTCAGCAAGCATTTACAGATATTGCTTACTCATTTCAGTAGATTCAGCAAGCATTTACAGATATTGCTTTCTCAAACTGGAGTTTGCTTACTTATTTCAGTAGATTCAGCAAGCAATTACAGATATTGCTTTCTTAAACTGGGGTTTGCTTACTCATTTCAGTAGTTCACGCAGTCATAACAACTATCGTTGTTTGGCAAAAGCCATTAGAAATTAGCTGTAGTTCTCTCAGGCTAATCAATACGGAAGTTTTTTAATATCAAAATTATAAATCTCAATGGGATGCTGAAGATGCGATCGCGCTACGTCCAGTGCCAACCGCAATTTTTTGGTATGTAGAAAGCGCCTGAGCAACACATTGATCCATGTTGTAATACTTATAAGTCGCTAGCCGTCCAACAAAATACACTCCTAGCATGGCGTCAGTCAACGCTTTGTATTTCTGGTAAATTTCGTTATTTTCAGGACGTGGTATAGGGTAATAGGGGTCGCCCTCTGCTTGGGGAAACTCATACACAATGCTAGTTTTGGCGTGTTCTTGTCCAGTTAAATACTTAAACTCTGTGACACGGGTGTATAAATGTTCATTGGGATAGTTGATGACTGGCGCTGGTTGAAACACAGGAATATTGTGCGTCTCATGCTGGAAATTGATAGAACGGTAAGGTAGCTTGCCATAGCGATAATCAAAAAACTCATCAATCGGCCCGGTGTAAACCATCTCGCGGCAAGGTATCATCTGCTCAATTTCTCTGTAATCAGTGTTGAGCATTACCTTAATGTTAGGGTGATTTAACATATTCTCGAACATCCGCGTAAAACCGTACCGTGGCATCGCTTGGTAACTATCAGTAAAATATCGATTGTCACGGTTGGTACGAGTAGGAACCCTAGCGATGACTGATTTATCCAGTTCCGAAGGGTCAAGTCCCCATTGCTTTTTGGTGTAACCTTGGAAGAACTTTTCATACAAATTTCGGCCAACTTTGCTCACCACTACATCTTCTGAGGTGCGGATATATTCTTTTGGTTCAGCCAGCGATTTGAAAAACTCTTCCACCTCAAATGAATTCAGGTTCATTCCATAGAGTGTGTTGATGGTGTCAAGGTTGATGGGAATCGGAACAAGTTGCCCATCTACACTGGTAAGGACGCGATGTTCGTAAGCCCGCCATTGAGTGAAGTGGGAGAGGTATTCAAAGATTTCGCGGGAATTTGTGTGAAAGATGTGGGGGCCATATTTATGTACAAGAATGCCATGATCGTCATAATGGTCGTAAGCATTACCGCCGATGTGATTACGCTTGTCAACTACCAGTACTCTCTTGCCAGATTGACTTGCCAAGCGTTCAGCAATGACACTACCAGAAAATCCTGCACCAACAATTAGGTAATCAAATACAACATCTCTAATAATGATGTTTGGTGCTTGTTGAGCAGCGATCGCACCTTTTGAATTAATATTATCTCTATCATTGCGAGCAGCAATAGCAGAGTTGATCAACTTCATCATTGAAGCCCAAATGCGATCGCTATCGACATTATTCGGAAACGCATAGATATTCGGGTGCTGTTGTAAATGATTTTTGTAAAAGCTTTGTTCACCGATAAATATCAAGTCTGCAATGCGGAAAAGTTCTTCTTCGTAACTATTGAAAGTAGGTAACTCATCCATGCGATCGTATACAATAGCTTGCGGTTGCAAGTTGCGTGTAAAAGGTATTGCAACTGGTGTACAGTACCAACAAATATACTTAGAAATATTATTTTCTGTAAAAAAAGCATCGATAAGTATTTGTAAATCTGCATTTACAGCCTCCTCAATTAGATTTTGTGGTAGATAGGGTACAACAACCACAACTCCATTTTTATCTTCGCTGACATCTAACCGTCCCAACTGTTCATGGGTAAAAATTGGTTCCTCGATAAAGAATACCCGCCTTTCTTGAGTACAGCTGACTAAAAGAGGTTGCAGTCTTTGATAAACAGAATCCCAACGCCAATTAGAAAAACAAACTATATCTGGAGTGAAAGTAGTAAAACTGCAATTAAGTCCCATCTTTTTCTAAAAATAATTGTTATATAAAACTTTCTTTCTCCTTGGTCTTTGCCCCTGCGCCTACCGTATCCCTACGGTGAAGCAAGCTACACCTTAGTCTCCGATAGGATAAGTTTGCTCAACGGAGGAAACCCATGCGGGGAACTTCTTTTTTTAGTACTTTTACTGCAATTCTGAGTATTTATTAATTTCTAAATAATTCTCCCAGAAAGTTCTATTAGTTAGTTCTGGTAACGTCTCTCTATAGCTTTTTCTTAAATTAGAAAATTTAAAAAACATCTTTAAAGATAGTAGTATTGTTTTAACAAAAACTTTAAAAAATTCTATTCTAGAGAACTTAACAGCAAACCCTTCCTGATTTACGAGGTTATAATACAAAACTTTTCTAGCTCTAAAAACATTAACAGGCCTGTATGTCTGCATAGAAACTACTTTGTATCCGTTGTCAGTTGGCTTATTATCTTTATGGAATAAGAAAGAAGGTAAGAGATGCCCATTTAATGTAATAAATCTTATCCCTCGATGAATTGTATTTTCCACCTGAGTAAGACTTTTTTCATACTTATCATTCAAAAAAGGTAATTCATAATCTTTCATTAGTTTTTCTCCCATATTTCTAATTTCCAAGTTTTTCTCTTCAGGATTTATAGATTTAAGATGTTCAGGCCCCAGTAAGAGATCATTAAAAGCTTTTAAAATAAGTTCTGCATTTTTGTATCTATAACAAAATGCCTCTTTAAGACTAAATCTCAGAATTTGCTTGATTACATCTATTTTGCTGAAGTTGTCAGAATACAGTAAACTTAAAATTATTTCGTTCTTTTTGGAATAATAGTTGGGTATAGGAGAAAACTTATTTTCAAATGATTCATGCCACACGCATATACCATTGAGAGTGACAATTTTTAGTTTTAATCTAATAGGCCATTCTATATCATCGCCTCTGATAAAAAATGGATATGGTAAGCTAAAATCATTTATATTTTTTGTAGGGAAGCAAAATAACCACCAGCCATTGTAACTGATATGTTCTTCAATCTCGTTAAACAAAATATTTTTTACAGTTCTGAGATCAAGATCAGGTTTTAATCTGACAATGGCATCATCCCATATAGCGCCATTTTCGTGCTGAATATGCTTGGTATCTAGCTTTAGCATACTTCCACCAATGCATAACCTATTATCATTAGCAACCATTTGAAAGTTATAAATTCTTTCAAAAACTTCTGGTGCTATAACAACATCATCATCCATAAAGATAATGTGAGAGAACTCATTTTTTCTTTTCAGAACTTCTAAAATTCCTCTAGTGTATCCACCACTGCCACCAGCATTTTTATTGGATACTAAATGTATTTTAGGATTATTGAAGCTTGTTAAAGTTCTCCCATTGTCAATAATAAAAAACTCAAATTTATTAATAAAATTTCTTTGCTTTATAAAATGGTTTTCTAAAAGTTTAACATTTTTATGTACATAAGTTTCTCTCTTGTATGTACACATAACAACTGCTATTTTTAAATCTGATTTTTGAAAATTATTTATACCAGTATGAATATAACCATCTTTAAAAAAAGAATTATTTTCTAAAGCCTCAATTTCAAGATATAACAAACCTTTGTATTGATGTATATCAATATTTTTAAATGCGCTTGCTTCAGATAAAGCGTCGGCATCAATAATATTTTGACTAACTAATGTTGCAGATTCAGAAAAGTAATTTA
Organism: Nostoc sp. UHCC 0302; assembly: GCF_038096175.1. Classification (NCBI taxonomy): domain Bacteria; kingdom Bacillati; phylum Cyanobacteriota; class Cyanophyceae; order Nostocales; family Nostocaceae; genus Nostoc; species Nostoc sp. UHCC 0302. Next base: position 504,725 of record NZ_CP151099.1, read on the forward strand.
TATTCCAGAGCTTAACTTGAAATGCTCCTTTTAAATGTAAATTTATACTTATATTTTTTACATCTGTATAATTTTTCCATTTTTGAACTGACAAAGCATTAAAGTAAGTATCAAATTTGATAGTTCCACCTTTTCTAAGTTCCACAATATTTTGTTGATAGTTCAACATACACTTAGAATTCACTCTTAAGAAAAGCTCTTCTTCAGAACAAATATCTAAGTTGGGCAAAATAATATTTTGTAGTTTAGTATAAGTCTGAGTAGCTTGATTATCAATATTTGGATTTATCAAAACATCTGACATTTGGCTTTTACCCCTGTTATAAATTTTGAGTACTACTTTTAGAAACGAGTACGAACAGATTCAGTAGTCAATGTACTTTTTAGGTACTCTTGAACAACTTGCTTAGCATCTCCAATTAGCTTTACTTTTCCTTTTTCTAACCAAATTACCCATTCGCATGAATGTTTAATAAATTCCAAATCATGAGAAACTACTAAAACTGTTGCATCCGCAGCCCAAAAATTTTGAATTCGTTGCTTACACTTATTTTTAAAACTTTCATCCCCAACTGAAAGTACTTCATCTAAGATTAAAATATCTGGTTGTATATCAGTAGCGATCGCAAATCCCAATCGTGCCGCCATCCCAGACGACAAAACCTTCACTGGTGCTTCAGAATAATCTTGTAGTTCTGCAAATTCTAAAACTGATGGAACTCTAGCAATCATTTCTTGCCGCGAAAAACCTAACATCACTCCATAAAATATGATGTTATCAATTACTGAAATTTCAGGTTCAAAACCTGCACCTAATTCAATCAACGGGGCAATTCTTCCCGCTACCCGTACTACTCCTGATGTTGGCTCTAAAATTCCACAAATTACTTTCAATAGTGTGGATTTACCTGCACCATTCGCGCCAATAATACCAATTTTTTCGCCTACATTTACCACTAAATCAATATGATCCAGTACCAATTTTTTCGCAGGTTGACGATATTTACCTTCTAAAATTGACAAGATTGTCTTCTTTAAATCATAAGAAAACTCTTCCTGTGTTCGTCTCCATAAACAAACTTGATTGAGTCGAATAGCTTCCATTTATAACAAATCCATGAATGAACGTCGCCACCAGCAAAAGCAACTAAGCCCTAGCCCTAAAAAAATCACTCCACTCAATAATGATTGTGTGATTAAATAAAAATTTGGCAGCGTTCCTGACAAAGAAATTTGGCGGATACTTTCAATTACTGGTAATAAGGGATTCAATATTAGAAATGACTTGACTGATGCTGGAACAATTGCAGTTGGGTAAAAAACTGGACTACTCAACCAAAGCATAAAGACAAGTAATTCATAAAAGTAAGGTAAATCCCTAAAAAATACAAACAAAGTACTCACCAATAAGCTAATACCAGCACAAACTAAAATCAAAGCTAGTAAAGGTAATAGTAAAGCTAGTACGTTCACAAAACTTTTAGAGTTGATAAATGTCATTATTGCCAATAATGGCAACACGCCAATTACAAACTGAAATACATTTGCTGCTATCAGCGAGATAGGAAAAATACTGACTGGCAAGCTAATTTTATTTAATAGTATTCCATTATTAACTACACTCCATAATGCTTGTGTTGTAGATGCAGAAAAAAAATTAATTACTACTAATCCTGTAAATACTGCTAGCACATAATTGATAATAGAGTTGCCATAATAAGATGCAAAAGCAGTTCCAAAGATTGCAGTATATACTCCTGTCATTAGTAACGGATTAATTAGCGACCAATATACACCCAAAAATGAGCCTCGGTAACGTACTTTCAAATTACGGGCTACTAAAACCTGTAGTAATTCCCAATATTGCTGTACTTTTGAACTTTTCAAATCTATTTTCCATGCAAGGCTCATTTTGAAATACCTACAATTAAAAGATGCAACAATTTTTTCTCCTAAGCTTTATGAAGATTAACTCCACTTCTCCAGCCAACTTGAATACCATAAAAAGCTTGTTGAATATACTTAAGCAAAATTGCATTTGGAAGATGATGAGTGAATTTTAGACGGATTATTCTTAATAAGCAGCGATAGGTTAATAGAAATGTTAAACGAGCAATTAATATAGGAAGTGAAACTTTATTGAATCCATGCTTGACTGCAAAATAAGTTGTATTTTTTGCTAAAGAGTACCAGCAAGTTAGGTGTTTTTGGTCAATCCGATTATGACTAGGTTGGGGAAAATGATCTACAGATACATCAGCATAATGAACTTCATAACCTGCTTTAATTAAGCGCAAGCAAACATCTGTTTCATCAAGAAAATAATCAAAAAATTCATCATAGCCGTTAATTTTTTCTAGTAATTCTTTACGAAAAGATGAATTAGTACCCATTAATCCATTGAACCAAAAACCGTTTGCTTTGTTATAGCTAGCAGCATCAGCAGAACGGACTGCAATAGTTTCGCTGAAAAGATTTGTGACACCATGATGAAACTGTAAGGGGTAACCAGGACGAGTTAAGTCTCGAACTGCGCCACCAACGGCTGCACATTTGTCTCCATGTTGTGCATAAATGAGTAACAATTGTTCTATCCATTCAGATGGTGGAACTGCATCATCATCAACAAAAGCAACAATTGAGCCTGTTGCTAACTTAATTCCAACATTTCGAGAGTAACTAATGTTTTTCGGCTCAACTTGGTGAAAACTGAGTTTAAAGCTATTCTTACTAAATGCCTCAAAGACGATTTCACTAGTCTCAGTTGTCGATGAAGCATCAATAACAATTACTTCAAAATTTTGGTACTGAATTAGTTCAAGTGATTGCAGAGATTTCTTTAGTGCATTGGGGCGATCGCTTGTACAAATTATGATAGAAACTAAAGGAAATAATGGAGTAGGTTTTACTTTGGGCATTTGTGATAACTTGAGCTTGTAAATTTGCCAGTATATCTGCCACACCTGATTAATAGTTTTAATAACCGCTTTAGTTAAAACTAAAGGATTGATGGAAACAGGTACATAACCATTACCTGTAAAGTAGTAAACCTGTTTAGCCAGATTTAGAATGTAAAGATCAGGATTTTGATAGCTCACAAGAGCAATATCAATTGGTTTCCAAATCAAGGCAATTAACCAGAAATAAATTTGATTTGTTAATTTATTAGCCGGATTCCAAAAACTAACTTCTTGTTCAGACTCTATCTTTCTTAATACCTGGTTTTGTGAATCGTTTTGATAGATAGTAGACTGCACCCAAACCTGAGCTTTTTTATTAACAACATCTTCTAAAGTATATTCAGGGTAATTTAGTTCTCTTGGCATTTTTCCCTGAATACCTTTGATAAAGTCTTGAAAACCTGCAATAGAAATTTCAGCTAAAAAGTACCTTCCTGTAGCAGCGTAATAAACTAGCCGTGGTAGACTTACAACAACCCTTTTCAGTAAAAGGTTTGGGTGATGTTTTTGCCAACAATAACAGAGATTCCGTTCATCATAATAATTAATCCAAGGTCTACATTTAAAATCAGGTGAATTATGCCAAATAATTGAAGCTGGATTTACAGCAATAATCCAACCTGATTGTTTAGCTCGTAAGCACCATTCCACATCATCAAAATGCAAAAAGTAATTTTCAAACACTCCAATTTTTTGAATAATTTCACGCCGTAATAGCAATGATGCTGCTGCACAGACATCTACACTAATATAAGGTTTACCCTTTAGGAGTTCTTCATTAGATATATTACTTTCGTTGCCAAAATTAATTTTTAAATGTGCTTTTTCATAGTTAATAAAACTCCCAGCTTCTTGAATTGTGTCAGGTTGCTGTAGTTTACGAATTTGAGAACCTACTAAACCTACTTCATCGTATTTTTGTAAAGTTTGAACGAGTGAAGTTAAAGCTAATGGATCTAGACGAACATCATTATCAAGTAGCCAAATATAATCATATTCAAGCTCACTAACGGTTTGTAAACCATAAGAAAAGCCTCCAGAACCACCTAAGTTATTACCTGTCTGTAAAACCTGTACTTTGCCAGGATATTGTTTTTCAAGGTAAGCTTGAGTACCATCTGTTGAAGCATTATCTACAACATAAATATCAACTTCAATGTTTGATAATATCAGTTTTAAAAGGTCTTTTATAAGCAAACGAATATCCTGTAATTTGTTCCAAGTAACAATAACAGTAGCAACTTTGAGGCTTACCATATAATTGATATAGCTGTGTATATTTGCTAATTAATATCTATTCATTAATTAAATTAATTCCTCAGCTTGATAAACACCTAAACATGAGCTTGATTGAGTAAAAAATCTATTCTCTACCTATTTTCTAAATATAAATTATCTATCCGGAAAATAAATTTGCACCTAGTTCAAAAATGTAACTTGTTCGATTTTTGAACTCGTCTTCCTCTAGAGTGATTATTTTTAGATATAAACCTTATAGAGGTAATTTAAAATACATCTAAGTAGCTGCTGAAAGATAGAGTTAAAATTAACCCAGGTATCTGTGACAAAGTTGAAATTTTTGGTAGTTAAAAGTACAGTTGTATAACTGCTTGATTTCTACCATCTGAGTAGAAAATATCTAAAGAATGTTATTAAATTGAAAAAAGTGTTTGGATATTAAATATAAATTATTAAGTATTGGCTATTTATTATTTACTTAAACAAAAAAGCCAAATTGTAGTATTTAAAATAACTTGCAACTCTTCAGTAACTACCATGAACAGCGTATATTAGGACTGATGAAAACTATTTTTCCTTTATGCATCAATATTTTTTGAAAATGAAAAGAGATGCATAATCTACATTAATTATTCCCAAATTAAAAATTGGGGTAGTTCTAGAAATTTCTAGAACTACCCCAATTTTTCGACGAAATAATAAATCCAGATGTACTCTTTGGTGTTGACTTTGAGGGCTTGAGGTGGTAGTTTCTCATGCAATTCGTATGTAGCGTGTGAATGTAAATGCAAGAGTTTAAAAGTCCAAGCAGTCGGTTGGCAAGGTTATTTCACAAGGGTCGAGACAATTGGAAGCAGAGAGCCTTGGAAAAACAAAAAAAACTCAGAGCATTAGAAATAAAAGTGAGAGATTTATCCGCATCAAGAGATTATTGGAAAAATCGAGCTAAAATTGCCGAAGAAAAACTACACAAAGCGAATATAGAAACAGAGGCGGAAAAAAAAAGAGATTGACTCAAAAGAAGAATTAGTCGCCAAGGGGCATCATTATTCAGCCGAAATTATCCTTCTTTCAGTGCAGCAGGTCATAGAGTGTGGCAATAGTTATAGAGGAGCCGAGAAGACTTTCGATTTGTACAAAGAATTGTTTTCACAGGAGACTCCCAGCTTTAGTAGTATTAGGAAATGGTTAGGGCGAATTGGTTTTTTTGAACTAACCAGAGAGAAAGAAACGAGAAATGACTGGATTTTTATTGTTGATTTAACTGTAGAACTAGGAACAGAAAAAGGACTGGTAGTTTTAGGAGTTTCACAACAAAAGCTAGAAGAAGAAATCTTGCCGTTAAGAAGAGGATTACAGCATCAGGATGTTCAAATTCTGGCATTAGAAATTATGCGTTCAACCAGAGGTGAACTCATACAAGAGAAATTAACGGAAGTTAGCCTCAAATATGGTTGTCCTCGGCAAATAATTGCTGACCATGGAAGTGATATCCAAAAAGGAATTAAACTGTATCAACAAAATCATCCTGATGTAATTTATACGTATGATGTAACTCATGCAATGGCTTTATTACTCAAGCATGAATTACATGGTTCTGACAAATACCAATCTTTTATACAGCAGTGTAGCCAATGTCGAAAACAACTGCAACAAACTGAACTATCTTTCCTAGCTCCGCCCTCTCAACGCTCACAATGCCGTTACTTTAACTTAGAAAAACTCATAAATTGGGCTTTATATCTGCTGAATTCACCATTAGATGTTTTAACGGATTTAGTACCAAATATTGAACCAGAAATTCTTCTGAATAAATTGAAACAGAAGTTAGGGTGGTTAGCTGACTATCAAGACTCGCTAAATAATTGGAACCAAATGGTTCAAATGACCCGTTTTGTAGAGACTCAGATTAAAATTTGTGGATTAAATCAAGAGGTTAAGAGCATTATTCAACAACACTTAACATTGAAAATGGGTTCTCTAGAGACTTTTGCACAAAAAATTATCAGCTATCTCATACAAGAAATTTCTCAAAGCCAATCAGGTCAGACATTATTAGCTACTTCTGACGTTTTAGAATCACTATTTGGTAAATACAAGTACATTTCTTCTCGCTCTCCTCTTAAACAAATAAGTCAATTATTTTTGAGTATTTGTTTATCTACCATGAATTTGACAACTACTCTTGTGAAAGAAGCATTAGAGACAGTACGTTTTTTGGATGTTGAAGATTGGGCAGCTCAAGTTTTTGGCCAATCCATGCTCTCGAAAAGAAAAATTTTGTTTTCTGCCGCAACTGACGACACAGAAACTGCATGAAAAATTTTGAGCATTTCTCCCACAAAATCAACACCCTAGATGTACTCTTTGGCATACGTGCCATTGCAATACAAAGTGTTCTCCCTCACATAGCTTACCGAATGTTTACATAATTATTATCCAGAATGCTTAATGCAACTCAGTTTTCCCTCTTCAATCTTGAATTGCTTAAGCTCTAGATGCAGGTTTCAAAAATAACCATGCGACAAAAAATGTAGCCGCTGTAAATATTTGCGTCAAATCTAAAGCAGATAGATAGCCATCGGCAAATGAAGCGATACTGCGATCGGTAATGCCAAATACCCAAGAAGACAGGCCAAACAGCCAAATTCCATTCTTGAGATTTCCGATAAATTCTTTAGATTCTGATGGTTGTTGGTCGTTCATGATCTTCTGCTCCGTTGGTGAAGAATCTGGTGATTGATTAGCCAAGAAGTTTTTCTGATTCCTAACGCTACATTTATTTTATATTAATAAATATTTCAGGCTATTGACTTACCTACCCAAAGGTACATCTACTAATCTTGACATTCTTCTTTTGGTTAGGTTATCGGCGATCGCCATGTAATCCTTGATGCTACAAACTTCTCAGCTTGCGGCTTAAGTACTTTTATTACTAAATCTTTAAAAAACTATATAAACATTTATCTAAAGTATATCCTATTTATAGTACATATATACCATTAAGGATGTATCTGCTGGCTATTTAAAGATGTAAAAAATACCAAGCACCAAGCACTTACACCCTTGAGACTTCAGACTTCATTCTTTAGGTTCTCGTAACTCGCTGGTAGAAATTGTTTAAATAAAAGAATGGCTTAAAACAGGCAACAGTTAGTAAAATTAGTTAATGACCGTAATCCAGTTCCAAAATCTACCTGATGCACAGCAGTGCCAAAAAAGTACACTGCCCCACTTAGGGCTAGTTTGCATCACTTCTGACAAACAAGTGCGCTTTCGGACAATGACGCGCACACGATATTTAAAACTCTCCTTGAGCGATCGCCAAAGCACCTTAAGTGAACTGTATCGGCATAACTTACGACGCTTGCATGATGCCCTCTCCTTTTGCCAGCAGAACAAAATTCAGCTTTATCGGATGTCTTCTGCTTTATTTCCCTTAAGTGACTTAGAAGACGAAATCGGCGCAAATATATTAGAGGAAATGAGCGCTGATTTAGCAAAAATCGGTGAACGGGCAAACGCATTGAACATCAGAATGGTGCTACACCCAGATCAATATGTAGTGTTGAGTTCTGATTCGGCGGAAGTGGTACAAGCAAGCATCAACAATTTGGCAGGACACGCCCGCACCCTTGACTTACTGGGGTTACCTAAGTCGCCTTGGTCATTAATGAATATTCATGGCGGCAAATCTGGACGTGCCGAACAACTGATAAAAGTAATTTCCGAATTACCAGACAACATCAAAAGCCGCTTGACACTAGAAAATGATGAATACGCCTATAGCGCCGATGAAATTTTCGCAGTATGTCAACAAGCTGGCGTACCAATGGTATTCGATGCCCATCACCATATTTGCCACGAAAATTTAGATAGCTATGATCAACCAAGTGTAGCTTCCATGTTTTACGCAGCGCGAGAGACTTGGGTAAACCCAGATTGGCAATTAGTACATATTTCCAACGGTGAGCAAGCTTTCAAAGATAGAAAACACAGTGACTTGATTACCGATATGCCTACTGTTTACCACCAAGCACCGTGGATCGAAGTCGAAGCTAAACAAAAAGAACAAGCGATCGCGCATTTGCGGTCTTGGTGGCTTATGGGACAATAATCTCACATAAAACAGCACTTTGTGTCTTGGCGTGAGATAAATAAAAGAGTATGGCGATCGCAATCGATTTTGGTACAAGCAACACAGTCATTGCTCGCTGGAACCCGGTAACCCAGCAGCCAGAAACCTTGAATCTTCCAGGTTTATCAATTCAGCAAAGTCTCAATCCGCCGCTAATTCCCAGCTTAGTTTATGTTGAACAAGCAACACAGGGTCAAGTTTTAGTAGGGCAACAAGTACGCGATCGCGGTCTTGACCTTAAAGGCGATACCCGATTTTTCCGCAGTTTTAAACGCGGTATTGGTGCAGATATTCAAGGATTTTTACCAGAACTCGATGGGCAACTCGTCACCTTCGAGCAAGTAGGACAATGGTTTCTCACCCAAGTGATTGAGCAACTAGCACCTCTAGAAGGTGGATTAGATTCTCTAGTTTTAACAGTACCTGTAGACAGCTTTGAAGCTTATCGTCACTGGTTGGGAAAAGTTTGTCAAGCACTCCCCGTGGAACAAGTGCGGATGTTGGATGAACCTACAGCCGCCGCTTTGGGTTATGGCTTAGCAGACCAAGAAATTCTCTTAGTGATTGACTTTGGCGGCGGTACTTTGGATTTATCCCTCGTGCGGTTGGATCAAGGCGTGCAAGCAACGGCAAAACCCTTGGGATTTCTTCTTAAGTGGGGTAATAAATCCCTTGCTGAAGATTCAAAGCAAAAAGTAAAAACTGCCCGCGTATTAGCAAAAGCTGGGCAGAATTTGGGTGGTACTGATATTGATAATTGGTTAGTAGATTACTTTAGTAAAACTCAAGGGTTAGCGGTAAGTCCTTTGACAACACGACTGGCAGAAAGGGTAAAAATTCAACTATCTAGCCAAAACCAAGCCAGTGAAGTTTATTTTGATGACGAGACATTTGAAAGCTATGAACTAGAACTAAACCGCGACACCTTAGAAGATATCCTCAAAGAACACTCATTTTTTCAACTATTAGATGAGTCGATGACGACACTTTTACAACAAGCCAGACGCCAAGGAATAGAACTTACAGATATTAACGCAGTTTTATTAGTTGGTGGAACTGTGCAGCTACCAGCAGTGCAGACATGGGTAAAACAGTATTTTGAGCCAGGAAAAATTCGTTGCGAACGTCCTTTTGAAGCGATCGCTCAAGGTGCATTGCAGCTAGCTCAAGGCGTAGAAATCAAAGATTTCCTCTACCATAGCTACGGTGTCCGCTATTGGGATCGGCGCAATCAACGCCACAAATGGCATCCGATTATTAAAGCTGGACAGGCATACCCAATGAGCCAAGCGGTAGAGTTAGTCTTGGGTGCATCTATGGAGAGCCAACCCAGTATTGAATTAATTATGGGAGAATTGGGAGCGGAAACAGGTGGTACTGAAGTATATTTTGATGGCGATCGCTTAATTACTCGCCGTTTTGAGGGTAATGAAACCAGCGTCAAACCCCTCAACGATTCTGAAGGTGCTAGAACAATTGCCAAGCTAACACCACCAGGATATCCAGGAAGCGATCGGATTAAAATTCTGTTTCAAGTAGATGAACAGCGTTTTTTGCGAATCACTGTTGAGGACTTGCTGACAAATGACACACTTTTGGAGAATCAGCTTGTGGCACAGTTGAGTTAGACTACTGCGCGTTTAACTATTTAAGTAAAAGGGTTTAAAAGTGGGACACCGCAGCCATCAAAATCACAGATGTTGCGCGTTACTAAGGTCAATTGATGAATTTGAGCAGTAGCAGCAATCATCATATCTGCTTGGATGTGTGTTTTCCCACTTGATCTTAGTTGACCTCGCAATTCACCGCAGCGTTTGGCAATTTCAATGGTGATCGGCAATACTTGACAGTTATTTTCCAAAAAGCTCTCAAAACATATTTGAATTCTAGGGTTGGGCTTGAATGTCAGCCCATAAAATATTTCTTCAACGGTAACCGCACTCAGAACTATTGAGGAAACTCTTTCTGCCCATTTCATTACACCAGAGTTAGGTTGGAGTCTTACTAATTCGCTAATAATGTTAGTGTCACAGAGAAAAGTCATCAATGGCATCAGCGAAAGGGTTAGGACGGTCTTGGCGGGAGGGTACTTCGAGGATATAGTCTTCCTCAGCAGCTATCTGACGTAGTTCTTTAAAGGCATCAGCTAGAGAAATCTTTTCGCGCTGCTTGCGCCATGTCAAGAATTCCTCAAATATCTCAGCTTCAACAACAACAGCTACCAGTTGATTTCGGTTGTAGATGAGTTGAGGTTCTTTAGTTACAGCATGAATTAGTTCGGAGAACCTCTGTTTCGCTTCTGCAATTCTCCAGTTCATTCTCCTACCTCTTTTATTGATAATCATGTCTATAATTTGGTTTTCCTCAGAGAGCGATGTCTACAATGATGCTCCGCCTACGCTCCTTCTCATTTCAGGCGAGTTATTTCTAACCATCCATCTTTAACCTTTAACCATCCAAAAACTTGATTGACGGTTAGTGCAAGTTCAATTTCTGGTAAGACAGGCAAAAAATCTTCTCCCTGGAATAGTACTGGCTGTTGCTCTGGTAGAAATACCAAAATACTGAGGTCATCAGGGTCAAGAAACCATCCAAGGCGGCTACCATACTTTAGACAGTGGAGAATGTTCCCAATTACTTTGTTGGGTTTTTGTTCTGGGGAAAGAATCTCAATCGCCCAGTCTGGTGGAAGGTCAAAATTATCAGGTACTTCATTATCAATGGTGAATGGTATGCGTCCCCACTGAAATACAGCTACATCAGATACAATTGAGCGATTGCCAAAACTACACCGTAATTCGGGAAATGCATAGGCAATTTTCTGATTTTCCGTGACTTCATTCACAACAGCACCGAGTTTGCCTTGCAAGCGGCTGTGTCTCCCTTTCGGCATTGGTTTAGGAATAATCTCACCGTTGATATATTCATTCGCAGGCTTTGTTTCTGGGAGCTTCAGAAATTCCTCCAGGGTTAGAGGTTGAGTAGTTGTGGCGCTCATAACTCCTAAATCCTAATGGAATGTGTTCTCACTTTAGCAAAATGATCGCTTTCATAGCCGCAGACAAAACTAATTCTTTTGCTAACTATATTTCCATCTTCAGCCAACTAAAAACCTGCTCTACTGTTAGTTCTAGCTTAATTTCCTCTAAAACTTCTAGGCGATCGCTCTTTTGCAACAACTCTGGTTGTTGGCCTGGACGGAAAACCAAAATTGAGCGATCCGTTGGATCAATTAACCATCCTAGCCGGCAACCATGCTGTAAGCAATAAAGGATGTTGCCAATTACTCGGTTTGAACTATGTTCTGGAGAGAGGATTTCAATTGTCCAATCTGGCCACAACAAAAAATCGTTGGGAACTTCCCCATCAGCATCAAATGGAATTCGTGACCAGTTAAAGACCGATACATTAGGTACAATTGAGCGGATACCAAAGCTACACCGTAATTCGGGAAATGCATAAGCAATTTTTTGGCTTTCTGCTACTTCGTTAATGCTATTACAGAGTCTTAGCTGCAAACGACTATGCTTCCCTTTTGGCATTGGTTTAGGAATAATCTCACCGTTGATATATTCATTTGCAGGTTTTGTTTCTGGGAGCTTCAGAAATTCCTCCAGGGTTAGAGATTGAGTAGTTGTGGCGCTCATAGCTCCTAAATCCTAATGGAATGTGTTTTAAGTCTAGCAGTATATATGGACAGGTGCGTTGACGGAGTACAACGCACCTGTCCATATATAAAGGCAAAAATTGCAGCAATAATCAATACATTATCTATGCACCACAACTAAAGTTCCCGTTGAAGCCCAGCTGTAAAGATTGCGAGCCTGCTTGACTGGCAAATTCACGCAACCGTGGCTGACTGGAGTTCCAAAGCGGTTATGCCAGTAAGCACCGTGGATGGCATAACCCCTATAAAAATACATTGTGTAAGGAACATCAGGAATATTGTAGCCCCTGCCTCGCATCCGGTGAGTGCGATACTTAGAATTAATCCGAAATCTGCCTATGGGTGTGGGCGTCGATCGCTTCCCTCCAGAAATGCGGTATGAATAAACAAGTTTTTTACCTTCCCATGCACGTAACCTTTGCTCTGACAGGTCAATTTCAATCCAGCGAGATTGAGATGTTTGTCTGATGTTATATGCAGTGATGCTGTTTTCTTCTACTGAAGCGGCTCTAGCAACGGCAGAGTTGGGATCACCCGTCAACGGTGGCAACCAGGAAAAAAAAGTAGCTACTGTCAGCGCTATGCTTGTACAAAAAGCTCCTGAGCCACGAATCCCATTACCACGATTCCAGGTTGGCATTATGCATCACCTTCTAAACTACACAAAAATGAGCAAGTAATTTTTTGAAATACTACAAATTTCCCAAGGGGCTTGCAGTTTCCTGGTGATTCATAAACTGCTGCTATACCAATTGATAATTAAGAAAGTCAGATTTTATCTAAATTTCCAAATTTGAATCAGTAACTTTCTTGTAAAGAATTGGTATTCAAAATCTCTGACACCACTTGCTTGAATGCGAAAAAACCGACGGTACTTGCTTGGCTGTCGGCAGAGCTAACAACATTTGCTGCAACGCAGTGGCTCCTCTTTGTAGGAGAAAACTTTTGCACTCAATTTTATGGCTTTCCAAACAACCTTTATGCAAATGCAAACTTTCCCCAACTTAATATTTGCACTTGTAATTTCACCCAGGAATTGTCAGGATTTACGCTGATTTATTTAGAGCAACCAGATGAATGCTCTCTTCTATATTTTATTCCAAATTCAGTTATTGCGATTCCGTAGATTGATAGCAGAAAATATCACTGATAATCGCTCAATTGTCTTGATTTCTAGTTATAAGGAATTCTTAATTTTGTCCAACAAGCTCTAGTTTGGGTAATTACTGATGATGAAAAACTCTTTACGTCTCCTCGTTTTCTTCAAGTTTGATCGCTTAGTCATTTTCACTCCTGCCAACCAGGGTTGCAATTGTCCTAACTAACTCTTCTGGTTCAACGGGTTTGGACAAATGCTTCTGAAACCCAGCTTCTAAGGCTTGTTGCTGATTGATTTCTCCTGCATAAGCAGTTAAAGCGATCGCTGGAATATCTTTACCTTGTGTCTGCAATGCTCTTACTTGGCGCATCAGCATATAACCGTCTGTCTGTGGCATTCCAATATCACTGAGCAAAATATCTGGTTCTGACTCTGCCAATGCTTGCAGTACTTCTGCTGCTGATTCCACAGCAGTCACGCTAGCCCCAGACTGCTCTAGGACAAATGAGTAGAAGTCACGAGTATCTACATCATCGTCTACGAGTAGGATTCGGATGTTTGCTAGGATTAAAGTTGAAACAGAAGCGTTTAAGGCAGCAATGTTTATATCTTTTGTAGGGCGTGACTCTTTCTTTACCAACGGTAGCCTGAGCATGAAAATAGCTCCTTGCCCTTCACCTGAACTTTCTGCCCAAATCGTTCCACCATGTAGTTCTACCAGATGACGGACAATTGCTAACCCTAACCCCAAACCACCAAATCTGCGGGTTGTTGTGCTATCTGCCTGACGGAAATATTCAAACACATGAGGAAGAAACTCAGGGCTGATCCCTTTGCCTGTATCGCTGACGGTAATCTGAGCTTGATTGTCGATGCACTCTAGCTGAATATCAATTTTTCCGCCTTCAGGAGTAAACTTGACGGCATTCGACAAGAGATTCCAAATTACTTGTTGTAAACGACCAGAATCGCCCAAAACTTTCCCAACAGAAGCATCTAGCATCTTGTGAATTTGAATATCTTTGGCCTCTGCTGCTAAACGCACTGTCTCCATTGATGCTTCAATCACGAATATTAGACTGACAGGAGTCATATTGAGGCTGAGCTTGCCTTGTAAAATTCGTGAAACATCCAGTAAATCTTCAATTAGTTGAGCTTGTAATTTAGCATTACGCTCAATCGTGGCAATAGCTTTTTGAATGCCGGCTGAGTCGAACTCACGAGTTTGCAGGAGTCTTGCCCAACCGAGAATGGGATTGAGAGGCGATCGCAATTCATGAGATAGCACCGCCAAAAACTCATCCTTAATCCGGTTAGCTCTTTCAGCTTCGCCTCTAGCAGCTTGCTCAAGTTCCAGAAGGCGATCGCGTTCGGCTTCCGCTGCTTTGCGTTCAGAAATGTCAATCACTGAACCGATGTAACCTTTGAACTGACCATCCACTCCAAACCAGGGGCTACCAGCATCAATGCAAGAGCGATACTCGCCATCTTTGCACCGCAAACGGTACTCTAGACGGAATGCCTCATAGTGTTCGTTAGCTACCAAGAAGGTATTCGTAGCGTAATTGCAGTCCTCTGGATGTACGACATGCAACCACCCAAATTCTAAACCTGTTCCCTGAGTCTGACCTGTAAACTCATACCAACTTTTGCTGAGGAAGGTACAGTGACCATTAGTATCAGTAACCCAGACCATGAAGGGGGCATTGTCAGCCATGTTGCGGAACCGCTCCTCGTTTTCACGCAGTGCATTCTCTACTTGTTTGCGATCGCTGATGTCTGTAACAAAGACGCTTACTCCTTCAGCAAAGGGGTAGACGCGATTCTCAAACCAGCGTTGCCAAGTGGAATAATAATACTCAAATCGCACAGCCGTCTGTTGAGCGATCGCCCGATGCACCTGAGTATCAAACTCACTGTTGACCGTATCTGGAAACATTTCCCAAACGCTCTTTCCTAGCAACTCTTCCTTTGAAAAGCCAACAACTTCTGCTACCCGGTCATTAACAAAGGTATAACGCCACTCTTGATCTAACACAAAGAACTGGTCTTGGATACCAGCTAAAACAGTCTCTAAGTGTGCTTTCGCGACCTCAGCTTCAATCCGCAGCCCTTGTTCCCGTTCCATTGCCTCTTCGCGCAGACGAGCCATTTTTAAAGCTGCCTCCACCCGCGCTAACAATTCACGGGCAGAAAACGGTTTAATCAAGTAATCATCAGCTCCCGCTTCTAACCCTTCCACCCGTGCTTCTTCCCCTGCCCGTGCCGACAGCAGAATAATTGGCACTTTTCTCGTCTGCGGATCAGCTCGTAATTCTTGTAACAGTCCAAAGCCATCTAATCCAGGCATCATTACATCAGTCAGTACCAAGTCTGGGAGATGCTGACGTGCAGAATACAAAGCAGTTAAACCGTCTGGTACTGCTTCCACTTCATACTGCTGATTTAATAACCGCTTGACATAATCACGCATATCAGCATTGTCATCAGCCAAGAGAATGCGGGGGAGTGGGGGAATGGGAGAGTGGAGGAGTGGAGGAGTGGGGGAGTGGGAGAATTTTGAATTTTGAATTGTTATCTCCCCATCCTCTTCCGGTAGCCAACGCTGGGCTTCTTCCAAGTATGCGGTGGCGCTTAATGCGGTTGAAGATAAGCTGCGAGTAGCACTAATCCGGTCTTGAGGCAAATGAGCCGAGCCTGTGGGAATGGACACGGTAAAACAACTGCCTTCTCCCAGAACACTAGTTACTTGGACTGTTCCGCCATGCATCAGCACTAGTTCTTGCACTAGTGACAATCCAATTCCTGACCCTTCAAAAGTTCGTCCTTGCACTCCTTTTACACGATGAAATCGCTCAAACAGGTGAGGAATTTCTGCTGCTGGGATACCAATTCCTGTGTCTTTTACTGCCAACTCAACATGATCATCTAACCACTGCAAGCTGACTGCAATTTCTCCGTCAAAGGTGAACTTGAAGGAATTAGAGAGCAGATTCAGGACAATCTTTTCCCACATCTCCCGATCCACATATACTGGTGCTACGAGAGGAAGACAATTGACTGATAACTGCATCCCTGCGCGTTCTACTGCTGAACGAAATACGCTAGCTAGTTCTGCGGTGAAAGTAGCAAGGTCGGTGGGTTCGTATGAAGCTTGAACCCTTCCGGCTTCAATACGCGAAAAGTCTAGCAAACTGTTAACTAGTTTTAGCAGGCGCAGTCCGTTGCGCTGCACCATTTCTAACTGCTCTCGTTCGTTAGCTGGCAGCAGGGAGGCACAATTAGTTAAAGTTTCCTCTAGTGGCCCTAACATCAGGGTTAGTGGTGTCCGAAACTCGTGGCTGACGTTGCTGAAGAAGACGGTTTTAGCACGATCAATTTCTGCCAACGCTTCGGCGCGTTTGCGTTCTTCCTCGTAAGCCTGGGCATTGGCAATGCTAGCTGCTATCTGGGCTGCAACCAGTTCAATAAATCCTCGATAATTATCGTCAAAAACTCTAAACGGATTCAAGCCAGCAATTAATATCCCAGCTTTTCCTGTTTGACCGGATGCTGCAATTGGCACAGCCACTGCCTGATGTGGCGATCGCTGCCAAACACCACAAGGTAAACTGCTAAAAGATGCCGCTAAATCGGAAATCAAGCTGGGCTTATGCGTTCTTATAACTTCCGCAAAGGGCCAAACTGTATTATCGAGAGCGGTTTTTTCTGTAACTGCTGAGTGGTTTCGTTCAATGCCGCACGTTCCAGCCAAAAAAACTTGCTGCTTATCTGGTTCAACCAGATAAATCATCGCGAAGGGTAGATCATAAGGGTTGGTTTCTAGACAACTTACACTCAGATTGCAGGCTTCATCAAATGTTCGCGCGTCTGCTGTTCTGGCTGCTAGTTCCCGCAATAGTGTCAACTGACGCTCCCCGATAATGCGCTGAGTGTCATCTGTGTTGGCGCAGATAATCCCCCCGGTGTCGCCCTGGTCGTTAGGAACTGGGCTATATGAAAATGTGTAATAAGTTTCTTCTGGGTAGCCAAAGCGCTCCATAATCAGCAACAGCGCTTCGTCATAAGTACCCTCATTGTTGAGCATCGCTGATTCTGCCCTAGGCCCAACCTGATCCCATATCTCCCGCCACACATAGGAAGCTGGTTGCCCAAGTACTTCTGGATGTTTACCGCCAACAATAGCCTTATAAGCGTCATTGTAGAGGTTAATCAGTTCCTCGCCCCACCAGACAAACATCGGTTGACGAGAGGTTAGCATAATTCGCACGGCAGTCTTTAAGCTCTGCGGCCACTGCTGTGTTGGGCCAAGGGGCGTTTTCGACCAGTCCATCTCTCGCATCCTAGCACCCATTTCACCCCCTCCCACAAGGAAATTGACGCCACTGTTGCTTGCTGACTTAGGCTCATTCTTCATTCGTTCCTCCCGATTGGTCATGCTTCTGTCACAGAGCTACAGCCGTGGTCAACTTTCGTCAAAATCCTTTCTAGATAATACGCTTATCCGCCTAAACAGTCATTTTTGAGAATCTTCTAGGAAATATAATTCTAGGAAATATAAGGTGTGGAATGGTGATTATGCCGCAAGTTGAAAAGCATTGCGATTGGCTTTGCCACTACTCTTTGGGCAATTGTCTTTTATGGACAGGTTAGCTATTTTGAGATTTTTTAATGGATGCTTTATATTTTGACATCGCATATCTTTCTGATTGCTAATTAATCAGCATCATAATTATATATTTATGGTAAGATTGTTTTCCCGAACGAACTAGCCCTTTTCTCTAAATCTCAGCATTGACAAAAATGGGCAGGGGATAGCACTTCGGCTTCTCTACTAGACCGGAGGCATAGCTTGCTTCCCCGTAGGGGTACGCTCAAGGCAAGCCGCTCATTGACCGAGGAGCAGGGGGCAAGGGGGACAAGAAATAATAATTCAAAACTCCTGTAGAGACGCGATTAATCGCGTCTCTATTTCTGAATTACTACTGGTGTCCCTACTGTTGCCCAATTGAACAGCCATTTAGCGTGTTGAGGTGCAAGGTTTACACAGCCGTGGCTGACTGGAGTGCCAAAGCTCTTATGCCAGTAAGCACCGTGAATACCGTAGTTACCTTGGTAAAACATTGCATAAGGAACGTTGGGAACATCGTAGGTTTCTCCGCGCATTCGCGTAGACTTAAACTTGGATTGAATTTTAAAAGTCCCAATACGTGTAGGGGTAGATTTTTTGCCAGAAGAAATTTTGGCTCCATAAACAACTCTGTCACCTTGCCAAGCGATTAATCGTTGTTTTGAAAGATCAATTTGAATCCAGCGCTGTTCTGAATTTTGTAGTGTCTGGATTGTTTGTGCTATCACTTGATTTTGGGAACTCGCCCAAACTTCATTCGCCCCAGGACTAACTACAGCTAACGACAGCGCAGTGCCAGCAATAAGTACTTTTAAGCACTGTACCCAGTTAGGATAATTTAGTTTTTTCATAGTAAATACATTCCCATAATATACTCTTGAGAAAATTATTGATTTTCAGCTTTATTTCTATGTCTGCTACTTTAATAGACGTACGTTTTTACTAATTAGATCCTAAACTAGCCTAACTGTTGTATCAGATTTTTTGCTTGTTGTGCGATCGCCCCCCAGTTTCTGTCTATGACCAGCTTTTTGGGAAATAATTCACCACTCAAACCAACAGCGATCGCCCCTGCTTGTAAAAATTCTTTGGCATTTTCTAAGGTGACGCCGCCAGTTGGAATTAAAGGAATTTCCCCTAGCGGCCCTTGCAAACTTTTGATATAGTCAGCCCCTCCCACAGCTTGCACGGGAAACACTTTCACACAACTAGCACCCTGATTCCAAGCGGTAACAATTTCTGTGGGAGTCAGCGCTCCGGGGATAATGGGGATATCTTTTGCTACTGCTGCTTTAATCATTGCTGGATCAACATGGGGTGTAAAAAGAAATTGCGCTCCAAATGCGATCGCCTCATGCAGCTGCTGTACATTAAACAGCGTACCAGTGCCAATAATACAGTCGGGTAATTCCCAACGCAGTTGACTGATTAATTCCCCAGCGCGATCGCTATTCCAAGTAATCTCAATTAGCTGCATTCCTTCAGCTGCTACAGCCTTCGCCATTTGCTGTCCCAGTTCAAAGTCTGGGGCGCGAATAACTGCGATCGCTCGGTGTTTTTGCAACTGTGATAACCAAAGTTGATTTGGCATGGGGGTTGGGGACTGGGGAATAGTTTTTCTAATACCTAATTTTCAATACTAATACCCGATGTCCTATGCCCAACCCCCTTGAAACTTCTATCAAGCTATGCGATAGTACATATTAATATCAGTAAATCTATCGGATTGCCGTAGATTAAATTTTAAGTTATTAAATGACTCAGAGTTGGGTTCTAAAGGAGTAGTTAAAATGACGATTGCACGGCAAAACTCAGCAGCATCTTTAGTAATTCCTAATGATAATCCCAAGAGCCTTAATTTAGGCGGCTTAAGGCAGCTTATGCAACTAGGTGCAGAACAATTGCAGCGGTTTTGGTGGCATAGTAAGGCGTATGGAACGATTCTGAGTATAATACTGCTGACTTTGACAAGTTTGACTTACTTGGGAATTAATTGGTCTTTGGGCAAACTGTTACCAGTTCTCACACATCGAGTTTTGAGCAGTAATCAATGGAATATCAGGGGTAGTAAGTGACGCAACCAAGAAAGCTACGGGTTGTCTCTTACCTAGCTCCCAATTGGTTCTGGTTCTATGAAGCAGTATCGACTTATATAAGTCGCGTGTTAGGAGTTGAAACCCAGCTTCATCCTGGTGAATTTGATCCATTAGAAGACCCCATACTATTACAAGATCAACTAGACCTAGCATTCATCTGCGGATTACCACTGATTAAGTATTGCCAAAGTATACCGAATCAGTTAATGCCTGTAGTTGCCCTAGTTATCGAAGCACCACGTTATCAAAACCGCCCTGTTTACTTTACAGATGTGATTGTCAATGCTGCCAGTAGCTTGTCAAAGTTTGAGGATTTAGCGGGCAAAAAACTGTGCTACAACGATCCTGGATCTAACAGCGGTTACAATCTCTTACGGCATCGCTTGCATCAAGGGGGACATCCCAAAGACTTTTTTGGCAAAGTTATACAATCAGGCTCTCACCAGCGTTCGATTCGCTGGGTGGTTGATGGGTTGGTGGACTGTGCAGGAATTGATAGTGTTGTTTTGGAACAAGAACTGCGGCACTTCCCAGAACTGTCTGATCATCTGCGAGTGGTAGAGGTGATCGGGCCGTGTCCTATGCCCCCCTTAGTAGCAGCGCAGCATCTTGGTAAATCTCTAATTCAGCAACTTCAGTTGGCGTTACTTCAACCAGATGTGGAATTGCAAACCGCGATGAAACAAGCAGGAGTTTTGCGTTTTGCGGCTGTAGAGTTAGTTGAGTATGACGCGATCGCGCAAATCTACAATACTGCTGTTGAAGCCGGATATGAAGTAATTGGTAATTCGTAATTAAGAACAGGGAATGTTTATTACTCCTGTCTCTTAACTATCATGAAGCCAACTTTCCTTTTGTAGTAATTGGGAAATAAATCTGACTTTGCTTTTCACTTTGCCACATAGCATTGAGGTAAATCTCCTCAAACAAAACTCGCTGAGCATTACTACCACCTATCTGATGCATTCGCGGCAAAATCGGTTTGAGTTGAGCGATCGCTCTTAAATACTCACCGTTAGCATGAAAAACCATACCTCTAGCAGCTGGAATGGCTACCTCAAGCCAATTTCGACGGAGAAAGGAGTTCACACAAAGAGCGTGTTTGTGCATACTCTGTTGCATCTGGTTCAACCAGTCACTTCGTTCAGCTCTCGCTAGTGCATAGATGTAATGCAAGTCTTGAAAGGGTAATGCGTGTTCATGCAGACGCGGCAAAAGATAAGTACTTAAATCTTGCCAGCGGTTGCCAACATCAAATCCGCGCAACTCCAACCTGATCAAAAGTGCGATCGCCCCTACCTGATCTTTCGGAGATTCTTGATCAGCGCGGCCCCAGACGTGTTTATCATAAAGCGCTAAAACCTTCTCTGCGTTACCTTGCTCTAGATAATAGAGTGCTATATGCCACCAATTATGTGTGTACAGCATGGAATTGCAGTTTTCCCAGGTATCTGCGAAGCTTTCCATCCAAGCAATACCCTCATCGAATCGTCTCTGAGTTTCCATGACATGGGCGATCGCATGATGCACCCAAGGATCATGACGATTCATGGTTGTTGCCATTCGCCCCATTGCTTCTGCTTGTTCAAATTGATGACACTGTTCTAAACCAAAGGCCACCATGCCATATATATAATGATTTTCCTGATTAGCAGGCAAAACCTTTTGAGCTATTTTAAGTAAGTTCTCTTTGTCACCCAAGTAAAAGTAGTGATACTGTCCCTGCTGTACTGAAATCAAGTCACGGGGATATTTTAAGGCTATTTCTTCATGTAGTGCGATCGCCTGATCAATTGCTCCCTCTGCCCAAGCTGCGATCGCCTGTACATACAACTGCTCTCGTTCTGATATCTGGGCTAAATGCTGTTGTGCTGTTTGCAGATATGGTTTGGCTTGCTTCCAAGCAACAGCGTTTTCTTGAGTGAGGAAATGGGCAGCTGCATAGGCATTAACCATTGTACAGGTTGGATCTGCCGCAACAGCTTCGAGAATTACAGCTTCTGCATCTTTGCCGTAACTAAGGGCTTGATCTGTGAAGCGGTTAATGGCTGCGATCGCCTCTGGTGAATCTGTGGTAATTTCAAGTCCTTTAGCGTCTTCTAGCATTGTTAATTCCTGGCTTTACGGTTAGCAGTTCAGGTCAAATGCCTGTCAAACCGCCAAATTTTTGAGTCTCTTTCTTAAACTACGCTAATTCGGTCGGAATATCGTATTTACTTTTCTGAGTATGTCACAGCCAATGTCAAAATAGCAAGACTAATCTCAACCAAATAGGGATTTCAAGGACGGGTATTGATTCTTCCCATAGGGAGATTGATACATCAGGACTGATGTGTCATTAGCCAGATGGAAGAGATGTGTGAGATTTTTAAGCTGAGTTTAACAAGCTACAAATTTATCAAACTAGTGCAAAACCATATTGACTATGATTCGCATGGTGATATGGAATTAAGGGCTTTGCTGAGTAAAAGTATGAATTTGTATCACGCAGAGGAGCCACTGCATTGCGCGGGTTTCCCGCGTTGTAGCAAGTGGCGTCGCGCAGAGACACAGAGAATAAGAGTTTGAGGAGTGAATTTTTGACCTTTCATACTGAAATTCAGCAACGTCGAATTAAGAACCTGACAGTGTTTTAAAATAATTCGTTTTTATGGTGGATGCAATTATCACTAACCTAGTTGATGCAGTACGTAAATCTGCTTCTCGGCTAACGGGTACAGCCGCAGACTACGACCTATTAATGAATTTAATCGGCGATGCCCGTTTTGTCTTGATTGGCGAAGCCTCTCATGGAACCCATGAGTTTTACGAACAACGGGCTGAAATTACCAAACGGCTGATTCAAGAAAAAGGCTTTACAGCAGTAGCAGTAGAAGCAGACTGGCCCGATGCCTACCGTGTTAATCGTTACGTGCGCGGTATGATTGATGATCCAACTCCAGCAGAAGCACTCGCAAATTTTCAACGCTTTCCTGCCTGGATGTGGCGCAATACAGATGTATTAAATTTTATCACCTGGTTACGCGAATATAATGACGCGCTACCCAAAAATGTCAACAAAGTTGGCTTCTACGGAGTAGACCTTTACAGTATGTACGCTTCTATAGAAGCAGTTCTCGACTACCTTGATAAAGTTGATCTGGAAGCTGCCCAGCGTGCGCGTAGTCGCTACTCGTGTTTTGAGCATTTTGGTGAAGATGCCCAAACATATGGATATGCTACCAGCTTTGGACTGACTAAATCCTGTGAGGAAGAAGTAGTAAATCAACTACGGGAATTGAAACGCTGGAAAGATGGAGAAGTAATGCCAGAAGAGTTCTTCTATGCCAAGCAAAACGCCCGACTGGTGAAGAATGCAGAAGCTTACTATCGCTCGATGTTTCAACAGCGGGTGTCATCATGGAATATTCGCGATCGCTACATGGCAGAAACTTTAGATTGGTTGGTTGGCTATTTAGAGCAACAGCACAAACCAGCCAAAATTGTTGTCTGGGAACACAACTCACATCTAGGAGATGCACGTGCAACTGATATGGGGGCGGCAGGTGAACTGAATGTTGGGCAATTAATACGCGATCGCTATGGTGATGATGCAGTACTGATAGGCTTTACTACTTATACAGGTACAGTCACGGCTGCTTCAAATTGGGGAGGAACTCCTGAACTCAAGGTAGTTCGTCCTGCTTTATCAGAAAGTTATGAAGCGCTATTTCACCAGACTGGATTATCTCAGTTTTTGCTATTATTACGCAATCAGAATGCCGCAGTTGCCGGACTCAGAGAACGACGATTAGAAAGAGCGATCGGCGTCATTTATTTACCTGAAACTGAGCGCATCAGTCACTACTTTTATGCTTGTCTTCCTGACCAATTTGATGCAGTGATTCATATAGATGATACAAAAGGAGTCCAGCCTTTAGATCGCACTGTCCAAGAAGAGACGCATGAGCTACCAGAGACTTTCCCCTTTGCCGTCTGAAAAAAGGGATCGGGGAGTTGTGAATTTTAAATTTTGGATTCTTGAATAAAAGATCAGGTATACCAACAGCAACAGACTATAGCAGTTCTCAATAGGGTGAAATACACATTTTTTGCAGGGATGTTGTAACAACCTCAGATTTTCACGAATGGTTTAGGATTGCTATAGCTATATCAAGTCTTTTTGAATCTGTCTTAATTACGAATTACGAATTAAAAATTGGTATGCTGTTGTTCAATAGGCGCACAGCAAGAGTAGATTATGGAAGATTTCAAAAAAAGAATAATCAGCTACTCCAGCCGAGACCTAGAACAGCGAAAAAATTGGTACTCTCCAGCAGCAGAGGCTTACAACAAAGCAAGACCCCAATATCCACAAGATTTGATTGAGCAAGTTATAAATGTTGCTCAGCTCTCCACTGATTCAAAAATTCTGGAGGTAGGATGTGGCCCGGCAACTGCAACAGTAGCGATCGCTCAATTGGGTTGTTCTATAATCTGCTTAGAACCGAACCCAGATTTTTATAAGTTAGCGCAACAGAATTGTCAAGCGTATCCCAATGTAGAGATTCAGAATACATCTTTTGAAGAGTGGACACTCCTACCTCTTGAATTTGATGCTGTTTTAGCAGCAAGTTCTTTTCATTGGATATCACCAGAAGTAGGATATCCCAAAGCAGCAAATGCTTTAAAAGAGAATGGCAATTTGATTTTATTGTGGAACAAAGAGCTTCAACCTGCTTACGAAGTTTATCAACGCTTATCTGAAGTCTATCAATTATATGCTCCCACTCTTGACCGATATGAAGACAGAGAAACTCAAGAAGATATCTTGAGACAATTAGGAAATATAGCGATTGATTCAGGGCAGTTTAAAAATTTAATAGCTGGACAAGTTACATCTGAAGTGACCTACACTAGCGATGAGTATTTAATGCTCTTGAATACTTACTCACCGTACTTAAAGTTAGATTCATACAGCAAAGAGGCTTTATTTGCGGGATTAAAACATCGAATAGAAGAGGAATTTGGAGGTAGTCTTCAGCTTTCATATATCTCAGCTTTTCACATTGCCCAAAAAAAATAGTAGAGACGTTGCATTACAACGTCTCTAGATGTAGGGGATAGAGTATAGATTTATAGAGTTCCTCACAGCCATCAAAAAACATTAAACGCCTAGTCGTTGATTAGCGAGACCTATTAGCACCCGATTTCCCGCCAGTCGACCTTGCCTCCTCAAGTAGCCGTGGCTTTAGCTGCTCAATCTTTTGAGCTGTCTGCTCTTCCTGCTGCAAGTTTTGCTGTAGCAGTTGCACAATTTCATTCTGTCCCAACTGCTCAGCACCTTTAATCAAGCCACGATAGGTGATAATCTCTAATTGTTCAACCTTAGCCTGTTCCCCTGCCAGTACCAAGTCCACAATTTTAGGATTATCGCTACTCAGTAGTACTAGTTTTTGACCATCACTAACAAGACCAGCCGCAGCATCACAGGTGACTCGCTGTGGTTGCTGTTTTAAGGTGCTGAATACTTGTTCAATATTCCTAATTTGCTGCTCAGTTTCCCGAATATGAGCCTCAATTAACGACTTTAACTCTGGATGTTGGCTATATTGCCACATCAACTGCTGTGCTTCCAAGAAACGATTTTCAGCATCAAAAATACCACCAAGCTCGTAAAGAAACTTATCCTGCAAGTTGGTGATTTTTTTCGTACCTGGACGTTCGCTGAGTTGAACCATTGTTCTTTTCCTAAGTGTTTGACTCTCTAGTTGACAGTCATACCCTTAACCTACGCTTGGTAACCAAGTCTCTCGTCACACCTCAGACACAGCTAAATGTTAAATTTGGCTGCTAAATCAAATACACAATGTTAAGGGAAGTAGGGGAATGAGGGAGTGCGAGACTAACAACTTCTGACTCCCTTGATACATAATCAAGCCATTTTGTAAAGTCGCCAAACTGCTACCTTGGTATAGATACAGGGTAATGAGCAGATCAGGTAGATTAAGATTAGTAAAGAAAATGTTTTGCACTAAATGACTACTCTAAACTTACAGGAAATCTCTGTTCAGTTAGAAAGTCCGAGTTTGCGCGATCGCATGTTGGCTCTTGCTCATCTGCGCCATGCTCCGGCTGAAGATGCTGTACCTTTGATTAAAAAGGTACTGGATGACGAGTCTTTACAACTGCGATCGATGGCAATATTTGCCTTGGGAGTCAAGCCGACACCAGAATGTTACTCAATTTTAGTGAGAATTCTGGAAAATGACCCAGATTATGGGATTCGCGCTGATGCAGCTGGTGCTTTAGGATATTTGGGTGATGTCAGAGCCTTTGAGGTACTATCACGGGCATTTTATGAAGATACTGATTGGTTAGTACGTTTTAGTGCAGCCGTTTCTTTGGGTAATATTAAAGATCCCCGCGCCCATGATATTCTCATTAAAGCGTTGGATAGCAAGGAACTAGTATTACAAGAAGCTGCAATTTCTGCTTTGGGAGAAATCAAAGATATTGAGTCGGTAGATAAGATCCTACGCTTTGCTCAATCAGAAGATTGGTTAGTGCGGCAACGCCTTGCAGAAGCTTTGGGCAATCTTCCCACTCCCAAGAGTGTCTCAGCTTTGAAATACTTAGAAAAAGATAGCCATCCCAATGTTTCTGAAGCAGCGAGGATTAGTCTCAAAAGGCTTGAAGAAATAGACAATCAAGCTTAATATAAAAACTTCCTGCTACCTTTTAATAATAATTAAGTGGGATTTTTAGCATTTTGATGCAGGATGATTTCATTCATGAATATTGAAGAGTTTTTTGAGTTGAGTGCTGGTAAATGGTTTTCCCATCGTACTAGTCAAAATTTACCTGTTAAGAAATCTGAAGAAGGCAAAGCAGATATTATCATTGAGACGCTACCAGCAGATCATCCAGAAGTGGTTAAACTGTGCCAACAGCACAAAATTGCACCTAATTCTGTCTCTTCTAGCGTTAGAGTTACCCGAAATAGCACAACAGAACGGGATAAAGAAAAACACAGCACTTCTACTGTGCTAGTTTCAGTACCTGAT
Source organism: Nostoc sp. UHCC 0302 (assembly GCF_038096175.1). Lineage (NCBI taxonomy): Bacteria > Bacillati > Cyanobacteriota > Cyanophyceae > Nostocales > Nostocaceae > Nostoc > Nostoc sp. UHCC 0302. The sequence continues at coordinate 531,600 of NZ_CP151099.1, forward strand.
GCAGATAATCCAGCTGAGGGCAAGTTACTGCGGCAAAGCTACGGAGATAAAACCGCAGTTACCGGACGCTATAAATTAGGTAGTGATGAGGCGTTGATCCTGACTACAGAATATGAAACCATGTCGTCTGAGGAACGTCTGTGGTTTGCCAGTCCCAATTTGCGAATGCGGGTGAGTATCATTAAGAACCCCGACGGCTTTAGTATTGCTTCCTTTACTTCTGAGATTCGCATGGGTGGCTCTCCACCGCCTGCAAAGGCTGCAAATACGGCTAATGCAGCATCGAGTTAAGACTCGATTTATCCATTTTGCCGAAATATAACTGCTCCCAAAACCTTTATTTAGCATTGGCTTTGAATTTTTCAATTTAATTAAAATTAGTCATCTATGGAAAAGTTATTGCCACAAAGCTGAAACTTTCGCTAGATAACAAGGTGTACTTTCTTTGATTTGGAAAAAGTCGAGCTAATAACTTACGCAAAAGCTCTCTGGGTTTCTTAATTATTTGAGCCATTCTGGTTCATTTTTCCATTATTTTGGATAAGTCCTATATTTTTGCGTAATTATTATATAGCAATGCTATTTCATTGGTGAATATTGAAAGTCTAATAACCCCGCTTTCTCTTAAAGAAACCGGGGTTATTGTTGTTTACGAATAATTTAGAACTGCTATAGTTTATTTGAAATATTACTTTAGTAAATAAGTCAAGTTATAACAGTCCTAGATCAAATGTGGAAAGTTCTTTTTCTTTTCTTCGAGACGCTACGCGTATCGCTAAAGCGAAAGCTCCGCTAACGCACAGCGTCCCGTAGGGAAGGAAAGGCGCTATTGGCGGCTTATCTGCGAGATGCTAGGCGTTGCCTTCCGCCAACGCACCAGAAGGCGGTTTGTTCATTTTCAAAACTCAGATAGGATTGCTATGGATACAATTTCTATATTTCAGTCCAAATTTTAAAGGAGAATATATGCAAACTATATTAGTAACTGGTGGAGCAGGCTTTATTGGCGCAAATTTTATTTTAAAAGCCAGAAAAGCACAATGGGCTAATATAGTTAACTTAGATAAATTAACTTACGCAAGTAACTTACAAAGTTTAGTAGACTTGCAAGAAGATCCTAACTATTATTTTATTCAAGGAGATATTGGTAACTTAGAGCTAGTACGTTATCTCTTAGATCAGTATCAGCCAAATGCAGTGATAAATTTTGCTGCTGAAAGTCATGTAGACCGTTCAATTCTTAGCCCTCAAAATTTTATACAAACTAACATAGTAGGAACATTTCACTTACTAGAAGCCAGTAAAGCTTATTGGCAAAAATTAACATCACCAAAACAAGAGCAGTTCCGTTTTTTGCATATATCTACGGATGAAGTATACGGTTCCCTCAATCCCAATGACCCACCTTTTAAAGAAGATAATCCTTACTTACCCAATAGCCCCTATGCTGCCTCTAAAGCAAGTTCTGACCATCTAGTGCGTGCCTACCACCATACCTATGGTTTTCCTACTTTAACAACTAATTGTTCAAATAACTATGGCCCTTTCCAATTTCCTGAAAAATTGATTCCTTTGACTATTATTAATGCTTTAAATGGTAAACCTTTACCTATATACGGTAATGGTCAAAATGTCCGAGATTGGCTTTATGTAAAGGAACACTGCGATGCTATATATCTTGTTTTAAAAGAAGGGATTATTGGTGAAGCATACAATATTGGTGGACTAAACGAACAAACTAATTTATCAGTTGTTGAAAAAATTTGTACCATTCTTGATGAGTTAGTGCCTAAATCAGATTTTAGGCATTCTTCTTTGATTTCATTTGTTAAAGATCGTCCTGGTCATGACTGGAGATATGCGATTGACTCTAGTAAAATTAGCAATAATCTAGGCTGGCAACCCAAGGAGAACTTTGATAGCGGTTTACTGAAGACAGTTCAGTGGTATCTTAATAACTCCGCTTGGGTAGAGTCTGTACAAACAAGTAGCTACCAAAACTGGATTAAACAAAACTATGAGAAGCGGTAATTACTGCGATACGAGCATGTTAAAATGAAGTGCATAATTCTAACACATGGCTCTGTTACAGTCTTTATATTTTAACATCTGTTATTAGTAAATAACTAATGTATGTTTATAAAAAATCAATCATATACTATCTTTTCTCAGTCGTAGTAAACATTTTTTGCTTTAGTAAAAGTTCACTCCATTACAATCAAACGCAGAGGATCTAAACGCACATACCAAGGAAAAGATTTATCTTTTATGGTTGCCCATTTTTCCTTAAAAACTTCTGCTTGCAAATGATAATCTTGAAGATTATTCGCAGCAGAATGTAATTTTAAAAATAATGTCATCCGGTGGGGCGTTTCGCTTGTGCTTACTAGCCAGCAGGGAAAGGTATTTATCTGGCTGGGGTCGTTGGTAAATACAATTTGATGGGCGCGAATGCCAACGTGGGATAATTTATCAGTATTTGGTTCAATAACTTGCAGCCTACAACCCCAATCAATCGCTTCCAACTGTTGTGAGGACACAAGAGTAGCACGGGAAAAGTTTTTGCATCCTGTTAATTGGGCAACACCTACAGTAGCAGGATGCTCAAAAATATCATATTTAGAACCATAATGAATTGCTTTACCATGCTCCAAGACCAACAGATTCGGACAAATCCGATAAGCCTCTTCCATGTTATGGGTGACAAATAGAGCCACACCTTGGTAGTCAGTTAGAGTTGCTGTCATTTGCTGCTCTAATTGATTACGCAAATGAGTATCAAGTGCAGAAAAAGGCTCATCCAAAAGCAATGCTTCTGGTTGACTTGCTAATGCTCTTGCCAAAGCTACTCGCTGTTGCTGACCCCCTGAAAGTTGGTGCGGATAACGATCGCCTAATCCCTGTAACTGCATCGCGATTAGTTGGTCTTCTACTTGCACTCGGATACTCCCAGCAGATAGTCCCTTGGGTAAACCAAAAGCGATATTTTGCGCCACACTCATATGCGGAAAAAGAGCGTAATTCTGCACTAAAAAACCAATGCGGCGATCGCGGCTTGGCACATTAATCCCTTGTTCTGAATCAAACAGTACTCTGCCATTTAAAACTATGCGTCCTTTTGTTGGCGTTTCTATCCCCGCAAGGCAACGCAGAATTATGCTTTTACCAGCTCCAGAACCACCCAGTAATCCCAAGGGTTCTTTATTAGTATCAAAAGACACCTTTAAATGAAAACTTCGCAGTCGTTTTTCAATGTCCACAAATAGTCCAACTGCCAAAGAGTTATGAGTGCTGAGTAACGAGTGCTGAGTGAAAAGTTCTCTTTCTCCCCCTCCGCCCCTCTGCTCCCCTGTCCCCTGTCCCCTCTTATCCCTAACTTCTTGCCAAAAATTGACTGCAATGATTCCAGATAAAGAAATCGCCATGATTGCGATCGCCCAAAACCAAGCTTCTTCCATTGCTCCCGCTTCCACAGCAAAATAAATTGCCATTGGAATTGTCTGCGTTTGTCCAGGAATATTACCAGCCAGCATTAATGTAGCGCCGAATTCGCCCAAAGCACGAGCAAAAGCGAGAGTCGTTGCTGCTAAAATTCCCGGCACTGCTAGGGGTAAACTGATCCGCCAAAATATTGTTGATTCAGATGCACCAAGGGTTCTGGCTACCCGGAGGAGATTGCCATCTATTTGTTCGAAAGCTCCTAGTGCAGTTTTATACATTAAAGGAAAAGAGACTACTGTAGCTGCGATCGCTGCACCATACCAAGTAAAAACGATGCTGAAGTTAAAAGGCTCCATCAGTTTACCCAATGGGCCATTTTTGCCAAAAAAGAGCAGCAACAAGAAGCCGACAACTGTGGGAGGTAAAATCAGAGGCGCTACGAATATCGACTCAATCAGTGATTTGCCTTTGCCACGATATCCCACCATCCAGTAAGCAGCAGCAATGCCCAAGAAGAAGGTGATAAATGTGGCAAGTAGTGAAGTTTTGAGTGATATCCAAAGAGGTGATAAATCTACTGGCATAGTTTTTTTAATACAGAAAATGAAAATTCAAAAAATTGATGATGAAGGCTTTCCAACAACATATCCTTGGGTAAAGAAGACGCGATTCATCGCGTCTCTACAAATGGTCTATTTGTCACATTCTTTTTTCTGAATTCTGTTGTATTAACTTCCAGCTAGCGTAAAACCTTGTTTTTCAAATATATTTTTGGCTTGATTGCCAGATAAAAATTGCACAAAACCCTTAGCAGCATCGACATTCTTACTACTTTTGAGAATTGCGATCGGATAGACCACAGGTGAATGAGTTTTTTCCGGTGCAGTTGTGACAATCTTTACTTTCTGAGTACTTTTAGCGTCTGAAAGGTAGACAATTCCGGCATCGGCGTTGCCCGATTCCACGTAATTGAGAGCTTGTCTAACATCTTTGGCGTAAACAACTTTGCTCTTGATTTTGTCAGCAATTTTTAGAGAAGTGAGAACTTGCTCAGCATATTGTCCAGCCGGAACACTTTTAGGTTCGCCTAAAGCAATTTTCTTAACACGTGATGAAATTAAGTCTTTGAAATCAGTTACAACTGTGGAATTTTGAGGTGCGATTAACACCATTTGATTTGTCAGCAAATCCTTAGTTGTTCCGTCGAGTAATAGACCTTTTTGCTGTAAAGCTTTAATTTGTTTAGTTGCAGCCGAGATAAAAATGTCAATACCAGCACCTTGCTCAATCTGTTGTTGTAAAGTGCCCGATGAGCCAAAATTGTAGGTTAGGTTAACGTTTGGCTTTTCTTTACTGTAAAGAGGTTTAATTTCGTCCATTGCATCTTTGAGGCTAGCCGCTGCTGATATAGTCAAATTGGTGGTTTGGCTGGCAGGGCTAGAAGACAGATTAGGTGTTTTCGTTTGGTTACAGCCGACAACTAGTATTAGAGAGACAAATACCCAACTCAAAAAGGCAAGAATGCGTTTATTATGCATTGGTAGTATTTCAAGCATTTTTATCTATCAATACATAATTTACCAACTTACAAAGCAAAAAGTTGGTAAATTATCCTAAATGCTTGAATAATAGGGAAATGTCAAATCCAATACTTGAGGCTAAAACTTTGATTTGATAAGCTTCTTGGCGTCTAAATCTCAGACAAAATATTACCAAGTTGTTTGGTAAATAGTAACAATTACTACAATAATTTTTTTGCAGAAGTCATATTATTTCACAAAATTCCTGCAACATATACAACATGGGTAGGGACGTACAGATGTACGCCCCTAATTCATTTTTTGTAAAGATTTTTGAAAATAGCCATGAGGATGCATTACAACTTTTTGCCTAACGCACCGTTTGATGAAGCGAACTACTAATTTATTTTTTGCTATTTCCCAACGTCGGGACGTAGAGACACATCAAATGCAGAAATTGATGCGTGAAAATTTGTATGATTTAAATTTGTAATAAGTTGGCGATCGCCTGCGGTAACGGTAACACAATAACAATTAACAAAACCATCGCTAACAATCCTAAAATGTCACGCCCATTATCCAATTCAGTAACATCATTTAGCGCAGGTTCATCAATCAACGGAATAAATAATAAGATAATTGCCCAGAACAAAAATTCATCTTGGATTAAAGAAAGTAGTAGTAACAACAAGCGAGAAATTTGACCAATTGTCATTGCAACTCGTTGCCCAAACATTGCATGAACAATGTGTCCCCCATCTAATTGTCCCACCGGCATCAAATTCAATGCCGTGACAATTAATCCTAGAAAACCAGCTACTGCTACTGGATGCAGGTCAATAGCTAATTTTGATGTTAACTCGCTGCCTAAAGTTAGCTTCGCAAGCAGTGCTAGTAAAATTGAATATTTGGGATTGAGAGCATCAGGGTTCAACAAACCTGTTTTTTCGGTCATCGGCACTAATTCTGAATGGGCCAAACCCCAAATGAGTAATGGTAAAGTGGCAACAAAGCCTGCAATTGGGCCAGCAATACTAACATCAAATAAAGCTTTGCGGTTGGGAATCGGACTACGCATCTGAATAAATGCGCCAAAAGTTCCCAAGAAAAAAGGCATGGGAATAAAGTAAGGTAGCGTTGAGCGAATTTTGTAGAACCTAGCTGTTAAATAGTGACCAAGTTCGTGGATACCCAAAATAGTCATTAGTCCCAAAGCATAGGGCAATCCCTTGAGTAGCACACTGGGGTTAGATTCTAGTGTTGTCGGATTGACACCAGCAATTTTTGCCCCAACTAAAGTGGTTGTAACCAAAGTAGCAGCCAGCAATAAGATTGCTAATCCTGGTCGAGTTAACTTTTCTTGCTTATGTGGTGTATTGACTTCCTTGACTGCTTGTGAGTTAGGAACCAGCACAAAGAAGGGTTTGCCATTAAAACCTTCTTGAAAAATCAGCAAGAAGCGATCGCCAAATTGTGATTCGATATTTGCTTTAATCTGCTGGTAAGCTTGACTAGGTGCAGTTCGCAACTGACCCCGACAAACTACAGCTTGAGGTCGATACTCTATGTTCTGCACATAGTATGTAGCCCAAGGAAAACAATTTCGCAGTTGGGTTTCTTCTGCTGGTTCAATCGGGCGCACTGGTGCGGGTTCTGCGGGAGGACGTGTAGCCGATGATTCTTTAGCTTGAAGTCTAGCCTCTGTCTGTGTTGGTGTTTGACGACCCCACTGAAACAGTAACCAGTATAAAAGCAGACAAATAACTGACGGCCAAATAATTAATGTTGGCGGCGGCGGTTGTTTCACCCCGTACATTAACGTCCATCCACTCAATATAAGTGCAGGTGTCATCAACACCAACCATAACAGCCACACAGGTGTTCGGGTGATGCTAGCAACACTACGCTGCACCATAAGATACGTAGCTAGCCCCAGTAGGAGGAGAAACCAAAATGCCATGTTATCTTCACTATTTTTGACAGGATGTCCTTCTTGTAGTACGAGTACCACGGTACTAACTACAAGAAGGACTTTAAACCCCAATTTTTTCTCTGACGGTTAACAGTACTAGTTAAATCTCAAGTTGTTTCAATTCTTAAGAATTTCCACACTTTAACTTAATTATCCATAACTCTTCAGTTTCGGTTTTTTTATGTGTCCTTCACCGCAACAGCCAAGCCAGATAACTAAGCCACCACGACCCGTTTTCTCCTACGAAGATCAACAGGAGATAGCCTCCAATGAGAACTTCGACTCAAACAGTATTTTTGCTTTTCCACCAAATCGGGACACATTGGGGGGAACCTCTTACTTCATTGTAAGAAATGAAGGCAATATCCTGATAGATTGCCCTGCCTTAGACCAAACAAATCAAGATTTTTTGCGATCGCATGGCGGTGTACGTTGGCTATTTATCACTCATCGAGGTGCTATTGGCAAGACACCTGAAATTCAGCAAAGCTTTAACTGCGAGGTTTTGATTCAAGAGCAAGAAGCCTATTTACTACCAGGTTTAACGGTGACTACCTTTACTCAGGAATTCACTCTCAACTCAACAGCACAAGTGATTTGGACACCAGGTCATTCTCCCGGCTCATCTTGTCTGTACTACAGCCATCATGGAGGTGTGTTGTTTTCTGGACGCCATTTACTTCCCAATCAGCAAGGTGAACCAGTACCATTGCGAACAGCAAAAACCTTTCACTGGCCAAGGCAAATCAAGAGCATCCAGTCTCTGCTGGAACGTTTTACACCGGAAACTCTCCAATACATTTGTCCCAGTGCGAATACAGGTTTTCTTCGAGGTAAACGTTTTATAGGTCAAGCCTACCAACACCTTGCATCTCTAGATTTATCAGTTTTGCTGCGGATACAGCCGCTACTTTAGACTTGTGACAGGTTTGTAGTTGGCGCTTGAATCATAAAACGCCAACTACAGACAGCGTATATATACTCCTCAATTTTTCTTTGACACACTACTACTGTGCATATCTCATAAAGCGACCTGTAAGCTTTACAAAATATTACATAATTTTATTTTCATATCCGTGAAAAATTCCCAATATTTGTTAATTAAAATACCATGCAGGGAATTCTAACTTATTAGAGGAATTAGAGCAAAAAGTTATGAGCGCAAAAGTTGATGGCACTGTAGACCTTGTTGGCTACGAAATAATAGAGCAACTTTATTCAGGTTCTCGCACCGAAGTGTATCGAGCAGTCAGAGAATCCGATCGCCAACCAGTTGTCATCAAGCTCTTAAAACGGCAATATCCCACCTTTAGCGAACTAGTACAATTCCGCAACCAGTATGCGATCGCCAAAAACTTAGAGATTCCTGGTATCATTAAACCTCACAGTTTAGAACCTTACGGCAATGGCTACACCTTAGTAATGGAAGACTGTGGAGGTATTTCTCTACGGCAATTTACCCAAGGACAGCCACTGAAGTTAGACCAGTTTCTGCCAATTGCGATTCAACTTGCAGATACTTTGTACCAATTACACCAACAGCGAGTCATTCATAAAGACATTAAACCCACCAATATCCTGATTCATCCAGACACAAACCACATCAAGCTGATTGATTTTTCCATATCAACACTTTTACCCAGAGAAATCCAACAGATTCAAAGCCTTAACACCTTAGAGGGAACCTTAGCATACCTCTCTCCAGAGCAAACCGGGCGGATGAACCGAGGTATTGACTACCGTAGTGATTTCTATTCGCTGGGAGTCAGTTTCTTTGAGTTACTGACTGGACAACTCCCCTTTGAGTCTCAAGACCCTATAGAGTTAGTGCATTGCCATATTGCCAAGGAACCTGTATTTGTTGACCATCTTAATCCCGATGTGCCACCAGTTTTATCTGCTGTAGTCAGTAAACTCATGGCAAAGAACGCTGAAGACCGCTATCAGAGCGCCCTTGGACTCAAATACGACTTAGAGCAATGCCTGATGCAACATCAGTTTTTTGGGAAAATTGCCAGCTTCAACCTGGGACAATGAGATATTAGCGATCGCTTCCTCATCCCAGAAAAGCTTTATGGACGAGAACAGGAAGTTGAAATGCTACTGGAGGCATTTGCTCATGTTGCCAATGGTGCATCAGAATTGATGCTGGTAGCAGGCTTCTCCGGTATCGGCAAAACTGCCGTAGTCAATGAAGTGCATAAACCGATTGTCCGTCAACGGGGCTACTTCATTAAAGGGAAATACGACCAGTTTCAACGGAATATTCCCTTGAGTGCTTTTGTACACGCATTGCAGGATTTGATAGCACAATTACTCTGTGAAACTGATACTCAACTGGAGCAATGGCAGATCAACATTTTGGCAGCAGTGGGAGAGAATGGGCAAGTATTAATTGAGGTAATTCCCGAACTTGAACGCATCATTGGCAAACAGCCAGCAGTCGTGGAACTATCAGGAAGTGCAGCCCAGAATCGCTTCAATCTACTGTTTGTGAAATTCATTCAGGTATTCTCCACCAGAGAACATCCCCTGGTGATTTTCCTAGATGATTTGCAGTGGGCAGATTCAGCGTCGTTGAATTTGATGAAACTGTTGATGGGTGAAGAGACAGGCTATCTGCTAATGATTGGCGCTTACCGTGATAACGAAGTTTCTGTTGCTCATCCGTTAATGCTGACTTTAGAGGAAATTGCCAAGACAGAGGCAACTGTTAACACCCTAACACTGGCTCCGGTAAGTCCGGCGGATGTGAATCATCTGATTGCTGACACCTTGAGTTGTCCCCTAGAACGCACTTTGCCGTTGACTGAGTTAGTTTATCAAAAAGCACAGGGCAATCCCTTTTTTACAACTCAGTTTGTCAAGGCGCTTTACGAGGATGGATTAATTAGCTTTGATTTTGATGCTGGCTTTTGGCAGTGTGATGTTGCACAAGTGCGATCGCTTGCTCTCACTGATGATGTAGTTGAATTTATGGCAATTCAACTGCAAAAGTTGCCGCCCAAAACTCAGGAAGTTTTGAAATTAGCGGCGTGCATTGGTAATCAGTTTGATTTGGCAACGCTGGGAATTGTCTATCAAAAGTCTCAAACGGAAACCGCAACAGATTTGTGGAAAGCACTGCAAGAAGGATTTATCATTCCGACCAATGAAGTTTATAAGTTTTATCAGCAGGACACTGATGAAATTTCTATAATCAGCAATCCAGCAGAGGTTATCCCATCCCTTACAGATACTTCTCAATTGTCCAGCTACCGATTCCTACACGATCGCGTTCAACAAGCTGCCTATTCCCTCATCCCTGAATCTCAGAAAAAAGCGGCTCACCTAAAAATTGGACAATTGCTACTGCAAAATACTTCACCTGAAGCGATTGAAACTAGCATTTTTGATATTGTCAATCAATTAAACGAGGGAATTGACATTATTACTCAGCAATCAGAAAAATATAAAATAGCTCAACTCAATCTGATAGCTGGGAGAAAAGCCAAAGCTTCTACTGCTTATAAAGCAGCAGTTAAATACTTTGCCTTTGGTATAGAATTTCTACCAGAAAATAGTTGGAACAGCCACTATCATCTGACATTTGGATTATATCGAGAACGTGCAGAGTGCGAATATTTAACTGGCGAATTACATCAGGCAGAGAAACTGTTTGATTTGGCATTGAATCATGCTCAAGATAAGTTTGATCAGGCAGATATTTATGCTGTGCAAATGTATTTGAAAATGACTCAAGGCGAGAATATCCAAGCTGGTTTTGAAGCTGGGCTCAAAGGGTTGAGTGTCATGGGGATGAATCTGCCACTGACGGTTGCAGAACAGCAAGCCGCTATCAAAGCTCAACTGGAAGAATTAAACAATCAACTTGCAATAACTCGTCCAGCAGATTTATTTGATTTACCTGAAATGTCAGACCCAATTAAAAAGGTCTGTATGAGTCTTTTCGCTGACCTGTGGGCGGTGACATATATGGGAGGAGATCAGTACCTCTCATATTTGAGTCCGCTATTAATGATTAATACCTCGTTAAAATATGGCAATGCCGAAGGCTCTGGTTTTGCTTACTGCCTTTATGGAATGAGTCTGGCCAACCAAGGAGATTATCAAACAGCTTATGAGTTTGGAACATTAGCTATAAAACTTGATCGCCATTTTAATAGCACCAAATTTATTTATAAAACCAATAATATTTTTGCACACACTATTAATCCCTATAATCAGCATTTAAAAACGAATTTAGCGCTGTCTCGGCAATCGTTTCAAACCAGCCGAGAAGCTGGAGATGTAGTGTTTGGTGTTTGGGCGGTTTCGTTTCTGATTTGGGCAATGTTAATCAAAGGCGATCGCTTATCTGATGTCTATGCAGAAACAGAGAAATATCTGAGTTATGTGCAGCAGGTGAACGATGTCAATATGCTGTATGCGTTTAAATTACAAAGACAGTTCTTACTGAGCCTACAAGATATTTCTAAAAACACTGATTTTTTGAATGATGAGAATCACCAGGAAATTCCATATATAGATGTTTGGCGACAAAAAAAGAACTTTGAACATGGAATTAACTGGTACTGCTTTCTCAAACTACAACTTTCGTACTTTTATGGTCACTACGTGGATGCCGTTGCAGCAGCAGTAGAAGCCGAAAAAACGCTGGCTGCCAACGCTGGATTCTTCCCTATTATTCAGTACCATTTCTATTATCCACTCAGTTTGGCAGCACTCTATTCGACTGCAACACCAGAAGAGAAAAAGCAGTATTGGGATATTCTAGAACAGCATCAGCAAATTGTAGAAAAATGGGCGGATAATTGCCCAGAAAACTTTCTGCATCGATATCTGTTACTCTCTGCGGAAATGGCACAAATTTCTGGTAAATGTATGGAGGCAGCAAACTTTTATGATCGCGCCATTGCCGCAGCCAAAGCCAACGAATACCTACAAGAAGAGAGCCTTGCTAACGAACTTGCTGCCAAGTTTTACCTCAACTGGAGCAAAGAGCGCATTGCTCAGGAGTATTTAATTGAAGCTTACTACGGCTATGCCCGTTGGGGAGCTAAAGCCAAACTTGCCGACTTGGAAACTCGCTATCCCAAACTCCTCGCCCCCATTCTCCAACAAAGTTACTCTCCTTTGTCAACGAACGAAACCATTTTCGCATTGAGTACTGTTAGTTCTTCTACCAGCAGCGTATCAGAGGCACTCGATTTAGCCACTATTCTCAAAGTCTCTCAAACCCTTTCTAGCGAAATCGAATTAGACAAACTTTTTTCTACTCTGCTGCAAGTTGTGATTGTCAATGCGGGAGCGGATAAGTGTGTATTGCTCCTATCTCAGCAGGATCACTTGATGGTTCAAGCTGTTACCTATGCCGATTTTTACCCCATCCTGCTGAAGCCACAACCTCTCGAAGATAGTCAGCAGGATGTACCAATCAGTTTAATTAATACTGTCAGACGTAGCTTAAAACCAGCAGTAATTATTGATGCCAGCGTGCATCCGCAACTGCTCCGTGACCCCTATATTCAGCAACAGCAGCCTAAGAGCGTCCTGTGCAGCCCGATTTTACATCAAGGTAAGTTGCTCGGCATTTTGTATCTAGAAAATAACTTGGTGACTGGAGCATTTACTAGCGATCGCGTTGAATTACTCAACTTAGTTTGCACTCAAGCCGCAATTTCCCTAGAAAATGCCCGACTCTATCAGCAATTGCTGGAGTATAACCAACAACTAGAACAGTCATACGCCGAATTTAATGCCGCTCAGTCTCGCTTCCATAATCTAGTAGACAACGTTCCTGGCGTTGTTTACCAATACCAAACGTCTAGTGATGGAGCAATATCTCTGACCTACATCAGTGCTGACTGTTACAATTTGTACGAAGTTACGGCAGAGCAAGCGATCGCCAATGTACAAACCATTGTTGACCGAGTGCATCCCGAAGATGCTGCAAGTAATCAGCAATCGATTGTTGACTCGATGCAAACGCTGACTCCCTGGCGATGGGAAGGTCGAATTGTGACAATATCTGGAATCGTGAAGTGGATTCACGGAGAAGCTCGAATTCAACAACAGGCTGATGGTTCTGTAATTTGGGATGGAGTATTGTTGGATATCACTGAGCGCAAACAAGCCGAGCAAGCCTTGCAACAAAAATCACAAGAATTAGAACAGGCGTTAAATGATTTGCAAAACGCGCAATTACAAATTGTGCAAAGTGAAAAGATGTCCGCATTGGGCAATTTAGTCGCAGGGGTAGCTCATGAAATCAATAACCCCGTGGGTTTTATTGCTGGGAATTTACAACCTGCTCTTGATTATGTCAAAGATACCTTTGGGTTAATTGATTTGTTTCAACAAGAATATCCAAATCCTAGTGCAATAATTCAAGATGAGATGGAAGCGATCGACTTAGATTATATCCGTGAAGACTTGCCCAAATTAATTGATTCAATGAAACTGGGAGTTCAACGCATTCGCGATATTAGCACCAGCCTGAGAACTTTCTCTAGAGCCGATAAAGATTATAAAGTTCCGTTCAATATCCATGAGGGTATTGATAGTACTATTTTGATTCTTAAGCATCGCCTGAAAGCAAATGAAACTCGCCCAGATATAGAGGTAGTTAAAAAGTTTGGTAATATTCCACAAATTGAATGTTTCCCTGGACAACTAAATCAGGTGTTCATGAACATTTTGGCGAATGCAATTGATGCTTTAGAAGAGTTCAATCACCAACGTGATTTTGCAGACATCCAAGCCCATCCCAACCAGATCACAATTGAAACTCAACTAATTAATGAGCGCAAACGCGTTGAGATTCACATTCGAGACAATGGGATTGGGATGTCAGAACAGGTGAAGCAAAAGATTTTTGAACATTTGTTTACCACTAAAATGGTTGGCAAAGGAACAGGATTAGGGCTAGCGATCGCTCGTCAAATTGTAGTAGAAAAGCACAATGGAGCAATTATTGTCAATTCCATCCCCAATCAAGGAACGGAATTTATTATCACTTTACCTATTCAAGCAGAGATTGAAAGTTTAGCTAAAGCATCGATTCAGTAAGCAAATACCCAACCCTATAAGCCAAAGAGTTGAAATGTTAGGTATTTGCAGGAACACTAAATTGCTGTTCTAAGCACGAGTCAACAATTCTAAATTATGACCATCAATGTCGTAGAAATAGAAACCACGACCTCCATTTCGATAATTTATCTGACCTTTATTGTGATGCATGGGGTCGCTACTATATTCCAAGTTTGCCTCTCTTATCCGTGCAAAAATAGCATCAAATTCCTCATCAGTGACATGGAATGCATAATGGTGCGACTCGAATTCTTCTCTGTCATCAAAGTCGAGTGTCAGTGAGTCATTGACACGCACCGCAGCAAAGTGACCAACGGGAGACTCAACTTTTAGCCCAAAGACTTTTGCAAAGAAGCGTGCTGCTGCTTCTTTATCTTGTGCAGGTACTATCGTGTGATTTAGAGTAATCGTCATATGAGACCTCCGCCCTTTATTTGGGCAGTTATTAAATCAAGTCACTATTAAGATTGATGAAAACAACGTTCTTTTATTAGCGTTAGTGAGTTTTCTTCTATTTTATCTTTTGAGCTTAACTCCGGTTATCAATTTGGGCGCGTTGTAAACTTCCAGAAAAGTCTATATAAACACTCTTCCATTCTGTAAAAACATCTAAAGCGGTAGTCCCGGCCTCTCGGTGTCCGTTGCCAGTTTGTTTGACACCACCAAAGGGTAAGTGTACCTCTGCGCCGATAGTGGGGCCGTTAATATAGGTAATACCTGCTTCAATGTCACGCATGGCAGTAAAAGCTCTGTTGATATCGCGGGTGTAAACTGATGAAGAAAGACCGTAATTGCTATCGTTGAGAATTGCGATCGCTTCTTCAAAAGAGTTAACCTCAATCAATGCCACCACTGGCCCGAATATCTCTTCACGGGCGACGCGCATATTGGGAGTTACACCATCTAGGATGGTTGGTTGAAAGAAATGACCGTTTTTGAGATGGTCTTCGTTAACAATTTCCCCACCAATTAGCACCTTTGCTCCTTCCTCACGGGCAATATTCAAATATTCACTCACCCTTTGGAGTTGCCTTTCATTAATTATCGGCCCGATATCTGTATCGGGGTCAGTGCCAGCACCCAAGCGTAACTTGCTGGTACGCTCATAAAGCATCGCAGTAAATTTTTCTTTGATGTCGCGATGTAAAATCAAGCGACTAGTAGCTGTACACCGTTGACCGGTTGTGCCAAAAGCGCCCCAAACCGCACCATCTAGTGCTAGTTCTAAGTCAGCATCTTCCATCACCACTTGGGCATTTTTACCGCCCATTTCTAAACAGACACGTTTGTGAGTGCGTCCACAAGTAGCGCCAACAAAAGCACCCGTTTCTGAAGAACCTGTAAACGATACTAAATCAATATTAGGATGTTCAACTAAAGCCTTACCTACCTCTTCACCTACCCCATGCACTAAGTTAATTACTCCTGGTGGTAAACCTGCGGCTGCGAAAATCTCAATCAACTTAGTTGCACAGGCGGGAGTATCTTCAGCAGGTTTAAGGATAACTGTATTGCCACACACCAAGGCTGGCATAGCTTTCCAGCAAGGAATTGCCACGGGAAAATTCCAGGGAGTAATTAAGGCGCATACTCCTATAGGCATTCGCACTGTCATGGCGAATTTGTTGGGCATTTCCGAGGGTGTAGTTTGACCAAATAGTCGCCGTCCTTCGCCAGCACTATAAAAAGCGCAGTCTACACCTTCTTGGACATCTCCTCTCGCCTCTGTCAGGGGTTTACCCATTTCTCGACTAATTAACTGGGCAAGTTCTTCTTTATGTTCAAGTAATAGTTCACCAACGCGAAAGATGTATTCTGCCCTAGCTGGGGCTGGGACTTTTCGCCAACTGTGGTAGGCTTTGCGGGCGGCGGCTACAGCTATATCTACATCACTAATTTGAGAACGGGGAAAAGTGGCAACGACTTCGGTCTTATCAGCAGGGTTGCGACTTTCTAAAGTTGCTTCGTCTACAGCAGTTAACCATTGACCGTCGATATAATTGCGGCAAGATAATATAGTTGTCATATTTAAATCGCTAATTAAGTATTGAGTGCATAGCTACTGCTATCTTATGAGGCAATACCCTGATAGGTATTGATTTAGAGTATGCACTGTTCCAGTAGGTTGCGTTTTATCTTACCTAAATAATAACCGCTATAAATAAAATCAAGGCACTAGCGCCAACACAGCAGCAGGAGAACCGGAACCGTCCCTTAGTCTAAGGACACCAATAATCAGGGTAGTACCTTGAGGTGGCAGCTGATCTAAATTGGTAAGGTTTTCCAACACAATGCGGGGTTGTTCTAAAACTAAGCAATTACTGGCAAAACTATTATCTTGTCCAGGGTCTACACCATGAGTATCAATCCCTATCCCCGCAATTTGCCGTTCATTAAGTAAAAACTGGGTGGCATCGCTGCCAAACCCTGGAAAATGCATAATTCCTTCGGCATCCTGGTTGAAGAAGGCATTTTTATCTGACCACTTTTTTTCCCAACCAGTGTTGAGTATGACTAAGCTGCCAACAGGAATTTGACCATATTGTTCCTCCCAACTCAGAACATCGGTAATCGGGAGGGTATAGTCAGGATTACTTGCCGCAGCTTGGCGAATATCTATAACTACCGCAGGTACAATTAACGACTGGGCGGAGTATTGATCAATTCCTACACCGGAATCGTGAAAACTGTTAGGGGCATTGATGTGGGTAGCGCTATGTTCACCCAAAGAGAAACGCCGCAGATAATAGCCATCCTGTGATATTTCTGCGAAAGTTGTGAATTCTACTGAAGGGTCACCAGGCCATTGGGGAATAGCCGTATCAATTATATGGCTCAGGTGTATAACCTTTGAGTAAGTGATCCTGTTTTGTGCTTGGGGTTGTATCATCCCAGCCTTGTATTCAATAGCAGGGTTAACAAAAAACAGCTAGCAAGTTTCTACAGAGGTAATCCCAAAGCTTTGGCAAGAAAAAATAGCGGTTAGTTACCGTAGAACTTGATATTTAAGATAAATAATCCCCCAAAAAACCTATAAATTATAGGTTTTTTGGGGGGTTCAAATGTTGCAGCAAAAAGTGAATTAGTCTTAAGTTAACAACCAATAGGTTAATTTTTGTTTAATGAAAAATTAAGTTTAGGTTAATAACTAATGTTAATAGCATCATTTATTACACTAAACACCCACAATTCACAGCTCCAAATACTTGCAGTAAGATGCTTTCGTAACATTTACATAAATTCATTTTGTAAAAATTGATTCTTGTGTTGAAAAAGCACTTTCAGGGTGGGGTAAGGGTGTAGGGTATAAAAAATTAATTCTTGACTTACACACCAATCCCTTTAAACCCTGCACCGAAGGGGTGAGCAACTGTTCGCTAATTTCTGGACAGAACTACCCATCACTGCCTTTTTGTCCAATTATCAACTGATCTACATACTCTCTAAGGAGTTCTTGCCAGTTAGGGACGGATCTTAATTTGTCTTTAACCCCTGGTTTTACCTTGAAGCAAATTGGATCTTTGTCCAGTGGCGTGTCACTGGTAAAACCTAATTTATGATTTTTCTGAAACGGCATACACAAATCCCGTAAATATTGATATACTAATGTTTAACATACATTGAGAGGTCGAATCAATGCCTTCGCTCACCTACGTTAAAGGTCTGCCTACACCAGCAAATGAGCTAAACGCTTTAGGCTTCACTGATTTTGAGATGTTCCTAGAAGCGTTTGCACCCATCTTTCGATGTGCTGCAATTGAAACCATTAATCATTTACTGTCGGGTGCTGAGTTTAATAAATCAATGTGGAACACTTATTTGCAAAAGACTTACCAAATGAGTAAGCGTCATGCTAATAGTGTAATCGCTTATGCAAAAGGCAGGGTAGACGGTGCAAAAGAGCATCGTACTTTGCATATTAAAACGTTAGAAGGGAAGACAAAATCAATTGAATCCTGGATCAAAAAAGCAGAACGCAAATTAAAACTTGCTCAAAAATTTTACGCTAAAAAGAATTGGCAGAACTCAAAAACAGGTTGCAATTTCCCACTATCCTGTTCAGTAAAACACAAAGAAACTAACTGGCATAATTTAAAGTTTCAAATTCATAATAAAAAACGCAAACTTTATCTAATAAAATCTAAAATAAAATCTTTAGGATGTAAGCCTATTAAGGTATCCGTCCTTCATGAACAAGTTTTTATTGTTGGTTC
This sequence comes from Nostoc sp. UHCC 0302, assembly GCF_038096175.1. Classification (NCBI taxonomy): domain Bacteria; kingdom Bacillati; phylum Cyanobacteriota; class Cyanophyceae; order Nostocales; family Nostocaceae; genus Nostoc; species Nostoc sp. UHCC 0302. The sequence goes on from NZ_CP151099.1 coordinate 549,839, forward strand.
TAAAGATGAAAATTTTGGGAATCAAGTTGCACAGTGGGACGGAAAAACAATTAAATTTCGCGTTCCTGCTTGCCTAGAAGCTCGGTTTGGAAAGTATATCATTTCCAATATTGGGAATTTTGAACGCAACATCAACCGATTGCCTGAAACAGGAGCCAAGACTTGGCACTTTTTCAAAAAAGATTGTAAGTGGAATGCGGCGGTACAGTTTACACCTTCTGATGTAAAGCGCCAATCAAAGGATCGTGCTTATGGTGCAATTGGGATTGACATGAATCCTGGCTCTATTGGTTGGAGTTATGTTGATACCGAAGGTAATTTAAAATCTCATGGTCAAATCCCGCTAGAAATGGGATTACCGTCTGGTAAGCAGCAAGCTCAGATTGTTGATGCTTGCTTGATTTTGGCTAACCTTGCAATTCGTTATGCTTGTCCAGTTGTCTGTGAAGAATTAGACTTTTCAGACAAGAAAGAACGTTTAGGTGAGCAAGGTAGAAAGTATTCTAGAATGCTTTCTAACTGGGCATATAGCGAATTTTATAAACAATTAAACTCAATTCTATCGAATCGTGGTGTTGAACTTATAACGGCTAACCCAGCCTACTCCAGCCTTATTGGATTAGTAAAATATATAAAAATGTATGGATTATCTAGCGACTGCGCTGCGGCGTTAGTAATAGCTAGACGAGGGATGAGACTATCAGAAAAAATACCTTGTGCCATAACCGCCTATTTTGAGGTGAACTCAGACAAGCACGTATGGCACAATTGGTCACAACTAAATAAAAGAATCAAACGTTCGAGTAAGATAAATCGCAGACACGACTATTTTACTCTTCCTGACTGGAGTTTCTTGGTCAACCTCGAAAACGAGGAAGCGTAAGCACTAAGAAAGAATGTTTTGCACTTACACCGTGGAGTGAGGTATGGACAAAATATCTAGGTTTGGGTAGTTCTGTCCATACATTTAGAAGCGGCTTTGTCCTGAACATTCAAATAAATGTAAACCCAACTGCTGGGAAAGTTCTTCACATACCTTCACTCCCCGTACACTGTTACCACGTGCATCGAGCCGCGGTGAAAACACTCCTATTCCCATCTTGTGCGGTACAACAGCTAGAATTCCACCACAAACACCGCTTTTAGCAGGAATACCAACTTTATAAGCCCACTCACCAGCAAAGTTATACATCCCACAGGTGTACATAACGCTGAGAATATCTTTGATGTAACGGCTATCTACCGCTTGTTCTTTTGTGATTGGGTTAATACCTCTGTTAGCAAGGGTAGCTGCCATCAATGCTAAGTCTTGACAATTGACGATCACAGCACACTGTTGGAAATAGAGATCCAAAGCTTCTTCTATATTTCGGTCAATCATGCCAAAGTTGAGCATCAGGTATGCCATTGCGCGGTTGCGATGTCCTGTACTCCGTTCTGAGGTAAAAGCTGAGATATCAACAAACACATCCCGATCTCGACCAATATACCGCCGGAACATATCCAACATCCGATTAAGACGTTCCGTTGGGCCAGAACCCTTGATTAAGCTAGTGGTTGCGATCGCCCCAGCGTTTACCATTGGATTATAAGGTCGCTTCGATTGCTCATCTAGGACAATCGCGTTAAATGCATCCCCTGTGGGTTCCACGCCAACTCTAGTCAACACATAATCTAGCCCATGATCTTCTAAGGCGAGTCCGTAGGCAAATACTTTGGAAATTGACTGAATTGTAAAAAGCTGCTCATAGTCCCCAACTTCGTAAACTTGACCATCTACTGTCACAATGCAAATGCTGAACAAGTCGGGGTTTACCTTTGCTAGTTCGGGAATGTAGTTCGCTACTGCTCCCTCTTGCATTGACTTGTACTTGGAATGCAACTCTTTAAGAATATCTGGTAGAACGATTTCTAAATCTCCTTGGTTTACATGAAGCTGACAGCTTACTCTCAAAAATCATACTTTATCTATCGTTACTTCGGTAAATTTATACCGTTGTATATAAAATCACAACAAAAAGTTTTCTCTAACCGTTTGGGAAACTTTCCGGATTTTCTCATCATACTTTTCTTCCCATGTAAGAAAAGTACAACACCTATTTTTTATACACAGTACTACTTAAAAAGCAAGTTACATATACAACTAGTTTTAATCTAAGTATTTTGTACGCAAGTTATACCTAAAATAGCTAGCTAAAACTTTAAAAAAAGATAATGAATTTTAGATTATTCCCGTGATTATCTCATATATAAGCTTTGCAATAACTTATTCTTAGCCAATATGAAGATTTGGTAAAATAATTGATTTTAGGTATTTATTCTCATGCCTTTTCAGAAAATGGATATTAGCTTTGGAAAGTGATGCCTAAAAACTAATGTACTTTTTTATACATATGTAGCTGTGACCTTTCTAGATAGTCCTGGTTAAAGCTGTGTTAGTTTGGGCTGTCGTAAATATGAACTTTTGTAAAGATTTTTTTGACTTACCGAAAAAAACGTTACATAGCTAGAATCCGCAGTTGAGAAAGGTTTTGACCTTGCGATCGCAATTTAAATTTGATAAGTTTACTAAGATTTACGCTAAAACCCTGATCCCCAAGCTAAAAGGTTCATGCTAGTCTGTTGCAGTTATAAATAAAAAGTGAAAGCGGAACGAGTTCGAGTTTTCCGGGGGGAAATCACTCTCACTGGTGAGAAATCCCAAGAATTATAAAACTTAAGTTCTACAGTCGCTTTAAAATCTGACGCATGAATCAAAGACATTTGTGGACTATTGTCGCCCTGTTTATGACTGTATTGGGGATACCCTCAATCGGTTGCACTCAAACCACCAAGGGAACCGCGCAAGCATCCCAAAAACCACCTACTAATGATGTGGTTAAGGTGGGAGAGTACCAATCAACAGCAGGCACACCTTCCTCTGACGCTGTGATTACAGCAATTCATCCTCACAACGTTGGAGGACGTAAGGCGGCAACCCTTTTTATCCGGAATATTCCCGTTCTCACCTTTTTGAGTTCCGTACCGGAAGCAAGTACGGAAACTAAGAAAGTTGGTGAAGTTGGAGATGGTAAGGGCGTACAATCGTACGCCCTTCTTGCTAGCAGCTCACCAAAGCTGGCGATGACTGGGAATGTAATAGGTGTGAGTAACCAGATTAGTGCTGTTGACGATGACCCAGTTCAAAGAGCTAGTGTCATAGCAGCTAAGATCAACGAGCTAATCCGAGAAAATGTTAACGCCGATAAGATCACTGTAAGTTGGAAAGCTGGGGGCGAATCTACAGCTCCAAACCAAGCCCAAAATAAAACTGTCTCTAGCCAACAACAGCCAAGCGATCGCTATGCTATCAAAATCAATAGCGATGAATTGGTAGAAATCAGTGAAGATACGCGACTACCAGATACTACCAAGAACCTTGCACAAGACGCATTGCAAGCAACCAATCGGATGCGAAGACTTCTAGGCAATGCATCACCCTTAACTGCGATTACTAACTTACCAGTGCGTTCAGCAGCCTCAATAGTCAAGTTCCCCAAAGAGATTGCTGTTGGTGGAGTCCGGCTCTCTTTCAGAGGTGTAGCTTCCTTTTATGGCTATGATGGTTCTGGCAGCCAAACCGCCAGCGGTGAGAGATTCAATCCAGAAGGAATGACAGCTGCCCATCGCAGCTTGCCCCTTGGCACTAAAGTCCGTGTTACTAACACCCGCAATGGCCGCTCTGTAGTGGTGAGAATTAATGACCGGGGACCATACATTCGGGGTCGAATTATTGACCTGTCAGCCGGTGCAGCGCGGATTATAGGAATGATGGGTAGTGGTGTAGCACCAGTGCATATTGAAGTCTTGGGCAAATAATTATTAGGGACTAGGGATTAGGGACTGGGGACTAGGTAAGATAGCAGTTTTCCTATTACCTAATTCCCAGTACCCAATCCCCAGTAACTAATCCCAAATCCCCCCCGCGATTCCCTATCACTCAATTCCCCTAGTTCTTACTCTCTTTGCCCTGTTTCAGATATAAACTAACGGGGGAGAGGCTAAAGAAGAACTAGGGGTATTTTGTGCGCCTGCTGACAACAGTTGCAGCTTTACGCTGCTATTTAACTAAACGCCGCTCAGAAAACAAGCTAATTACGCTTCCAGATGAGACGAGCAGCTGGTTCCAGACAGCAGTCGGTCTAGTGCCGACGATGGGAGGGTTACATCAAGGTCATTTAAGCTTGATTCGACGGGCAAGGCAAGAAAATTCTACGGTGATTGTCAGTATTTTCGTCAATCCCCTGCAATTTGCTCCAAATGAGGATTATCAACGCTACCCCCGTACTTTAGAGCAAGACCGACAACTTTGTGAACAAGCTGGGGTAGATGCAATTTTTGCGCCAACTCCGGAAGAAATAGCGGTTCCTCAGAAGAGTATACAAGAATCGATGGTTACACAAGTTATCCCTCCATCTGCTATGATAACTGGCTTGTGTGGTCGTTCTCGGCTAGGTCACTTCCAAGGTGTGGCTACGATTGTGACCAAGCTTTTCAACTTGGTACAGCCTGACCGAGCTTACTTCGGTCAAAAAGATGGTCAGCAACTGGCTGTTATTAGACGGCTGGTGACTGATTTGGATTTGCCAGTAGAAATTGTTGCTTGTCCAACTGTACGGGAAGCATCAGGTCTTGCCTTGAGTTCCCGTAATCAATATTTGACTGCAACGGAGAAAGAACAAGCATCTGTATTATGTCGCTGCTTACAACGAGCTGAAAGTGCGTTTCACGCTGGGGAACGCGATAGCAGCAAGCTGATAGCAGCGGTACAGCAAGAAGTGGCAATGGTCAGTAATGTCTTAGTGGAATATATTGAATTGGTTGAACCGACTACGTTGATGTCTTTAGAAAAAGTTGAGGAGGAAGGAATGCTTGCGATCGCTGCTCGTCTTGGTTCTACACGTTTGATTGATAATACCATCTTGCGCGATCGCCAACCCATCATCGCCATTGATGGCCCAGCCGGCGCTGGGAAATCCACAGTGGCTCGTCAAGTGGCAGCAAACCTGGGTTTAGTGTATTTAGATACAGGGGCTATGTACCGCGCTGTCACTTGGTTGGTATTACAAACAGGTATTGCCATTGACGATGATTGTGCGATCGCCGAGTTAGCTAGCCAGTGTAAAATTGAACTGACACACAGTCAGGAGCTACAATCTCCGGTGCGGGTTTGGATTAACGGTACTGATGTTACTCAGTCAATTCGCACGATTGAAGTAACATCTAAGGTATCAGCGATCGCTGCACAAGCTGCTGTGCGTCAAGCACTTGTTAAACAACAGCAAAGCTGGGGTAAAAGGGGCGGTTTAGTAGCTGAAGGACGAGACATTGGTACTCATGTATTCCCCGATGCTGAGGTAAAAGTCTTTTTAACTGCTTCTGTTAGTGAACGTGCACGTCGTCGCCAGCAAGACTTTAACAAACAAGGTCAACCCGAAGTGAGTTTAGAGCAGCTGGAACAGGACATTGCTGAACGTGACTGGAAAGATAGTACTCGCAACGTTTCCCCCTTAAGGAAAGCAGCGGATGCTATGGAAATTCAAACCGATGGTTTGAACGCGTCTGAAGTCACCGCACAAATTGTTAACTACTATCAGCAACGTTTCTCTCACTAGTAATCAGTACAATTTACTGGTGGTTTTCCATATATTTAAATAGTGAGTGAATATTCACTCACTATTTCCAAAACACTATCTTACAAGCAAGAATTCAGATAACTTTCTAATTAGCTATCTTTAATTTAAATCAAGCACAGTAGTGTAAGTTTTAAATCTTTGGAGACTAAATACATCTGGCTAAAGGCAGATATATTTAAACTACTTAATACTTCTTAAGATAGAAGTTATAAAATTAGAGAATTAGTTAGAAAAATGGATGGCTACATCCGAATCTTTTGTCAATTACAAATTGTATAGTATTTGATATAGTTAGTATTCTCCGGGCGTCTATTAAGCTGGGAAACCTCCTTTGGCTCTACAAACCAAAGTCTAACTCCACAAATTAGCCTCTTTAACCCTTCCTTAACAATGGGCGATTTCAGGGAGGTATATATGTTAGCTTATATAAGCCATCAAAGTCTGAGAGTGATATGCATTAAATAGGTAAATACTTATTACTGATTAAACTTTACCTCTACCGCTGATCAAGTATTAGTTGTTTTTATTTAAAATCTTTAATCCCTAGTCATTAGACTTATTAAAAAAGTACTTTGTCTTAATCTTCACTTTGGTAGTAGAATGACGATGTTAAGTTTTATGTTCCAGCATTTAAGGATATAAAACTACTAAACACTAAACAAACTGCAATTTCCTAAGCTTCTGCAATAGCTTAAAACTGGAAAACGGTAAAGAGAGGATTTCACAAGATGGCATTTACACAGTCTCCGCTACCTTACGACTTTAATGCTTTAGAGCCTTTTGGTATATCAGGCGAAACTTTTGAGTATCACTATGGCAAGCATCACAAAGCTTATGTAGACAACCTAAATAAGCTAACTGACGGTACAGAACTAGCTGATAAGCCGCTAGAAGAGGTGATCAAGATTTCCTATAAAGATCCCTCTAAAGTAGGAATTTTCAACAATGCTGCCCAAGTTTGGAACCACACCTTCTTCTGGAACTCCCAAAAACCAGGTGGTGGCGGTACACCAACAGGTGAACTGGCCTCGAAAATCGAAAAAGATTTTGGCAGCTTCGACAAATTCAAAGAAGAGTTCTCTAATGCTGCTGCAACTCAGTTTGGCAGTGGATGGGCTTGGCTGATTGATGATGGTGGCACGTTGAAAGTAATTAAAACACCAAATGCAGAGAACCCTGTAGCTTATGGACAAAAGGCACTCCTCACATTGGATGTTTGGGAACACGCCTACTACATTGACTACAGAAATGCCCGTCCTGCGTTCATCAAGAATTACCTAGACCAATTGGTTAACTGGGATTTCGCTACCGAAAATTTGACCAAAGCTTAATCGCTTTAAAAGAATGGCTTTTGCCAGTTATCTAAAGTAGAGACAATCAGTTAATTTATCAATATTGCCAGCAGTCACGACTAATGTTGTGACTGTTTTTGCTCGGTTGGGTATAACCGTCGCTTCGCTCCAATTAAAAATGAAAAATTCAAAATCAAAAAAGAATACAAGCCCCTGAATTCTTGTATGGAAAAGAAGGAAAAATATATTTTAAGACGCGCAGTGAGTCCAGTCCTGTTCGCCTCGGTCACCGTCAGGAGAAGGAGGGTTTCACTCCGTAGAGAACTCGCGTTAGCGCAGCGGTAGCGACGTTAGAAGCGTCACCAAAGGGGCGAGAGAAATACGGTGTCCTTGCTTCAAGCCCCTAAATTTATTTATGGGGATGTTAATTTTAATTTTTAATTCTTAATTACCGCAAGGGTTTGACCGAAGTTACACTGAGTAATTTGATAAAAAATTTGTAAAAAAAGAATCTACTGACTTAAAAAAACTTTATAATTACACAGTGGTTTAGAAAAAGAATTTAAAACTCCTATCTAAGCCAATTAATATCAGCATCGCTGCTCTACAAAAGATTTGACTTGCTCAGATTATCAAAGACACAGCTTTTCGCGAACTAATGCATCGCGAAAGGTAGAATAATGCCCTTGATAACTGGCTCAGGTCAAATATGGTATGAGATAAAAATTTTACGTGCATCGTCTGGAGTAGTAGTAATGCTTCAACGATTAAATGTGATATGTGAACATGAGAAAAATCAAAATTAGCGCCATGTTTGTGGTTGCTGTGTTAGATAAGGTGACTAATCTAGCATCAACATTCTCGAAGAGAATCAAAAGTAGTGTGATAATTGCTGCGATAGTTGCGATCGCCATACTGGCCGGACATACTGTATCAGCGCAAATAACGATACCGCCAAATTTCGCTTTAGCTCCGCTAGACAGTGTGCCGATTCCAGAGCCTGATAATCTCTACACCTTCGTTAAAGATAAGAAAAAAGCGATCGCCTTGGGAAAAGCCCTGTTTTGGGATATGCAGGTTGGCAGCGATGGCATTATGTCGTGTGCTACTTGCCACTTTCATGCAGGAGCAGACAACAGAATTAAAAATCAGATCAATCCGGAAATTTTGCGCGTCAATATTGATGGTAGTCCGAATCCAGATACTACTTTTAGCATAGGCAAGCCCAACTACACACTCAAACCCGGAGATTACCCATTCCACAAACTGGCAGATCCAAATAACCGTTTGTCAGAAATTCAGTCTGATAGTAATGATGTCAGCGCCTCTCAAGGTGTCTTCAATTCAAAATACGTTAATGATAATCCTGGTAGCACTCAGGATATAGTGACTCAACTTGATGATCCAGTCTTTAATGTCGGAGGCACGGAAGTTCGACGGGTAGAGCCACGCAATACACCAAGCGTCATCAATGCCGTGTTCAACTTCCGTAACTTTTGGGACGGACGAGCCGAGAACGTTTTCAACGGCGTAGATCCGTTTGGGACAAGAAACCCCAATGCGAAACTTTACAAAGCAGACACTATCTTAAGTCTGCTGAAAGAAGTCAGTGTCAAACTCAAAAATTCATCTCTAGCTTCCCAAGCAGTTGCGCCACCGCTCAGTGCTATAGAGATGTCCGCAGACGGTCGGACATTCCAAGAGGTTGGTGACAAATTTAGTTTTGGGTTGCTCGACATATTCGATCTTGTCAAGAATAAGAAGCTCCTGCTCCCTAGAGAGCTTGGCCACAAGTTACTTCCACTCAGACCACTTAGCAAACAGATTGTGGCTGCTGATGACAGTGTTTTAGGTGAATACAGCAGAGCGCCTCAAAAAGGTCTGAAAACGCTAAGTTATGAGCAGATGATTAAAGCCGCCTTCAAGCCAGAGTGGTGGCAATCTACTCAGTTAATCCAAATTGATAAAACGGACGGTAATAGTCGAAAAGTAGTCCTTCTGCCGGATCTCTCAAGCACCACCGAGGAATACACACAATTGGAGTACAACTGGTCACTGTTCTTTGGGCTAGCAATTCAAATGTACGAATCTACATTAGTATCCGATGATGCGCCTATTGACCAGTTCTTGAAAGGAACAACTAGCGCCCTAACTGCCCAAGCGAAGGCGGGTCGCACTATTTTTGAGAACAGTGGTTGCATCTTTTGCCACGGCGGAGCAGAATTAACTGCTGCTTCAGTAAGAAACGTGCAGACGACTGGGCGACTAACACGCTCACCAGCACCTGGAAACCCCATTGAAGACACTGGCTTTTTCACAATTGGAGTGAGACCAGAGCTTGACGATCCAGGTGTAGGCGGTAATGACGGTTTAAAACCTGAGTCGCGATCGCTTTCAGAGGCGCGGCTAGCTCAACAAGGAAAGTTCCAAGAGGTCTTTGGTGAAGCACCCAATATTACACCTGGCCCAGACCCCAATGATGTTGCAGATCAAGGAGCGTTTAAGGCTCCTGGACTCCGCAATGTCGAGCTGACTGCTCCCTATATGCACAATGGTGGAATGTTGACTCTGCGGCAAGTAGTAGATTTCTACAGTCGGGGCGCAGGGGACGACAATCCAAATAAACCTCGCCTTCCTGTACTTAATCTGAGTGAAGATAACAAGCAGGCATTAATAGCTTTCTTAAAATCGCTGACTGATGAGCGAGTACGTTACGAAAAAGCACCCTTTGACCATCCGCAACTGTTCGTTCCTGATGGACATCCAGGAGACGAAACCTCTGTTGCCACCTCTGTTGCCGATGACGGCACAGAGAAAGCCACCGATGCCCTGACGGAAATCCCAGTTGTTGGTCGTAATGGTCGCAGCAGCCCCCCTCTCAACTTCCTTGAAACTCCCTAAACAGTCAGAGTGACTTCTATCTTTAAGAGGATGTTTACAACATCCTCTTAATTAAGGATTACTTTTCCTCATCTCCTTTCGCCGCTTTGAACTGCTTCTTGTATCTTAAAAAGTAGTGACATTAAAATCAAAATATAAAATACATGGATAGTAAAGAACTAGCGCAATATATTGAGGCAACGAATGGTATTGCCAAACCTTGGTTATTGGTACAACTGCGCCTTAAAAAACTGCAAGAGCGTCGAGCCGCACTTTCAGATGATGCTTATGCTGAAGAATTAGAAGATATTTTCCAAGACTTGATGAATTTAGGGGAATGGTGGCGTGGTATTGAAGATGAGGTATTTTAAAGTTATGAGTTATGGGTTATGAGTTATAAGTTATGAGTTTTCCTAACTGCTAACTTTTAACTCCTAACTACTAACTTCAAACGCAATCTGATGGCTCAAGCTCTCGATCAAGTCGATTACGATACTCTCGATGCCGCAAAGCGGCGCTTCATCGATGCTGCAAAACGTACGCTTGGTTTTGCAAGCGCTTATGGAACAGTTCCCGTCTCTGGGTTCGGAGGAAGCGCTAACGCTTTCAGTTTCAACTTAGCTTCGTTTCTTGAGGCAGGGAATCAAGAACTTTCCTTGACGCTTGTTCCTGAAGGACTCGGAACAGCAGATGATACCCGGCCAGAGGATCTTTCGGAAGCAGAGTTGCGGCGGTTCTGGTGGAACATCGGTATCAAGATCATCTCATGTCTGACAAACGACGCTGCATCCTCTGGTATGCAAACGGTGCTGCTTGGTCTTTATCTGCCGTCGAGTACTCCTGAAACGGTGTTTACCCCCGCCTTCCTTGACGGGTTTCTCGATGGAGTAGTTGAAGGGTGCAAACGAGTCGGATGCGTTTACCTTTCAGGCGAAACTCCTCAATTAAAAACTAAGATGATTGCGGGCAGGCTTGACATTGCTGGCTCAGTCTTTGGCGTCATGCCACCGGGTGTTGCTCCTATCGACGGTTCACGTCTGGATGCTGGAAATACAATCGTTCTTGTCGAAAGCACAGGCCCCCATGAAAACGGTTTTACCCCGTTGCGAAAGCTCGCCGAATCGCTCCCTGATGGCTACAGAACAAAACTTCCAAGCGGGCAGGAGTTGTGGGAGGCGATGAACGCCGCCTCGAATCTTTACACACCCCTTGTACAGGCGGTACTTCGCGAAGGAATTCGTCCCACTGCGATGGAAAATATTACTGGGCATGGTTGGCAGAAGTTGATGCGGTCGGCGAAGCCGTTGCGGTATGTGGTTGAGACTATGCTGCCAGTACCTGAACTATTTACCTTTGCCGAGGATCATCTTGAGGGCGGGGCAGCAATGATGCTTTCTGTGTTCAACTATGGGGCAGGATTTGCGTTCTATACAGAGTCTGAGCAAGATGCAGAGAAGATTGTCATGTTGGCAAGAGAACATGAGCTCACAGCGGTGATTGCTGGCAGGGTTGAAGCGTCTCCTAACCGCGAGGTAGTAGTAGTGCCACTGGGTGTCACGTTGAAGGGAGAGTCTTTTGGCATTGCGCGAGGGGCATAGTGAGCTTAGATTACGTATTGCTATTATTACCTAGTAGGTAAAGTAGGCAATTATCCACTTTGTAATCACAGGGTAATCACAGGATATTTCCACTTATGCGATCGCTTAACTCATTAAGCGTTCAAATATATAAGTGTAAATACTAATTTCAAAAATAATTTAAAGATATCAACTGCGATGTGCTTAGGGCTTGTTAGAGTGCTTTTCTCTAGCAAGCTTACTTGTTATTGGTGTATTTCGCCCACTATGCTTACGTAGGATATTTTATGCAATATTTTTTACTAGTTCTTATATAAGCAATCAAAAATACTCATCACCACTAAAGTTGAGATTTGCTAAGGTAGTCTTAATATATTGAAAAAATTTGCTGAGTAATCTGAGAAAGTAACCACTAACACTAAATTTTGTGCTGGTGATTTCTGCTCTGTAGGTGTAGGTCTGTTAAGAATAGATAATTTTTATTTCCAGGAGGTTTATGGTTGTCAATTTTACTAAGACTGCTGCTTCGACACAACTTTTGAAACAAATATTCCAGAGCATTGATGCAAATAGTTGTCCAAGACTATTCAACTTTCATATGCACACAGTCTACTCAGATGGGAGGTTGCAACCAAGTGGATTGATGGAGCAGGCGATCGCTATTAACTTAAAAGGATTTGCCATTACTGACCACCATAGTGTTGCTGGGTATCAAGAAGCACAATCTTGGCTAGAAGACTGGAAGTGGAATAATCCTGGTGCAAGCACTCCTTATCTGTGGAGTGGTGCAGAAATCAATGCCAATCTTTTAGATACAGATGTTCATATTTTGGCTTATAGCTTTGAACCAGAACACTCTAGTATAAAACCCTATCTGCAAAGAAAGGTAAATACAGGTCAAGAATATCAAATAGCAAACGTGATTGCTGCTATTCATGATGCTGGGGGATTAGCAGTACTTGCTCATCCTGCTCGTTATAAGCGATCGCATTTTGATTTAATTCCAGCCGCTGCTGAACTTGGTATTGATGGCGTTGAAACTTTTTACGCCTATAACAATCCTAGTCCCTGGCAACCCAGTGCTTTAGAATCACAACAAGTACAAAAATTGGCTAGTGAATACTGTCTTTTTAATACCTGTGGTACTGATACCCACGGTTTAAACCTGCTACAACGTTTGTAAATATGAATAAATTTTTTGAACACTCCTGGTTCAAGCAGCCAGGGGGTTTATTTTATTTTGAATGGGAAAAACCTGATTATTTACAGCTGTTGAAATTGCGATAATAACCAAGCGACAACTCGGCTTTGATTCATTTGACGAGTCTGTCTGAAAGCCTCTTCTAAAAGAGAAAATTTTAATCCTGGTAATACCTGAGACTGAGTAATTCTCCTACTGCCACCATTTTCAATAGCAAAAGCAATCACTTGGAGATTTTGTACATCTATAATCCAATATTCACTTACTCCTAATTCTTCATAGAGTAGACGTTTTTCACCTTTATCATCTGCTAGAGAAGTATTGGCAACCTCAATAACCAAATTTGGCGGTGGATAGTTATCGAGGTTAATGATAGAAGTTCCCCAAGGAATTACATCAGCATTTTCGCCAATATAATAAGACACATCAGGTTGAGCTTCATTAAAGCCAGTTTTGCGATAAGTACAATTATCTTTCCCATTCATGGGAATGCCTTTGATAGCTGCGTAATTACTAGCAGCAAGGATAACAATCGTGTGGTCGCTAGCGTGGTCATTACCTACTGGTAGCATTTCAATCCTCATTTTGCCGTTGTAGTAATACCCCTTGGCTTTTCCATAGGCGGGATTTTCAACTACTTGAATGTATTCATCCCAAGTAGCTGTTATCCAAGTATCAGCGGGTAGTTTTGTTTTTAGTTCACTCATAGATAAACAGTACTAACAAGAAACACCAGAACAGCGTCAAGCTGAAAAAGCTTGGATTGACCAGCAGTATCTAGAACTGAGACAAATGCAAAATGGAATTGAGGTAATCTTGAATTATGATGCACGATAGCGATCGCTCTCTAGTTTCCCACTCAAAAAGCAATTGTTTACTTAGCCTCTAACCAAGACTCTAAATCAGCAATAGTAGAAAAATCTAACAGCGCTTCACCCAAATTTTCTAACTCTACAACAGGTAAACTCTGAATCTGTTCCTGCAATTGAGGAGTCAAGGAACCGAACCGACGGGTAAGTTGACGCATAATCAGCGTTATAGCCTCCTGCTGCTGTCCCCTTTGAATACCTTCTCTCATCCAACTAGTGACAATTTCCATAACTTCTTCCTCCTGGCTTGGTTCAATCCTAGCAAGCTGTTCTTGAAACACTGCCTCTTCTTCAGAATTCAAATCAAGATAAGTATCAATAAAACCAGAAATTAACTGCACTTGTGCGGAGTTTAATCCCAAACTAGCTAACAATTGTAGGGATAGCAGCTTTACAGTAGGACGTTCTTGAGTCTGCATCCGCATTTTGGACATCAAAGCGCTGGCTACAGGATTTAGCTGATTTACAAAATCTTGCCAATGTAAACGATTTAGCTGGATGACTCGGTAGTTGAATTCTAGTACAGTCCAACCGGGAAACTCGATGCGATAGGTGTTTGGTTCTGGGGTTTGAGGAGAATCATGAGAATAAATTACCACTGGATAAACTGGCAGGGCAAATTTTTCATGTAAACGTGCAAAATAAGTGAACATTCGCTTATTGAAGCCAGCTTGAGAATAAGATTGGTGTTCTAAGTGGATGATAAAAAGAGCATCCTGGCTTTGAAATGAGGCTCGCACGATTAAATCAACAATTTTACGCTCTCCTTCGGTGACATCCGTGAACATCTCTTGCGGTAAAAACTCCACAGAGTCAGGTTTCCAATAGGCACTGACATCAGGGAAAAAGAGTTCGATGAACTCTGGGAAAAAGTTGCTGAGGAGTTCTTTGAACAGGCGGTCATGATCAATCATTGAGTGATTTTATCGGATTCTCTCCAGAAAACAGCAAGAAAATTAGGGTGGATAGAGAGACCATAATTTAGGAGTGCTGAGTTCTAAGTGTTACTTGCTTAGTAAAAAACATCACTTAATTTGCTGGCAATGCTGGGATGAGAATTTGTTGTTAAAAAACAAAACAGGGATTGCAACATAGATTGATTCTGCTTTACTCTGGAAAAACTAGTACGCCAGTTTGCTTAGTGGGGTAAATCCCTGTACGTAGCTGGTTCTGAAGCGATCGCGCCTTGCCGCTAAACTTGTTAAGTAAAACACTTTGATAGCCTAAAACGATGAAAGCATCTGCTAATTTCGACTTTGAGGACGAGAAATTTAATGCCCCGCCTTCTCAAGTCATTCCCTGGTGTCAGATGATTAATCCTCGGTATGGCACAGATGGTATTCAATCCTATGGATTGGCGATTAAGTTGGATAATGCCCAAGCTGTTGGTTTCACACCAGATGACAATTGGCAACAGGTGGAGCATGAATTTAGCTCTGGAAGTGAAACAGTCTTCATCTCCACAACTCCACAAATAGTTATAGTGCGTCGGGGGCCGTTGTCTGTAAAAGACCGAGAAAGTGGTATGAAACTGGGTACACTTAAAGATAATTATGATGCTTTTTTAGCAGACAAACTTAAATTTAAAACCTTTACTCGCTATCTAATTTTTTTAGTAGGAAAAAACAAAAAGTTTTTACATCAATTGCCATTACAATTAACTCTCAATGGTGCAGCTGGAGCGAGTTTTAGCAAAACATACTGTGAGTTTCAACAAGGTAAAGTAGTTAGTGGATTCGTCGCTGAACTAGAGAAGGCTTATGCTGCATACCGTAAGCAACCCTTGTCACCAAAAGGCCCTTTATTCCATGCTCACGGAATTTTTTGCCCCATAATTGAATCTGAAGAAAGAGGCATTGAACCAAATACAGTTTTAGTAGCCTCAACTGTGGATTACAAACATCCCACAGTTGGGACATTAACACAATATATGATTGCTTCAGATTCTCTTGAGTCAGCAACTATCTGCAAGGCTTTTGAAGAATACAAAGATTTTGGTAAGGAACCTGTAAAAGTAGAAACACCCAAAATGGCAATGGCGGGCGTTTCTAACTCTTATGTTTATGCTGATGAAGACGATTTTGGTTATCCGCCGTATTAGGGACTGAGGGCTGAGGACTGGGTACTGGGGACTGGGGAGCAGGGGAGAAATAACTTACTCTTGACTCAGCACTCAGCACTTCTAACTCAGCATTCCCAATGCCCCATGCCCCATGCCCAATCCTATTTTTTCAACAGTAAATAATATAGTGAACCATTGCCGCCTGTAACGCCGGCGCGATCGCCTGCTAATTTACCAGAACCCATAAAGTAATCCACTCTTCCTGGCCCTTTAATGGCACTTCCTGTATCTTGATCGAGTACAAAGCGGCTAACAGTGCGATACTCTAGCTTGCCAGCACTGACGGGATAAGGAATTGAAGTATAAACCAATGCCAGTGCGCCAGGAGGCATGACAGCTTTATCTGTGGCTATGGAACGTTCTGCTGTAACTGGAACATGAATACTACCCGTGGCTGCTCTCCCCCCTGTTTCTTGAAAAAAGATAAATCGCTCCCAACGTGGTAAGTAATTATTCAACTCCTGCGGTTGTTGGCGGAAGTAACTGACCATACGTGGTAGGGTCATTCCTGCTAAAGGAAGTTTGCCATCTTTCGCTAGTTCTTTGCCGATACTTGTCCAAGGGTAATCCGTGCCACCTGCATAGCCAATGGACGTTGTTTTGCCATTAGTTAACTTAATCTGGGCAGAACCTTGGATGTGTACCATGTACGCATCGAGGCGATCGCGGAACCAAAGCATTTCTAAACCGTGCAATTGGCTTTTATCCCCTAGTAAACCATCCTTTCCTTCCAAATCAATTCGTTTTGGGTGCGGTTTAGCCCATTGTTGAAAGTCTGGTGGTAAGCGATAAAGGGGATATTTATATACTGAAGTTTTTACACGGCTAGCGGTATAAACAGGCTCGTAATAAGCAGTAAATTTTACAGTACCCTTGCCATCATTGCCCACAGACTTGTACAAGACAAACTCCCGGCGGACAGCGGCTTGTAATTGTGCTGGTGACTTAGAATAGACAACGAGTTGGCGGAATCTTGCCAAACTGCGACGGACACGATCAAGTGTAATACCCTGGACTGGATAATTTTGATACGCTGCGATCGCTTCATCCTTGGCTAGGTAACGCAAACTATTATCTATCGAAGCTAACAACGCTTTGCGATCGCCTCCTTTACCCTTTCGACCCCAAATTTGGTCATCCCAACCCAAACAAGTGGAGCGGGGCGTACAAGCTCCCATCTCAACAGGTGTTAGGGGCGGCGTTACTTCGGGGATAGTTGGTACTGGCAGCGGTATCTCAGGCGCAGGTAGTACTGGTAACGGCAGTAAATTTGGAACCTGAGCAACAGCTGACCAGAGAGGATTTACAACGGCAATTCCCAGACTCAAGGAAAGCAAAGCAAGGGTTTTTCTCATCATTTAGTTGAATCTTTCAACACTAGAACTAAAAACGGGTTCTACTCGGATGGCTATAATCCGAGATGGGCGTACCACCATATACTCCCCTTGAATATTTTTGATCGGCACGCTAATAAAGTCATGAGAAGCAGATTTTGGCACAAGTTCGCCACTATACCACTTTTGAAAATCTTGAATAGTAGGAAAACGGACTTCTTCCCGGTGGCCACTATCTAATAAGAGGTGTACGGCGTATTCATTTGGAGTTCTAGGCATAAGGTTGAATCATTTGAAACACATTCAACCCATTGTTAACCACGTAACGGCAGAATGAAAAGAGTAAGCATACGGGAGCAACAGAACCTTTTCGCCATAAGTGAGAGAGTTTAAAATTAGTAACCCATAACTCCTAACTCTCAACTTTTACTTTCGCTTATGACGGTTACCAAGCCAGAAACAGTTCCCAACCATTCATTCAGGAAAAAATTTCCATCGCATAAAGTAGAAAGGAACCAAGAGTTATCTATATACTATCTCCTGATTAACTAAGTATGAGTGTATTGCAGACGATTGAGAACCACTATAATTCTGCTGTCAAGGAGCTTCGCTGTAATTCATAATTATTACCCCACAAATGAATCTGCCTGCTCTGAAGGTGCTACGCATTTTTTTCTTTCTCCATAAATAAATTTGGTTACTCTGAGAACTAAATGAATTAATTACGAATTAGGTTAGCGTAGCGGGGCGGAGCATCGTTACGGATTACGAATTATTCAATCAAAGCTGGCGGTTATGTCAACATGAAGGTGAGGACTTAGGCAAGTCATAATATGTTAGGAAAGTTACTAGACGGGCGTTACCAAGTCCTCCAAATCTTAGGTGGAGGCGGATTCGGTCAAACTTATATTGCTCAGGATACCCGCAGACCAGGCTTTCCAAAGTGCGTAGTCAAGCACCTCAAGCTAGCCACTAACAACCCAGAATTTCTGGAAACTGCTAGACGGCTGTTTAATAGTGAGGCAGAAACACTAGAAAAACTGGGTAATCACGACCAGATTCCTCGGCTGCTAGCTTACTTTGAAGAAGATGAAGAATTCTTTTTGGTGCAAGAATTTATTGAAGGGCATACTATCAAAGCAGAACTAATACGCGGTCAACGTTGGACAGAAGACCAAGTTATTCAACTTTTGCAACAAGTTTTGAGTATTCTGAACTTTATTCACAGCCACAAAGTTATCCACAGAGATATCAAGCCAGACAATATTATTAGAAGACAAGAAGACGGCAAGTTAGTGCTGATAGACTTCGGTGCGGTCAAATTAGTCCAAACACAACTGCTGACAGTTTTAGGACAGATAGAGTCTACTATCATCATTGGCACACCAGGATATATGTCTACAGAACAGGGGCAAGGTAGACCCCGCCCCAATAGCGATATTTATTCTCTGGGTATTATTGCTATCCAAGCGCTAACAGGGGTGCATCCTAATGAATTTGAGGAAGACCCAGATACAGGAGAAATTTCCTGGCAGCATCAAGCTATAGTCAGTCCTAAGTTGGCGTATGTGCTATCTAGGATGGTGCTACACCACTTTAGACAGCGCTTCCAGTCTGCGGCAGAGGCTTTACAGGCGCTTGGGCAGATTGATGCTCAAGAAGAAGATTTAACTCAGCCACCATCTTCTATACAGCTACCTCAAGCAGTACTGGGCTTGGCTCAATCGCCTTTGCCACCAGAAACCATAATTGGCGATGCAACTGCTTTTATCCTTTCTCCAGAAAGTTACAACCGCTTAGAAAAGATTCTTTTGGAATTTATCGGGCCAGTAGCGCCGAGACTACTACGACAAGTTGTAGCATCAGTTTCCAACTGCGAAGAATTAATCAATAAGTTGGCATTGCATCTAACAGAAAATCAACAAATTGAGTTTAAAAAGAAAACAATTTTCCTAATGGAAAAATCTACTTTATTACAGGAACTGACTGTTAAACATGAACTAAACTCAGATAATTTATTAAGTCAAGAAACTCAACTAGTTAGTGACAGTTTTGTGCATCAATGTGAGCAAGAGTTAGTTAATTTAATTGGGCCAATTGCTACTTTCTTAGTGCGAAAAGCTATAAAATCTTCTCCACAAATTTCTCGCGTTGAACTTGTAAAAATTTTAGCAGAACAAATTCCCGAACGTCAAAAATCTTTGCAATTCCAGCAGCGTTTACTTTCTTAAAAAAGGGTATGGGGTGTAATACTAATTCGGGATTCACAAAATTTTTATTAACCTTGTTGATTAAGCATATCCATAGCTATTTTTAAGCTAGATTTCATCCGATTAAATGCCGCTGCCAAACCACCAATTTCGTCATTAGAAGTTTCATCAAAATCAGCGCTCATGTCGCCAGTGCTAACTTTTTGGGCGATTTTTTCTATATTTTTAATTCGCTGAATTACAGCTTTTTTAATTAAGAAGTTGATTAAGAAAATTACGATGGCAAAGATAGCAATTAAAAGCCCCATTATCAAAGACCAAGTGCTTTTGGCATTGGCAAATACTTCTTCAGAAGGAACAGATATTATTTGAGCGCCAAGAGGTTCGTTTAGTTTCCAGCCAAAACCATTTTGTGAACCATAAGTTGCCAACTGACTCTTAGGAGCCTGCTCTGGTGTGGAATGGCATCTGAGACAGCTTTGTTGTGTAATTATAAGTGGCCGTGCAATGTAAAATACTTGTCCTTCAGGTAAGTTGCGAAAATCAGAAATTTCTTTAGTTTTAGAATCTTTACGAAAGTTTTGTACTAGTTCGGCTTCAAAATTATCAGCTTTATCTCGCAAATTAGTTGGATTAAGGAATGCATCTTTATAACGAAAATTTTTATACTCTGGTTTTTTGCGGAAGTTATTAAATACCTCTATGGCAGAAAAACTTGGTATTGTCTCAGGGATGAACGTTGAATCGGTTTCTACTCTAGGTGATAGTAAAGGATTAATCCGGTCTTGTGTATAGTTTCTTACCGAATTTACCATTTCCATCAGAATCAAGGCTTGAGAAGTCACTTCATTTTGCGCTCTCTGTTGAAGTACCCTCGATAAGGCTGCGCCACTGCCAAAAATACTAATTAAGAAAACTAGTATTAAAAGTAAGTTGAACTTAGTACCTATTTTTAAGTTTTCTAACATATTGTTGTAGAATACAGCTTTACAAATGAAGCTAGTATCTGAGATTGTTCAATATAGTTTATACCTGTTCAAAAGCAGCAAATCAACAATTAAATAAAAAATATTAATTTTTGAAGAAAATATGACCAGTTTAAGCAGCAGTGAAGCACACAGAGGATTTCAAGTTAGTCAAGTACATAAACTAGGTCTCAAATCCAAGTATAAAGACTGTTTGACTTCCCATTTCTGACTTTTGACTCATGAATTCTACTGTATCTAGATTAGGTGTAATAGCAAAATTATTTTCTTAACCATAATAAGTGATGTTTGTGCGATTTTCACGCCGATTTTTTCTTTTACAACTGCTAGGTTTAACAGTTACTGGATGTCAATCAACACCGAAGTTTGAGGGCGAGATAACCATTGGTGCAATCAACTATGGTGGAAGCGGAGAGATTATTAATCAATATGCTAAATTCAATCGTTACTTGGGTGAAAAAACTAAGGCATATATTCAGCTAGAGCCAGTTTTTAATGAAACTAGGGCGATTGAGCGTCTTGAGGCTCGTGCTTGGTCACTGGTATTTGCTCCTCCAGGTTTAGCTGCGATCGCGATCGCACGTTACCAATATGTTCCGATTTTTCCTCTATTAGGTGTAAGTAATTTACGCTCAATCTTGGTTGTTCGTAAAGACAACCCAATTACCGATTTAAAACAGCTACAGGGTCAAACAGTTGCTTTAAGTCAACCAGGTTCAGCAACAGGATATTATTTGCCCCTTTTTAATCTTTATGGTTTGACATTAAAAGAAGTATTGTTTGCACCCGTACCTAAAACAGTTCTAGAATTGGTGACTCAAGGCAAGGCAACCGCTGGTGCTGTTTCCATAGCTGAATTTAATGAGACACCCCAACCCGATTTACGCATACTCTACACAGATCCTCATTATGTTCCGCCTGGGGTGGTTTTGATTGGCCCTACTATCGAACGCAATCGCCAAGAGTATATTCGCCAAGTCATGAGTGAGTTTCCCTCAGTTTTAGCTGAAGAAATCGGGTATGTACCTAATGGGCAAGTCCCAGATTACAAATACATGATGACTGTGGTTGAGCGAGTGAAATTGTTTGCTGGCAAGTTACAGAATAAGCCAGCGCCTTTATTTTAGGAAGCACAGTACCAAAAGCGATCGCCAAGTAAATCGTCGACACTTTGCTAAAAAAATAGTTAAAAACGAATTTAGATTCCTTTTAACAACAAAATATCATGGCTGAAGAAAAGACATATCTGGAACTTTCAGAAGCTGATGGCGGCTCACACAAATTCTATGAAGTTGTCATAAAAGATACCCAAGTCACCATTCGCTATGGTCGTATCGGTGACTCAGGGCAGACTCAAACTAAAACTTATCCCTCCCCTGATAAAGCTAAAGCAGACGCCACTAAAAAGATTAACGAAAAGCTGAAAAAAGGTTACGAACACGCCGTTATAGGTGTACGCCAGAAACGTGCTGTTACACGACGCCAAGTCACCAGCACTGTTTCGACAGCAAAACCAGCGCCAATTCTCTGGAAATTTACCTCCAAATCAGCCGCCTTTGGGATTTTCATTGATGCAAAACGTTGCTGGGTGGGTAACCAAACTGGTCAAGTTTTTGCTCTTGACCATCAGGGTAAAGTTCTCAATCAGTTTAAACTCCCTGATGGTGTCAAATGTCTAGTTGCCGATGATGTTTGGATTTACGCTGGCTGCGATGATGGTAACGTTTATGACTTAACTGGCAAGTTACCACGGATTACTTACAAGATTGATGAAAATGTTGATATCTTCTGGCTAGATATCAAAGATGGCTTACTGGGAGTATCTGATGCCAACGGTGGTGTAACCACAATAGACCACGATGATGAATCGCAGTGGACTCGTTTGAGCCAAGGTCAAGCTGGTTGGATGGTACGTTGTGACGAGGTTGGCGTCTATCACGGCCATAGCCAGGGCGTGACTATGTATGATAGCAAAGAAGGTCGGATGCTCTGGCATCAAAAGACTGGCGGTAGCGTGCTATTTGGTTGGCAGGAAGCATCTGCTGTCTACGCAGGTACAAGCGACCATAAGGTTTACTGTTTTAGTAAAAAGGGTGAGGTTGCCTCAGTCTACAAGTGCGATGATGCAGTTTACTCTTGTGCAGCAGCACTTGATGGTAAATATGTGTTTGCTGCTGACAATAGTTCTTCAATTTACTGCTTTAATCAGGCAGGAGAACGCCTCTGGAAGCTTGGTACTGGATGCGGCTCAGCTTTATCCATGCAGTTTTTCGATCATCGCGTTTATATTGTTACTACCGATGGTTCTTTAGCCTGCATCGATGCTAGTGAAGCTGCTATTACTGCCGCTCAAGCGGGAACAGTTCCCGACGCGACTATTATTAAAGCACCGAAAGGAGAAGGAGCAGCACCCTCGACAGTTCTGGAAACCACCACAGATATCAGCCAAGGTGTGATTATTGAGTGCTTTCGCGAGGGCAGTAAATTGCGAGTTCGCGTTGTCTCACCAGGATATGACTCCAAATGGAAAGTACAGTTTCCCAAGGATATCCGCCAAGAAGGTCAGCGCTATCTTGTGCAAGAGGTGCGGGAGTCAGCTAGTGGTGGTTTCTACCGCGCCTATGGTGAAATCAAAAAATTGATTTAGCGCGGTTCTATTAGTAAAGCTCTTTGGCGATTTTTACGTAAGTCCTGATTCAAATCGACAGAACATCAGATACTCAAATTAAATTTGCAGGGAAATGGCAGAAGCAGTACCTTATTGGCTAAAAATATTATTAACACTAGTTGATTCGTGAACAAATTTGTTAGTGATTTTACTTAGCGTCTTTGTGCCTTTGTGGTTAAAAAATAAATATTAATTACAAAGACACAAAGAAGACTAAATGCTCAACTCACGGAAATTACTACACCCGCACTCTCATGTGCTAACCTACTTACTGCACATACAACATAGGTTCCTGGTTCCACAGTAGCAAAAGTTGTGCCAGCCGATAAAATTCTCTGAAGTGTCCAAGTACTACCACTCTGCCGATAAAGAGTCCAAGAACGAACTGGCTGATTATCTCCAGGTTGCCAACTTAGTTTGCGGTTGTTGACTTGTAGTCCAGTGGGCGGAGGTGGTGGTGTTTCATTCAGCCAAGACAAAGTTGGAGGTAACGCAGGTTTGTTATACAGCAGACTCTGGAATTTATCAGCAATGCCCTGACTATTTTCTGTCAAAACTCCTAGATTAAAGAAAATATTGCCCAGTGAAAACTGTCCAGCTTGGCTACGACTAATTTTCACCTGTTTTTCAATCTCATCACTCTCCCTACTTTTATTACTTGGTTCTGTGAGATTGTTACCAGCATAAATGTGTTTTTGCTTTGTGTTTACTTGTGTCCACCACCTTAGCAACGCAGAATAACTTTGTTGTGCTTGGTCAGTACGCCAGTACAGTTGGGGGGCTAAATAATCAATCCAACCTTGTTCTAACCACTTTTTGGAATCAGCATACAGCACACTATAAGCATCTAAGCCAGTAATTCCCGGTGGTTGTCCGGGGCGGTAAATGCCAAAGGGACTAATCCCAAATTTAACGTAGGGCTTTGTGGCTTTAATTCCCTGAGATAGACGTAGTACCATTTGATTAACGTTTTCTCGTCGCCAGTCACCCAAGCTGAGGTTACCCCCAGTTTCTTTGTAGGCTGCGTAAGTTTTGCCATCGGGAAAAGATTGACCCTCAATAGGATAGGGATAAAAATAGTCATCTAAATGAATACCATCTACGTCATAACGACGTACAACATCAATAATTACGTTGTAAGCCCTATCCTGAACAATTTTTGCCCCTGGTTCCATCCATAGTTGATTACCCCATTGGTAGACAACTTCGGGATTAGTTACAGCTAGGTGAGGACGGACATTAGGCGAACCTTTAATACTGGTCTTGGCGCGGTAGGGGTTAAACCAAGCATGAAGTTCAATATTGTGCTTGTGACATTCAGCGATCGCAAACTCTAATGGATCATAAAATGGTTCTGGTGCTTTACCTTGTGTTCCCGTCAGCCAAGCACTCCAAGGTTCTAGTTGAGAGGCATATAAAGCATCACCCTCTGGTCGCACCTGAAAGATTAGGGCATTGAAGTTTAGCTTTTGTAATTGATTGATAATCTGAGTGAGTTCAGCTTTTTGTTGGGTAACGGAAAGTCCCGCTTTAGAAGGCCAATCACTATTCCACACAGCTGCTACCCATGCCCCCCGAAACTCACGACTATGATTTACTCTCACACTACCCTGTGGTAGGGGTAAAGGTAATGGTATCGGTGTTGGCGTTGGCGTTGATGTGGGTGTGGGTATTGACGGAACTACAAGGTAAGCAGAACTAATCTTTTGTGCTTCACCCAAATACACTAAAGCTTGATAGATAAAAACTGCCACATCGCCACGGGTAGCGGCGAGATTAGGATTGAGTAATTTAATATTTGGGAAACTAGCTACTAATCCAGCAGTAGTAGCAATAGCTACTTGATTTTTACCATACGCAGGAATCTGAGTAGCATCTTGATAGATTTGTGGCAATGTTGTCAGGAGGTCAGGTTTTATCTTCGTATCAATTTCCAAACCCGCTACCAAGGAAACTAAAACTTCCACCCTAGTAATACGATTAGCGGGACGGAAGGTTTTATCAGGAAACCCGCTAACAAATCCTCTTTCGTAAGCTGTTTGAATGGCTGTTGCTGCCCAATAATTCGTCGGTACATCAACAAAGGCAACATACTGCCGCTTCTTGGGAACTTTCGGAAATGCTTTGGCAATGATGGCAGCAAACTCAGCACGGGTGAGTGAGTGATCAGGGCGATATGTGCCATTAGGCAACCCACTGACAATACTACGTTGGGCTAAGGCGTTAATAAATAAGCTTGCCCAATGGTTTTGAATATCCGAGAAGGGAGTAGAAATAGATACCATTGTTGATTGCAGCTAGCTGGCCTTGATTTTGATTTCCTCTGCTAATTTAGCAATACCAGAGCAGTTGCTGCTGCAATGTTCTTTAAACTTTCACTATTGAAGCTTTGCTGCTTTTATGCGTAGGTCTGTTAACCTCTAATTGTGGTTAATGCCTAAATTACAGCAGAATTCACGAAGAAAACAGGCTTTATACCTGACTTTGAAGCCTATATTGTGTACTTCATCAACTTGAAATCTGCTGTATTCTGAGTATCTTCTACAATCCAGCTAGTAATATTTTAGATTTTAATTATAGTCAATATTGGCTTTGCCAAGGCAAAAAGCGATTCTGCTTTAGGGCATTGCCGAAGGCAATCATGATCATATCTGCTACGAGGAGGTAGCGCCTTGCAAAGTAATAATAATCACAAATTTTGTTACTGAAACTCAACAATATCCCAGCGATCGCTACAGCAATGATATATGCAGTCGCGCTTCTTTGCTATTCAAATAATAATTTATCCCCTCTACTTTTCAAAAGAAGAGTTAGCCGTGTGCAGAGAGAAGTCTAAGCGCCAGAAGATGGCGCTCAGAACTTTGGACAATTACCCCCGTTCACTGAACTGGCATAGTAGGAGCCGAGGAATATTTGAAAATTAAGATGACTTGCTCAACAGCATAACTTTTAGGGGCATCAAGCTTTAAAAAACGAAGTTGTCAGCTTTATTTAGGGTGCCTGTACCTATTGTATTTACCGTTATGAAATTTCTGAAGCTGCCTTCGTCATTCGGGCCATCGGCATCAATTTGTACCTTAAAATTATTATCACTAGCACCTTGCACAACTTTTACATAGCCATCGGCTATTGCATTCGTACCAGTGTAATCTTTCTCGAATAGGTTATCGAGCAACTGAGTTAAGACTATTTTGTCTTGGCCAATATCGAAGTCAGTTATTGTGTCACCCGCATCGCGAATGCTGGTGTAGACAAATAAGTCGCTACCAGCACCACCTGTGAGTTTATCTGCACCTTGGGAGCCGGTGATGCGATCGTTTTTGGAGCTGCCGGTTAAGGTATCAGCCTCTGCGGAGCCATTAATTGCGACAACACTGCTCTTCTTGGCAGCATATTCAAACGCTCCAACATCAGGTTCGCTGTCACGAGCAATACTACGCGCATCAACTTTTGTTGCCCCTCCAACACCAGCATTAATCGCAGGACTACCTGCTAATAGTGGACGCACTAGTACACCGTCAATGTTTTGTAGCTTGCCTAGTTTCGGATCGGCAACTAGAGAGTTAGCAGTTACTTTGACAGCCTTTGTGGTTAACGGCCCCGGATACTCAATGTTACCGCCGCCATCCTTTAACTGGTACGCAACTTGCTGTCCAGTGTTTGCCGGATCTGAATTGTTAACGATGATTGAATTAGTAAGTGTTGGTTTTTGCTTACCCACAGCCCAAAAGCCTCCAGCACTTTTTTCGGCGTAGTTATCAGCAATAGTAGAGTTGCGAATGTTGATTTCGGCATCTGCTGGAGGATTCACGGCTATAGCTCCACCAAGCCCTTTGTCGGTAGTTGCTTTGTTCCCAGATAAGGTAGTGTTTTCGATATTGATCGTCGCATTGTTAGAGGTTGTGTCACCATCTAGCCACAAACCACCACCTTGTCCCTCGGCGACGTTATTAGCGATCGTCACATTGCGGATTGTCAGATTACCATTGCCTCTTAATCCCCCTCCTTGAGCAATACCTCTGTGGTCGGCGTAGACAGTATTGTCAATAATAGTGCTGTTTTCGACAATTGCCTTATCTGGATTGTAGATATAGAGATAAAGCCCTCCGCCTACCCCAGAGCCAGAATTGCCTTCAAACCAGCTATCACTAATTCTAATTATGCCGCCCACTGTGCTGTCGTTAACCCGAGGGCCGGAGATATTTGCACCATCTGTGAAAATCGCTCCGCCTCCACCTTTTGCCTTGTTGTTGAGAAAAATTGAATTTTCAACAATGAGTGAACTTAACGAGACGTACATTGCTCCACCTGCAACACCTTTGTTTTCGGTGAATTTGCTATTCTTAACAACTACCGAGCCACCGTTATCAGTTGCGATCGCACCTGCACTAAAGCCATTACCCGTTAAAGTACCGTCGTTCTTCTCAAAGGTGCTATTAAGGACTGTTAAATCACTTTTAAAGCCTACATGAATTCCTCCACCTTGACCTGCCTCATTCTCATAAAACTTGACATTATCCACAGTTAAATTACTGTTGGAACCAATTCTAACTCCACCACCTTTGCCTTCGTTTTTGCCATCCCTAATCGTCAAGTTTTTTAGGGTAACATCAATCCACACTGCTGTAGAGAATACTCGGCTGCTGTTGTTACCACTGAGAGTCAGGTTTGGCGCCCCAGCTCCGTCGATTGTCAAATCTTTTTTGATAATTAATTCACCAGAAGTCAGAGTAATCTTTTTACCTGCTAGCTTCGATGCAAATGCGATCGTGTCACCTGATTCAGCCTCTACAAGAGCATCGCGCAACGAACCAGCACCATTATCGTTGGTGTTGTTGACGGTAATAATAGACATTGAAAAATTCCTCTAATTTGTGCTTGCTTAATCGTTTCTTG
Source organism: Nostoc sp. UHCC 0302 (assembly GCF_038096175.1). Lineage (NCBI taxonomy): Bacteria > Bacillati > Cyanobacteriota > Cyanophyceae > Nostocales > Nostocaceae > Nostoc > Nostoc sp. UHCC 0302. The sequence goes on from NZ_CP151099.1 coordinate 577,549, forward strand.
CTACTAAGACATCGCACAGAAATAACTATCTGTGTGCTAAAGGGGAAGCAAGATTCAAACCATATCGAGGCAGAATCTAGTAGTTATAGTCCCCGTGAAAATCAGACTTATTACGGTAGATGTTTGACAGTTCTTTATTAGTGACTTTGTTGCCCGTCTGATACTTGTTTTCATCTTCTTGAGCTTTAATTGTCAGTCTTTTGTAAGTAGTAGTGTTACCAATTAAATGAATCACTACCTTTCTACCATTCATTAGTCTGCTTCTCCAGCTTTCTGTAATCTGATCGAACTTGGCTGCTCTATCAATTGTAGAAATAACAATGGCGAAGCCGACGTTAGCTTGTGCTAACGGCTTTTTATTTTACAGCAATGCAGTTCTATGAATAAAACTGCAAAAAACTTTAGGTTCAGTCTATACCAAAGTGTTTCCTCATGACACTAATTGGGCTGCTCTTCATTTCGGACAGTAAAAATCTACGTCATTATAATACCTGCCCAAGATATAAATTCGTCAAAAAAAATCTTAATCAGGTCAAATTAACCGTCCATCACTTATATATAAATAAATTTTATTTCAGGTTAAAGACCGTCTCTGAATAGGACATAAACAGGTTCAGAGCTTTAAGCACTATACAGGATATAATCTTTATTCACAACTGACAACAGGATTACTACATCCAAAAGTTTCCGTAACGGACAAAATAAATAATGGATATTAGCCATAAATAAGTTAACGCCACTATTTCAACGTGCTATCTACTCAAGTTTTTTCATCCGATTCAGCAGACTGGATAAGAACGATAAGAATCAGACTACGCTGGAAATAGCAAGGTTTTTGAGGTCTCAATTACATTAGTTCAAAGGCTAAATCACTCTCAAGCTCTGTTGCATTAACGCCATCAGAGTGAATACAAATACTTCTTTATATAACTGTAAAAGAATGGAGTTGAAAGATGCTGTAGAGTCAGGATAATGATTGAAACAATCTTTTTTTTTAACTCTGTGCCAAGCCTGTTGTCAAGACATGGAGAGTATTTTTAGTAACGGTAAGGGGTTGCATATTTATTGGATTAGTGCTTAGATTGATGTTTAGCGATTAGTGATCCCCGTAGCAAAGAGATTATCAGCATTGCTTTGTGCAGTTTCTGGTTTTTAGGAGAAAGCACCCGCAGTAGTTTTTAGCTTACATGACATACAAATGATGTAAATTTGATTATGATGTTTAGAATTTACAGCAACATAAAGCTTGTAATTACTGCTTTTGAGGTAATAATTAGTAGCCCTTTATTGATGAAGCAATACTCCAAGGCTTATAAAGTATTTATGAATTTTGTCAACGCTGAAACTGTAAGTAATTCAACATAAAAAATATAAAGTGTAGGGGGTATTAGCTGAAGCCTTTCAGTATCTTCTAAGCCCTCTGAGATGCTGCCGTTTGCCTCCGATCTCCAACAAAAGAAACAGATACCCAAAGGGTATAACACAGTTCAGTAGATAACTACCAGCGACATCAACCAGATCACAACTCACTAAAGCTTGCTATATGAGTAGCCCAGCAATACAAGCAGTGATAAAACCTGCAAGCAATCCACCAATCATTGAGCGTACACCTAAGCGAGCTAAGTCATGCTGGCGTTGCGGGGCCATCCCTGCAATGCCACCAATGGTAATCCCAATTGAACCTATGTTTGCAAAATTGCATAATGCATAAGTGGCAATAATTACTGCACGTTGAGAAATTTTGCCGCTCTCGATTAGCTGCTTCAAATCTAAGAAAGCGATAAACTCATTGAGAATTGTTTTTGTACCCAGTAATGCCCCTACTTGTCGACAATCAGCCCAAGGCACACCCATCAGCCACGCTACAGGAGCCATGATAAAAGACAATATCCACTGCAATGATAGCTGTGCTAAACCAACACGCACTCCCAACCATCCCAGAAGTGCGTTTAGGGCAGCTAGCAACCCCAAAAAGGCTATAATCATTACCCCGACGTTAACTGCTAGCTTGACACCATCAATTGCTCCTGTAGTTGCGGCATCAATCACATTCACATAATTGCTAGTTTCTACATCCATACTTGCTTTGCCGGATGTCTGTGATACTTCTGTTTCTGGATACAGTAATTTTGATACCACCAACGATGTGGGAGCAGTCATAAAGAAAGCAGCAATTAAATGTTCTGCTGGGATACCAAAGGAGAGATACGCCCCTAACACTCCACCGGCAATTGTGGCAAAGCCTCCTGTCATCACGGCATGGAGTTCTGATAAAGTCATTTTTGCTACATAAGGTTTAACTATCAGTGCAGACTCTGTTGGCCCCAAAAAAATGTTACCTGCACAAGATAAAGACTCTGAACCTGATGTTTTCATTGTCTTGATCATCACCCATGCCAGAACATTCACCACTCGCTGTAAAATGCCATAGTAGTACATGACGTTAATGAAAGCAGAGAAAAAGATAATTGTGGGCAGCACTTGGAAAGCAAAAAAATGATCTTTAAAATTTTCTCCAAAAACAAATTTTGCACCAACATCAGAGAATGCCAAAAAGTTGCTAACAATATCTCCTAGAGACTTAAACACATTCAAACCCCAAGGAGTTTTTAGGATAATCAGTGCCAAGACAAATTCCAATCCTAAGCCCCACACTACTGTTCGCCAACGCACTGCATTACGCTGAATAGAAAAGGCATACGATATGCCGATGAAAACTAATATTCCCAAGGCAGAAATAGCGCGTTCCATATTTACTCTCAGTTTATTCCTAAAAATAAATGCAAACATAGTTTGCCGTTAATGTTTTAGGATAAACTAATACTGGGCAGAACTTTCATGATATTAATGCTAATCCTAATCAAGTTGAGGCTTAAACTAGCTTAAGTGTAAATAAACATCAGATTTTGATTCGGATTTCAGGAATTATGTAAAAATTAAGTTGAACAGTTAAGTAGGAATTCTGGGCTTAATTATATAGTTCCATTCACTACGAAAAGAGTTGCGCTCAATAGCAATAGCATTAAATTCTTGGTCTGTAACTTTGATTCCTGTTTCGTAGCGATTTTCATCTAACCTAGCTTCTACTTCTAATCCTTGTTGGGTGGTAGTATTGCGAATTAAATTAATCACAACTTACAAGCTAGTTAAAGGTCTACCACGCCAATTTTGAGTAATGTGACAAAACAAGCGATGCTCAATCTTATTCTATTTACTTGTGCCGGGAGGAAAATGGCATACATGAATCGTTTGATTAATTTCATCCACAAAATCTTGTAGTTTTAACTTCCATAGTCTTGAACGATAACAGCCAGTTTTACTACGCTTTTAGAAGTCCATTTGAGAGGAGATTCACTCTTCTCCTAAAGTCATTGGTTCAACCAGCGATTCCAAATCTGTTAGCAGCATTGGATCTTGTTCTTCAAGTAGTTTACGCCCACCACCCACTTCACGGATTCTGATACTATCATCTGTAGTTTTTGACCCATCCGTTTCTGACAACAAACCTATCCCGGAATTAATTGTAGTACGGGAAAGTCCTGTTGCTATTGAGACCTGACTGATACCTCCCCAACCCAGGCTTTGAGCTTCAATCGCTGCCCAAATACGTCGTGTTTTCTCATTCAAGTAAGGACTCAACCGCTCATACTTGTCTTGAATGCTTTTCACCACCTCGTTCCCAGCCATATCACCCTGCAACACCAGTTATCTTCTCATTATTCAGCCTCTGAGTAATTCGTCCAAGTTATTTTTACATAATGCCTTAGATAATAGTGTGGGAATCTCGCTAAAAGTTAAACAAAGTATTTTTGAAAATTTATTCACAACTAGAACTGTAGGTAAACGGGTAGGGGAGGGATTAGCGATCGCCCGTATAATTCTTATGTAAAAAGATAGTGATACTCTAGAGGAGAAGGTTGAGAGTTTGCAATTCAAATTCTGATTTAAACGCACTGCAAACCTGATAACCTAAAAGTCACTCCAAGAGAAATTGTTTATGAATCGGATGTTTCGGCGTTACCATCGTCAGATTGCGATCGCTTTATGTCTGCCGTTGTTTCTGACTGTGCTAACTGGCATGAGCTTTACTATTGCACATGAATGGCTTCACCAAGACGAGTTAGGCGAATTTCTACTCGGACTGCACACGCTCGAAATTTTGCATTTAGAAAAAATTTACCCTCTTTTAAATGGTTTGGGATTAGTCGGCTTATTAATTACTGGTGTGAGTATGACAGGCTTATTTCGTCAAAAAGTCTAATCATCTAATAATAGTAATACCACGCAAAAGCGAGACAGTGCGCCATTGCAGTTTCCCCGACTTAATGACTGTGGTTAAATAATTCTTGCTGCAATTGAGCAACGCAGTGCGATTGACAAGATGTGGAAATTGTAGTGAAAACAAGCCTAAATCTCGCTTACAAGCTCAAACACGGGTTGTTGCTAAGTAATATCAGATACTAGAAGTAAATGCGATCGGCTTTACCAATTTTACTTGGGCGATCGTTCAAATACCCGATTCTTTTGAAATTTTCAACAGCAAATAGGTAAAAACTCAAGATTTTCAAATTTTGTATGCGTTGGGTTTCACCACTCAACGCAACCTAAAATTAAGTTCTTTGTTGGGTTAAGCTTCGCTTTATCCAACCTACGTTTTGCTCAATCAAACGAATATCCTGCAAAGAAAATTTCAATAGGTTTGTTTTCACAATAGACGATTATATGCCTACTTGTTCCTCGTTCTATATCCCTCCAAAACTTTTGTGCAGTGTCCGAACGTTTATTACCACTTAATAGCACTGACTCTATTAGTTTATAAGTTGGCTGATCTGTGCCAAAGCGTGAAAATAAGTCATTGCTAGATAACGATAAGTTGTGAAATGGTACATTATGCTTTCTAAATGAGCATTTTCTACTAGTAATTCCCAATTTTTATGAGGAAATGGAGTGTCTGAGACGTAACAAATATCGAGAATTGAGCGAGTACATCAACATTACCTCTTTCTATCAAATCTTCCATAATTGCTTTGATAGATTGATGCTGCTTTCCTGGTTTAGGAGAATTTTCTGTAATAGGAAATTCAAGAAACGGAATTATAGGATTATATCGTCCTGCCTCAAATTCACGTTGTCGCAGTGTGTTCAAAGCTGCACTAATATCAGATTGATAATCTATGTAATACCAATAAGGTTCTGCACCCATATTGCTTTATAGCACTTATTAATATGATTGTCTGACTAGCAGTCTCAAGTATAATGCCACTAAGAATCTCACGCTAACTTTAGTTTTATGTTTTACAACCCCATGACTGTGCGATAATGAGCCTCGATTTGCGCCACTGTTTGAGATTTACGCTTTGGTTCCCACTGACTGCGATTAAATAATTCTTGCCGCAATTCATCAACATTAATTGTAGTAACTTTTCCATCAGTAATAATTTGTTTACCATTCACCCAAGCACTATCAACAACATTTGTAGGACGCCCTAAAACTAATAAACCAATGGGATCTGTCCGAGGAAGTAATGATAAATTGGTGAGGTCATAAAGTACTAAATCGGCTTGTTTACCTACAGTAAGAGAACCAAGTTTATCTGCAAGGTTCAATCCTTTTGCACCGCCCAAAGATGCCATTTCTACTGCTTGCCGAGGTGTAATCCAGTGTTGATAATCTGAGCCTGTAACGTTGTGCAAAATAGAACCAATTTTAATCGCTTCTAGCAAATCTTGAGAGTCATTACTAGAAGCACCATCGCAACCAAAAGTGACGTTGACCCCAGCTTGTCGATATTTTAAAATAGGAGCGATACCACTACCTAAACGTAGATTACTTAAAGGATTATGAACAACTGTAGATTGAGTTTCTGCCAAAATAGCAATATCAGCATCATTTAACCAAACACAATGAGCTAGAGTTGTGCGATCGCTCAAAAATTCGATTCTTTTCAAATGTTCAACGGCAGTACAACCATATTTTTCTTGAGCAAGTTTTTCCTGCGCTTTGGTTTCCAATAAATGGGCGTGACGACAAAGATTGTAGCGTGAGCTTAACTCAATACACCCCGTAAATAAAGCATCAGTACACAACTGAATCCCCGTTGGTGCAACTAAAATATTCACACCCTCTTCCGGGCGATGAAACTGTCTCACCGCCTCTTCAATAATTTCTAGGGTTGCCGCAGTTGAGCGATAATACGGTTCATGAATCTGTGCTGATTCCCCAGATGGAAGACCTGCGGTGATGGATTCATCTTGAATTAACGGGGCGATAAAGGCGCGAATGCCAACTTCTCTGTAAGCGCGAACTGCAACGGCAATAGTTTCTAATTCTTGTCCAGGAATTAATACCAAGTGATCTACTACACTCGTGCCGCCGGAAAGTAAAGTTTCCACCGCCGTACCCAAGGCGCTGAGATAAACCTTTTCCGGGTCGAGAGGTGCAAAATCATACAATTCCGCTAGCCATAATTCTAGAGGAAAGACAGACATAATCCCGCGCTGCCACATTTCTGATGAATGGGTGTGCGCGTTGACGAAACCAGGAAGCAACAGCTTATTTTTACCATCAATTACTGAGGCGATACCTGCGACAGGCTCAAGGGCGATCGCATCTAGATTGGGGGCAATAGCAGCGATTTTACCCTCTACAACCTGTACATCTACGGTAGCGTAATCGTCATCGGTGGCAATCAAAACATTCTGGATAGTAAAATTCACGATTTTAACCTTGATTAAGTAATTGAACGCAAAGCAGGATTTCAAGTTACAAATTAGGAGATGGTGTTGGATGCTGCAATTTATGAATTTGCCTTTTCGGACATTGGGAGTTTCACCAAATGCTTGGACAGTGAATCATGCGATCGCAGATATCACTCGTCCGCAAACAACCCCACAACCCGTTATCTTATCAACAGAAACTAAAACCCTGCGCCTAGATTTGGCAAAAACTGCCATCCTCGTCATCGATATGCAAAACGACTTCTGTCACCCTGACGGCTGGTTAGCGCATATTGGCGTCGATGTCACTCCAGCGCGTCAGCCTATCAAACCTTTGAACAACTTACTTCCTCAACTCCGTGCAGCAGGTGTTCCCGTAATTTGGATAAATTGGGGAAATCGCCCCGACTTACTCAATATTAGTGCTGGTTCGCATCACGTTTACAACCCCACAGGTGAGGGCGTAGGATTGGGCGATCCGCTACCCAGCAACGGTGCTAAGGTACTCATGGCAGGTAGTTGGGCGGCTGCGGTAGTCGATGAACTAGAACAGTCACCAGAAGATATTCAGATAGACAAATACCGCATGAGTGGCTTTTGGGATACTCCATTAGATAGTATCTTGCGAAACCTCGGCAGGACGACACTATTTTTTGCTGGTGTCAACGCTGATCAATGTGTGCTGACTACGCTGTGTGATGCCAACTTCTTAGGATATGACTGCGTATTAGTTAAAGACTGCACCGCCACAACTTCTCCCGAATATTGTTGGCTGGCTACATTATACAACGTTAAACAATGTTTTGGTTTTGTTACTGATTCACCAGCGATTTTAACAGCGCTAAAAAATCCTGAACAAACAGGAGGAGATAAATAAATGTACGCTACTCGTTGTGTAATTCCTGTTATTAAATCTCCCAAAGAGTATCAAACATACCGTATTAGTCCCCAGGATAGTAATCGGTTAGCGATTATCTTTGATTCTACAAATGCTAATACTTCCTTAACTTGCTGCATAGAAATTTTTGATGTTGGTGGACAAACACCACCAAATCGTCATCAGTGGGCGGTGGAAATGTTTTTTGTCCTCAAAGGTGAAGCGATGGCTATGTGTGACGGCAAGAGTGTCCAGATCAAAGCCGGAGATAGTTTATTAGTGCCTCCTACTGGTACACACTTAATTAAAAATACAGGTTCTACTCGCTTGTATACGTTGACTGTGATGGTTCCCAATGAAGACTTTTCAGAATTAATTCGCAGTGGGACTCCAGTCGAGTTAGATGCAGAAGATATGGCAGTACTGGGAAGATTAGATGCTTTGATGCCCTGTTAGAAATATTTGAAATCAGTAGAGGTGTATAGCTGTTTCCCCTACTGATTCATTAGTTGCAAACATTTTTGAAATTATATTGTGTCCGGTAAAACACTTATAATTAGGCTCGTAGTTGCGCTTGAGCGCAATAATCATATATGGTATGGCGCTAAAGCGCAACTACAAACATACATTTTATTTATAAGTAATTAATTGGACTTAATACTTGGTATCAGCCTTAGATGCTATTTATCAACGCAATATTAGAGGTTATTTATAAAGTAAAAATCAAATTACTGTCGGGTATGTTAGGCATATATTTCCATATAGTTTGTCACAAAAAGCATCAAAGTTACTAATGCACTAGCTTATGTAGAGCTAAATTAAGCTAAAGCCTTAACGCATCCTACTAATGAAATATTTAGAACCAAATAATATCAATGCTATTGAAGTAAATGGTGTTTGTTTTGAAACTGTGGTGTCGGAAAAGCTATTGATTATTCCTGAAGCCAAGCGCAGTGTATATATTTCTATACAGCTTGGTATTAGTATTACTAATAATACGCAAAGCTTTTATCACTTTTCCTGCTATTTCTACTCCTTATTTCCAGAACTGGTAGCACCAGATGGTCAAATTATGCGAACAGGTATCTATTGTGAAAGACTCAGCCTACCAAATGAATCTGACTATGTGTTGGTAATACCAGGAGAAAGAGTAACGTTTTCTCATGATGCTTTTCTGTTTTGGAGCCAAAATCCCAAGAAAAAGCGTGACCGAAACTTGGCTTTGAATATCCCTTTTCCATCTCAAGATGTTTACAGTTTTTGCCCACTGTATCCAGGTAAATATAAATTTCGGATCAAGTATAAAGAACTTTCTGAAAGTATAAAGGTCTATTCAGAGTCCATGATACCAACAATATTACAGAATATTTGGGCTGGAGAGGTACTAACTCCGTTTATCGATATTCAACTAGTTAGCAAATGACTAAATTGAATATCTTCTAAATAGTTTCACTACTCGGATCTCAGCTTTAGCATAAGAAAGTAAATTTTCTTAAGAGGTGGCAAAAAACAGGTAAATTTTATTGAAAAGATAGGAAGTATTTGGAACTTTAAATGGGGAGGATACTCAAAATAATCGTTTTCTTACCTTAACCAATCTTTCTCTAAGATTGGTTAAGGTAAGAAACCCATGATCATAAATCTCATAGCTAGTAGGTATTTACCACTCCTAAACGCAGAGCGATACGCTTATACTTAGTTGCATCATAAGGGATACCTCTATGCATTACTTGTGAGTTGTCCCAAAAGACAACATCTCCTTTTTGCCAAATATGGTAGTAGATTGGTGTGCTTTTTAAAACAGATTCAAACAGAGATTTAGTGAAAATTTTCGCTTCTTCTGATTTATCTTCCATCCCAACAGGAACTGCCGTGTCTATGCCTAGATATAATCCTTTTTTACCCGTAACTTTATGAGTCGATACAATAGGATGTACTTTTGTCGGAATATCAATGGCTTCTTTTGAAAAAATGGGGGCTTTATGATAAAGTGACAAACTTTCTAGTTGCTGTTTTTGTTGATCATCTAAATTGTTGTAGGCTTCAATCAGATCAAGAAACTGAGTACTATGGGGCTGTCTATCTATATCTAAAGGTGGTACTTCCACTCCATAAAGCATTACCACATACAGCGCATTCATATCCAGCCCTTCAGTCCGTGGAAGTCCATCTTTATCCTGATGCCATTTCCAAGCAAACTTTTCTGAAGGTTCGGTTTCTCCCTTTGGATTACCCAAAATATTGACAAATCGGCTTTGTAGTTCTGGGCTGATATCGGGATCTAATGACCTGGAACCGCCAAACATTAATTCACCAAATGTTAGTCTGGCAAATTCTTCTAACTGTGACGCAGTAATGCTTTGCTGTCTGACTACAACAACCCCGTGTTCCCAAAGAGATTGTTTAAATTCGTGCCTTTGCTCGTCTTTGAGGTTAGTGAGACTGCACCCTTGCAGTACTTCAACTCCCAGCCTTGACTGATACTGCATTTATCTATGATATTTTTTATAAAGTTTTTGGTGTTGCTGTTGCTAGCTAACTGTAGTAATTATAATTGCAGTTCTTGTCCATAAAACCTAACCCAAGAAGGTTTAACCGAAGGCGATCGCTCTTGGTACAGCATTGCACATTAGAGATTATCTTAAATATAGGTTTAAATAGATGCAGAGACGCGCTACGGCGTGTCTCTACAATAATTTGCATATTGTTTTTAGATAAAAATTTTGTAGATAGGCATCTTGCCCACCCTAATTTTACAAGTTAAAAGTACATTAGCTTTTACTATAGCAATTAGGCCAATCTCTCCAATAAGCTAATTGTTGGCTTTAATGACTGAGCTTGAACAAACAATGTACTTTGCTCAGGAAAGGCTGTCCAATTTTGCTCAGACAAAGGCTCGGAAGCAACGATAACTTGGGTTGGGTGATTCACATCATCACAAGACCAATAAAGAGTAGGAGCTTGTGTGCCGTAGGCGTAGCGAATTGCTGCGAGTGCCTGGCCATCACTGACTATTAAATTGGCACTAAAGCTAGTGTCTTGTTCTTTAGCCAAGTCAGTCAATTTTTGTAGCGTCGCCCGTAAGGCTGACACCAAGGTGCTGTCTGGAGACGAGTACCACATTTCCACCAGCAGGGCGAAGATGTGTTCAGAGTCGGTCATGCCCTTAATCAGGTTGTATGTAGAATCAGAAAGGCTCTCACGTATCGGTCTATAGAGTGTCTGTTGAAAGTTGGCAATCTCGCCATTATGCACAAACAACAGCTTGCCACTACGGAATGGCTGACAGTTACTGATGTCAAGCGATTCGCCCGTCCCTGCTAGTCGGGCATAACCGACAGCACAAGTAGATTGTATGTAGTTGCTCAACTCTTCCAGGTTCGGATCATTCCATAGAGGGATGGTGTTTCGGTAAATAAATGATTTACCTGCTTCGTCGTACCAGCCTACACCAACGCCGTCTGCACAAACTACTCCTGACTTTAATTCTAGAGGATTGTAACTTTGGTTATAAAGCGAATGCTTTTGTTTATAGAGCAACTCATCTAATCGAATAGGATTACCAAGGTAGCTAATTAATCTACACATAAAAAAAGCGGCGTTGCCAAAGAGTAATGGAATTCAGCTACAAGTTATTCAGGTATTCGCACCTTTTTACTTTGTAACTACTAGAAAGTATTACTAACTTAACAATAATTTATTAATTTTGTGTATTTTTGAATCGTGACTAAAGTCATGGATGTATTCATTACTTTTGTTAGAGTAATTTCTTGAGGTAAAGAGGTTTAATAATTTTAGATAATATATAAGCCCACAAAGAATAGACATTATTTTTTATATCTCGTTAATTACAAAAAATATTACAATAATGACAAATTTTGTTTTTAATCAAGGTAAATATAAAGTTTAATATTATGAACTAGTGTATACAGATAAATTATTGTTTTATTTATCATGTTTATTTGTATTTATAAATTAGCTTTTAAAGCAGTTGGGTACAATTACTAGAGTTTTCTGTTTCTGAATTTTGAAGAGGTGAAATATTTTATATGGTAATTCGCTTTCCACTAATCGTTACCACCCTGATAGTTACTAGCCTAAGTGTGGGTACTCTTTTGGGCGTTGCTACACCAGCTTCAGCTCGCGAGGTAATAACTTGTGAAAGCCAGAATAATCACAGGAACACTTGTTCAATACCGCGTAGAGGCAAAGTCAGGTTTGTCAGGCAATTATCTAGCGCCAGTTGTAGAGGAAATTGGGGCTATAGAAGAAATCGGATTTGGGTAAAAAATGGTTGTCGAGCTGAGTTTTCAGTTGGCGATCGCAGATCCTATAGATAGGTCAATTAGTTGTATATTAACCAAGTCTACAAGTATATTTGCTGCTTATTTATGCAGCATCTAATGTGAGTTTTGAATAATTTTACTTGCCAACTCCATAATTTTCTCAAACTGAAAATTCTGAGCTAAATCTATTAAACAATTTCGGAGTTTAGCTTTTTCTAAGGATATTTGCTCAATTAATTGTAAAATTAGGTCGTCGCTACATTGAGCTGCGGCATTGTATAGTAGTGTTACCCATTCAGACGACATTTGAGATAAAAGACTAACTAATTCACTAGGCTGGCAAACGAGTTCTGTTCCATGTTGCTGATCATTTGCTAATTGAATTTTTTCTTCTTGATAAAGATATCCAACTCCTAAATGTTCGCTCAATTTTTCTAGTAATTGTTCTTCACGGAAGGGCTTGTTAATAAAATCATCACAACCGGCTTTGATCATTGCCTCACGTTGTTCTTCAAAAGCATTGGCTGTCAAGGCAATAATAATGGTTTTCCAATTTTGTGGTTTTGCGGAAAGGTAGATGCTTCTGCGGCTTTTGGCAGGGCACAGTGGCTTGGGGCGAGCATCCAAAAGAGGAGCTTCTGCTGACAAAGATCCTGAGCGCAAAGCGCACGTTACGCGAACGCGGTAAGTGCAGGGTCTCTCTTGAGAGAACGGCTTTTTGCTAACAGAATTTTGAATTGCCTTGGACAGGTTTCTCGACTTATAGTAATTGGTGTGACTTGGGATTGAGGTTTTGTTTTTGCCCTGATACTCCTCTGTCCTGATGTGCCTCTGCTCCCTTTCTTTAATCACTCTAGTGGCTTCATAACCGTCCATAACAGGCATCCGCATATCCATTAAAATTAGGTGTGGTTGCCATTCTTGCCAAAGGGCGATCGCTTCTTGACCATTTGCAGCTTCCTGTACTGCAAAGCCTATAGATGTCAGAATTTTCTCCAGCACTAAACGGCTTTCTCTAACGTCATCAACTACCAAAATCCGGTATTCGGTTTGAGTGGGTGCTAAACCAATAACTTGGCTTTTAGTTAGGTTGCTTTGAATTTCGCTGGCCGCTGTGAGACCGATCTGAATATCAAACGTAAATTTACTTCCTTCACCAACAGTGCTGGTAACGCTAATTTCACCACCCATTAATTGCACGTATTTACGGCTAATTGCTAAACCTAATCCCGTTCCTTGTTGCGATTTCCTTCCGGTTTCAGTTTGTCTAAAAGCTTCAAATAACAAGTTAATTTCTTCAGAGGCAATACCGGGGCCAGTGTCTATAACCTCGAAGGTTAGGGATTGAGGATTAGGGATTGGGCAGCCAGCCGCGTGCAAAGAGAAGTCTGAGCGGAGGCTTCCTCCGTTCCCCACAGGGATTGCCGCAGGCATTAGAACTTCTGAGGGTTCCTCCTGTTGAGCGGACTGGCATGATTGGGAAGAATCTTTCCCAATCTCCAGCGATGTACTGAGCTTGTCGTTCGCAAAGCGTCCCGCTCTTAAGTGTCCCCAATCACCAGCGATACACTGAGCTTGTCGTACCCCTCCGGGGAAGCAAGCTACGCAAAGCGTCCCACAGGGAAGTGTCCCCAACCCCACGCGCAGCGTCACCCTCCCAGTAGTAGTAAATTTGATAGCATTTCCCACTAGGTTGAGCAAGACTTGGCGCAGTTTACTTTCGTCAGCTTGGATGTACTGGGGAAGGTGAGATGTATATTCAAATGCCAATTGTAATCCTTTAGAGGTGGCGCGGAAGCGCAACATTTCTTCGAGGTTTTCTAAGAGGCGAATTAGGTCGAAACTGTTGATATTTATTGTTGTTCTGCCAGCTTCGATTTTAGACATTTCTAAAATGTCATTGATTAAGTTGAGGAGATGTTCGCCAGCACGATTAATGATTGTTAGGTTTTGCTGATGTTCGGTGGATAGAGAATGATCATGACTCATCAATTGGGTAAAACCAAGAATGGCGTTGAGTGGAGTACGCAGTTCATGGCTCATGTTGGCGAGGAATTCGCTCTTAGCCCGATTGGCAGCATCAGCAGTGATCAAAGCTTCTTGCAATGCTTGTGACTGTCTTTGGGTTTGTGCGAGTAATTGTGCCTGCTGCAAAGCAACTCCCAACTGATTGCCAATTTGAACTACAATGTTAATTTCTCCAGGTTTCCATTGGCGGGAATCGGAATTTTGATAACTCGCTAGTAACCCCCAAAGCTCAGTACCACATAAAATAGGGACAATAATATAGGCTTTTACCTGAAAGCGCTCCAGAAGTTTGAGATAACGAGGATGAAACCCAGCTTTGTAGATGTCTGGGATACAGCGAAAACTTGCGTCTTTATACACACTGCCTTGAGTTGCTTCTAGATAAGTTTCTGGCACTTGTTTATGCTGATTCTCCAAAATTTTCGCTAGGCAATGCCCATTTTCTAGAATACCTTCTGTAAGATGAGGGTCATTGTTGTGTTCTTCAATCAGAGAAATCCAACCATCAGCCACCGACTCAGAGACAAATTCGCCACTCCATTGGGGATTGAAACGATAAACAACGACACGATCGCAGTTAAGCACTTGTCGTAATTCTTGGGTGGTAGCAGCAAATATCGTTTCTAAATCAAGTGACTGGCGCATTCTTTGAATCACTTGCGCGATCGCTCTTTCTCTTTCTGCACTCTCAGACAAGGCAACTTCAGCCAATTTCCTTTCGGTAATGTCTGTTACAGTTCCGATATAGCCTTTTATTTCTCCATTATCCCCGATTTCGGGCATAGCCTGACAAATTACCCAGATTATCGTGTCATCTTGACGCAGAAAACGATGTTCATACTTATATAGTTGCTTAGTAGCTGTGGCTTTCTCCCATGCTACTAATAACTGGGCGCGGTCATCTGGATGTACAGCATCGAGCCAAGCAAATCCCAGAGACTCTTCTACACTGCGTCCCGTTATTTCCGTCCAACGCTGATTAAAATATAAGACTTTGCCTTCGACATCGGCATGAAAGATACAAGCTGGTGAGGTTTCTGCTAAAAGTTGATATCGTTGCCTACCTTCTTGCAAAGCTAGTTCTGTGGATTTGCGATCGCTAATATCTGCCCAATAACCAATACACTCCATAGCATTACCTGCTTCGTTGCGGATTAATCTCACCTTGTCGTAGAACCAGTGATAAGTCCCGTCAGCGTGCAACCAACGATATTCGTAGGCAGTGTACTCTTGCTCGAAAATCTGCAAAAATTTTCCCAATACAAGGTTGACATCTTCTGGGTGAATATGGTCTAGCCATAAATGAGAATTTTCCAGAAATTCCTGTGCTTCATAACCAGCCATTGCCTTAACGTTCTCACTGATAAAAGTAGGGCCAAGTTCGCCTGATGTTTTGCTGCTATAAATAACGACAGGACTAGAGGTAAGCAAATATTGTAGACGTTCGTTGGCTAGGCGCAGTTCTTGTTCGGCACGTTTACGATCACTAATTTCTACCAGAACTGTGCCTACACCAGAGGGGCGGTTGTCCTCACCAGGAATCGGAAAGTAAGAAACTAGGAAGTGGCGGATAATATCTGGTTGCTGGGGTGATGCGCTGGTTAATTCCTGGTTGATAATAGATTTACCAGTCAAGAGAACCTGTTGATAAATTGGTTCCACCAAGGAGGCGATGTGAGGTAAGACTTCTTGAATTGTCTTACCAATATGTTTTTCTTGGGAGATTCCATGCATCTCTGCCAACAGTTCGTTGACTTGGACAAACCGTAGTTGGTTATCTAAAATATTCATGCCCACAGGCGCACTGCTGAAAAAGGCATTGAGGCGAGCTTCTCTAAGTGCAAGTTCTCGTTCTAGGGTTTTGCGCTCAGTAATGTCTTTGTGTGTACCTGTCATCCGTAAAGGTTTACCACGTTCATCGCGCTCAAAAATCTGACCGCGGGACTGAATCCACTTCCACTCACCAGAGGAGCAGCACATCCGAAATTCGACTTCATAAACGGGAGTTGCACCTTGGAGATGGGAATTTAGGGCTGTAATGACTGTGGGCCAATCTTCTGGATGCACTAGTTGCTCAAAGGCTTCCATCCTTTCGCCAATTTCGTCTTCTGTATAACCCAGCATCTTCAGCCACCGCCAATCGCGATAGATTTTATCGCTGCTAATATTCCAATCCCACAACCCCAAATCACTAGCTTCTAGAGCCAGCTGTAATCGTTCTTCGCTCTTTCTGTGAGCGGCTTCTACCTGTTTGCGCTCAATCAATCCACCTAACTGACCAGCAACAGCACCTACTAGTAAGAGTAAACGTTTATCTACTGGCACTGAGCTACGTTTAAAAAACACCAAAACAGCCAGAACTTGGTTACCAGCTAGTATCGGGACGCCAAAACCAGCTTTTAATCCCACTTTTGCTGCTTGTGGCGATCGCATAAACAGTGGTTTTCTAACTTTAGAAACATCTTCTATCCATTCTGGCCCTTTGCTCTGCCAAACTCGTCCAGGAAGCCCCATCCCTGGCGCAAATTGCAGAGTTTGGCTTTTACGGCAGAATTCTTCTAAACAGTTTTGGTTGCCATGCCAACCCAGACTATGTTCTAAAACACTGCCATCTTCACTCGGTGTCCATGCTTCGCCAAAATCCCAACCAATGGTATGGCAAATCAACCGCAAGACGAGTGCTAAAGCAATATTTACGTCAACGGCACGAGTGATGGCTTGGGTTGTTAATAGCAATAAACGGATTTCATTTTCAGCCTGCTTACGCTCAGTAATGTCTTTGGCTGTGCCTAGTATGTATTGTTGCCCATCAATCTTGATCATTTCTGCACTAAACAGCGTCGTCTTGACTTCCCCAGTTGAGGTACGGAAATCTACTTCATGGTTGCGTATCGCTTTTGTCTGTTGCAGAACCTGGGCAAGTAAATTATATTCTGCTGGATTCACCCAAATATTCAATTCTTGATTGGTACGATCTATCACCTGAGAACGAGAATAACCAAAAAACTGACAAAAGCTATCGTTAACTTCGATATAGCGTGTTTCTGGTACGGTAATTAAAGCGATTGGGTCAGGAGATGACCTAAAAGCAGATGCTAACTTTTCTTCCGAAACGAGTCGTGCTGCTTCTGCACGTTGGCGAAAACGTGCTTCCAGCATTAAAGATACTAAATTCCCCAAGGAACGAGCGAAATTCTGGTCTTCCAGTGTCCAATTATGAGCAATTCCTACTGCTTCCAGACATACAACTCCAACAGTCTTTCCCTCTAATCTAATGGGTGTATCGAGCAGCGAAGTAATGCCTAATGGGGTCAAGTAAGACTCCAAAAATTCCTTAGTTCTAGGATCAGTATGGGCATCGTCTGCGGCGATTATTTGGTCTTGCTGCAATGCTTGAAAATAAACTGGATAGTCAGCCGATGATAAGAAAAATCCTTCACTATGTTGATTTCGGCTCTGCTCAAATAGGTCAAGGCAGTGGATATCCATGCCTGTTTCGTCATACAGCCAGACGCTGGCTCGTTCCACTCCAATATTTTTAGCACCTGCTTGCGTGATTTCCTTTAAAGCTAGTTTCAAGTCCCCTTGATAAAGTGCTTGATTTTGTGCTAGTTGTACAAGCACTAAATTATGATTGCGAAGCTTGATAGCGCTTTCTTCTAGTACTTTCTCTACCTGTTGACGCTGTGTAATATTGCTAGCTGTGCCTATCACTCCTACAATCAAATCGTCCTCATTTCGTAAAGCGATCGCATTAAATATCAGATATATAGGGATACCATCTTTACTGATACAGGTTATTTCGTACTGAAAAATCGGTTCTCCTTGGAGAACGCGCCGGAATACAGCCCTAATTTGAGAAATTTGTGTGGGCGATATGAAATCAGTAAAAGCACGTCCAATTAACTCTTGAGGTTCGTAACCAGAACTCTGTTTAACGGCTTGGTTCACAAAGGTAATCAGTCCATCAGCATCCACTGACCAGATTAAGTCTTGGGATAACTCAACTAGTTGACGATATCTACTTTGACTCGCTCTCAAGGCAGTAATTTCTTTCAGTAAATTACTGCTATTAAGTTGTTTTTGTAGTCTTTGAATAGTAAGTTGATTTTCTACACGCAATAAAACTTCTTGAGCTTGTAATGGTTTATTGATATAGTCATATTTATTAATATTTAATCCTTTCAAGCTTTGATTTATTTCTTGGAAATCTCCCAAAAAAATTATTGAAATATCTTTACTACTATTAGAAATTAAATATTTATAAGCTTCATATTCTTCCCTATTTAGCATGGCAATATCTACTATAATCAAATCAGGATGAAAATTAAGTAGTCTATTAATTCCTAACTTTCCAGGGATTGCTGTTTGAATATAATAGCCTCGGTGATGTAAGATATCTGACAAAAAATTTACATCTTTCTGATTATTAAACAATAAAATTTTTTCTTTTGAATTAATTGTTAACATAAAATAATTTGTTTTTTTTTTAAATTCAAACACAAAGTTTTTAATAAAAATTATTAATTAGTTTGCTATATGAAGTTTAAGGTTTCTGCTTAGAAAATCCTGTGTAGTAATACATTTATTAAGTTATTTTAACTTCTAAACTTATATTTAATTTAGCCTTGAAAGCTAGGCTGGTGTTAAAAAACTTACAAAATATTTAAAGTTTCGTTCAATAGTCTATTGCTAGGCGATCGCCTAGCGTATAGTACCCAGAACTTTGACAAGCTGTCAAAGTATAGATGCCATTTCGTCAAATCAACTACGGCGAGTTAACCAACCTCTAGCAACAATTAATATACAAGTTATCCTGACAGGAAAATCAGAGGTATCTAGCTGACACAATTCATGCTGCCATTTAAATTCCAGTGCGCTGCACCCTAATGGCTTCGCTATATTAACGGTTAACAGGCAACGCTTAAAAGGAGTTAAAGAGATGGAAATTAAGCCAACCAACCCATCACTAGCACTCAAAGATATTCCTCCTGGGCATCTTAACATCATGGGTTACATCGATCAGTCAGAAGTCAACGGCCCTGGTTGTCGTGCTGTTGTTTGGGTGCAAGGTTGCCCCCGTGAGTGTCCTGGCTGCTTCAATCCTGACTCTTGGCCATTTGAGATTAACCAACTAATTGCAGTTGATACCCTTGCTGAAAATATTCTCCGCAACCCCCAAAACACAGGTGTAACGTTCTCTGGGGGAGAACCATTTTGGCAAGCATCTGCATTGGCATCTTTAGCTCAGAAGGTAAAAGCTGCTGGGTTAAATGTGATGTCGTTTACAGGTTTCACCCTTAAGCAACTACAGTCTGAATCTGCCCCGCCAAATTCCCAAGCATTGTTAGAACAACTTGATATTCTGATTGATGGGCCTTTTGTAGAATCATTAGCAATTAATTCTCCTAACTCCCCAGTTTCTTCTAGCAACCAGCGAGTTAATGTACTTAACCCCGCTTTTGCAGACCAAATTACTTGGGCAAGTGACCAGATAGAAGTCCACATCCTCAAGGATGGTAGCCGCATTGTTACTGGTTACCAAGGTGGATTGGAACTTATGTAATACCACTTTCAAAAATCTTGGCAATAAATGAATCATTAAGGGCGTACAGCTGTACGCCCCTAATGGTATTTCACCAAGTTAACTTTGTTTGGAAAAGATTACAGTTAATGAAAATCTTGAATCGGAATTTAACTAGACCTTTGCAGACAATTTTGACAAAACACCGCGTACTCTGGGCTGTTTTACTTCTCAGTGCCGCACTGGTAGTAACATTAGCGTTGTCTCTTTCTCAAGGAGCAGTACCTTTGAGTTTGCCAGAATTTTGGCAAGCAATTCTCCACAAAGGCGATCCCATTAAACAGACCATTCTCTGGGATTTGCGGCTTCCACGCATCATTGCTGCTCTCATCGTCGGCGCAGCATTGGGAATGTCAGGAGCGCTACTGCAAGGAATGTTACGTAACAGTCTTGCTGATCCATTTATTCTCGGCATTTCAGCCGGTGCAGGACTAATTGTCATTGTAATGATAGTGTTACAAATATTTCCAATGGCGATTCCTTTAGCAGCATGGTTGGGAGCAATTTTAACTTCTCTAATTGTAATTTTGTTGGGTCGAGCTGGGTCAGGAATTTCGGTTGAGCGGTTGATTTTAGGTGGAGTGGCAGTGAGTTCTTTATTTGGCGCTGTGCAAAGTACATTGCTTTTGCTAACTGAAGACGGTCAAATTCAAACTGCGCTGAGTTGGCTAGTTGGTAGCCTTAACGGACGGGGTTGGCAAGAAATTTCCACTGCTGGGCCTTACATCATCGTGGCACTGCTGGCTGGATGTTTACTGGCGCGATCAGTAAACGTGCTGGCTTTGGGAGATGATTTGGCTGTGGGTTTGGGAGTATCCTTAACGCGATCGCGTCTTTTAATTGGTGGTGTAGCCACTTTATTAGCAGCAGGTGCAGTTAGCATCAGCGGCTTAATTGGCTTTGTCGGTCTTGTCATTCCTCATGGTGTCCGCCTCGTCGTCGGTACAGATCACCGCTTTGTTTTACCACTTTCCGCGCTTGCAGGTGCGTGGTTGCTCACCTTTGCAGATTTACTTTCTAGATTAGGAGCAGTAGAACTACCAGTAGGTTCCGTCACCGCCTTGCTGGGTTCGCCTTTGTTTATCTGGTTACTTTATCGTCGTTCTACTGGATTTAGTAAATTCTAGTTAGATGGAAGTAGAGGGGCAGAGGAGCGGGAGAGCAGGGGGCAGGGGTGCAGGGAGATAAATAAATAACTAATATCCCAATCCCCAATCCCCCAATCCCCAGTCCCCAGTCCCCAGCCCCCAATCCCCAGTTCCCAATCCCCAGTTCCCAATCCCCGTTAAAAATGCCACTCGAACTGCAAAATCTCACAGGCGGTTATACCGCAGCGCCAATTGTCCAAGACATTAATCTAACTCTGCAAACAGGAGAATGGTTGAGTTTAGTCGGTGCAAATGGTTCCGGAAAATCTACATTACTCAAATTGCTGAGTCGTATTCTTTCACCGCAACAGGGAACAGTGCTACTTGATGGCAAGGCAATTCACTCTGAACCGCCAAATTTAGTTGCCCAGAAACTAGCGTTGTTACCACAACAGCAAACGGTTCCTGTGGGTTTAACAGTGCGACAATTAGTAAGTTTAGGACGCACACCACATCAACCTTGGTGGCAATGGGAATTAAATGCTCAAGATTGGCAAAAAGTTGAAGCAGCAATTCAAAAGACGCAACTAGAAAAATTGAGCGATCGCCTAGTAGAACATCTCTCAGGTGGTGAAAGGCAACGGGCTTTTTTAGCTTTGGCATTAGCACAAGAACCAAAAGTATTACTATTAGATGAACCTACAACTTATTTAGATATAAACTATCAACTGCAACTCTTAGAACTACTAAAGAATCTAAATCAGCAGCAAGAACTAACTATTGTCACAGTTTTACATGAACTAAATTTAGCAGCGCGGTACAGTTCCCGCATTGCTTTATTAAAACAAGGTCATCTTTGGGAAGTTGGCACACCAGAAGAAGTTCTTACACCAAACACTATAGAGCAAGTATTTGGTGTAGAATCTGTGATTATTCATACACCCGTGGGCTTACAAGTTTGTGCCATTTCTGCTGTGTAAATTCACTACTCTCTCTCTACTGTAAAATTGTCTATTCTTCTTCTTTGTGTATTGGTATTTTATACCAATTATCTTCTAGGAAAGCAATACATCGTTTATAGTAGCGCTTAAGCGCAATTACTTGCCTGATTGAATCTTTAATCATGAAACGGTATTAATAGTGTATAAAGATTAGACTTTATACTAAAAATTAAAATAACCATAATAAAAGCACCCTTCCCTATAGTAGAAAAGAGTGCCTATATTACCGGATTTCAAACAAACTTAATGTTAATCATTAATCGGTGCATTGGGTTTTGCTGCATCAATTTCGGCTTGCGATAAATTAGGAACTGACCAGTTCACGTCGCCAGCTTTTAACACTTTGGCGGGGGCAACATTGAATTCTACAGCACCCGTCTCTGGATTAGTTTTAGCTACTAATTGAGTTCCATCCACAATCTTTATCGCCAAGGGTTCCACCAGTTCTTGACCTTGGGTATCCCCAGGAGTTAAACCAGCAACTTTAGTACCACTTGGTAGGTAAACGCCATCACAATCCCAGTCATCATCTGTAATCTGACCAGTACCTAAGAAGTAAAGGGTATTACCTTGCAATGCTTTTTTGGGTTTATGAGCATACACAGCTAAAGTCTTACCCGTCTCATTGCGGCACTGCGCCCAATCTTGTGCTGTTTCTAAAATGTACTTTTGCAGTTTCAAATCACCCAGTTGTTGTTCAATTTCGTCTGGTGTGTATTGTGAATCACCAGGTTCATCTTTAATATTTAAGAGCTTATTGATTGCTTGATTTACCTCTGTGTAGTCAGAACCTTGAGTCAGATTTGGCCTACCTGCCCAAGAAGGTTGAGCAACTACCAAATTCACCAGAAGAACTAAAGCAACGAGAGCAATTTTGAAGAGTTTCATGATCTTTCTCCTTTTGAGTATGACTAAATCTTTTTAATTTAAAAAGTTTAGAAATTTTCTACTTTATATATCTGAGACAGTTTGTATTGATGGGTTTTATAAAGTTTTTGACAAACGTCTCATAAGCCTTCAGTTATAATTACCCTGGAAAGTCAACGTCTGAGGATGTTGTTTGTCCCATGCTATATAGTTTAACTAATCCTATTAAACACAAGCAGGTAGCCACCAAGGCAATTGGGGTTAGTGAAGCACTGTCTAGGATAATAAACACGCCTAAGCCAATCAACACAAAGGGAACAAAACTGTTACCATAGCGGGTTAGCAAATTAGAGATTGCAGGCTGACAGGTCAGCTTGTATGTTGCGTAGCACCAAACCCCTACCAGTACAAGGAAGACTGCGATAATCACTAACAAACTGGAGAAGTTAGTGTTGGCGAACAATGGCATATAAATACCTATATTATCACTACCATTGGCGATGGTAATAGCTGCCACACTATAAGCTTGGGGAGACAAAAAACTAGCGAAGGTAGAGGCATGAGAAAACTGAGGTTCTGACTCTGTATCCGCCGACGAATCGTTTTCTGGGTTAAATAGACGATTTAGTCCAATGGTGATGGGTACTAAACCCAAAAGACCAATCCAATGAGATGGCAATATCAAGCCCCCAAGAAAACCAGCCAGACTAGCGACGACCAGAGTACAAAAGCCCAAGTACTGACCAATCACGATGTGCCGACGCCGGAAACTTGCATTCGCCTGTGAAAATAACAGCGTTAAGATAACCAAATCATCTAGATTTGTAGCTGTAAAAGCTGTGATTCCGGTAGGAATTGCCGTGATTAGTTCGTTCATTTCTATCTCCTCAATCTTCTCGTTGATGCTGTCTAAGCTAATGATTGGTTTATGTCTGCAAATACTTTAGAAACTGCTACTTAATCAACTGTGGAGATGTAGCATTCCAAATTGAACTGGTAGGCTGTGCATTAGAATCGCTGAAACAAAACAAATATTCTTTTTTAATAAAATGCTGAATGACGGTTCCAATTAAGAGCGAAAGAGTTAAAAGTTTCAATTAGAAATGTATAGAAGTAAAATTTAGTCTCTTTCACCGTCATGATCAAGAAAAAGTGTTGGTAGCTCACTTTTACTTACTCGTTAACTTATCCAAAACTTTGTTATTGTCTCCAATTGCTTGGTCAATAGTAAAAGGTTTATTACTGGAAGCTTCCTTAGTAAATTTAGTGTTAGTTTGGACATGAAGTCCTGGTAACCGACTTATTTTAACCTCTTTAATCTCTTTAATCCCTTTGGATTCAGGTACTAAAGTTACTCTAATCTCATTAATAACTCGTTGCTGCTCTTTAACTATTTGAGTTAACTCGTTTAATTGTTGAGCGTGTAATTCATCCAATTTGGCATGGAGCAGTTCAATATTTTGTCCAGCCCTGAGATTTACTTGGTGGTCAATTTCAGCGTTTCTCCGGTCAGTATCAGACTGGCGATTCTGGCTCATTAAGACGATGGGAGCTGTATAAGCTGAAGCAAATGAAAACACTAAGTTAAGCATTATGAAGGGTGACTCATCCCAGTGGGGAACTCCAGGCATTAAGTTCATACCAACCCACCCTGCCAAAACGGTACTTTGGCAAATGAGAAATTTCCAAGAACCCACTTGATTTGCTAGTTTATCGGCAAGGTACTGCCCACGAGTCAATTTATCGGTAGAGGTGTTTGCGGCTACTGATTGCTGTGTTTCTATAAGATTCGGTTTTTGAACTACTTTTGCATCAACAGTGTTTGATAATACTTTTTTTACAGAATTCATGTCGCACCTCTTTGCGTCGTTTCGGTATGTGTTTATCCTTATGTGTCTTAATGTACGCTCCATAACCGATAGAAGCAAATATTGTTTCTTTTTAAAACGATAAATAAAAATGATGAATAATAAAAAGCTAGCCCCAAACAGATTTCAAAGTCAACGATTTACTAACAAGATTCATTTAGATTATTTCCCGCATACTCAACGAATAAGAGAAGGGGAGGCAATGAAGAATTTTTCATTGCCTCCCCTTCTTTAAAACCACGAATGAAATAGCCCTGCTATCAAAACACGAAAAATCACAAGAAGGTTGAACACACAAGCTAAGGCTTGACTTGCTGTGTCTGTGCGTTGATAATTGCACTCCAGTCATCATTTTCTACAGCAGCTTCAAGTTGGCGTTGACGTTCGGCTTCACTCGCATCTGTTGTTTCTGATTCTTTAGAGAGGGTTGTGTCAGCCATTGCTTTTCGCAATTTCAGCTTTTTTTCTTCGTAGGCTAAACGTTCCGCCTCTGACATCACTGCCTTGGCAACTTCGCCAACCGTGCTAGCCCACATTCCGCTTTCGGAAGTATTACCAAGTGGTGTAATTTCAAGTTCTGCTATCCACGCCTCGCGTAAATCTTCCATTTCTTGGCGCTTTGGAAACTTGAATGCCTGCACGCGCACGAAAGCACACTTTTGCTCCCCATTTTGGGCAACATGACCATTCAGAGACAGCAATACATTCCGAGAATAGCCGATGTATTGCGTGTGGCGATTTGTATCCAACACCGCGTAAACACCTGCAACTTTTACATTCTCAGCAGCTGCACACCAAGCCGCCAGGGGCATGATTTCAGTTTCCTTATTTGCTAATTCAGGAGTTACACTCACCTCGGCGGTGTGTTCGTCATCGGAACTATATAAGAATTCATGCAGTCCACGATGATTTATGGGTACATTCTGATGTTCAATTGGGGAACTGTTTTGAGTTTCCATTGCAGTTAATCTCCGAGCTACTAATTAGCAAATGTAAATATATGCCTTTCAAACATTGAAGCTTAAATTTAGCTATATCTCCAATTTGCTTGTTTTTAACAATTTTTATGGAGTAAATAGCCAAAAGGGTGTTAATAAATAACATTTTCACAGTCAAAAACTAAAGGAAACAGATTTATTGATATTCTTAGCTATGGCTTTATTGAGTTCTTCAAACTTGACTTAATAGCTAGGCTTTGATATCTTACATCTATTTTGTAATATTAATTAACTTTTTCAGTTAAATTAATTGTGGACAAAAAATTTATTTGCTAATACCACCAAAAAACGCTCTGATGAATAAACTTACGCCCAAAGATTGGCTGTTTATCAAACAGCGGCTGACTCCTTATTTATTTTTACTGCCTGCCTTGGTTCTTTTAGGTTTAACTGTCTTTTGGCCTGCATTACAAGCTTTTTACCTAAGTTTTACCAGTTACGAAGATATTGCCCAACCGCCACAATGGATAGGTTTTGCTAACTTTTTCCAGCTTTGGAAAGATGCCGTTTTTTGGAAAGCACTAGAAAATACTTTTCTATATCTTGTGGGTGTAGTACCAATTTTGGTGATTGCTCCCTTGGGATTGGCAATTTTAGTCAATCAAAAACTGCGAGGAATGAATTGGTTTAGAGCTGCATACTACACTCCTGTAGTAATTTCAATGGTTGTGGCGGGCATAGCTTGGAAATGGTTGTATGCAGAAAACGGCTTACTCAATCAGTTACTCAAAACGTTGGGTATTTTTCCAGAAGGAATTCCCTGGCTAACCAGCCCAGCAAAGCTTTTAGGCATTGTACCGATTTCTCTTGCCAGCGTGATGGCTGTTACTATATGGAAAGGGCTTGGCTATTACATGGTGATTTATTTAGCGGGATTACAATCAATTCCTGCTGATGTGTATGAAGCCGCAGCAATTGATGGCTCTGATGGAATCCGCAAACACTGGGATATCACTATACCGTTGATGAAGCCGTATTTAGCGTTAGTAGCAGTAATTTCGGCTATTTCTGCCACCAAAGTATTTGAAGAAGTATATATTATGACCCAAGGAGGCCCACTTAGTAGCTCGAAAACAATTGTTTACTATTTATATGAGCAAGCTTTTAACAATTTAGAAATTAGCTATGCTTGCACAATTGGGTTAGTGCTATTTTTGATAATTTTGGGCTTATCGGTTTTGCGATTAGTTATTAACCAACAGGGAAGCGATGGTATCACAATCTGATGTGATCATAGCTCATCTTTATAAAGATACAGATTATGCACTCTAGTAAAAAGGGCGTGGTTCAGCGATACCATAACCCTGTGCATAATCCACCCCGATCGCCTGAATTTTTTCTAGGATGTGTTTATTTTCGACAAATTCGGCAATGGTTTGAATACCCATGACGTGACCGATTTGATTAATGGCTTCTACCATTGCCAAATCAATCGGCTCCTCCACAATATGTTTGACAAAACTTCCATCTATTTTGAGATAATCCACTGGTAAGTTTTTCAGATAACTAAAGGAAGACATACCGCTGCCAAAATCGTCTAAGGCGAAGCGACAACCAAGTTCTTTAAGCGATCGCATGAAGCTTGCAGCTTTTGCCAAGTTGGAAATGGCAACAGTTTCGGTAATTTCAAAGCAGATTGTCTGTGGTGGAATTTGGTATATTGCCAACTGTTCACGCACAAAGTTGATGAATTGGTCATCGTTGATACTAATACCAGAAAGGTTGATGGTATATGTACAGTCCTGCGTGGTGGATTGTGTAGATTTTTCTGTTTTATGTTGTCTAAGACTAGCAAACAGCGTCCGGATTACCCAACGGTCGATCGCTTGCATGAGATTGTAGCGTTCAGCCGCAGGTATAAATGCCATTGGCAACACAACGTTACCTTGTTCATCAATTAAGCGTAGGAGAATTTCGTAATGCTCACCACCAAGCTTTGCTGAATTGATAGGGACAATTGTTTGATAATAAAGGCAGAAACGATTTTCCTCAAGAGCTTGAGTAATTCGCATCACCCACTGTATTTGGTTTGTAGCTTGAGTCAATTCGCGATCGTCGGCTTGATAGATATGCACACGATTGCGTCCATTGTTTTTAGCTACGTAACAAGCAGCATCAGCAGCACTTAATACACTATTGAGACTTTGACTGTCTGGATTGATCACAAGCAACCCAATGCTGGCTCCAATATTGAAAGTTTTGTCCTGCCACACAAAACGAAACTCTTGGATACGTTGGACAATCGCATTGGCAATCCGCAATGCTGGCTCTAGAGGACAATATTCCAACAATATGGCAAATTCATCTCCGCCCAAACGAGCTAGAGTATCAGAGAAGCGGACTAAACCTTGTAACAGAGTGCTAACTTGACGCAACAGTTCATCACCAGCAGCATGACCACAGGTATCGTTAACAATCTTGAAGCGGTCTAAATCTAAATAACACAGCGCGTGTTGTTGATTTTGAATCTTGGCGTCGTCTAGAGCCAGTTCCAAACGGTACTCAAATTCGCAGCGGTTGAATAGTCCGGTTAAGGCATCGTGGGTAGCCTGCCAGGATAACTGACGTGCCATGCTACGCTTTTGGGTAACGTTTTGAAATACCATTACCGCACCAACAATTTGCCCATCTTTATTGCGAATAGGTGCGGCAGAATCTTCAATAGCAACATCATTACCATTGCGGGCAATTAGGACACTATCTTTAGCAAGATTGACAATACAGCCAGAATGTAAGGCTTTTTCTAAGGGATTTTCTACGGTTTCTCTAGTGGTTTCATTGACAACCTGAAATACGTCTGGTAGCAACTTTCCCTCTGCATCTACAAGACTCCAGCCAGTTATTTGTTCAGCAACAGGATTGAGATATTTTATCTGTCCAAAAGCATTGGTGGTAATTACTGCATCCCCGATGGATTGCAAAGTCACCTGAGCTAGTTCTTTTTCTTCATGAAGTTCTTGTTCCAGGAGTTTCCGCTGGGTGATATCAAGCGCCACGCCACCAACAAACTGTCGTTGTTGACTATCTTCAAAGGGAAACTTTAAAACTATCCAGTAACGAAGACATCCATCTGGTGTGGGAATAGTTTCGAGAATCTGTGCTGCTTCACCTGTGGAGAGGACTAAGATGTCATTTTCACGCACCTGTTTTGCGGTTTGTTCTGGCAACCAATCAAAATCTGTCTTACACGTTAAATCACTTTGTTTAATGTTGAATACACGCTCGCAGGTCTTATTTACATAAACATAACAACCATTAGAGTCCTTCATAAAAGCTACAACAGGACTATTGTTCATGAAGGTCTGAAAGCGCTCTTCACTTTCGCGTAGAGCCGTCTCTGCTTGGCAGCGCAAAATAAATTGTCCAATCTGGCTACCAACCGCAGCCATCATCGTTAGCAAATCCGGCTGTTCCTGATGAATCTTGCTGCTAAAGAAGGTCATAACGCCTATGATTTCACTGCCACACTTGATCGGAAAACCAAAAGCTGTATGCAGATTTGCTGAGGTTGCACTGGCTTTGTCCAGAAAGGTGATATCTTCAATAACATTATTAATCCAAACTGATTCACCGTTAGCCCAGATGCGATCGCGTAGTTCAACAGTTGCAGCAAAGGTATTCTGTTGGTAAATTAACTCAAGCTTTGGGGAATTTACACTCGCTTTGTGCCAAGTTAAACTTAGTTGCAATACGTTAACTTCTCGATCTAAGCTCCAAAATTCACTCCATTCCCATTCCAAATTAGAGCAGATAGTAGATAATATTTTCGTTGTGGCTTGAGAAAGCGTATCTGAAGATGCCAGGATGCTAGTTATAGTATGTTCTAGATTTTGAAGCTGTTCATTTCGCTTGCGCTGAGTAATGTCTCGACCGATGTAAACAAATTGTTGTAAATTCTCTATTTCAGTTAGAACAACGGTAAAGGTAAGAACAAGCTTTCTTCCAGTTTTGGTTTGACAAATAACTTCGCAATCCTTCAAACAATCATTTTGAGATTGTAAAAATTGTTTGTCAGTAATAATAGTTGAAATTGGTTGTAAAATTAAATCTTCGTGGCTATACTCAAACAACTCAAGTGCTGCCTGATTTATTGTTATGATACTTCCAGTCTCTGTTGTGACTAACAAAGCGTCTTTTATCGAAGTAATAAGTTTATCAATATAAGTGAAAGCAGCAGATAATGCATTTAACGTCTCATTCAAAAGAACATTATTTTCATCATTATCTAACTTTGCCAATCTTTGCTGTGCTACCATTTTTTTCTGTTTTAACCTCCAAAAACATAATCAACCAAATTTAAAAGTTTATAACTAAATAGATCTAATATATAAATATATATAAAAAGTAAAAACAATCGCTTATTAAAAACTAATAAATAGCGGTGCAAATCCAAGTTTCCAGTTTCATCCGTGGAAATTGAGAATTTTGAACTTTGAAAACTTGAAACGGCAGAAACCGCTGGTGATAACTTCGGTAATTTTGAATTCCCTGAAGGAACAATTTATATACTTTACCAGCTTAAAATTTTTCTCTACTCAGTATAATTCCTGAAACCACAATACTATTTGTTAAGAATTATTCTATGTACTGACCAAAGGAACTAGTTTAAGCAACCAATACTTCGCTAGATTTGGGTTAACTTTTTTAGCCTAATTTATACTAATTCGTAATTAGTCATGAATATTACTTAGACAAAAAGCACACCAAAAAGAGCCTCAAATCTATACACAGAAAGACTTGAATATTGTTCCACTTAGTTTGTTGACATATCTGAGTTTGAGCTATTTTTACCTTTTGGTATATTACCCTCACCCTATATGGGGTTTAAGTCCCGTTAAGAAAGTCAGATTTCGTGGGGATTTCAGACTTTGAATCTGTTGCCAGATTCTATAATCTTAGTATAATATATTGCCAGCCAAAATTAAAATTGGAGACTCATTTAGACTTGATATTAGGATTAACATTGCCCATCGCCTGAGCAATTTTATTTAAAATCGCCTTTGATACTCAATTACTGCACGACTGTCATCATCTAAATTAGTAGAAGCACGCACACGAAATTCATCATTAATTCGGTAATTGATACCCCATTGAAATGGGTCATTTGTGGTCAAAATCTTGATGGTAGAAACGGAGAATTGGGAAGAAATATCAACACCAGCCTCTGCCGCCAATTCTAAAGTTGAATTGCTTCTTCCCGCTTCAGGATTATCAGAGACAATAGTAGGAAATATTCTAAGTTCACTTAAGCCCAAAGCATTACCAACTTGGCTAAAAGCTGCCTGAAAATTATTGAACACAGCCGAGCCAGCTATATTAATTAAACCTAAAGTACTATCGCCACGTCCCTCACTATCTTCAAAACCACCGCCTAATAGGGCGACAATTTCTGTTTGGCTGCGTGATGGACTGCTTGTTAGTTCGAGATTTTCGTTCAGTTTACTGGCAGGGCCTTTGATACTGGCTTCAACTCGAACACTTTCTAAAGCTGCTAATCCTGTAGTATTTGACCGACTGAAGTCACTACTCTGAACTAAGTCCAATACTTTAGCATATAGCTGAATATCTAAATCGGGGTCACGGGGTTGATTGGGGCTAAAAGTTGCCGTATGCTCATAGCCACGAGCGAGATTAAATTGGGTGGTAAATAAGTTTACCCCACCTTGCTTGAGACGGATAGTCCCATCGGGAATTGGCTGACTAAATGTGCCGTTAACTATGAGGTTACCAGTTGCCTGAAAGCTGAGAATAGGTGGACGGGTAACTTCGACGTTTTTACCTAGTTCAAGTTCTAGATTATTAAATTTTGCGATCGCAGCGCTACTGGAAGCGATCGCATTTTCATTCTCAGGTTGGCTTTGCTTACTGGCTTTAGTGACTGGCAAACCAAGGCTATTATTTCCAGCTTGTGTGGTGTTAGTGGATGCTGCCAGCAACACCCGCCCATTAAATAAATCTACTCTACCGCCAACCATCGGGCTAAGAGCGGAGCCAGTAATCTGCAAATTACCGCTTGCGCCTCCTTGATACAATCCTTTGAGATTCAAAGTTAACTGTTCGAGATTAACGGTGAGAGGATTGTTGATAGTTACTTTCTCATTGAAGATCGGAATTTCTCCAGCGGCTTCTACCTTACCTCGGCTAAACCTACCCTGAAGATTTTCTACTAAAATGCGGTCTAAATTAAACTGTAATCTGCCTGTGACATGTCTGAGTTTGCCTGGTAAAGCTTGAGCGATAAAAGTAGCATTATTTACAGTAGCTATTCCTTCTAGCTTCGGCTGTTGTAGCGTTCCAGACACTGTAAGGTTTACTTCTCCTTCACCTTTCTCAAAAGCTACTTGGCTATTCAATCGGTTTAATAATGCTAATCCTTCATTTTTTACTTTCAGAGCCAGACTGATTTGCTCATTGTCTGGAGCCACGGAAGCAAAAGGTAACTGATAGGGTATGCTGCCAGTAATATCAGTTACATTTTCAGGTTCTGTCTCAGCAACTGATACGTTACTGCTGTTATTAACTTTCTCAGGTTCTACTGATACTTGGCTGCCAAAGTTCAAACGTCCATCAGCATAACTAAAACTCGCCGTCGCTGACTTTATTGGTTGTTGATTAAGTGTTGCTTCTGTTACTTGTAATTCGCCTATAGCTTTAGGATTAGCAATGCTGCCTGCTAAAGCTGCTGTACCGTTAAGATTGCCTGTGATCGGAACTGGAAGTTTGGCAAAATTATTCAGTAATCTTAATGGAAAATTATTTACCCGCAACTGGCCTGACTGTTCATTACCGCCAATGTCACCTGTGAAAGCAATCAGCCTATTTTCAGACTCAATCCGTAAAGGTTGTAGCCGCAAAACGCCGTTGTCAAAATTACCTTGGGCAATTACTTTGTCGGCACTGTAAAAACGAGTTGGTTCTTCCTTTTTACCCCAAGCAAAGTTTTGACCATTCAAATTAAATTGTGCTGAAAATCCATTGGCTGTAGCAGTATCTACGGCAATTTCTGCATCGAAAGTCCCCTTTAAATCTGCTAAATCTGGTACGGGAGTGGCATCAAGCCGCTGTTGTTCCTGTTCTGCTAGCAGAGTATCAATTTCCGAAAAACGCTCTAGTTGGGTTATCAAGGGCTGATTTGGTAACCCTTGGGGATTGGTGGTCAAATCTGCGGCTTTACCGTAGGTTGTTGCTGCCGAACCGCCTTGTAAATTTTGTAAGTCAAATAGCTGCGCTATTGCCAAAACATCTTGAATCTCACCTTGGTTGACGTTCAGTTTACCTTGTAACTGCGGCTTCGGGCTTTGAGAAAAATTTCCTGCAAAAGCATAACGACTATTACCTTTAATAAATTCGCTATTAGTAATCGCACCTTTACCGTTACTGTAACGGAACTGAGCAGCTAAGCGATCGCCTTTAATAACTCCAATTTGCGGTTGAGTAATTGCTAAATTCCCTGTTGCTGCCAATGTCTGCGGATTTATTAGCAATGTTCGCTGATTCAGGAATATATCTCCAGTTAACAAGCCAGCAACCTTAGCAGCACCCAAACGCAGGCTTGGTGGTGCAGTCAAATTCAATATTTGTAAGGGAAAGTTTTCGACTTTAACAGCTAAATTATCTCCTTGAGCTTGACCTGATGCAAATGCTTGCTGCCACTGTACTAAGAAGGAGTTGGGGCGATTATTCTTATCTAAATTTACCGCGAGGCGATCGCTATTACCTCTCAAGTCTAAATTCAACCCACGCCCTTGTGCTGACTGGATATTTCCAGATAATATCGGCTCAAAAGCAATATTTTGTACTACCAAGTTGCGTAATCTGATTTGCCCGATGATATTTGGTAACGGCAACTTGCCAGTGATTTTTCCGTTAAAATCTGTGCTTCCCGCCACAGCCACCTGATTAGGAAGATTAATCGGTAACTGTTTGAGATTGAAATTCTGAGCTTGGACGTTGAGATTTAAGGCAGTAATTTCGGGTATGCCTGCTTGCTGCCCATTGGCTAGTATGTCACCACTGACATTTAAACCTGGAGCTGTTCCTCG
This sequence comes from Nostoc sp. UHCC 0302, assembly GCF_038096175.1. Classification (NCBI taxonomy): domain Bacteria; kingdom Bacillati; phylum Cyanobacteriota; class Cyanophyceae; order Nostocales; family Nostocaceae; genus Nostoc; species Nostoc sp. UHCC 0302. The sequence continues at coordinate 610,905 of NZ_CP151099.1, forward strand.
TTCAATGTTAAGCTTTTCACCATTCCAGGCGATCGCTGCTCTAAAGGGTTCTTGCATACCAGGAATAACTTGGGACAGTTGCACCTGACCAGTGGCACGCACATCAGCTAATTTAGCCGATCCTAATGCACCACCCACTTGCACTTTGCCACTAAACTGACCCCGTAATTGCTGATTCAAGTGATTTAATTGCACACCAGCAGCATCGACTACAGCTTGATAGCGACCATTCGCCAATTGAATATTAGAGGCTGTAATTGTTCCACCTGCTAGATTCACTTGTGCTTGACCGCTGGCTTGGATATTCTGCGGTTGGAAAGACTCCGCAGAACCAGCGACGTTTAACTGGCCTGTTAATCCACCCTGAAACTGCGGCGGTAGTGCTGCCAACTGCTGTACAGGTACATTCTTAGCTTGAATTTGCGCTTTATATACACCATTAGCTAGTTGAATATTCTTGGCTGTAATAGTGCCACCTGCAACATTTACTCGTGCTTGACCACTAGCTTGAATATTTTTCGGTTGGAAGGAGTCCACAGACCCCGCTACGTTAAACTCACCAGTTAACCTGCCTTTAAATTGCTCTGGTGTGCGTGCCAATTCCTGCACAGCAACATTATTAGCCAGCAGTTGCGTTTGATAGATACCATCCGCAAGTTGAATATTTTTAGCTGTAACTGTACCATCACCAACAGCGAGGCGGGCTTCACCAGTACCGCGCAAACTTTTAAGGCTGAAATTATCTCTATTGCCTACTATTTGGAATGTACCCGCCAACGGGTTAGCTAAAGCTGGGAGAGAATTTTTTAATATACGTGCCAACCGCAGATTATTGGCTACCAATTGAGCAGAAAAGCTTCGGCCTTGCAGCTTGACGTTAGAAACTGCAACTGTACCACCAGCAATTTGAACTCCTGCATCTTCAGCGCGAATCGTTGCAAGTTGAAATGGTGCTGTGGTTCCTGAAAGGATCAGACGACCGTTGAATTGCGCCCCTGCCAATGAGACATTTTGCAGTTGATTTTTGTCTACAAAGGGTTCTAACTGCACGCCAGAGGCTTGGGCAACAGCTTGCCAGCGTTGATTGGCGTAAGTGCCAGTTGTTCGCACCATACCACCACCAACATTCAGCGCCACATTGCGGAAGGAGACAGTGCGATCAGAGGCAACGACAACTTCACCAGTTCCTGGGTAAGTTCCACCAGGAGCTTGGAATTGTACCACAGTCTGCACATTGGTAGGAGTGCCAGTTACTTGGGCTGTACCTGAGAGAGTGCCGATTTGGAAGTTTGGTGTGATCTCGTAAATTTTAGCGATCGCATCCCCTGGAGTATTCTTCGCTGCGAAATTTAAATTTACTTGCGGAGTTTGTCCTAGTTGGATTGTCCCAGCACCCGTTATTTCACCACCAGCTGTTACTTTGCCTTGAATATCTTTGAGGGTAACGCGTGAGGAACTAGTAGAAAACTCAAAATTGCTAGTAATGCTCTTAAAATCAACTTTGTCAATCTTGGCAGTTTTGATTGTAGTAACTGTGCCTGAGAGAATTGGTAGAGTTGTTGAACCAACAATCTGCAAGTCTGCTTTTACTTCTCCAGCTATAGGGAAAGGCAGTTTCACCTTGAGAGTTTCTTGGGCATTGGGCAAACTCACCGCATTCACACGCCCAGCCAACTTAAAGCCTGTTTTAGTATCAATAATACCTGAAGCTACTACGGGAATTTTGCCGTAGTTAGAAGTAACATTGTCTAACTGCACTTCCGTTCCCTGAAAACGCAGGTTTCCTTGGGAATTAGTCAAAAGTTGTGGTACACGGGGTATTTGAAGTGTTACCCCTTGTGCAGTAGCGCTGCCAAACAATAAAGGACGCTGTGGCGGTGATAGTTGAATCTGCAAGTCACCATTGACTCGACCCGCTTGTAAGTTGAAGGGTAACTTGACTAGGCGAGTAACGTCTGCTGCCAGCAAGCCTTGTCCTTGCACTTGGAATTTGCCTGCTAGTACCCTAGAACGCGTCTCCCCTTGAAGGGAAACACTTCCACCGCTGTCTGCTTGCCCTACCAAATCAAACCCAATCAATTTGTAGTTTGCCAAGAGTTGAGCAGTGCCGTTTACTTGGGAAAATCCTACAGGAGAAGAGTATAAGATAGACGAGGGGGATGAGGAAAATGTTACTGCTCTCTGCTCCCCTGCTCCCCTGCTCCCCTGCTCCCCTGCTCCTCTCTTCTGCGGTAATAACATCAGCTTGCCATTGCGAAACCGTAGTTTGTCCAATTCGGTTTTAATGGCTCCGCCTTTACCTGGCGACGTTATTTTCGTGGAAATCCAACGTCCTTGGTTATCTTGTTCCAGGTAAACATTCGCGTTGACTAAGGTGACATCTAGCTTTAATTTGCGGTTAAAAATTAATTGCCACAAGTCAAAACCAACCTCTACAGCTTCGACTGTCGCCCGATCTGGATCTGTAGCTGTTGCTGGAATGGTTGAAGCCCCAAACTCCACTCCCATCAAAGAAAATTCTGTGACTTTTCCCAGCTTTAACGGACGGTTGAGTATAGTCGTGAGACTTTTTTCTGCCAGCGGGGTTAACTCTTTTTGGACGAAAGTCCGCAACCGCCAAACACCACCGACAATTCCAATGAGCAAAATTCCGCCCAAGGCAATGCCACCACAACTCAACACTAGCAACCACGAACGTTTGCGGGCGGGAGAGAGGAAGTGATTATCTTGATTGGGAGATTTGCTCATTTGCGTTTACTGTATTAATTGCCGGATGTTAGCTGGCACACTATAAGCATTAACTAGCACATTGATTCAATATGCCATTTCCAGGATACGCCAACTGAACCCAAGACCCCACTGGTTGAGTTATGGCATTTGCCTGACTCGATATTTGTGCTTGATAGTATTGGCGCTCTCAGGGAAATCTGAATAAAGTGAAAATTGTTGTTAGAGCTTTCCTTAATGCACAACCTAGAACTTTAATATGAATAGACTTTAAAAAGGACAAATGATTACTCCTATGCGGGTTTTTGTGTTAATTTTTAATGCTCGAACGGAAAATGAGGGAATTCATACGATTCGGGTGGGCGATCGCAATAAAATTCTGATGTTTGAGTCAGAAGACGACGCCACGCGCTTTGCGCTGATGCTAGAAGCTCAAGATTTTCCCACGCCTACAGCAGAAGTGATCGAGGCTGAGGAAATCAAGGAATTTTGCGAAAGTGCTGGGTATGATTGGGAAATCATCCCAAAAGACAGCAATTTAGTTGTCACTCCCCCAGAGCTGAATGTGGAAGAAACTGACTGGCAACTAGACGCCGAGAAGGAGGATACTAGTGACGACAACTTCCGTCCCAACCAAGAAGCCCTGGAAGAACCAGAATTGTCTGATTCAGAATTAGACAAAATTCGTCGTAACTTGGAAGGATTGTTGTAATGAGTCATTGGTCATTAGTCATTAGTCATTGGTCATTGGTCATTAGTCCTTGGTCATTGGTAACTGACAAATGACCCTATTAAATGAGTGCAAAGCGTACCAAGATAGTAAGCGCAGCTATATAAGAGAGGATTTTACGCCAGTTATTCTACGTGGGAGAGCCTAAGACCATACGTATAATCTCAGCGCACTGGCTGACAAAGAACAAATGACAAATGACAAAGAACAAATGACAAATTTCCAGGAACGTGGGCATCTTTTAACCGAGCAGGTAAATCCTAATAGTCTTAACTTAGATCAGCTTAGTTCTCTGGAATTAGTTGAGCTATTTAATAGCGAAGACCAAAAGGCGATCGCAGCAGTTGCAGCAGCGAAAGTTCAGTTGGCAGAAGCGATTGATCGCACCGCAGAACGTTTACGTCATGGTGGACACCTATTTTATGTGGGTGCGGGGACAAGTGGCAGGCTAGGAGTTTTAGATGCTGCTGAGTGTCCACCCACTTTTTGTACATCCCCAGAGCTGGTACAGGGAATTATTGCTGGTGGTGCTGGGGCGTTGGTACGCAGTTCTGAAGATTTAGAAGACCGTGCTGAAGATGGTGAAGCTGCGATCGCTCAACGGCACATTACACAATTAGATGTTGTAGTCGGCATTACCGCAGGCGGTACAACGCCATTTGTCCACGGTGCTATCAATGCTGCTCGTCAACGGGGAGCGATTACGATTTTTATCGCCTGTGTTCCTGCTGAACAAGTTAGCTTTGACGCCGATATTGACATTCGCCTGTTGACAGGCCCAGAAATACTAGCTGGTTCGACTCGCCTGAAAGCTGGTACAGTCACAAAGCTAGCTTTAAATATCCTTTCTACAGGGGTGATGGTCAAGTTAGGCAAGGTTTACGGCAATCGTATGGTGGATGTAGCCGTTACAAATCAAAAGTTACGCGATCGCGCTTTGCGAATTTTGCAAGACCTCACAGGTTTAAGTCGAGAAGCTGCTGGTTTCTTACTAGAACGTAGTGGCAAGTGGGTTAAGTTAGCCCTATTGATGCATTGGACTGGTTTGGAAAAAGCAGAAGGCGATCGGCTGTTGTCAGAACACCAAGGCAATCTCCGGGCGGCTGTTGTCAGCTACAAAAACGACAAGCAACCCTGAAAAATTCTCGAATTCATGTATTTAGCCTGCTTATGCAGGCTAAGCTAGCATTCAATAATTAATGCTTTTAGCAGATGGAAAGCTGCTCTGTATATATTTAATGTCGCTGGATATTGAAAAAATTAAAGATGAATCAACCATATAATTTAATTTTCCAAAATACCAAAAAATCAATGAATTTTCCTTTGAATAGAAGGAAAATCTAAATAGAAAATCTCACCCATAAATCTTTTAAAGAAGAATCCAGAATCAACTATAGCAATCTGATTTAATTTGTGGAAAAATCTAAGCTACAAGTGTGTATTATCGCCAAGAGTACAGCACTAAATACTTTGGGCAATGTGTTAGGCAGAGGCATAAAGCAATGACAGTTGCTACAACGGAGGGAACCTCCCTTCGGGTGACGCTCCTGCGTCGCTCTAAGCGTTCGCCTTCGGTCTCGTAGAGAAGCTATGCCGTTGGCGCAGCCTCTCGTAGAGAAGGCTTTACGCTGCGCTAACACAGTCGCCTGCGGAGGTAAACCCTTTTGCAGCGCTGATTCACCGCAACGCAGTGCCTCCCCTAGGTATATTTCAAAAATAAAATATGAGTCCTATAGTAGGTTTTTAAAACCCTTGATTCATTCGCCAATCTGACAGTATTCACACTGAATTCTGACGGCTGACATCTTGATTCTGTCTTGATAAATTAAGAAATAAAAATTTTTGTATCGATAGTCTACAGCCAAGGCTGACCTCAATATTCTGAATCTCAGGTATTTTGAAGCCACTAATCTTTTTAATAAAAAAATCAGGATTTACACGGATATAATTTAGTCTCAAAATCTTTAATATCAAATAGCAATATTAAATACGTTTTAATATTGAACTATAGCAATGCCACTTTAAAGGCAAAATATAGGCGCAAGCATAGAGTCTGCTAAGGCAAAATTCTATGCTAATAACTCATGAATTTTAAATATTTTTGTTGTTCCCCCATCTCCATTGATATTATCAATCTAGATTTAGATGTAATACAAATCAAAGTCATAGCTGACTGCAATATGGCTAGTGTGGGTTTTTTAAAAGCGTTAATAAGAGGAATAAATTATGGCCCACTCAGAACTTACAGTCTCAAATAACTTATTTAATGAATTTAAAACTTGCACTGAACTACAATACAATGGGAAGTTAAACATTAAAAGTTTGAAAGGACACCAATGGACGTTCTACTATCGCCTCGGACGCATAGTTTGGGCTACCGGAGGAACTCATCCCTTCCGGCGCTGGCGTAGACATCTTGCTCAAAATTGTCCTCAAATTGATGTCGATAAATTGCAGTTACGGATGCAAGATATATCAATCGATTACTGGGACTATCGGCTTCTAGAAATTTTATATAAAAAACAAAAGATCCAGCGGGAACAAATTCAGACTATTGCAGAAAATACGATATCAGAACTGTTGTTTGATATATCTCAGCAGGGAAATTTTACTTCTTTAAGTTGTAATCGCAGCCAAGAAGTTATTTTAGAAACGCCAATGAGCTTCACTAGCGCAGATATGTCTATGAAGCACACACAAGACTTATGGAAAATTTGGTCAGAAGCTGGGTTAGCAAATTTTTCTCCTGACTTAGCACCAGTTTTACGAAGACCAGAACAACTTCAGCAACTGGTAAATCCATCTGTCTACAAAAACTTTGTGAATTTAATCAACGGTAAACACACCCTACGAGACTTAGCAACAAAAATGAAGCAGAGTGTGTTACCACTTTCCCGTTCTTTGCTTCCCTATATTTTAAAAGGAATCATTGAGTTAATGGAAGTAGCTGATTTACCTTTACTAATTACTGAAGCTAACAACAACTTAAACCCCACACAACCAAAAAAGTCAATTGCTCCACTAATAGCCTGCGTGGACGATAGCCCTCAAGTCTGCAAAATGTTGGAGGAAATTATTACTTCTAATGGACTGAGATTTATCAAAATTCAAGATGCTGTGCAAGCTTTACCAACTCTTATTGAGCATAAACCAGACCTAATTTTCTTAGATTTGATCATGCCAGTCGCTAGTGGTTACGAAATCTGCACTCAGTTGCGACGAATTTCAGCTTTTGCCAACACGCCAGTGATCATTTTAACAGGTAATGATGGTCTTTTAGATAGAGTTCGCGCTAAGGTGGCGGGTTCTACAGATTTTCTCGCCAAACCTGTAGTAGCTGATAGGGTGATGGGCATAGTACGAAAGTATCTAGCTCGACAGACTTCATCTCCTGTGAAAAGTGCGTCTAATGTAGAAGTTTGTAATTAAAACTTAGTTCATTTTTTCACTTTTCATAACAATTTAACAGGTAATTATGATGAATACTATTTTAGTTGTTGAAGATGGCTTAACTGATATGAAAATTATTAGTCGTTACTTGCAACAGGCTGGCTACTCCGTGATTAGCGCTACAAGTAGTGAAGAGGCTCAAGACAAAATAGATAGTACTAAGCCCGATCTGATATTTCTCGATGTGATTTTACCAGGTAAAAGCGGCTTTGAAATTTGCCGAGAATTAAAAAATAACCCTAATACTAGCCAAATACCTGTGGTTTTCTGTTCTACAAAAAATAGTGATGTAGATAAAATTTGGGGTAATATGCTCGGTGCAGAAGCTTATCTATCAAAACCAATTGATAAAGAAGAATTGATAGTAACGCTGAAGCGATTACTCAAGTAGAAATCTAGCGGATAAATTACAAAAAGTAGTTTAAACAATTCGTAATTATTACCTAAAATATAAATTTGGGAGAACGAAAATTTTGAAAAGTATAAATAAAAAATTAAGTAATAGCTACGAATTATTGCATCACTATTTTTAATTTCTCAATCTCTACAAATTTTTAGATACTAATTTAAAAAGTGGCTAAAACTAAATAACTGCAAAGGATAAACAACTTTGGAAACTAAGCAAAAATTTCTAAGTTTTAATTTGGGAGTAGGGGATATAGCCGTAATTTCGCTACAACATATTACAGAAGTTTTGCAAGTACCATTAGCGGAAATATGTGGTGTTCCTCAAATGCCTAATTGCATTTTGGGTATATACAACTGGCGTGGTGAGATGCTTTGGTTAGTTGATTTAGAGGCTATGCTAGGTTATCCTCCACTTTTGCAAGGTGCAAATTTACTTTCTAAAATGATGGCGATTGTGCTGGAAAGTGAGGGTAAATATTTAGGATTATTAGTGCGACAGCTTATAGATATTGAGTGGCTGGATACTCAGCACATGAAAGCTCCATCTGCTGAATTATTTTACCAATCAATATCACCTTTTTTGCAAGGATACTTTATTAATAATTCTGATGAGATGATTTTAAGCTTGGATGCGTTAACAATTATGCGATCGCCCGTATGGGAAACTCACAATAAACAGTTTAGTCATGGCTGATATCTTTACAATTAGTGATTTTTTACCAGCATTTTTCATCATTGCTTACATATTAAATTCATAATTTTTGAGGTTTTTAAAATGACATCTGTATATCATAACAACCAGGAAAATGAGCATCTGCTGACAAAAATAGAAAATCAAAATGGTAACGATAACATAGCAAATATTGCTAGCGATGAAATAACTTTATTAAATGCGATTGCACAGGAATTTAAAATTAGGCGGCAACAATTGCAAGACATTGCAACTCATATCCGTCAAACCTCAGATATGGATACGCTATTCAAAGTTACTGTAGCGCAAATTAGAGAGAAACTTACTTGCGATCGCGCCTTGATTTATCAGTTTACTAGCCTTGACTCTGGTAGTGTTTTAGCAGAATCTAGAACCCTAGCTTGGACACCTGCTATCGGTGAAAATATTCCCGGAATTATTTTTGGTTTATATACTAATCAAGATTATTTAGAACCAGTAGCTATTGACGATATTAATCAGATCCAACTTACACCTTATCAAAAGCAGCTACTAGAGAAATTTCAAATTAAAGCCAGTTTGAGTTTACCAATTGTAGTAGAAGGCAAAGTATGGGGTTTATTAGTAGTAAATAATTGTGCTTCAGCGCGGCAATGGCGAGAAGTAGAAATCAGCTTACTATCTCAAATTACAACTGAACTGATTTACAAATTGCAGAGTTTTGAATATCAAAAAGAACTACAAAAGCGGACACAAGCAAAAAAATCAGTTGCTAAAGTTATTGATAAAATTCTGCACGTATCAAATCTTGATAAGATTTTCCAAACGACGACTCAAGAAGTACGCCATTTACTACGATGTGATCGCGTAGGAGTATATCGCTTCAAACCTGACTGGAGTGGCGAATTTGTGGCTGAGTCAGTAGGTAATGGTTGGATAAAAATGGTCGGGCCAGATTTTTACATGGTCTGGGAAGATAGTCACCTCCAAGAAACTCAAGGGGGACGTTATGCCAAGGGCGAAAGTTTTGTCGTCAAAGACATTTATCAAGCTGGTCATGCTCAATGCCACATTGATGTTTTAGAGCAGTATGAGATGAAGGCTTACATCATTGCCCCGATATTTACTGGTGAGAAATTATGGGGCTTGCTGGCAGCTTACCAAAATTCTGGGCCTCGTGATTGGCAACCTTGGGAAGAAATTTTTTTGACTCAGATTGGCTTGCAATTTGGTGTGGCTATCTCACAAAGGGAATATCTCGAACAAGTGCATACCAAATCTGAGCAATTAACTCAGATAGTTGAACAAGAAAAAGCTGTAACCAAGGTAGTTAACCGCATCCGCCAATCTTTAGATATAGAAAGCGTCTTCAAAACAACCACTCAAGAAGTCCGGCAATTATTACGATGCGATCGCATGGTAGTCTTTCGCTTCAACTCCGACTGGAGTGGTGAATTTGTTGCAGAGTCAGTGGGTAATGGTTGGGTAAAACTGGTAGGCCCTGATATTAAAACTGTCTGGGCAGATACCTATATGCAAGAAAATGAGGGAGGACGTTATGCCAAAGGTGAAAGCTTTATCACTAATGACATCTATAAAGTAGGCCATTCTCCCTGCCATATTGAGATGTTAGAGCAGTTTGAAGTTAGAGCCTATGTAATTGTACCTGTATTTTCTGGGGACAAATTGTGGGGCTTGCTGGCAGCTTATCAAAATTCCGGCTCTCGTGATTGGCAACCTTGGGAAGCAAACTTTTTGACTCAGATTGGCTTGCAATTTGGCGTAGCAATATCACAGGCAGAATATGTTGAACAAGTACGGGTGAAATCTCAGCAACTAGTTCAGTTAGCGGAACAAGAAAAAGCTGTAACCAAGATAGTTAACCGTATCCGACAATCCTTAGATGCACAAGATATCTTCAAAACAACTACTCAAGAAGTCCGGCAATTACTGCAATGCGATCGGGTCGCTATCTTTCGTTTCCGACCTAACTGGAGTGGTGAATTTGTAGCTGAATCAGTGGGACATAGCTGGGTAAGATTGGTAAATTCTGATCTTAAAACTGTCTGCGAAGATACCCACTTACAAGAAACTGAGGGCGGTCGATATGCCAAAGGTGAAAGCTTTGTAGCTAATGACATCTATCAGGTGGGCCATTCCCCCTGTTACATCGAGATGTTAGAGCAGTTTGAAGCCAAAGCTTATGCGATCGTTCCTGTATTCTCTGGAGAAAAATTGTGGGGCTTACTGGCAGCTTATCAAAATTCCAGCTCCCGTGATTGGCAAGAATCGCAAGTCAGCTTGTTAACACGTATTGGCAGCCAGTTAGGAATAGCATTACAACAGACAGAATATTTACAGCAACTCCAGTCGCAGTCAGCCAAATTAGCAGAAGCAGCAACACGAGAAAAAGCAGCCAAGGAATTACTACAACAACGGTCTATTGAACTTTTAACAGCACTCAGACCTGCACTCAACGGTAACTTGACAGTACGCGCACCAATTACAGAAGACGAGCTAGGCACGATCGCTGACGCTTATAACAATACCCTGCAAGCGCTGCGGCAAATTGTTATCCAAGTACAAACAGCTGCTCAACAAGTTGCTCAAACCTCTAGTAATAGTGACGCTTCACTGGCGGGATTAACCAATCTGGCAAAACAGCAGTCTGATGAAATTACCGCAGCCTTGGGCGATATTCAACAGATGGTGGACTCTACTCAAGCTGTAGTAGCTAACGCCGAGTTGGTGCGAGTAGCAGTACAACAAGCGAACCAAACTGTAGAATCTGGCAATACCGCGATGAACTTGACTGTTAAGGCAATTCAAGCGATTCGCGAAACCGTCGCTCAAACCAGCAAAAAGATTAAACGCCTCAGCGAATCCTCGCAAAAAATTTCTAAAGTAGTGAATTTGATCAGCAACTTTGCCACACAGACAAATGTGCTGGCACTGAATGCAGCTATTGAAGCTACCCGTGCAGGTGAATATGGTAAAGGCTTTGCAGTTGTAGCTGACGAAGTTCGTTCTTTATCACGTCAGTCAGCCGCCGCAACCATCGAAATTGAAAAATTAGTCCAAGAGATTCAAGCAGAAACTGGAGAAGTTGCAGTGGCGATGGAAACTGGCATTCAGCAGGTGGTAGAAGGGACAAATCTTGTTAGTGAAACCCGTCAAAACTTGAATGCGATCGTTTCTGCAACGGCTGAAATTAGTCAGCTAATCGAGCGAATTACTGAAGCAACTCAAAAACAAATGATCCAATCAGTAACAGTAACTAATTCAATGGAAGGTGTAGCAGAAATTGCTGACAAAACTTTTGCTGAATCTCAAGAAATTTCCATTGTCTTCCAAGAATTATCAGGGATGGCGCAGGAGCTATTAACAACTGCGAGTAAATTCAAAGTCAATTAGGTAAAAAATAGGGAGTGGGAAGTAGGGAATAGGGAGTAGGGAATGACAAATTGTGAGATTCGTTCTTATCAAGATTTAAAAGTTTGGCAAGAAAGTATGAATTTAGCCGAATCTTGTTATCAGTTAACGATTGCATTCCCAAAAGAAGAACTTTACGGAATGACTTCACCGATTCGTCGCGCAGCTGTATCAATTCCAGCAAATATTGCGGAGGGTTATGGACGAGAGTATCGTGGAGAATATATAAAATTTCTTCTAATCTTACAAGGCTCTCTCAAAGAGCTAGAAACTCACTTGTTACTATCAGCTAGAAGCAAAGTTGGACTTACAGACACTCTAGCAGTCAATCCAATTTTGAGGCAATGTGAATCTGTCCGAAGACTACTTCGTGGTCTGATTCTTTCTCTACAGAATAAGGCGAGTAGAGAATAAATAATTTCAATATTCCCCACTCCCTACTCCCCAATCCCCACTCACTTATTAATTATGATCACAGATACTACAATTCGCGAGCAAGGCTACATTTATTTTCTGGCGGAAGTACCAGAACTAATGCAAACTATTGAACAAGAACTGTTTAGTTTGTTGGAAGGTTATAGCATTAATAAAGTGCATAACTTAATGCGGGCTACCCATACAATTAAAGGTTCAGCAGCTAACGTTGGGCTAGAGATAATTAAAAAGATAGCTCATTCACTAGAAGATGCGTTCAAGGCTTTATATAATCCAGATGTCGTAATTGATAGTGAATTGCAAACAATTTTACTACAAGCTTATGAGTGTCTTAGCCTAGCGCTAAACACCGAATTGATTGGAAGTACTGTTAATCATGAAGAACTTCTCCAGCGAGCAACTTCAGTTTTTGCACAATTACAAGAAAAACTGGGTGATGCTTTTGGAAATGAAACTCACATTCCCTCTTCTGCGGAATTGGGGTTTGATATTGTGCAGTCTATCTTTGAAATGGGAGTCCAGCAACGCTTAGAAAATCTCGTCGAAGCTATTAATAATATCATAGATAATACTGAGTTTGTTAATTTTTTAAGGGATCAGGCTGAGGTATTTTTGGGTTTAGCAGAGTCTTTAAATTTACCTGGATTGGGAGAAATTGCCCAAGCAATTATAGCAGCATTGCAAGTCAACTCTACTGAAGTGCAACAGATTGCAGAAATTGCTTTTGCTAATTTAAAGCAAGCGCAAAAAAGAGTGCTAGCAGGCGATCGCACTTGTGGTGGAGAAGTTTCTCCTGCTTTAAAAAAACTCGCTAACTTGTCAAGTAATGGTTTATCTGAAGAAATACAAAATAATTCATTAGCTGCTACATTTAGTAGCAATAAAGAAAAATTTTACTACTTTTTAACCACATCTGGCGATGCTAACAATGAGCCTGTAAAACCAACCAATGCTAAGTTTTATTTGAAAATACTTAACTATATTTTTGGTTGGTTTAACCATCAAATGGGAACATCTAAGGAGAAACTTAGCTTAGATTTACTAATTCCTATATTAGAAGAAAATATTATACTTAATTATATTGAAGATTGGCTGAAAAAATTTACTGATTTTATTCAAAACGAAAAAGATAGCCAAAGCCTTCGTCTTTATCGCCAAGGTATTATTTTAATTATTTTGGTTGCAGTTGCTAAATTTCAGTACTCAATTAATAAAAATAATAGCTATATCTTAGTAATCCAAACATTACAGACGCAAATTCGTACATTAGCAAAAGAATATAAAAACTATCCTCCTGTTACTGCTCAAGAAAAAAATTGGTTTAACAGTCAAAATTTACAACCACTACTAGTTATTAAAGAAATATCTAATACTGAATCTCTTTTAACTGTTGATAGTCTGCTAGATACTATTTGGGGAGGAGATGTTAGCGCAAATATTACTGAGGAAGCTTCAATAATTCAGTCTGATAAACAAATTACAAGTGATGTTTCTTCAGCAATATCGTTATCGAAAGATGAGCAAGACGCTTTAGATATTTCAGAAACAGTTATTCAAGCCGTTCCTAATTCAGTTATACAAATCAATAAAAAATTAGAAGATAACTCGCAGACTTTTCAAACTCAAAACAGCCGCCAACATTCATTTGTTAGAGTAGATACAGAAGGACTACAACGTCTGAATTACCTAGCAGGAGAGTTACTAATTTATCAAAAGCGGCGGAATTTGTATGATGAACAGTTTCAAGAAATATTTGAACAATTATTGCAACAACTTAGTAGACACCAAGCAACTTTAAATCAATTACGTGATTTGCCACTACAGATGCAAAATTTCACATCACAAAACACGCAAAATTTTACGAGTGTGAAATTTGACTCTTTGGAAATGGATGTATATTCAGAATTTAATCTAACGCTGCACGAAGCAATAGAAGAAACATTTCAACTACAAGAAACCACAGAATCCCTTGATTTACTGTTTACACAGGCTACTCAAATTAGTGATAAAAAACAGAACCTAACACTTAACATCATTGATAATTTAGTAGAAGCGCGGATGTTACCTTTAGAAAATATCCTGAATCGCTTTCCTCAGATGGTGAAAAAGTTGGGGAACGTTTATGCCAAGCTTGTAGAGTTGAAACTTACAGGTACAGAAGTGCTGGTAGATAAAGCGATCGCTGAAAAGCTCTACGATCCCTTATTGCACTTAGTACGTAATGCTTTTGACCACGGTATTGAACCTCCACAGGTTCGCCAGCAGCTTGGCAAATCAGAACAAGGTTTAATTGAAATCTGCGCTTATCATCAGGGTGGTCAAACTATTATTGAAGTTCGGGATGATGGCCAAGGTTTGAATCTAGAAATGGTTCGTAGAAAAGCTATTGAACTTAAACTCATATCGGCTGATGATGAAGCTAGAGGCTATTATTATCAACCGCTTGAATCTGAACTTTTAGATATGATATTTTTACCTGGCTTTTCCACTGCTAGTAAAGTCAGTGAAATTTCTGGACGTGGTATGGGTTTAGATATTGTACGTTCTCAGTTGCAAGTACTCAACGGCTCGATCTCAGTTAAATCATTACCCAACCAAGGAACAACATTCATACTTAAAATTCCTTTTTCTATGACTACAGATAAATTAATGCTAATTCAAGCGGGAGGTGTTGTTTATGGCTTGCTTTTGGACACTATCGAAAAAATATTGATTCCTTCGGAGCAGCAAACCAAGGAATTTGAAGGTAAAAAAGTTTTACATTACAACACAGGTAGAGATGAAACTATAGTCAGCCTCCGTCAACTTTCAGAGTTGATGGATTATAACAGTTTATTTATTAATAATACGAATTTAAATAATATATCAAATACTCGTGACACAGAGGCAACAAAGAACCCAGTGCTTTTGCTACGGCGAAATCAAGGAATTTTTGCTTTAGAAGTTGACCAAATAATTGGTGAACAAGAGTTGGTAATTAGACCTTTAGGAAATGCGATCGCTCCCCCAAAATATATTTATGGTTGTAGTAGTTTAGCCAATGGTAATCTCATCTTAGTAATTGATGCTGCTTTACTAAGTGAGCCTACTGAGATGCAAGCAACACTTGATATTATGACATTACCAGCGGCTTATTCCTCAAAGAAAAAAGCATTACCGATGTCGGAAGATACTTTTATATCTACACCGTTACTTGCTGCATCTACTGCTAAAACTTTTGTAGAAACTCAGCCAAGTCAGTTTTTAGTAAATCATCAAACCCCAAAAACAGTATTAGTGGTAGATGACGCAATCAGTCTTAGGCAAACCCTCACTCTGACTCTACAAAAATCTGGCTATCAAGTTATACAAGCACAAAATGGTGTCGAAGCTTTAGAAAAGTTACACTTACATCCTGAAATTAAAGTTATCGTCTCCGATTTAGAAATGCCACGGATGAATGGTTTTGAGTTTTTGAACCATCTTCGTCAATATCCAATTTTAGCAAAAATACCTGTAGTGATTCTCACTTCTCGCAGCGCTGAAAAACATCGTCAACTTGCTCAAGAATTAGGTGCAAAAGCTTATTTAAGCAAACCTTATTTAGAACATGAGTTTTTATCTATAATTAAAAGTTTAATTAATAGCACTATAGATGAAATAAGCAATTTGACCATAGTTGCAAATCATGAAAGTTAACTATATTTAATAACAAAAAATTCAGCAATTAATAAATTTAAATATAGTGGCGTGACCGGATTAAAATAGTGCATTAATAAACCGCAGAGGCACAGAGAAGCCAGTGCGTTGCGGGGGTTCCCCCCGTTGTAGCAACTGGCGCGACACAGAGACAGAAAAGAAAATTGTCTTGATGTTTTATGCACTAAATTAGCTCGGTCATGCTACTACATCTGTACTTTAAAATAGCAGTATATAAATTGTGTAGCCAGTAGATAGCTTTGCTGAAATTAGTTGGATTTTATCTAAAAATTTCTATACTTTGGGTGGAGCCTCGCCAAATTTAATTAAAAGTGCGATCGCAATACTGACCATTAAAATTAACGACATACTCAAAGCTGAACCAAATCCCCAATTTTGAGTTGCTCCCAGAAACTGATTATAAACTAACCGTGCCGCCGTCATACTAGAAGCACCACCAAGTAACTCTGGGTCAACAAAATCGCCTAAGCCTGTGATGAAAACAAGCATGGAACTAGCAGCAATTCCCGGTAAAATTTGCGGTACTGTCACTTGCCAAAAAGTTTGTACAGGATTTGCGCCTAAATCAGCAGCTGCTTCTAGTAACCGCTTATCTAGTTTCTCCAAAGAGGCATATAAAATCAAAACC